>CAZQJC010000030.1:0-19995 GCA_964593795.1 uncultured Myxococcales bacterium | reverse complement strand
CGAGCCCGAGCCCGAGCCCGAGCCCGAGCCCGAGCCCGAGCCCGAGCCCGAGCCCGAGCCCGAGCCCGAGCCCGAGCCCGAGCCCGAGCCCGAGCCCGAGCCCGAGCCCGAGCCCGAGCCCGAGCCCGAGCCCGTGGACGTGGACGTGGACGTGGACGTGGACGTGGACGTGGACGATTCCGGGCCGCATCCTTTGCGCGCTTCGCGGAGCGCGGAGCGCGGAGCGGGAGAGACACAGCTCAGCTACGAGTTGCTCGAGGTGCGCATCGAAGGACCGGAGGTCCCGCGCATTGATGTGGGCTCGGACTAGAAACGATCTTCCATCAGCTTCAAGGCCTTCTCGGCCTTCTTCTTCTCGATGCGCTGCTCCGGGATGACCTCGGGCAGGACGTCCTCGCGCGTGTTCAGGACGAGCTCGAGCTCGCGCTTGTAGGCCTCCTTGTCGGGCCGGCGCGTGGCCCACTCCTCGGCGAGCAGCACGCGCGTCGCGAAGTACCCCGGCGCCTTGGTGATCGACTTGTTGAAGAAGTCGTACGCCTTGTTGAGGTCGCCTCCCGCGAACGCCGGCGCGATCGCGTAGTAGGCGCCGAGGAACCGCGGCGGCGCGCCGTAGAAGTAGTCGGGGTCGAGCTCGTTGCAGCGGTCGATGATCTTCTTGATCTTGTCCTTGTTCGCGAGGCGCGTGGCGAAGCCCTTGGCCTTGGCCCACTTGCCGAGGTTCACCGCGAACCAGTACATCGCGGGGACGCCGTCCTTGTTGATCAGCTTGACGTGGTCCTCGGGCTTGTTGTCGGCCTTGACCGCCTTGAGGAACTCCGGCGAGTACGACCCCATGGCGCGCTCCCCGTAGGCGATGCCCTTCTGGAAGTGCTCCTCCTGCTTCTTCTTGCCCTCCTCGGTGTCGGTCTCGAACCCGAGGATGCCGTCGGCCATGAAGTACGCGGCGCGCGACATCTTCGACCAGATGCGCCAGTCGTCCTTGAGGGCGGTCGCCCGCTCCCACGCCAGGATGGCCTTCTGCAGCTTGTCGCGGTCGCCTCGCTCCGCGAACAGCGCGTCGCCCTCGGCGACGGCCTTCTGGAAGGGATCGTCGGCGGCCGCCGCGGCGCCCGTGGTCGGGGGCGTCTTCGAGGGCGTGGCAGGGGTCTGGGCCTGCCAGGCCGGGGTGCGTTCGGCTGCACAGCCGAGCAAGAGGATCAGTGCCAGGGAGCGAGTGCGCATGCGATGGGCCTCCACGGTCGGGCCCCGATCGTCGCCTGCGGGTCGTGGGGTGTCAATCCAATCGCTACCGCAGGAGGCGCGAGAGCACCCGCCGGACGGGGTCGTCGGCCGGGTCGCTCGTCGCGCCGAGCGCCAGCGCGGACAGGACCGCGGCTCGATCGGTCGGCTCGAGGGCTGCCAGGGCCGCTCCGACGCCGGGCGCGAGATCGCCGGGGACGTGCCGCGCGATCGCCGAGATGGCGGCGGCCACGCGCTCCGGAGGTCGCCGCTCGGGGGGCAGCTCGACGAGGGTCGTCGAGAGCGCCCGCGCCAGCGCCGGCAGATCCGCGTGCACGGCGGCGTCGGCCAGGAGCGCCGACGTCTCGGCGTCGCACGAGGACAGGACCAGCAGGTCGGCCTCGCGCTGCAGGCCGGTGCGCCGGACCACCTGCGCCGCGCGCGCGAGCAGATCCGCGCGCAGGGTCCGCTCCTCGGTCGACGCCGCCCAGCCTTGCAGCAGGCTCGCGGCCTCCTCGAGGCGCCCGGCCGCGAGGTGCTCGTCCACGGCCGCCTCGAGATCCCCCGGCGGCTCCGCCTCGTCGGGTGGCCCGACGTCGCCGGTCTGCTCGAGGCGCCGCGCCTCCTCGAGGGCGCGGCTCCGCGTCTCGGCCGACTCCGCGCTGTCGGCGATGCGCTCGAGCGCGGCGAGCGCCTCGTCCGGGTGTCCGGTCGCCTCGAGCATGCGTGCCGCGTCGAGGACGAGCTCGGTCTGCGCGCCTCCGGCCAGCGCCTGCCGGGCCCGCTGCGCCGCCCGGTCCACGTCGCCCGTCACGAGCAGCACGCCCGCGGCGTCGAGGTGTGCGCGGGCCTCCACGCTGCGATCCATCGCCGCGCGGGCCCGGGTCACCGCCTGATCGTACGCGGCCAGCGCGGCCGTCGTGCCGCCGAGAGACGCCTCGGCGTCGCCGAGGAGGCGCCACACGTCGGCGCGCGGATCGATCGCGATCGAGGCGCCGAAGGAGGTGCGCGCGGCCTCCGCGTCGCCCGCGCGGAGCTGCGCGAGGCCGAGCCGCACGAACAGCCCGGCGCGCACGCCGAGGGGTGCCTCGGGGACCCGCCGCACGAGGAGGCGAGCCGCGTCGGCTGGCCGCCCCGTGTCCACGTAGCGCTCGGAGAGGAGCTCGAGGGCGGCCCAGTCGTGCTTGCGGCTCTGGCACAGCCGCTCGAGGAGCGCGATCGCGCGCTCCGGTTGCAGCTCGCCGACGGCGCTCGCGGCGGCGCGAAGCGCGCACGCCTCGCCCTCCGGCTCCCCCGCCGCCCGGCACGCACCCGCGAGCCGCTCCCACGTCCGCGCGGCCGCTGCGCTGTCCCCCGCCTGCTCTTCGGCGCTCGCACGCACCGACAGGAGGACCGTGGAGTCCCCCAGGCGCTCGAGCAGCTCGCGCGCGATCTCGCCTGCCTCGTGGAGGGTGACCTGGCTGCCCGCGAGGAGCTGCACGAGTCGCTGCCCGACGAGCGGATGCTCGGGCGAGCGCGCGTACGCGGCGCGGTACTCCGAGAGCGCGCGGCCGATGTCGCCGTCGGCGAGCGCGACCTCACCCGTCGGCACGAGCCGGCGGAGCTGCTCTCGCGAGGCGAACGCGGTGTGCGCGCTCTCGTCCCTGGCGCCCGCGCGCCATGACACCTCGATCTGGCCGGACGTCGCGCGCAGGTGATCGAGCCCCACCTCGGCGTCGTCGTAGATGCGCCAGCCGCCGCGCACGAGCAGGGGCGCCACGAGCGTGCGCAGCGGATCGACGCGCAGCTCATCACAGCCGCGGACGATCGGGCCCGGGTCGTCGGGTGCCGGGTCGCCGCTCGCGGGGCGCGGCCTCGCACCGCACGCGGCCGCGATCGCCAGCGGCAGGAGCGGCGCCGGCAGCGGCAGGAAGCCGTACGTCCGCACGTCGACGGCCAGCAGGTCGATGCGCGACGCCGTGCCGGTCACCTCGAGGCGTGCGGAGAACGGCACGGGGCGCTCGCCCAGCTTGGCCTGGCCGCACAGCTCCACGCGGTCGTCCTTGGCGGCGATCCACACCGCGACCACGCCGAGCTGCGGCAGGCGCGGCCTCGCGGCCAGCGCCTGTGAAGCTGCCGCCGGCGAGATCCGGAGCGCCGCGCCGCGGAGCCGCGTGCGCCTCCGCTGGAAGCGCACCGCCCCGCCGGTGACGTCGAACGGGAACCGCACGCGCGGCACCTCGAGCTCGAGGCGCGACAGCGTCACCCACGGCGTGAGCTCGCACGCCGACGCGGACAGCACGGCGCGCCCCTCGACGAACGCGAGCGAGAAGCCGATCGGCGTTGGGCGCGGGTTCATCGGGCGCCCCAGGATACCCGACCGAACGGAGGACGGCGTGAACAGGGAACAAGCAGTAGAACAACACGCAACAGGAACCAGGAATGCCGGAGGCTGCCACGTCTCCGTCATTCCTCGTTCGCCAGGTGCCTGTTGCTTGTTGCCTGTTCCTTGTTCACGCCGCTCGGTGGCGGCCGCAAGGACTGATCAGATTGCGCTGCCGGACGCCGGGGCGCAGGGCGTGTAGGAGACCTTCTCGTCGCCCTTCTCGTACCGCAGGATGTCCGTGTTGATGCGGATCTGGCCCGCGTCGCGCACCTCGGTGCAGCGCTTCTTCGACCAGTCGTCGAGCGCCTCCCGCCAGCGCGCATCTGCGAAGTCGGCCGTCAGCTCGCCCTTCTTCTTGTCGAACTCGTCGGCCTTGGCGTCCTTCTTCTCCTTGACCGCCACGAGCACGATCGCGCCCGACGTCTCGAACGGCCCCGCAGGCTCGCCGACCTTGAGCTTCCACACCTGCTTGGCCAGGTCCTTGGCGATGCCGATCTCGGGGACCACGTCGCCGCGCCGAGAGAACAACCCCGTCTCCTGCATGGTCGGGGCATCGGCTGCGAACGACTTGTCCTTGTCGTCGCCGTCGTCGCTCGACTTCTGCTTCGGGAACAGCTCGTCGAACTTCTTGCCCGCCTTGAGCTTCGCCAGGTAGCCGTCAGCGTCCTTGCGCGCCTTGTCGAGGGAGCGGTCCTTCTTCGCGAGCTCCTCGGCGAGCTCCCGCTCCACCTTCTCCACGGGCACGTTGCCCTCGCGCGCGTCCTCGACCTTGAGGACCAGGTAGCCGCGCTTGGACTTGAACGGCCCCACGATGCTGCCCGTGGTCGCCTTGAACAGGTCGTCCTCGCCGCTCTCGAGCCCGAGCGCGCCCTTGCGCCGCCAGCCCACGAGACCCTGCTTGGTCTTGGTCGCCGGGTCCTCGCTCTTGTCGGCCGCGAGCTTGCCGAAGTCGTCGGGCTTGGCCTTGGCCGCCGCGGCGACCTCGTCCGCCTTCTTCTGGTCCTCGACGAGGATCTGCCGGAGCTTGAGCTCCTTGGGCATGTTCTTGTAGTAGAAGCTGCGCTGCTCGTAGTGCTCCTTGACCTTGTCCTTGTGCGCGGCGAGGTACCTGTCGACCTCGGCGTCGGAGATCTCGTCGTCTCCCTTGGACGGCGCGGCGACGAAGCGCACGAACTGAACGTTCACCTGGTTCTGCTTGGAGAGCCAGTCCTCCTTGACCTCGTCCGGGGCGACCGGCGTGCTCGTCCGCAGAAGCTCGCGGAGACGCTCCGCCAGCAGCTCACGCTTCTGCTCCTCGAGCACCTTCTTGACCGTCGAGCGCAGCACGCCGGCGACGAAGTTCGTCGTGAAGCGATCGTGGTCGTACGCGCCGTTCTTGAACACGATGTCCGTGATGCGCTGGCGCATCCCGAGGACGAGGTAGCGGCCGCTCACGAGCATGTCCTCGACATCGGTCTCGCTGACGCGGATGCCGAGCCGCTCGGCCTCCTGCGCGAGCAGCTCGCGCTCGATGAGCTTGTCCATCACGAACTCACGCAGCCGGCGCTCCTTGGCGTACGGGGTGCGGCCGAAGCCCGAGATGAACTGATACGCGTGGTTGAAGTCGCTCTCGCCGAGCGTGTACCCGCCCACCGTGGCGGCGTTCGTGGAGCCGGGGCCGGAGCACGAGGCATTCGATCCGGGTCCGAAGTTCACGATGAACGTCGCGATCACCAGTCCGAACAGGACGTAGATGATCGTGGACCGCGAGTTCTGGCGCATCATTTCGAGCATCAGCAGCATGGGGGGCTCTCGACCGGAGGTTGGGTTGCTTCCGAGGATTCGGCTCGGCTGGCCAGGGGCCGGGCTGTCCGCCCGGGCTGACTAGAGGGTCGGGAGTCTATCCACGTGGCAGGGCCCTTGCAACGGTCAAGGGCGGCTCGCTGTTTCCTTTCACTTGCACGTGGTATCCTTCTTCCCTACAGGGTAGAAAGCGGGGGCCGCCGGGACGCTCGCCTCGGCGGCCACAGGAGAGATCCCGACATGCTGTTCGACTGGGTATACGGCCTGTTCTCGAACGACCTGGCCATCGACCTCGGGACCGCGAGCATCCTCACGTTCGTCAAGGGCAAGGGGATCGTCTCGAACGAGCCCTCCGTCGTGGCGGTGCAGCGCAGCCCGAACGGCACCAAGAAGGTGCTCGCCGTGGGCAAGGAAGCCAAGGAGATGCTTGGCCGGACGCCCGGCAACATCGTGGCGGTCCGACCGATGAAGGACGGCGTCATCGCCGACTTCGAGGTCACCGAGGCGATGCTCCGCTACTTCATCACCAAGGCGCACAACCGCCGCACGCTGGTCCGTCCGCGCATCATCGTGGCCGTTCCCTCCGGCATCACCGAGGTCGAGAAGCGCGCGGTCCGCGACAGCGCGCTCGCCGCCGGAGCCCGCGAGGTCTACCTCATCGAGGAGCCGATGGCCGCCGCGATCGGCGCCGGGCTACCCGTGACCGAGCCGAGCGGCAACATGGTCGTCGACATCGGCGGCGGCACCACCGAGGTCGCCGTCATCTCGCTGGCCGGCATCGTCATGTGGAAGTCGATCCGCGTCGGCGGCGACAAGCACGACGAGGCGATCATCCAGCACATCAAGCGCAAGTACAACCTGCTCATCGGCGAGCGCACGGCCGAGGAGATCAAGAAGCAGATCGGCAACGCCTACTCGATGGAGGAGGTCCTGACCATGGAGGTCAAGGGCCGCGACCTCGTGGCCGGCGTGCCGAAGACCCTGACGATCAACTCGGACGAGGTGCGCGAGGCGCTGCAGGAGCCGATCAACGCCATCGTCGAGGCCGTGCGCGTCGTCCTCGAGCGCACGCCGCCGGAGCTGTCTGCCGACATCGTGGACAAGGGCATCGTGCTCACCGGCGGTGGCTCGCAGCTACGCAACCTGGACGTCCTCCTGCGCGAGGAGACCGGGCTGCCCGTCATGGTCGCCGACAACCCGCAGCTGTGCGTGGTCCTCGGCACCGGCAAGGCGCTCGACGAGCTCAAGCTCCTGCGCGAGGTCGCCCTGAACTGACGGCGCAATCGTCGTCGTTCCGGAGAGCGCGCTTGGTCTTGGCGCCGTCAGTCGTGCTGGTTTCGGACGCCTCGGAAGGCGTCCGCAGAGGGGATGCCCGCATCCCCTCCCCGCTCGGCACAGCCTCGCGGGCCCCCACCCCTTGGGGCTCGCTTCGCTCGCTTTCGCAGCGAGTCAGCTCTTCCCGCGCTGCGGCGGCGGATTCGAGCCGGCGACCGATGGGGCGAGACGGAGCCGCGAACCCAGTGGAGGGGACGTGAGCCTCGGGAGTCGGGGGCCGAGCGTGTTCCAGCGGCTGCGGGTGGGGCCGCGGGCGCGGCGCGGGCTGTACTGCGCGGGCCTCGTGGCGCTGGCTGTGGCGCAGCTCCGCTACTCGTCCGTCGACCCGCAGGCCCTCAACTTCGTCGATCGGGCGCTGCTGCGCCTCGCCTCGCCCCTGTCCGCGCTCGTCACGAGCGCCGCGCAGGCGCTCGGCAACGGAACGCGTCGCTACGTGTACCTGGTCGGCGTGGAGAAGCGGAACGCGGAGCTCGAGGAGGAGGTCGCGCGGCTGCGCGCCGAGCTCTCGCGGGCCGAGCGCGGCGCGCTGGCCGCGGACGGCCTCGAGCGGCTGCTCGAGCTGCAGAAGGCCGTGGGCGCGCGCACCTTCGCGGCGCGCGTCGTCGCGACCGACACCTCCGCGTACTTCCGCAGCGCGCGCGTGCACCTCGGCGGGCACCCCGATGCCATCCGGCCCGGCATGGCCGTGCTCGTGCCGGCTGGCGTCGTCGGCCGCATCCAGCGCATCTACGGGGCGTGGGGCGACGTGGCGCTCATCGTCGATCCAGCCGTCGCCGTCGATGTCCTCGTGGGCAAGAGCCAGGTGCGCGGCATCGTGCGCGGCAAGCCCGGGCGCAACCGCCTCGGCTGCGTGCTGCAGTACGTGGAGCGCGCCGCCTCCATCGAGCCCGGCGATCGCGTCCTCGCGAGCGGCGCCGACGGCATCTTCCCGCGCGGCGCGATCGTGGGCACCGTCGAGCGCGTGACCTCGCGCGGTGGGCTCTTCGTGGAGGCCGAGGTCAAGCCCGCCGTCGACTTCGCCGAGCTGCGCGAGGTGCTCATCGCGCCCGGGCTGGAGATATGACCGGGCAGCGCACGGTCGTGCTCCTCGTCGTCGTGTACGCGCTCCTCGCGACCGTCGGCGCGCTCGCCACGGTGCTCCCGACGCGCGCCCTCTGCCCCGAGATCGCGCTCTATGCGGTGCTCTACCTAGGCCTCGCGGTCCAGCGCTCCTTGCCGGTCGCGGCGACGAGCGCCTTCTTCGTGGGCTACCTGGCCGACCTCCTGACCGGGGCCCCGAAGGGCGTGTTCTCGCTGACGTTGCTGCTCGTGTTCCTGGCGACGCGCATGCTCGCCGTGCGGATCGACGTGCGCGGGCCCTGGCGCATGGCAGGCTTCGTGGCGGCGGCGTCGATCGTTTCCGGTTTCCTCGTGACGGTCGTGCGCAGCCTGGTCGCAGACGTGCCGCTCTCCGCCATCGCCATCGTGCCCTTGCAGGCGCTCATCAACGCGGTCTTCGCGCCGCTCGTCATGTCGCTGTACCGCCGCATCGGGGGGCCGATCGTGGGCGAAGGCCAGGACGCCGGCCGCCTGCGCGTGGGGATGTCGTGAAGGCGCGGGCGCGGTGGCGCGATCGCGCGCGGCGTCGCGTGCTGCTCGGCCGCGGGCAGGCCGCGTCCCTCGTGCAGTCGGGCGGCACCGCGCCGCTGCCGGTCGCCGGCGGCGCCGCGAGCGGCCCGCGCCAGGCGGCAGGGCAGGGCCCGGACCTCCAGGCGCGGCTGCGAGGCCTGCTCGTCCTCGTCGCCGTGATGTTCCTCGTGATGCTGGGGCGCCTGTGGCAGCTCCAGATCACGCGCGGCGACGTCTACCAGCGCAAGAGCGCCGACAACTTCGTCAAGGACGTCGAGATCGCCGCGCTGCGCGGCCGCGTCCTCGATCGCGCGGGCCAGGTGCTCGGCGACAACCGCCCGTCCTTCGACGTCTACGTCACCCCACGCTTCGCGACCGAGGCCTCCCTGGCGCGGCTCTCGCAGCTCCTCGTGATGTCGGGCAAGGACGCGGAGGAGGTGCGCGCTCGGGTCGCCGCGGTGCGCGGCCTCTCTCGCTTCAAGAGCGTGCTCGTGCGCGAGGACATCGGCCGCGATCTCCTGGCCGTCATCGAGACGAGCCGGGCCGACCTGCCGGGCGTCACGGTCGAGGTCGCGCCGCATCGCAGCTACCCGCGCGGTCACTACGCCTCCCACGCGATCGGCTACCTCAACCAGGTCTCGGTGGGCGACATCAAGCGCGCGAAGGCGGACTCGGACGCGCGCGGCTCCGAGGAGCGCGCGGAGTCGTACCGCCCCGGTGACTACATCGGCCGTGCCGGGATCGAGCGATCGTTCGAGCGCATCCTGCGCGGTACGCCCGGCGCCGAGCGCGTGGTCATCGACGCGCGCGGCCTGCGCAAGTCGGCCGAGGAGGCCGAGGAGCTCCTCGCCGGCGCGCCCCAGTACGTGGAGCCGCAGTCCGGCTCCGACGTGGTGCTCACGCTCGACGATCGCGTCCAGCGCGCGCTCGAGCGCTCGTTCCGGACCATCTCGTCGGGCGCGGCCGTGGTGGTCGAGGTGCGGACCGGCCGCGTCCTCGGCTGGGTGTCGCGTCCGTCGCTCGGCCTCGGGCGCGACGACACGTTCGACGCGAACGATCCCCGCCGACCCTTGATCGACAAGGTCGTGCGCGAGCACTACTTCCCCGGCTCGACGTTCAAGGTCGTCACCGCGCTCGCCGGCCTCGGCGACGCGACCGTGAGGCCGGGCGAGCACATGACGTGCACGGGCGGCTACCGCTACGGCGGCCACCTCTTCCGCTGCATGCACGCGCATGGCTCGGTCGACCTGCACGAGGCGATCTCGCAGTCGTGCAACATCTACTTCTACAAGCTCGGCGAGAAGCTCGGCCTCGACCGCCTGGCGCAGGCGGCGCGCGACCTCGGCTTCGGCGAGGCCTCGGGCCTGGGTCTCAACGGCGAGGTGCCCGGGCTCATCCCGACGATGGCGTGGTTCAGGAAGAGCACCAAGGAGGGCTACCGGCCCGGCTATGCCCTGAACGCGGCGATCGGCCAGGGCGCCACCAAGGCCACCGTGCTGCAACTCGCGCTCGCGTACGCCGCGATCGCGAACGGCGGCCAGCTCCTGCAGCCGCAGATCGTCGAGCGCATCCTCGCGCCCGACGGTACCGTCTCGTCGCAGCTCGCGCCCGTCGTCCGGCGGCGCATCGACGCGGCGAGCGGGCACCTCGGCCTGCTCGCGCGGGCGCTCCGCGACACGGTGCACGACAAGAAGGGCACGGCGTACTCGGCGCTCCCGGCGAGCGGCCTGCCGGTCGCCGTGGCGGGCAAGACGGGCACCGCGCAGGTGCGCTCGAACAAGGGCTCGGTGCGCGGCGGTGGCGAGGGATGGGCCTGGCACTCGCGACCGCACGCCTGGTTCGTCGGCTTCGCGCCCGCCGATCGGCCGGAGATCGCCTTTGCCGTGATGGTCGAGCACGGGGGCCTCGGCGCGAAGGCCGCGGCCCCGATCGCGTTCTCCGCCGTCAAGGCGCGCTTCGGCGGCGGGCCGGTGCCCGAGGACACCGATCCGGTCACGCCGCTGCCCGTGCCGGCCGCGCTCGGCGGCGAGGCCGACGACGACTCGCTCGAGGGCGGCGACCTGCCGACGGAGCCGGGGGACTAGTCATGGACCTCCAGTCCGACTCCCGACGGCTGCGGCTCGGGCGCGCGCGCATCGACTGGCCGCTCGTCGGCGCGGTGCTGGGGCTCATCGCGATCGGCCTCGTGAACCTCAACAGCGCGACGGCGGCGACGCACCGCCAGCTCTTCCAGTCGCAGCTATGGTGGCTCGGCGGCGGCACGCTCCTGTTCATCGCGGCGGCGGCGGTCGACTACCGCTTCTTCTACCGCGTGGCCTATCCGCTCTACGGGGGCGGCATCGTCGCCCTCGTCGCGGTGCTCGTGTTCGGCAGGCGGGTCAACGGTTCGCGGCGCTGGTTCTCGTTCGGTCCCCTGCGGTTCCAGCCGAGCGAGGTGATGAAGATCCTCCTCGTCATCGCCATCGCCAAGTTCCTCCACGACCTCTCCGCGCCGCGCGCCGGCGGTCGACGCAAGCTCGGTCCGTTCGACCGCGACGAGCTCACGCTGATCGGCATGCTGCTCTTGCCGGTCGTGCTGACCCTCCGGCAGCCCGACCTCGGAACGGCCGTGATCATCCTGCTCATCGGCCTGTTCGTGCTCACCGTGGCGCGGTATCGACTGCGCACGACCCTCTGGGGCCTCGTCGTCGCCGCCGCGGCCGTGCCGATCGCCTGGTTCGGCCTCCTGCGTCCCTACCAGAAGGAGCGCATCCTCACCTTCCTCGACCCCTCCCGCGATCCCGTCGGCGCGGGCTGGCACTCGCGCCAGGCCATCTTCGCGGTGGGCTCCGGGCGGCTCTTCGGCAAGGGCTACCTCCACGGCACGCAGAACCAGCTCCAGTTCCTGCCCGAGCACTGGACGGACTTTCCCTTCGCCGTGTGGGCCGAGGAGTGGGGCTTCGCCGGCTGTTTCCTGCTCTGCCTGCTGTACCTGTTCCTCATCGTGTGGGCGCTCGGCGTGGCCGCGAGCGCGCGCGATCGCTTCGGCGCGATGGTGGCGCTCGGCGTGTCAGGCCTGCTCTTCTGGCACGTGCTGCTCAACATCGGCATGGTCACCGGGCTCGTGCCCGTGGTCGGCGTGACGCTGCCGCTCGTGAGCTATGGCGGCTCCTCGGTGCTCACCATGCTCGTCGCCCTCGGCCTCCTCATGAACGTCAGCGTCCGGCGCCACGCTTATTGAAGCGACCGGATCGTGTGAGACGGGGCGCGAACCGGCGTCACCGCGTATAATCCATGGCGGCGATGTCCGTCGACGACAGCGCGAGTCAAGCATTCCCGCAGGCGTTCGGGCGCTACGAGCTGCTCGAGCTCATGGCCGTGGGCGGTATGGCGGAGATCTTCCGCGCGCGGATCCGTGGCGAGCTGGGCTTCGAGAAGAAGGTGGTGATCAAGCGGATCCTGCCGCACCTGGCGGCCGATCCCTCGTTCGTGGACATGTTCGTCGACGAGGCGACGCTGACGGCGCGGCTCGAGCACCCGAAGATCGTCCAGGTGCTCGACTTCGGGCAGGTCGAGGGGCGGTACTTCATCGCGCTCGAGCTCGTCGACGGCGTGGACGTCCTGGCGGTGCTGCGCGACGTCAACGAGCGCAAGACGCACCTCGAGCCGGCGCTCGCGGTGCACATCGTGTCGGACGTGCTCGAGGCCCTCGACTACGCGCACACCGCGACGGGCGAGGATGGCCGCAACCTCGGCATCGTGCACCGAGACGTGACGCCGTCGAACATCCTCCTGTCCCGCCAGGGCGAGGTGAAGCTCGGCGACTTCGGGATCGCGCGCGCCGGCGAGCGCCGCGGCGTCACGGCCGCGGGTGCGGTCAAGGGCAAGTACTCGTACATGTCGCCCGAACAGGCGCTCGGCGAGGACGTGGACGGGCGCAGCGATCTCTTCGCCGCGGGCATCGTGCTCGCGGAGGTCCTCACCGGGCGCCGCCTCTTCGCCGGCAAGAGCGACCTCGACATCCTGCTCGCTGTGCGCGACGCGCGCATCGACCGCTTCGACCAGTTCAGCGCCCACGTCCACTCCGATCTCCAGGCCGTCGTTCGCCGTGCGCTGGCGCGGCAGGCCGCGGATCGGTACCAGACTGCGGAGGAGTTCCTCGCGGCGCTCACCCGCGCGGCCGAGGGGCTCGGGCTGCGCTCGGGTGCGCGGGACGTCCGGGCGCTCGTTCACCGCCTTGCCGCCCCGCTGCCGCCGCTGGCGCCCGCACCTCAGGTGCAGCCCAAGGCCGGATCGGCCAAGGAGTTCATGCCCGGGTCGTCGATGCCGAAGGGTCTACCGATCGCCGTCACCGAGACGACCTCGGGATCGATCCGGGTCACGACGGCGACCGCGACGGGGTCCATCAGCCGCCTCACCGCCACGCCTCGCGGCACCCTCTCCGAGGAGCGGATCAGCTCTACCGGATCGATGCCCTCGGCCGTCGAGACACCGACGCTGGTGTCCCCCGAGGACATCATCCGACAGCGGATGACGATGGCGGACCTCAACACGGGCGTCATCCGGTCCGCCACGCGCTCCGGAGAGCTCCAGACCGAGTCGGTGGCGCGCGTGCTGTTCCAGCTCGGAATGGCCAGGGAGACGGGGCTCCTCGTGGTCGGGAGCTCGAGCGTGGTCAAGGAGATCTTCGTCGGCGAGGGCAACCCGATCTTCGTCTCGTCCAACTCGGCGGACGAGCTCTTCGGAGAGTTCCTGGTCAAGCGCAAGGTCATCTCGCCCGGCGAGCTCTCGATGGCGCTCGCGATGATGGGCCGCTTCGGGGGCAAGCTCGGGGATACGCTGGTGGCGCTCTCGCTGCTCAAGCCCGTCGAGGTTCTGCGGCAGATGACGCAGCAGGTTCGCCACAAGATCTTCGACCTGTTCGGCTGGCCTCGCGGCGTGTTCGTCTACTTCCGCGGCCTGCGGCCCAAGGTCGAGACGAGCCCGCTCGGTCTCGAGGCGATGGAGGTGATCGCGAGCGGCGTGCGTGGCATGCCGCGCGAGCAGGTCTTCGCGCGCCTCGATGTGCTCGCGGGCGAGCGCCTGCGCCTGCGCGACCCGATGCCGCTCGAGCTCGCTCGGTTCCGCCTCGGACCGACGCTGGAGGACACGGCCTCCGCGTTCGACGGCAGGCGCACGCTCGCGGAGGTCCGCGCCTACCTCGGCGGCAACAACGGCCCCGCGGTGTATTCGCGCTCGATCTACCTGCTCTACGAGTGCGAGCTCATCGTCCCGGGGCGCTAGCTGACGAGTGGCCGGCTCGGAAGCCGGCCACCGCCGACCCCCTGCTGCTTCGTGCCGTGCGCACGTCGTGCCGTCGCAAGCCCCTTGCCTGGAGGTCTGCGCAGCGGGCGCGCCGGGGCCAAAGCGTGGAACCTAAATCGCCTTGTCGAGGAGCTCGGCGAGCTTGGCCTTGGCCTTGGAGTCGGCGCCGATCATCGAACCGACCACCTTGCCGCCCTTGAACACGAGCACCGTCGGGATGCTGCGAACGCCGAACTCCTGCGCGTAGCGCTGGTGGTGGTCGATGTCGAGCTTGCCGACCTTCGCGCGGCCCGCGTACTCCTCCGCGAGCTGCTCGATGGCGGGCGCGATCGCGCGGCACGGCGCGCACCAGGTCGCCCAGAAGTCGACCAGGGTCGGCTTGTCGGACTTGAGCACCTCGGCGTCGAAGTTGGTGTCGGTGAGCTCGAGGACGTTCTTTGCCATGCGCGAAATCTAAGCGCGATCCTCTGCGTTCGCAACGGGCAGGTGCTTGGACTCCGGACGCGGGACCGTCGGTGGGGCTCGCGCCACCTCGCGCGTGCGTGGTACGCTAGCCCCATCGGAGGGGGAATGACTCTCAGTGTCCGTCGCCATGCGATGGGCCCATGCGTGCTGGTACTGGTGGCGCTCGGGTTCGTCGGCGGCTGTGTTGACAGCAAGGACCGCTGTGGGGCGAACGCACGCCTCAAGAAGCTCACCCTCTCGGAGGTCTGTCAGTCGTTCGCCGAGCTCGACGGGGGCCTGAACAAGCCCGATGCCGCGGTCGCCGGACCCGCCGATGCGGCCCCGCGTCCGGACGGGGTGCTGCCCCACGACGGCGGCTCCGGGGATGCCAGCCCGCCCGACGCGCTGCGGAAGGGGACGTGGGGAGATCCGTGCACGACCGATGCCGAGTGCGGCGGCCCCGAGGAGGCCACCCCGACCAACCCGATGGCGCTCACCACGAACCGGTGCGGCATCCAGACCGGCGGCCGGCCCTTCCCGGGTGAGATGACCGGCGCGTGCACGCGCGAAGGCTGCACGCTCAACGACGCGACGACGTGCCCGGGCGACTGGACGTGCATCGCGCCGAAGGAGCTCGGCTTCCCCGGCTTCCCCATCGCGTGCTGGTGCCTGCTCAACGGCGGCACGCGGAGCTGTCACAAGTGATCGCCCGCTGGGTGGTCCTTGCGTTCCTGCTCTCGCCGGCCGTCGCCCTCGCGGACGAGCCTCCGGCGGATCCGATCGACGCGCGCATCCGGGCGCTCGAGGATCAGATCGCCAAGCTCAAGCAGCAGGTCACCGACGCCGCCGCGCAGGCGGCTGCGGCCGAGCCTGTGGCCGCGGCTGGCGGCGACGACCAAGGGGGGGAGCGCGCGCTCGACGTCTACGGGTTCTTCGACTTCGCGTTCGTGAAGATCTTCGGCATCCACCAGGAGAACAACAACATCACCCACGTGCTTCGGCCCTACCTGCCGGAGACGTCCACGTTCGCGCTCGGGAACTTCAACCTCTACCTTGATCTGCACTCGGAGCGGCAGTGGCGCTTCCTCGGCGAGGTGCGCTACTCGCTGGCCCCCCTCGGCGCCGAGGTCTCGCCTTCACGCGTCCCGGGCACGATGGGCACGCGCTACGACACCTCCGTGGCCGACTCGGCCAGCGGAGAGAACAGCATCCAGTGGAGCGGCATCGTGCTCGAGCGCGTGCACGTCGAGTACGCACCGCGAGACTACTTCAAGGTCCTCGCGGGCATCTTCTTGACGCCGTACGGCATCTGGAACGTCGACCACGGATCGCCCGTCGTGATCCCCGCGCGCGTCCCCTTCGCCGTGGAGAAGAAGCTGTTCCCCGAGCGCCAGGCGGGCGTCCAGATCGCCGGCAACTTCTTCCCGGGCAGCGTGGATCTCGGATACATCCTCACCTTCTCCAATGGTCGCGGGGTCACGTCCCTCTACTCGGACCTCGACGAGAACAAGGCGTTCGGCGGCCGGCTCATCGCCTCGGGATCGGGGGACCTGACCTGGCACACGGGCTTCTCGTGGTACGTGGGCGACTACTCGACGACCACCCGCTCGTACGAGAGCCGCCTCGGCGTGCTGCGCGTCGATGAGCAGTACCTCGCCCAGTCGCTGGAGCTGTCGCTCGGGTTCGACTGGCAGGTCTCCTACAAGGGCCTCGATTTCCGCGGCGAGTTCATGCAGCGGACGCACCGCTACGACGACGCGCACCGGCCGCTCTCCGACTCCGCGTGCGACCCGAAGACGGTCAACTGCCGCTTGCAGCCGGACTTCAACGACCGGGGCATGTATGGCCTGCTCAGCTACGAGCTGCCGATCAAGGGGCTCAAGCTCAGGCCGTACACGCTGTTCGAGTACGATCCGCAGCGCGACGACCAGAAGACGGACGACGTGGCCGTCTGGTACCTGGGCCTGAACTGGCGGATCACGTCTCGCGCCATCCTCAAGGGTGAGTACGTGTTCATTCGCTTCACGCAGGATCTCAAGGAGATCCTCAAGGAGGCGGGTGCGGGCTCGATCGCCGACGGGATCCGGCGCGATGCACAGGCCATGCGCCTGCAGCTGAGCTATGCGTTCTAGGCTGGCGAGGATCCTGTTCTGGTGCCTGGCCGTGGCGGTCACGCCGTGCGGCGCGATGGCGGACGGCGGGCGACCCATTGCGATCGTCGTGCACCCGGAAAGCCCGGTCAAGGAGCTGTCGCTGGGCGAGCTGCGCAACATCTTCCTCGGCCAGAAGAAGCAGTGGTCGAGCGGAGAGTCGATCGTCCCGCTCTACCTGGTCCCGACGAGCGACGTCAGCGCGGCCTTCTCGCAGAAGGCGCTCGGCAAGTCGCTCGAGGACCTCGAGAAGTACTGGATCGACGAGCGCATTCGCGGCGGCGCGAAGAAGCCGCGCACCGTGCCCACGTCGGCGACGGCGCGCAAGCTCGTGGGCTCGCTGCCGAACGCGATCGCGTACATCCCGCTCGCCGACGTCGATGGCACCGTGCGGGTCATCGCCATCGACGGCGTGGCCCCCTCGTCGGGCGGCTACCGGCTCAAGTACTGAGGGCTTCAGGCGTCGGGCTTTGGCCGGACCCGGAGCGCGAAGAGGGCCAGTAGCAGCAGGACCGTGGGCGCTGCCGCGACCTCGGGCGCGAACGCGCAGCCGCTGGACTTTCCGCCCGGTCGAGCCGCGTTCCCGCCCATCGCGCCTGATCCGGCGTCCGCCACCGATCCGCCGCCCGTGCCGCCAGCTCCACCGGCGCCGGCTGCGCCCCCGGCCCCACCGGGACCGCCAGCACCGCCGGCACCGCCGCAGCCTGCAGCGCCGCCGCGCCGGAAGGGCCGTGCCCGCGGCGTCGGGCCCGCGCCTTCGTTGCCGCGGCTGCGCGCGCCTGCGCCGCCTGCGCCGCCCGGGCCGAGCCCGAGCTGATCGGCCAGCCCCGGCCAAAGGGGCTCGCACATGTCGTGGGTGGGCGTGCCAGCGGGGCAGCGCTTCGTCCCGGTCATCACGGCCGGGTCCACCGCGATGAACGGCGCGAACGTGCTGCCGCGATCCGTCGAGCGCGCCATCAGCGTGTTGCCGCTGTTGAAGGTGCACGACAGCAGGTTGCGGTCCGCGTCGAAGCCCAGGCAGCGCGGCTTCGGGTCGGTCGCCCCCTCCTGCCACGAAGCGCCGCCGTCGATCGAGCGAACGAGGCGCGTGTCCCCGATAGCGTTCTGGCCGGTGCACGGGTCGGTCGTCACGTCGGCGGTCGACAGGTAGAGCACGTGGCTGGCCGGCTCGTACGCCGCCGCGGTGATGCTCCCGAAGCGGAGCTCCGCCCACGTGCGCCCCGCGTCGGGCGTCTTGTAGACCTTGCCGTATGGCCCGACCCGCACGCGCACGTAGACGACGTCGGGGTCGGCGCGCTCCGCGCCCAGGATCTGCACCTGGTAGGCCATCGGCTCGGGGATCGGGAAGTCCACGGCGCTGGCGCCGAGGTCGCGGCTGACGTGGAGGCGCGGCTCGGTGTAGTCCACCTTGAGCGACGCCGCGTAGAGGCGCATCGGATCGCCCGCGGCGGGCTCCGCCCAGTCGAAGACCAGCGTGTCCGATCGGATGGCCGTCTCGCGGAACGGGGCACCGTCGGTCGAGAGGTACACGGCGTTGCGTTCGCCGGCGGGCAGCCCGGCGGCGTTCGTGGCCGCGATGAGCGTGCGCCCGTCGGCGCCTAGCACGAGCCGTCCGACCTGCTTGCGGCCGATCGGCGCACCCATCTCCGAGAAGCTGCACGCGCCGTCGGTGGAGAGCACGACGCCGCGGCTCGGCGTGCTCGCGAAGATCTTGCCGGACAGGTAGACGTACTGCGGATCCCACGCACCTGTGATGCCGATCGACTGCTCGCACACCCACTGATAGGTGCTGCCGGCGTCCTCGCTCTGCAGGAGGCCGAACGTCATCGCGGCCAGCACGGGATCGGAGGCGTGATCGTAGGTGACGCCGACGGACGTCGGGATGCGCCCGTTGGCGGCCGCGGCGGACGGGAGCGCCAGCGCGAGCGCCGCGGGCAGGAGCCGCTTCACGGTTCTCGCTACCGGCGACGGCGGGGCAGGGCAAAGAGGCCGAACAGCGCCAGGAGCGGCGTCAGCGCCCCGGTGGAGCCGCCACCGGAGGTCGCGCATCCGCCGCCGCCGCTCGAGCCACCGCCGCCGCTCCCCGCCGTGCCGCCGTTGCCGCTGCCGCCGCGGCCACCGCTGCCCGCGTTGCCGCCCCCGCCCGACACCCCGCCGCCGCCGGACATGCCGCCTGCGCCCGCGCCGCCCGCTCCGCCGCCGCCGCACGAGACGCGCGAGCCCTGGCCGAGGCCGAGCTGATCGGCCAGACCCGCCCACAGCGGCTCGCACATGTCATGGACGGGCGTGCCCGCCGGGCAGCACTTCGGCCCCTTGAGCATCGCCGGCTCGACGGACAGGAACGGCGAGAACGAGTTGCCGCGGTCTGTCGACCTCGCCATCAGCGCGTTGCCGTAGTTGAAGGTGCAGGCGTAGAGGTTGCGCGCGGCATCGAAGCCGAAGCACCGCGGCCGCGGATCGGTCGCGCCCAGCTGCCAGGTGGCGCCGCCGTCGGTGGAGCGCAGCACGCCGCCGACCTCGCCCGTGCCGCCGGCGCCGCCCGCGCCGGCGCGCACGCCCGACACGTAGAGCGTGTCATTCGGCGGATCGAAGGCGGCGGCGGTGATCGTGCCCTCGAAGATCACCGCCCAGGTCGTGCCGCCGTCGGTCGTCTTGTACAGCTTGCCGCCGGCGCCGACGCGAAGGCGCACGTAGACCGTGTCGGGGGTCGCCATGTTCGCGCCGAGGATCTGGATCTGATGCGCGTCGTGCTCGGGGATCGTGAACGAGGTCGCGGTGCGGCCGCCGTCCTTGGTCACGTGGAGCTGCGGGTCGTCGAACTGCATGCTGAGCGAGCCCGCGTAGATGCGCATCGGATCGGAGAGCACGGGCTCGACCCAGTCGAAGATGCGCGTATCGGAGAAGATGGCGCTCTCACGGAACGTCGCGCCGTCGGTCGAGAGGTAGACCGCGTTGCGCTTGGCGGTGCTGTTCGTGGAGACGATGACCGTCGTGCCATCGGGGCTGAGCGTCATGCGCCAGGCGCTCTTTCCGGCGACGGGATCGCCGGCGGGCGTGAAGGTGCAGCCGCCGTCGTTCGAGATCGTCACGCCCTTGGTGGGCGTGGTCGCGAGGATCTTGCCGCCCGGGTAGTAGACGTACTGCGGGTCCCAGTCGCCCGTGATGCCGATGGCCTGCTCGCATGCCCACGTATAGCTGCGGCCGCCGTCGGTGCTCTCGAGCAGGCCGAAGGTCATGGCCGCGAGGATGGGATCCTGGTCGGCCCGGTAGGTCATGCCGACCGAGGTCGGGATCCGGCCGTTGGCAGCCGCCACCGAGGGCAGCGCGATGGCGAGGGCGGCCGGGATGAGGCGCTTCATGAGCGCATCCTACACCTCGGCGCCGAGGCGTCGCATCCCGCTCGCGCGCCACTGTGATCCGCGCTATAGGGTCCTCCGGAGGTTCACATTGTCGCGCATGGTCCAGTGTCAGAAGCTCGGGCAGGAGCTGCCCGGCCTGTCGTTCCGCCCCTTCAAGGGGCCGCTCGGCGAGCGCATCTACCAGAGCATCTCGATGGATGCGTGGAAGCAGTGGGTCGAGCACTCGAAGATGCTCGTCAACGAGTACCGCCTGGACCTGACCTCGCCCCAGGGCCAGGCCGTCATGCTGGAGCAGGCCGAGCGCTTCTTCTTCGGCGACGGCGGAGCGAAGCCCGCGGAGTACAAGTCCGAGGGTGGCCACTAGCTTTCTACGAGTGGGCGCCTCGGGGCGCCCACCAGGAGGGGCGCGCCGCCCCTCCCCCGACGCGGCAAAGCCGCGCCGGGCCCCCCT
>CAZQJC010000029.1:0-3491 GCA_964593795.1 uncultured Myxococcales bacterium | reverse complement strand
CGCCGACTTCTTGAACTTGGCGTCCGGGTAGAGGTGCAGGCCGTGGAACATCGCGTACAGGATGCGGCGCTGCACGGGCTTGAGCCCGTCGCGCACGTCGGGGAGCGCCCGGGAGGTGATGACGGAGAGGGCGTAGTTGAGGTAGCGACGCCGGGCGACCTCGCGCAGGAGCACCGGCTCGCTGCCGTCGCCGGCGCCACCGCCGCCGCTACGGACGCCGTTCTTCCCGCCGCCGCCGTTCTTGCCGAAGATGTCGAGCTGGTCTGCCATGGGGTCTTTGGGGGGTCGAGGCTAAGGGCGCGATCTCCCCACGTCAACCCGGGTGGTCGCCAAGGTGCCACGCGACACTGACAGCCCCGCCGCGCGCTATGATTGCGTCATGGGGCTCATGGGGTTTCTGGAGAAGCGCCGGCACGCGCGGGTGCCGGGGAGTGTCGTGGCGGAGTTCCGGGTCGGGCAGAGCGCCCCGATCACCACCTTCGCCAGCAACTTCAGCACGGGAGGGCTGTTCGTGATCACGAGCGACCCGCCCGGCGAAGGCCACGCGGTGTCGGTGATCCTGCGTCCGCCCGGCGCGAGCGCGATCGAGCTGTCGGGCGTCGTCGCGTGGGTCTCGCGCTTCCGCGCGGCGCCCGGCTTCGGGGTGCAGCTCTCGGAGGCGGACACCGCGAAGGTCGCCGCCGACGAGACCTACCAGGCGCTGCTGCGGGCGTCTCCCACGTGAGGTCGAGCTAGACGCCGAGGCCGGTGGCCTTGCGAACGAGGGCCATCGTCTCCTGGGCCGCGGCCCGGGCGCGCTCGGCGCCCCGGACCAGGATCGACAGCAGGCGCGGCTCGTCCGTGCGCAGGGCGAGGGCGCGGTCACGGATCGGGCCGAGCGCCGCGGTCATGTGATCGCCGAGCAGCTTCTTGCAGTCGAGGCAGCCGATCTCCGCCGTGCGGCAGCCGTTTCTGATGAAGTCGTTCGTCTCCTGCGACGAGAACGCCTGGTGCAGCGCGGCGACGTTGCACTTGTCGGGATCGCCAGGGTCCTTGCGGCGGACGCGCGCGGGGTCGGTCATCGCCGGCTTGAGCTTGGCGCGCACGGCGTCGTCGGCGTCGCGCAGGAAGATGCACTGGTCCGGGGCGGACTTCGACATCTTGCCGGCGCCGTCGAGCGAGAGGACCTTGGCCACGGGCGTCAGCAGCGCCTGCGGCTCGGGCAGGACCTCGGCGCCCGCGCCGAAGCGGGTGTTGAACTTGCGCGCGACCTCGCGAGACAGCTCGAGGTGCTGCACCTGGTCAGCGCCCACCGGGACGTGCGTGGCCCGGTAGAGCAGGATGTCCGCGGCCTGCAGGATGGGATACGTGAACAGCCCCACGTTGATGTTCTCGGGCTGCTTCTGCGACTTGTCCTTGAACTGCGTCATCCGCGACGCGTCGCCGAACGGCGTCACGGTCGAGAGGATCCAGGCCAGCTCCGCGTGCTCGGGGACGTCGCTCTGCAGGAAGAGCACGACGCGCTCGGGATCGAGGCCGCAGGCGATGAGGTCGGCCGTCAGGTCGAGGACGCGCGGCCGCATCTCGGCCGGCTCGTAGTCCTGCGTCATCGCGTGCAGGTCGACGATGCAGTAGAAGCAGCGGTGCTGCTCGCGCTCCGCGAGCGCGACCCAGTTCTTGATCGCGCCGAGGTAGTTGCCGATGTGCAGCGTGCCGGACGGCTGGATGCCGGAGAAGACGGTGGGCATGACCAGCGGAGACTACTACAGGCTCAGTCGACCGCGTCCTGCGGGGAGACGAGGGCGTGGCGCTTGAGCAGCTCGCGCAGGTGATAGCGGGTCAGGCCCGCCTCCTGGGCGGAGCGCGTGATGTTGCCCTCGTGGCGCTGCAGGAGGTCCCGCAGGTAGGCGCGCTCGAACGCGTCGACAACGCGCTGCTTGGCGTCCTTGAACTCGAGGCCGCGCAGCTCCTCGGGGGGCGGACCGATGGCCGCGCCCGTCTCGGTGCGCAGGCCGGGAGACGAGTGGCCCGGCGGAGGGGGCACTCCGGGCTCGGAGCGGCCGAACGCGAGATCCTCGCGCCGCACGATGGGGCCGTCGCACAGCGAGGCCGCGCGCTCGACGATGTTGCGCAGCTCGCGCACGTTGCCGGGCCACGCGTGCCGCTGGAGCTGCTGCACGGCCTCGGCGTTCATCTCGAGCTTCATGCCGCGCCGCTCGCTGACGTCCGCGAGGAAGTGCTCGACGAGCTGCGGGATGTCGTCACGGCGGTCGGCCAGGTTCGGCAGCTCCACGCTGATCACCGACAGCCGGAAGAAGAGATCCTCGCGGAAACCGCCCTGGTTCACCATCTGGCGCAGGTCGCGGTTCGTCGCCGCGAGGACGCGAACGTCGATCTTCATGGTGCGATCGCCGCCGACGCGCTTGATCTCACGGTTCTCGAGGACGCGCAGGAGCTTGGGCTGCAGCGTGATGTCGAGCTCCCCGATCTCGTCGAGGAAGATGGTGCCGCCGTTGGCCTGCTCGAACGCGCCCTTGTGCTGGCCCACCGCGCCGGTGAACGAGCCCTTCTCGTGCCCGAACACGGTGGACTCCATGAGGTCCTTCGGGATCGCGGAGCAGTCGAGCACCACGAACGGCTTGGTCTTGCGCGTCGAGCGGGCGTGGATGGCGCGGGCGACCATCTCCTTGCCGGTGCCGGTCTCGCCGGTGATGAGGACCGTGAGATCGCTCGGGGAGACCTTCTCCAGCGTCGCGAAGATCTCGCGCATCTTCGTGCTGGCGCCGAGGACGACCTCGAAGCGGTCGCGCTGCGACAGCTGGATGTCGACCACGTCGGTCATCGGCTGGAAGCGGATCTGCACGTTGCCGGCGCGGAAGATGGTGCCCGGCTTGAGCCAGACCTCCTTGATGCGGAGGTCGCCCACGAAGGTGCCGTTCGTGGACTCGAGATCGCGCAGCATGTAGCCGGCGTCGTCGCTGCGAACCTCGAAGTGCGTGCCGGAGACCGCCTTGTCGGGCAGGACGAGGTCGTTGATGATGCTGCGGCCCGCGGAGATGCGCGTCTTCTCGACGTCGAACTCCTTGCCCGCCTCGGTGCCGATCAGGACGACGAGCTTGGCCTTGCGGAGGCGGCGGACGGTCGCCCGCTGTCCTTCGAAGATCGTGGTGACGGCGGGCTCGATGAGGACCCCCGGCCCTTGCGACGAGAAGCTCGACATTCCAGCCGGAGAGTACCGCGACGTGGCGGTGGGGCCAAATGTCATCCGGCTGCGCAGGCTGGCAGGTTTGGGGGGGCCTCAGTGGCTGCAGGCCTGCGGCCTGCAGCGCACTTCGTCTTGGCGTCGCCTACGGCACCGCGGCCGCTGCGCGGCCTCGTCGAGCTTCGCTCGACGGACTCAGTGGCTGCAGGCCTGCGGCCTGCAGAGCACGTCGTCTTGGCGTCGCCTACGGCGCCGCGGCCGCTGCGCGGCCTCGTCGAGCTTCGCTCGACGGACTCAGTGGCTGCAGGCC
>CAZQJC010000028.1:0-2612 GCA_964593795.1 uncultured Myxococcales bacterium | reverse complement strand
GGCACCCCGCTCCAGGGCACCCCGCTCCAGGGCACCCCGCTCCAGGGCACCCCGCTCCAGGGCACCCCGCTCCAGGGCACCCCGCTCCAGGGCAGCATCCTGAGCGGCTTCAAGGTGACCTCGACGGGCACGACCCTGCAGGGCGATCTGACGGTGCCTCCGGGCGGCTACACGCCGGCGTACCACGCTTGCCCGTTCGGCTCGGCGTCGGGCACCTACGGGACCGGCCGGAGCTGCGGCTGGAAGAGCGCGGGGACGGGCACGTGCACGCCCGGCGCGAGCGTGACGGTCTCGACGAGCGGCACCTGCGCGAGCGATCCCGCGGGGCACGACTCGATGCTGCGCATCTGCAACGGCTGGCTCCCCTGTGAAGCGGGTTCGACGGCCGTGCTCGGCGCGAACGACGACGCCTCGGGGCGTTGCTCGAGCGTGACCTTTTCCTGCCCTGCGATCGGCACGTTCCACGCGATGACCGCGAACTACAACGCCACGGGGGCGACCGACTTCTCGGCGAGCGCGGCCGGCGCGCTCTCGTATCCCGAGGCCGCGGGGACCACGAGCCTCAACGCCTGCTCGTCGAGCACCTCGGGCGTGACGCGCAACTGCGGCTGGGCCTATGCCGGCATGGGCACGTGCACCACCGGCCAGGCCGTGACCGTCACGACCTCGGCCGGCTGCCCGACCTGCAGCTCGGACTCGGTGCTCCGGGTCTGCGACGGCATCGGCCCGTGCGACGCGTCGAGCCCGCGCGTCCTCGCCTCGAGCGACAACATCAGCGCCACGAACCTGCTGTCGAGCGGGACGTTCACGTGCTCGGCGCGGCAGCTCTACACCGTGATGGTCGCCAACAAGAGCTCCGCGTCGCCGCCGGCTTTCGGCGCCACGGCGAGCGGCGCGAGCACGGTGTTCCCCTACAAGAAGCGCCTGACGGGGACCGACTTCCAGGATCTCGAGATGGTCATCCCGGGCTCCAGCCCGGGCAACACGAGCGGCTACAGCCGCCTGCGCTTCACCAGGATCGATCCGAGCTACACGTTCACCTGGGCCGACGGCTCGAGCCAGACGCACACCGACATGCTCAACCACCACGTCGACGTGTCCTGGGGCTGCGCGCCGGGCACCACCTGCTCGAGCGCGAGCTGGCAGGGGCTCTGCAGCACGCCGTTGACCGCGCCCGACGGCGGCACCGTCTCCGATCCGACCAACAGCGCCGTCATGTTCACCGGCTCGTGGAACGCCTCGGGCGCCTACGTGAGCAACAGCAGCGTCGTCAGCATCCAGTGCATGTACACGGTGCCGTCGAAGTGCGCGAGCTGGGGCTACAAGCCGTGGAAGTCGGGCATGCGCGACTACCACCAGGCCTGCACGCGCGCGGCGCGGGCCGACTACTGCGGCAACGGCCACACGCAGACCCACGACGGCACGCAGATCCAGATCTGGGACCGTAACCGCACCCAGACCTACGACGCCGCGTGGGACACCGCCCAGGGCGCGTACTTCGAGGCCGCGTGGGGGCCGAACGGCGTCGTCTGCGTGGGCGGCGATGCGCGCTGGCACTCGGGGAGCTACGACCCGCTCCAGGAGTGTGACGCGGAGACGAGCACCGGCATCCCGACCCAGAAGCTCTGGACGCCCTACTTCTCGACCCCGCCCTACGTGGGCAACCGGCGCTGCTACGGGATCGACCGGAACTGGCTCGGATTCTCCCAGATCGGGACCGACAGCAGCGGCAACGCGCTCTACGGGCCGAGCACGGCGCAGGCGTGGTGGCCCGAGATGGACGAGCTCTTCACCGGCAGCACGACGACGTCCTGGCCCGCCGGGATCTACCTCGTCACCTCGACCTTCAACCACGAGTAGCAACCGCCGCTCGGCGGGCGCGTAAGATGTCGCACGCGTGTCCGTGAGCAAGCCCGCCGCGTGGTCGCCTCCAGCCGAGCTCGACGAGTACCGGATCGTCCGGCCGCTCGGCGCGGGCGCGATGGGCCAGGTGTACCTGGCCCACGACACGCTGCTCGAGCGCCCGGTCGCCATCAAGTTCCTGTCGGTCACGGACCGGCCGAGCCTGCAGGCGCGCCTCCTCGTCGAGGCGCGCGCCGTCGCGCGGCTCGGGCACCCCAACGTGCTCGCCATCTACCGGGTGGGCATGCTCGAGGGGCACCCGTACCTCGTCACCGAGTACGTCCGCGGGGCGCCGCTGTCGCTCCTGCCGCGGCCGCAGCCGTGGAAGGACGTGCTCCGGATCGGCCTCGGCCTCGCGCGCGGGCTCGCCGCGGCGCACCGGCGCGGCGTGCTCCATCGCGACGTCAAGCCCGCCAACGCGATGACGACGGAGGACGGCGACGTCAAGCTGCTCGACTTCGGCCTCGCCAAGGTCAGCGGCGTGACGGGCAGCGACGGCGCGAGCGGCCGGTTCGTCGCGGCGATCGCCCCACCAGCAACCACGCTCCCGGCACCACCGCCGAATGCGCGCCCGCGCGCGGCCGCTGTCATGGCCAGCCCCGCCGCGCGGACGCTGACCGACCGCCCCCCGAGCTCGGACGACCCGATGACCGTGGGGGCCGGGCTCGCCGACGCCGAGGGTCCCGTCTCGGCGACCACCGAGCCGCGGA
>CAZQJC010000027.1:0-47023 GCA_964593795.1 uncultured Myxococcales bacterium | reverse complement strand
ATAATGACGGAATCCGTCCGCTGACCACCTGGTCTTGGTCTTGGTCCTGGTCTTCGCCTGCGTGGTTCTGGGGGCTTCGACCAGGACCAGGACCAGGGCCAGGACCAGGCCGGCGCAAAGTGACCGGCATTGGCGCTAGGGCTCGCGAAAGTTCAGCGTCACGTACCACCAGCCGCCGGCGCGCGCGACCCCCACGCCCGCCTGCGACCAGTCCGCCGACAGCATCGCCCGGCGGTGACCCGACGAGTTGGCCCACTGCTCGTCCACGATCTGGGTGCAGGAGGCCATCGCGTCGTCCACCGTGTTGCCCGCGACGTTCTCGCCGCAGCTCGACCAGTCGATCCCGAAGGCGGTCAGCCGACCCCCGCACGCGCGGCCGTCGAGGCCGTGCGCGACCGCCTCGGCCTCGGCCATGCGCTGGGCGTACCACGCAGCGACGTCGGCGACGCCGGGGTCCCAGGCGAAGTCGGGCAGGCCCGGGCCCTGAGCTCTCCGGAACAGGTTCACCCGCTCGAACACGCAGCAGGCGTAGCGGGTCAGCTCGTCGCGCATGCAGTACTCCGCGGGTGGGGTGGCGGACGCGGGGCCCGAGCCGGCGTCGGGCGCGCCGCGCGGGGCGTCGGGCGAGGGCGGCGTGGCCCCGTCGGGCACCCGCGCATCGGCCCCGGCGGCGGGCCGACGCGCATCGGGCCGCGCACCGTCTGCGGGGGCGCCGTCGCCAGGGCCACCCTCGCGGAGCCGCGACGCGTCCGCGGGCTGCGCGTCGAAGCTCCCCGCGCGTGGCCCGTCCCCGCACGCGCCGAGCACGAACGCACTCCACACCAGGACCGGCGCGATCCGGCCGGGGCTCCGCCCGAGGACCTCGGGCGAACGCGACCTGCGGCCGCGTCCTCTACTTGGCAGCGGCGGCCTTGACGAGCGGCTCGAGCTCGCCGGCGGAGTACATCTCGCGCACGATGTCGCAGCCGCCGATGAACTTCCCGGCCACGAAGACCTGCGGGATGGTCGGCCAGCTCGTGAATCGCTTGATGCCCTCGCGCACGGCGGCGTCGGCGAGCACGTTGACGGTCTCGAAAGGCACGCCGATGCGCTGGAACACGTCGATCACCGCGGCCGAGAAGCCGCACTGCGGGAACTGCTTCGTGCCCTTGACGAAGAGCAACACCGGGTGCTTCGCGACGGTGTCGGCGATCTGCTGCTGCACGGGATCTTGGTCGGCCAAGGAAACCTCCGACAGCACGGATAGCACGGTTTTTTGCTGGAACATCCCTGCGCGGGCGTTCAGGATGGGAAGGTGCTGACGCGCTTCCACCCGCTCGTCGCGACCTGGTTCTGCGAGCGCCTCGGTGCCCCGACGGCAGCGCAAGAGGGCGCCTGGGAGGCCATCGGGCGCGGCGACGACGTGCTGGTCGCCGCCCCCACGGGCTCGGGAAAGACCCTCGCCGCGTTCCTCCACTGCCTCGACGAGCTCGTGCGGGCCGCCCTCGAGGGTCCGCTCCCGGCGGAGACGCGCGCGCTCTACGTCTCGCCGCTGCGCGCGCTGTCGAACGACGTGCGCACGAACCTCGCCGGCCCGCTCGCCGAGATCCGCGCGCTCGCGGAGGCCCGCCCCGACCTCGCGGGAGGGCGCGTGCTCGCGGAGATCCGCGTCGCCGCGCGCACGGGCGACACCACGCCTGCCGAGCGCGCGCGCCTCGCGAAGCGCCCCCCGCACCTCTACGTCACCACGCCCGAGTCGCTCTACATCCTGCTCACCTCGGAGCGCGGGCGCGCGGCCCTCGCCCGCGTCGAGACCGTCATCCTCGACGAGATCCACGCGCTCGCACCCACCGTGCGCGGCGCGCACCTGGCGCTGTCGCTCGAGCGCCTCGACGCGCTCGTGGCGGACCGTGGCGGCGCGAGGCCGCGGCGAGTGGGCCTCTCGGCGACCCAGCAGCCCATAGAGGAGGTGGCGCGCTTCCTGGTCGGCGCAGAGCGCGTCACCGACGACGGCCGGCCGCGCTGCGTGATCGTCGAGACCGAGCGCCGGCGCACGCTCGATCTCGGCGTGGAGGTTCCGAAGGACGAGCTCGCGGCCGTGCCCACGCAGTCGGTCTGGGCCGACACGTACGATCGCATCGCGGCGCTCGTCGGCGCGCACCGCTCGACGCTCGTCTTCGTCAACACCCGCCGCCTCGTGGAGCGCGCCGCGCACGCGCTCGGCGAGCGCCTCGGCGAGGACTGGGTGGCCGCGCACCACGGTTCGCTGTCGAAGCAGCTGCGCCACGCCGCCGAGCAGCGCCTCAAGGCCGGTCAGGTGCGCTGCGTGGTGGCGACGGCGTCGCTCGAGCTCGGCATCGACGTGGGCGCGGTCGATCTCGTCTGCCAGATCGGCGCGCCGCGCGGGCTCAACGTGCTCGTGCAGCGCGTCGGCCGCAGCGGCCACGTCATCGGCGGGCTGCCCAAGGGACGCCTCTTCCCGCTCACGCGCGACGACCTCGTGGAGTGCGCGGCGGCCGTTCGGGCGGTCCGCCAGGGCCGGCTCGACACCCTCTGCATCCCCGCCGGCGGCCTCGACGTGCTCGCGCAGCAGCTCGTCGCGGCCACCGCGATGGCGGAGCTGTCCGAGGACGCGCTCTACGCCCTCGTGCGGCGCGCGTGGCCCTTCCGCGATCTGCCCCGTGGCGAGTTCGATCAGGTCGTGCGAATGCTCGCCGAGGGCGTGTCCGAGCGGCGACAGCGCAACGGCGCGCTCCTCCACCGCGACCTGGTCGGCGACACGTTGCGGGCCCGCCGCGGCGCGCGCCTCCTCGCCGTGACGTCGGGCGGCACCATCCCCGACGCCGCGCTCTACGACGTCATCGCGGAGCCCGATGGCACGCACGTCGGCACGCTCGACGAGGACTTCGCGATCGAGTCGATGGCGGGCGACATCTTCCTGCTCGGCAACACCTCCTGGCGCGTACGACGCGTGGAGACGGGCAAGGTCCGCGTCGAGGACGCGCACGGCCAGCCACCGAACATCCCCTTCTGGTTCGGCGAGGGACCGGGCCGCTCCGCCGAGCTCTCCGAGGCGGTGGGCGCGCTGCGCAAGGATCTCGTGGAGCGCCGCGCCGAGGACCCGGGTGGCCTTCGCCCGTGGCTCGAGCGCGAGGGTGCGCTGTGCCCTCGCGGCGCGATGCAGGCGATCGAGTACGTCGTGGCCGGCGCGCACGCGCTCGGCGACGTGCCCACCCGTACCTGCCTCATCGCGGAGCGCTTCTTCGACGAAGCCGGCGGCACCCAGCTCATCCTCCACGCGCCGCTCGGCGCGCGCATCAACCGCGCCTTCGGCATGGCGCTGCGCAAGCGCTTCTGCCGAAGCTTCGACTTCGAGTTGCAGGCGGCCGCCACCGACGACGGCCTCGTGCTGTCGCTCGGGCCGCAGCACAGCTTCCCGCTCGCGGCGATCTTCGGCTTCGTCACGACCCGCGTGGTGCGCGAGGCGCTCGAGCAGGCCCTCCTGCAGGCGCCCGTCTTCCCCACCCGCTTCCGCTGGACCGCGAGCCGCGCGCTCACGCTGCCACGGCACAGCGGCGGCAAGAAGGTGCCGCCGTACCTGCAGCGCATGCGCGCCGATGATCTCCTCGCCGCCGTGTTCCCGGCGCAGGTGGGCTGCCAGGACAACCACGGCGGCGGCCCCATCGAGGTGCCCGACCACCCGCTCGTGCGCGAGGCCATGCGCGACTGCCTCGAGGCGCATTGCGATCTGCCGGGCCTGCTCGCCGTGCTCGCGGGCATCGAATCGGGCGCGATCCGGTGCGAGGCACGCGAGACCGCGGAGCCTTCGCCGTTCTCGCACGGGCTACTCAACGCGAATCCGTACGCCTTTCTCGACGACGCGCCGCTCGAGGAGCGCAGGACCCGCGCCGTCTCCGTGCGCCGCACGCTCCCCGCCAGCGAGGCGGCCCTGGCGGCGCTCGACGCCGACGCGATCGCCCAGGTCGTGCGCGACGCCACCGGCGAGCCCCGCGACGTCCACGAGCTCGCCGATCTCCTCTCGACCCTCGGCGTGCTGCCCGTGCACGAGGCGCCCGCCACCGACTGGATCGCCCTGCTCGTCGCGACCGGGCGAGCGACCCGACTGCGCGCCGATGCCCTCGAGGCGTGGGTGGCGGCCGACCGCATCCCCCTCGTTCGCGTGGCCTATCCCACCGCCACCCTCGAGCCCCCGCTCGAGCCGCCGGCGCGGGCGCCCGCCGCACAGTCCCGCGAGGACGCCGTCTGGCTCCTCGTCGGGGCGCGCGCAGATCAATCCGGCCCCTTCTCCGCGGCGCGCATGGCCGCTGAGCTCGCGCTTCCGCCCGGCGACGTCGAGCTCGCGCTCGCCCGCCTCGAGTCCGAGGGCCGGCTCCTGCGCGGGCGCTTCTCCGGCGCGGCTGCAGAGGAGTGGTGCGAGCGGCGCCTCCTCCAGCGCATGCAGCGCACGACGCTGGGCCGCCTGCGCCAGGAGATCGCGCCGGTCTCGGTGGCCGACTACCTGCGCTTCCTCGCGCACTGGCAGCACGTCGCTCCCGCGGCGCAGGTTGCAGGGCAAGCGGGCGTCGCCGAGGTCGTGGCCCAGCTCGCCGGACTCGAGCTCCCGGTCGCCGCCTGGGAACGAGAGGTCCTCCCGGCGCGCGTGCGGCGCTACGACGGCCGCTGGCTCGACCAGCTCTGCCTCTCCGGCGAGCTCGTCTGGGGCCGCCTGTGCCCGCGCGAGGTGGCCACGGCCGGCCCTGCGCGCTCCACTCCGCTCGCTCTCGTGCCACGCTCGGAGCTCGCGCGCCTCCAGCGCCCACGCGCGGCGCCACCGGCGCTGTCCGAGGGCGCCCGCGGGCTCCACGAGCAGCTCCTCGCGCGCGGTGCCTCGTTCTTCGCCGACCTCGCCGCGGGGCGAGATCCCGAGGCGCTCGAGGCCGCGCTCTGGGAGCTCGTGGCGCTCGGCCTCCTCTCCGGCGACGGCTGGTCGGGCCTGCGGGCGCTCGCCGCGCCGGCCCCCACCGGGCCGCGCGCACCCTCGAGGCTCGAGCAGCTCCGCCGGGGCACCGGACGCTGGGCCCTCCTGCCCACCACGCTCGCGCCACCCGAGGACGCCCTCGAGGCGCGCGCACACCTGTTGCTCCGCCGCTGGGGCGTCCTCTTCCGCGACCTCCTCGCCCGCGAGAGCGACCCGCCCTCCTGGCGGGACCTGCTCGGGGTCCTGCGCCGGCTCGAGCTCCGCGGCGAGGTTCGGGGAGGCCGCTTCGTCGACGGCCCGACGGGCGAGCAGTTCGCCTTGCCGGGAGCGCTCGAGTCCCTGCGCGCGCTTCGCCGTGCCGGCACGCCCCTGCCCGAGATCCTGATCTCGGCCGCGGACCCGCTCAACCTCGTCGGCATCGTCCTGCCGGGCCCGCGCGTCGCAGCGACGGTGGGGACCGACCTCCTGCTCGTCGATGGCGTGCCGGTCGAGGTCCGCGCCCGCGGCCACAGGACGGCGTTGCCCACCCAGCCAGCCGGGCGCGCTTTTGCGGCCGCCGCCGAGGAGCGCTATACTCCGCAATGATGTTGCGTGTGTGCGCGCTGGTCGCGCTCGCCGCCCTACCGGCCACCGCGCGTGCGGATCCGCCCCCCGCGGGGCGGCCAGAGCCCGGCAAGGTGGCGCCCAAGAACGGCAAGCCCAGGACCGAGGGCAAGGCGCCCGGCAAGGTCATGCGCTTCTCCGACGACGTCGTGATCGAAGGCAAGGTGCACAAGCCGAGCGCTTTCTACGTGCTCCAGCGATCGACCGTCGAGTACCAGTGGGAGCAACTCCGGGAGGCCTTCCTCCCGAAGATCCTCGAGAGCGTCAAGGCGGCGCCATTCTGACATGACGAGCCCCGCGAGCAAGCCCGCGCCAGGGAACCCCGCGCTCCGCATCGGCCTCCTCGAGGCCCGGACCGTCACGCTCGAGCGCATCCTCCGCCAGCCAACGCGCGTCACGGTGGGGCAGTCCAGGCGCAACGACATCACCCTGCCGTCCGATGCTCTGCCGAAGACCTACACGCTCTTCGAGGTCCGCGGTGACAAGCTCGGCGTCTGGCTCGCCGATGGCATGGACGGGCGCGTCGCGCCGGACGGGACGACCGTCCACACGCTCGACGAGCTCCGCCTGGCGGCACGAGAGGGTGACGGCGTCCGTGCCTTCGTGCCGCTCGGCAAGCGAGCGCGCGGCAAGATCCGGATCGGCGTCGATTCTGCGCTGCTCTTCCAGGTCGTGCAGGCATCCGCGCGGGTCAGTCCGCCCCTGCCACCGGCGCTGCGCGGGACCTTCCTCCAGAAGCTCGACCTCGCGCTCGCCGCCTTCCTCGCCGTGTCGCTGTCGGCGCACCTCGTGTTCGCCGGCTACGTGCGCAGCTTGCCGGCGCCACCGCCGCCGCGGGTCGACGACGTACCCGACCGGTTCGTGCGCCTCATCGTCCCCAAGCCGCCCGCCAAGCCCAAGCGCGAGGAGCCGACCAAGCGCCCCGACGTCGACCGCGAGGCCGCCAAGAAGGCCGCCAAGAAGCGCGAGACCCCGCCGCCGCCCCGCGTCACCGACCCCGAGACGGCCCGCAAGCTCGCCGAGGTGCGCAAGGAGCACATGCGCGAGCAGGTGGCCAAGACGGGCCTGCTCAAGATCCTCGGCGCCCAGGGCGGCCAGGGTGCGCTCGACGACCTCGTCGGCAAGGGTGCCCCGGCCACGGACCAGGACCGCGCGTTCGCCGGGCTCGGAGGCGTCACCGACCCGAGCGCGGCCGGCGGGATCCGAGCCGCCGAGCGGGCCCATACCGGCAAGTCGATCTCCGCCGACCCCATCCGCGGGGGCGGCGTCAAGGAGGCGGGCGCCACCACGGCCAAGTCGGAGCGCGAGGTCCGCGGCGTGGCGAAGCAAGAGGCCGCGAGCGTCGACGGCGAGCTCGATCAGGCCCAGGTGATGGCCGAGATCCGCAAGCGCAACGGGACGATCCGGCGCTGCTACGAGAAGGGGCTCAAGCGCAACGGCACCCTGCATGGAAAGTTGACGGTCCGCTTCCAGATCACGGGCTCCGGCACGGTGACCCAGGTCAGCCTGCCCGAGGACGACATCGGCGATCCCGAGGTGGCCTCCTGCGTCACGGGCGCCGTCCGGACGTGGCGGTTCCCGGCGGGCGGCGCCTCGGCGACCGTCGAGGTGCCCTTCGTCTTCTCGTCGTCGCAGTAGGTGCGCATCCCACCGGTCCACGTGAACCACCGCGGCCCCCCCGGGCACCATCCCCACGCGCCAGTGCTACCATGAGGGAGGTTCTGGATGCGTCCGAGGCGGCTTTCGGCGGCGGCGATCGGGCTCGTGGGGCTCTTGGTCCTGCTCGAGTGGTCGGGAGCCCGCGCCTTGAGCTCGCGACACCTGCCGAGCGACGCGGCCTGCCAGAAGCTCGGCAAGCTGATCACGACGCTGCCGCCACCCGAGGGGCCGATCTTCGACACGGCCGCGGCCCTGACGCCCGAGCAGATGGGCCCGACGGTCGCGTGGCTCCACGATGTCATCAGCGAGACGGCGAGCTTCCTGCAGCAGGCGCGCGCCGAGGCCCTCCTCGAGGGCGCCGGCTCGAAGGAGAAGCTCGCCAAGATCGACGAGGCGATTCACGTCATCGGCGACATCCTGTTGCCGGCGTTCAACGAGAACCACGCGCAGCTCTCGGGCGAGATCGCGGTCTACAGCTCGGGCCAGGATCGCAGCGAGCAGCAGCGCGCCCGCATGCAGACGCAGTTCTTCCTCTGCATCCACCGCACGCTGCTCTGCATGCAGGTGGCCCGAGAGTCCGGGACCGGGCTCAACTTCGACGAGAAGACCGTCCTCAAGAAGGCGACGGGCAACAGCTCGACCGAGCAGGACACCGATCCAGCGAACCGTCCCGGGGGCTTCGGGGGCAGGGGAGGCACCGACCCGGGCGGCGGCATGGATCCGGGCGTTCGCCCGCCGGAGGCGTCGCCCTTCATCTGACCTTCGTGCTCGCGGCGCTCGGCGCGATGCTCGGCGCCAGGAGGGCCGACGCGCAGGAGGCCGCGGCCAGCGCAGGGTCCGGGCGTTCCGAGAGCGCGACGGGGATCCCCTTGCCGGGACGGCTGGTCCTGCGGCCGTCGCTGACCATCGGCGCTGGTTACGACAGCAACATCTTCTATCAGGACACCGGCACGCGGCAGTCGGCGACGCTGAGCGTGTCGCCACAGGTGTCCCTCGGATCGGAGGCGCAGCGGCGGCTCAACCCCACCCTCTCCGCGTCCGTGACCTACCTCGAGTACCTGTCCGACGATGGTGAGATCCGAGGCATGCGCTCTCTGAGCGCGGCCGCGGCCGCGGCCATGAGCGCGACCTTGTCCGAGCGGCTGACGCTGACGGCGGCTGACAACTACACTCGCGTCATCATGCCTCCTTACCAGCCTGGGCAGAGGCAGTTCACCTCGAACACGAACAGCGTGAGCGCCGGGGCGACCCTCCAGCCTGGTGGCCCGCGGCTCAAGCTGTCGCTCGGCTACTCGCTCACCCACTTCTGGTACGACGAGGACGCGCAGCGGTTCGCCAACCGCCATGCGCACAACTTCTCCGGAGGTGGGAGCTGGCTCGTGCTGCCGAAGACCAGCGTGGGGATCAACGGAGACGTCGGCATCGTCTCCTACGACGAGACGACCAAGTCGGGCTCCTACCCGCTCCACCTGACCGGGATGGCCCAGACCGCCTTGACCGAGCGCCTCCAGCTCGGCGCGCGCCTCGGCGTCGGCAAGGGCTTCTACGAGAAGCAGCGAACGGAGGACGACGACGCGACGATGTTCGTCCTCGGCTTCGACGCCAAGTACCAGAGCTCGTCCCTGATGCTCTCGCTGCTGTACTCCCGCGACTTCCAGGACTCGCTGTGGGCCAACTACTATGCGCAGGATCGCGTCGCCCTGCAGGCCAGGCGCGCCATCACGGCCAGCTCGAGCGCGAGCGCCGGCCTGAGCTACGATCGCCGCCGATTCGCCCCGCCTCCCACTCCGCTCACCGGTGAGGTCTACCTTTCGTCCGAGCGCACCGACCACGTGATCACGCTGAACCTCGCCGCCGATCACGCCTTCTCGTCCCGGATGACCGCGTCCCTCGCCTATTCCCTGAGCGCGAACCGCAGCGACTTCCGGCTCATCAGCGACCCGAACGGCGCCCAGGTGCCGAACGACGTCTCGTACTACAAGCATGGCCTGGTCGCCTCGCTTCGCGTGGCCTACTGACGATGCGCGCCGCCGTCGTGCTCGGGATGAGCGTCCTCTTGCTGGCCTGCACGCGTCCACCGGTGACCTCGCCGACCCCGCGACCGCTGCCTCCGCCGACGATGCACATCGAGGTCTCCGATCTCATCGAGGTCCGGATCTTCGATGAGCCCCAGCTCTCCGGGGAGTTCCGCGTGGGTCCCGACGGCACCGTGCTCTTGCCCCTCGTCGGCTCGATCAAGATCGCGGGGCTCACCCCGCCAGCGGCGAGCCTCCGCGTGGAGGAGCAGTTCCGCAAGGAGCAGATCCTCCGCGAGCCGAAGGTCTCCGTGTACGTCAAGCAGTCGAACGCGAAGAAGATCCGCGTGCTCGGCCAGGTCGTGCGACCCGGCACGTACCCCTACAGCGACGCGATGGACGTGGTCGAGGCCATCACGTCGGCCGGTGGTTTCACGCCGTTCGCCGATCCCAACGACGTCGACGTGATCCGGCTCGTCGGCGAAGAGACCCAGCGGTACCACGTGCGCGTGCGCGCGATCTCCGAGGGCAAGGAGAAGAGCTTCCCCCTGCAGCCGGGCGACACGATCAACGTCCCCGAGCGGATCTTCTGATGTGAGGGCGCTCGGCGGGCCACCCGGCCTGGGTGCCAAGGACCGCAGCGCCACCGCCGCGCTCCTCGTCGCCGGCGCCGCCATCGTCGTGCCCCCCCTGCTCGCCGGCGCGGTCCACGCCGAGGTCGCGGCGGCGCTGTCGGCGACCTTCGCCGCCGGGCTGCTCCTCGTGGGCCTCCTCGGCGCTCGCTGGGGGAGCTCGGCACGAACCTTCGCGATCGCATTCGGGCTCGCGTGCGCCGCGTCCGCGCTGCAGCTCATCCCGCTGCCGCAGAGCTGGCTCGCCGCGCTGTCCCCGGAGACGGCACACCTGCGCGGCGCCGCGGGGCTGTACGGGGCGGGGCCGCTATCCCTCGCACCCGCGGCCACGAGCCTGCAGCTGGCCCAGCACGCCGGGCTCGCGGCCCTTTTCCTCGTGTCCGCGCACGCGGCCCACCACCGCTCGAGCGCACGCGCCCTGCTCGTGCTCCTGCTCGTCATGGGCGCCTTCGAGAGCACGCTGGCGCTCGCGAACCGCCTGGCCGAGACGAGGACCGTCCTCGGCATCTACACCCCGCGCTTCGTGGAGCGCCCGATCCTCGGAACGTTCGTCAATCACAACCACACGGGCGGCTTCCTGGTCCTGGCCGGTACGCCGGCGATCCTGCTCGCGCTCCGCGGCACCCCGGGCGCGCGGGCGCTGCACGGATCCCTGGGCGTCCTCTGCCTCGGGGGAATCGTGATCTCGGGGACGCGCAGCGGCGTCCTCGGCGTGCTGGTCGGCGGCGTCGCCTCGGCCGGCCTGGCCTCCCTGGGCGGGGGCAGCCGCCGCGGGCTGGTGAGCGTCCTGGCAGTCCTGGCCTTGCTCGCGATCGCGCTCGTCCCCAACCGGGACGTGCTCCAGAAGCGGCTCGCCACGTCCGTCGTCACCGGCGAGAAGCTCCAGACCTTCGCGGACGCCGCCCAGCTCACACGCCGGTTCCCCTGGAGCGGCATCGGGCGCGGTGCCTACGCCGAGGTCGCGCCGCGCACGAGCTCCGTGCCACGGTTCGTCCGTGCCACGCACCCGGAGTGCTGGCCGCTACAGTGGTCCTCCGAGTGGGGCCTGCCGCTCTCACTCGCCATCGCGGGTGTCGGACTCTTCGCGTGCTGGCAGCGGCTGCGGGTCGCCCAGAGCGATTCGCCGGCAGCCGCGCGACGCGTCGACACGGCCGCCCTCACCGCGCTCGCCGGTCTCATCGCGCTAGGCGCGCAGAACCTCGGTGACTTCAACCTCGAGTTCCTCGGCTGCGCGGCTCCTGCCACGGTGCTGCTCGGCATCCTCGCCGCGCGACGCGACGGGAGGCCCCACGGCCGGCCCTCCGCCGATATCGGGATCGCGACGTCTGTCGTGGCCGTGTCGGCCTGCGCCGGCTACCTGCTGCTCGGCGCACCGGCCGACGTCGACAAGCTCGACGCGCGGCTGCGCTCGCTCGACGAGGACGGGCTCGCGATGGCGATCGAGGCCCACCCGGTCGACGCCCGCTTCCACTTCCAGCGCGGTCGCCTCCGGATGGCCAGCGACCCTCGGCGCGCCGAGGTCGACTTCCTGCGCGCGTCGTTCTTCGCGCCCAGGGATCCGCAGCCTCACCAGGCGCTCGGCCGCCTCCTCTTCGCCGACGCGCAACCCGTCCGCGCCGCGATCGAGTTCCGCCAGGCGCTCCTGCTTGCGGCGGCGGGCTATCGAGCGGAGCTGCTCGACGGGGTGCTCGACGACGTCATCCGGAGATACGTCGGCAAGGAGCTGCGCCTGGCGCTGCCGCCCGACCGAGCGCTCTTCCGCAGGGCGGCCGAGGCCGCGTCTCGGGCAGGGAACCCGTCCCTGGCGGCCGAGCTCCGCGCCCAGGCCACCGCGCTCTGACCGGCTGGAGCGAAGCTGGGCCGCGCGCGCTCAGGCGTCGCGGCGCTCGAACTGGACCAGCACCCGCTCGAGCTCGCGATAGGCCTCCCCGAGCGTCTGCGACAGCAGCGTCGCCTCGTCGTGCCGGGCCGCGTCACCTGCGTGACGGTCCGGGTGGACGCTGCGCATCATGCGCCGGTAGGCGCGCTTGACGACCGTGAGATCGGCGCCGTAGGGGAGCCCCAGCTCCGCGTAGTACCGCGCGAGGACGGCGTCGAAGCGCAGGGGCACGCGTCTCGGGACCCGGGGGCGCGCGGGCGCGCGCCGGGCCTGCCCGAGATGGGCCTGCGCGGCCCGCTCCGCCCGGGCGAGCTCGGCGCGATCCGACTGCTCGCGCAGCCGCCGGCTCCGGCGACGCGCGAGCTCCGCCTCGAGCTCCTCATCCGTGAGCTCGTCGAGCAACACGCGCGCGCGCGGCGCGCCCTCCAGCAGGGCGTCGAGGTTCAGCCGCGCAAGGTGACGGATCCGGTCACCGAGCCCCACCCCGAAGCCTCCGCCAGGCGCCTCGCGCCCTCGTCATGGCCGCCGCCCCGTCCGGAGCGTGCCTTCCCCCTCCGACCCGGTCGGCGCTTCGATCGTGCGCCGCTGGTCGATCAGCCGCGCGAGCACGTCCTGGGACGACTCGGTGAGCTCGACGAAGAACACGCCCATCCCCGAGGGGGCGGCGCTGACGCGCACCACCTCGGCGAGCCCCTCCACGAGCTCCATCCTGTCCACCGTCACCGAGAACCGGACCTGCAGCCGAGTGCCGACGGGCAGCGGATCGTTCGTGCGGATGAACGCGCCCGACTGCGACACGTCCATGACGTACTCGGACAGCAGGTCGTCGCCCCTGGTGTAGTCGCGGTTGAGCGTGACGCGCGCCGCGCGCGGAACGGTCGGCCGCTTCACGCCTTCACCGGCTCCGCCTTGGCGGCGTCCTCGCGCGCCGACGCCGCCCCCTGGATCTCGAACTTCTCCAGGTGGAACGACCCGCGCGTCCGCACGACGATGTTCTTCTGCAGGCGCTTCTCGAGCGCCTCGACCCAGATGCGGTCCTCGCCCGAGAGCTGCTGCGCCACGTCGGCGTGCGCGAGCACGACGATGGTCTCCTGCGGGAACGCGTCACCCTCGCGCCGGAGCTGGCGCAGGATCTCTGCCGCCACCGTCGCCGCGCTCTTGTGGTAGCCCTTGCCGCCGCAGTACGCGCAGGGTTCGGTGAGGATTCGCCCCAGCGATTCGCGCGTGCGCTTGCGAGACATCTCGACCAGCCCGAGGCTCGAGATCCCCGTGACACTCGTGCGGCTCTTGTCGTCGGCCAGGCACTCCTCGAAGGCCTGCGTCACCTTGCGGCGGCTCGACTCCTTCTCCATGTCGATGAAGTCGACGATGATGATGCCGCCGATGTTGCGCAGCCGCAGCTGCTCGGCGATCTCGCTCGCCGCTTCGAGGTTGGTCTTGGTGAGCGTCTCCTCGAGGTCCTTCGACCCGACGAACTTGCCCGTGTTGACGTCGATGATGGTCGCGGCCTCGGCCTGATCGAAGATCAGGTAGCCTCCGCTCTTGAGCCACACCTTGCGCTCGAGCGAGCGGTTGATCTCGAGCTCGATGCCGTAGCCGTCGAAGATCGGATCGGAGCCGGCGTATCGCTCGACCTTGTGCTCGAGGCTGGGCGCGATCTCGCGCACGAACTTCCGCACACGCTGGAAGTCGCCGTCGTTGTCGATGATGACTCGATCGAGCTCCTCGGTCAGGTGGTCGCGCACCATGCGCAGGAGCAGGTCGAGGTCCACGAAGAGCAGCGCCGGCGCCTTGGCCTTCTCGGCCTTCTTGACGGTCTCTCCCCAGCGCTTGACGAGGTAGTCGCGATCCGCTCGCAGATCGTCCTCGGTCGCGCCGTCGGCCACCGTGCGGACGATGAGCCCGCCCTCTTCGGGCCTGAGCTTCTCGAGGAGCTCCCGCAGTCGCTTCCTCTCCTTGTCCGAGGAGATGCGGCGCGACACACCGATGTGCGGCACCGTCGGCATGTAGACGAGCTGGCGACCCGGGATCGAAACGTACGTGGTGGACCGTGCGCCCTTGGTGCCGATGGGGTCCTTGGTGATCTGGACGACCACCTCCTGACCCTCCTTCAGCAGATCCTCGATCCGGGGCGCCTTGCCCACCTTCTTCGGCGGAGGCGCGTCCCCCGCGTCCTCACCTTCGTCCTCCAGAAACGCTGGCTTCCAGTCGCCGTGATCGGTGCGGACCTCTGCCACGTAGAGAAAGGCCGACTTGCCTACCCCGATGTCCACGAACGCCGCCTGCATCCCCGGCAGCACCCGCTGGACCCGGCCCTTGTAGACGTTGCCCAGCATGCCCCGCTCACGCTTGCGCTCGATGTACACCTCGCGCAGCTGGCCGCCTTCCACGATGGCCACCCGGGTCTCGGGGCCATCGGAGTTGACGACCATGACGTTTCCGGACAAGGCGCCTCGCAAAGAGTAAAGGGTAACGAGCCTCCGAGCATGACACGGATGTCAGACCCGAAGCCCGTTCCTAGCATGTCACTGGTGCAATTTCAATGAGATGAGTGCGGATCCGCCCCGTGGCACGCGTGTTGCTGATTGATGGGTTCGGAAGCTGGAACACATCGCGCGCGGTCGGCTTTACCTGTTAACCAGTCCCCCGGCGCGATCTAGTTGTGCATCTCCTAGATTGAAAACTAATTAGTTACAGGTAGTTCTTCTGTGTTCGGGGGGTCGCGCGTCGCACTGCGTGGCCCCCCGAGCCATTTCTACCCCGGCGAACCGCCCGAACCGCCTACTCGTTCGGACCGAGCTTCTGGAACTGGGTGAACGCCCCGAGCCCTGCCCCGTAGCTGATCTCGGTTCCCCGATCGTCCTGGGGCAGGGTGCCCTCCTGGGTCAGGACCCGGTCCGCCTGCCAGACCTGCACCGTGATCGTGCGCCACGCGGTCGACCGGACGAGGTCCATCGCGGCCGCCGGGATGACGGCCTGGTCGCCCCCGCTCCGCACCACGCAATCCACCTCGGCGAACTCGTCCGGCGTCGTGAACTCGTCGGGACGGTCGGTCGAACGGACGGCGACGTGGAGCTCGGCGTCGCAGCTCGCTCCGAAGCACTGCACCCGGATGGGGAAGTCCTGTCCCGCGGAGGGCAGTCGGACCGGGAACGTGGCCGAAAACGGCGGCCGCGGGGGTTGCCCCGGCAGATCCGGCGAGGCCGGCAGCGTGTAGTCGATCTGGAAGTCACCCACCGCCACGACCACGAAGCCGGTGTTGTCCTCGTTGATGCCCCTCAGCGTCGTCCGGTCTCCCGGCCCGAGGAAGCGGGCAGTCTCCGGGATCGAGGCGGGCGCATCGCAGAAATACGCCCACCGATCGCTCAGGCTGTCGAAGAGGCCCCGGCGGCACTGCACGGGACTCGGGACTCCATTTCGCCCGGCGCCGGAGAGCCCGTACACCTGCAGCGTGCCCGCCGAGCCCGCCACCGGCGGCAGAAGGGGCGTCTCGGAGACGACGTCGTAGCGACTCGCCTCGCAGACCGTGTCCCCGTCATCGAGCTCGAGGTCGGCGTGGAAGCCGAGCGGGCGTACGCGCGCCCGCGCGACGAGCTGCTTGACGCCACTGCCCTCGGGACCGCTCAGCTCCGCGAGGTCGAAGTGCACGCGATGGCTCGCGACGGCGCGCGCGCTCCCCGGGTTCATGGGGTCCTCGAGGGTGGCGTCGAAGTTGATGATCTCGCAGGGCAAGAACTCGTCGTTGCGGGCTGTCTCGAGCGGACAGGTCTTCCACTCCTCCCCGCGCAGGCCGGCCGACACCTCCCGCACGTCCCGGCATAGCCGTGGCACATAGCCGGAGACGGGGCTCGCGTCCGCGGGGCCGTCGAAGCGCCGGCAGCACGACAGGATCTTGTCCCGATAGCGCTCGCAGATCAGCGGCGCGCCGGTGAGCAGCTCCTCGAGGCGGTTCGGGCCCGTGCACGCGAGCACCGCCATACCGCCGAGGGCGAGGAGGCCCGCAGCTCCACGCGGCGCCCTCACAACAGGTTCCCCGCGACTCCAAAGAACATCAGCACCGGGAGCACGATGCCCTGCCCCGCGATGGACGTCTCGCGGAAGGTGGGATCGTTGGCGCCCGGACGAACCGTCCCGAGGAACAGCGGCTCGATTCCGATCTCCGCGCGCAGCGCGACGTTGGGCAGGCCGAGCTTGACGAGGAGCCCGAGCGACAGGTTGGTGCCGACGAGGTCGGGCTGCCGGTGGATCGCGAGCGCCGTGCGCGCATACGTCGAGACATAACGGCGCGGCGTCCAGAACTCGAGCCCGGGCTGGATCGAGTAGTGGCGTCCGCCCTGCACCGCGAAGGTCTGTCGCAGGGAAAGGGCGGCGACCGGCCCGAGGAGATAGGCGACGTCGAGGTCCATCGTCCACGGCCACTGCCCGTACACGGTGCGATCGGCGATGTTGTAGCCGGGGACGGTGTCGCGCGGTTGCCGCGGCACGGTGGTGTCCTGGCCGAGGTCTGCGCGGCGGACGTCGTTCGTGCGAAACGGCGTGACCCCGATGAAGCCGCCCGTGCCGAAGCCGAGGAGGAGGTAGAGGTTGCCCCCGCTCGGCCGCAGCACGCGGATGGAGCGCCGGGCCTCGGCGACGCCGCCGCTTCCGTCGGTGACCCGCACCGTGACGACGTAGTCGCCCCGCGTGCGGTAGAGGTGCACCGCGCTCGAGTCGCTCACCGTGGTGTCGAAGCGACCGTCACCCTCCCAGTCGAACGCGTAGCGGAGGCCCGCCTGGGCGCCGCCAGGGTCCTCGGCCCCCACGCTCAGGAGGAGCTCTGTCCCCTCCTCGATCGACGCGGGCGCCTCGATGCGCGCGATCCGCGGGGCCACGTTCGCGACCTCCAGCGTCACGCTCGCCTCGCCCGAGCGCCCGGCGGCGTCCGTGGCGATCACTCGCGCGGCGTAACGCCCTGGGCGATACGTGTGCGTGACGCGCTCGCCGCGCTCCCGCGCGCCGTCGCCGAGCTCCCACTCGAACCGCACCGGATCGACACGGGGGCCCTCGACGCGCACGAACAGCGTCGCCGGGGCGCCCTCCACGAGCGGACCAGGGCCATCGAGGCGCACCGTGAGCCCGCCCGCCTTGACGACGGCGGCGGCAGCACCCGAGGCGACCGCGCCGTCGGGATCGCGTACCCGCACGATGAGCACGTAGACACCGGGCGCTCCGTACACGTGGGTGGCGCGGCCTTCCGTCTTCTCCTCGTCGAAGGTGCCGTCGTTCTCCCAGTCGAACGCGTAGACGAGCGGCCGGCCCCCGGGATCGACGGCGTCGACCTCGACCTGCACCGGCTGACCCTCCGCCACGGGGCCCGCCACGCGGAGGGCCTTGAGGACGGGCGGCGCGTTCTGCACCACGAGCTGGAGCCGACCGGTCGCCACCTTGCCCCGCGAGTCCTTGACCGCGAGCCCGATGGTCGCCGGCCCGCTTCGCAGGAACGCGTACCCGGCGGTGTCCTCGGTTGCGTCCGCGACCTCGTAGCGACCGTCCCCGTTCCAGTCGAAGTAGTACGTGTACGGGGCCCGCCCGCCGGAGGCCTCGATGCGGACCCGGGCCGGGCTGCCCTCGACCGGTTGTCCGAGGATGTGGCCCCGCACCGCGAGGCGACCCTTCTGCGCGAGCGCAGGGCTCGCGAGCGTCGCGAGCACTCCCACGACCACCAGCGCGCGTCCTGTCATGCGGGGTCACGCCGTTCGAACACGGCAGCTCGCCGACCAGCGTCACACGGCGAGCACCCTCCGTCAACCGCGACGGGTCGCGAAGAAGGCTTGCAGCCGTGCGCGCGCGTCGTCGGACCGCACGCCACCGACCACCGCGACGCGGTGGTTGAGCCGCGGATCCTCGCACAGCCGGTAAAGGCTCCGCACAGCGCCCGCCTTCGGATCGTCGGCACCGAAGCACACGAGGGGAACGCGCGCGGCCACGAGCGCCCCCGCGCACATCGGACACGGCTCCAGCGTCACGACCAGCGCGAGGTCGTCGAGGCGCCAGCGACCCCGCAACCGGGCCGCCTCCCGCAGCACCACCACCTCTGCGTGAGCGGTCGGATCCTGCGCGCGCTCACGCTCGTTGTGGGCCCGAGCGACCAGGGATCCATCGCGGGTCACCAGCACCGCGCCGACGGGGACGTCTCCCTGCGCCGCAGCGGCGTCAGCCTCCGCGAGGGCTTCGGCCATCGCGGCGTCGAGCACCTCGGGAGACCACATGGAGTGTTGGGGCGCGGCCGAGAGGATTCGAACCTCTAACCCTCGGTTCCGTAGACCGATGCTCTATCCGTTGAGCTACGGCCGCAGTTCTGAGCTTCGTGATCGGATCGGAGCGAGTGGCGGAGAGGGAGGGATTCGAACCCTCGATACGGATTTTAACCCGTATAACGGTTTAGCAAACCGCCGCCTTCAGCCACTCGGCCACCTCCCCATGCTGCCTGGCCCACCGCTTGAGATCGCGCTGGGCTCGATTGTGCTGTGTTGCCTCTCCTCTTCCTTCGTACGGAATCGCTACCACGTCATCTCGAGCGGAGGAGGAGGGATTCGAACCCCCGGCGCTTTCGCGCTGCGGTTTTCAAGACCGCTGCCTTCGACCGCTCGGCCACTCCTCCGAGCTACCTACCCATCCCCCAGCGGTGCGAGTGCATAGCGGACTTCCCCGGGCTTGTAAAGGCCTTCTTGCCAGCGGCCGGGGACGCCCTCGCTGCGGCTCGTCGAAGTCGCCCGGCGGAGGTAAGATTCGGCGGGACGCCTCATGAAGATCGTCTGCCCGAAGTGCTCGTCGTCGTACGACATCGACGACAACCGAATTCCACCCGCGGGCCTGGTGATGAAGTGCCCGTCCTGCCTGCACTCGTTCCCGGTGCGCCGGGTGGAGGCGGCACCGCCTCCACCGCCTCCGCCCTCGGGCACGTTCGACCTCGACGGGCCTGATCCCTTCGCGTCCCAGGCGGATCTGCCTGCGCCCCGAGGGTACGCGACCGCGGCCCCCAGCGGGACGAGCGCGCCGGATCTCCCGACACCCAAGCGACCGGCCGGGCCAGCCGCCACCGCGCACGGGTACCAGCCACCGCCTCCGCAGCCGGCGCCTCCGGCCTTCACGCTCGGGGACGTGGATCTGCCGGCACCGGCGAGGGGCGCACCCGCGTACGCGCCCCCGGGGGACCCGAGCTTCGAGATGGAGCCCATGGACCTGCAGCCGGCGGCGCAGGCGCGCGGCTCCGGAGATGCCTCCTTCGGCGAGCTCGACTTCGGTCCCGACACCGATCTGCCGGCGCCTTCGGCCGGGCTGAATCTACCGGCTCCGGCCCAGAGCGTCGGCCTGCCGGCTCCAGCCCACAGCGTCGGTCTGCCCGCTCCGGCCCACAGCGTCGGTCTGCCCGCTCCGTCGCCAGGTGTTGGCCTGCCCGGGCCGCGCTTCGGCGTAGGCGCCCCACCGCAGATGCCCGATCTCTCCTTCGACGAGCCGATGGCCGCACCCTCGGCCCCGCCGATGCGCGACCTCGATCCCTTCCACCTCGATGACCTTCCGCCCCCCGAAGACGCCGGCCCAGGGCCGGGCGCACAGCGCCTTCACATCGACCTCGACGCCCTGGACCAGCGCCCCGAGGACGTCCCGGACATGGACGTGTCCGTGCCGATGGCGCCGGACGAGAGCGCGGGACTCGAGGGACTCGAGGGCGAGCCGGTAGGCGGCAAGAAGAAGAAGGAAAAGAAGAAGAAGGAGAAGAAGGAGAAGAAGGAGAAGAAGGAGAAGAAGAAGGAACCCGAGAAGGCGGCGGCGAAGCCGAATACGGCTCGCTCGGGCGTCGCCGCGCGCGGTGTGGCGGCGCGTTTCTCGACCCGTACGCTCGCGATCGGCGGCGCGATCGCCGCAGCGTTGCTCATCGTGGGCGGCGTGGCGGCCTGGATCCTGCTCAACCGTCCCGACGGCCTTGTCCCGGATCGCCTGCAGCGCGAGGTCAATCAGGCAATCCTCTCCGACCTGTTTCCCTCGTACCAGGACGCCGCAAAGAAGGTGCAGGGGCGCGCCGCGGGCGGGAGCAACCCGGACCTCCTTGCGTTCGAGGCGCAGATCCTCGCGATGGCAGGCGTCATCCACGGCGACTCGGGTACGCTGCTCAAGGACGTCGACGCCATCCTCGCCAAGTACCCAGAGCCGAAGGAGCCCTCGCAGTGGCTCCTCAAGGCTCGGGCGTGGCGCGCGGCGCTCGGGGGCAAGGATGCGTCGAAGCTCTTCCAGGTCATGGCGCGCGCGCGAAACAACGATCCGACCGTCACCCTGGGCATGGGCTGGTCGGCGCTGTCGCAGGGCAAGCACAAGGAGGCGGAGGACGCCTTCCGCAAGGTGCTCGCCACCGATCAAGGGCGCGTGGCGGCGCGACACGGGCTCGCCCGAGCGCTCGAGGCCCGCGGCGATCTGATCGCAGCGCGCGACGAGTACGTGAAGATCCTGCAGGTCTCGAACGCGCACTTCGCGGCCAACCTGGCGGTCGCGCGAGGCAGGGCTTCGGGTGGTCCGTCGCTGGCCGACGAGATCCAGAAGGTGCTGCAGCAGCATGGAAAGATGGCGTCGCCCGCCGAGCTCGCCACCGCGTGGTGCACGATCGGCGACTCGGCCCTCTCGGACGGCAAGAGCGACGAGGCCGAGGCCAGCTACAAGCAGGCGACGACCTTCGACGCGGGGAGCATCCGCGCGGCAAACGGCCTCGCGGCTTCGCTCATCGCGCAGGACCGCATCACCGAGGCGCTCGGCAAGCTCAGCGACGCCAAGAAGAACGACCGCGCCGACGCCACGACGCACATCCTCATCTGCCAGGCGATCCTGGCGACCGGACGCACCACCGAGGCACGCGCCGAGATCCAGGTGGCCAAGGAGCAGGCGCCCCGGGATCCCAGGGTGCCGCTGTGGCAAGGACGCATCGAGCGCTCGACCGACGGCCCAGGGTCCACCGACAAGGCGATCGCCGCCTTCCAGGCGGGCATCCAGCTCGACGCGAAGTTCGTGGACAACTACATCGAGCTCGCGGACCTCTACGCCAAGACCGGCAAGAAGGAGCAGGCGATCGGGACGCTCAAGCAGGCCGAGGAGCAGATCCCGGACAGCGTGGAGATCCCGATCGAGCGGGGCGAGATCGCGCTCTTCCTCAAGGACTACCCGACGGCGCGCAAGGAGTTCGAGGGCGCGCTGGCCAAGGCGCCGACCGTCAACCGCGCCCGGCACGGGCTGGCGCGCGCGCTCGAGCAGCTGAACGAGCTCGAGATGGCGCGCATCGAGTACGAGAAGATCCTCCAGACCGCCAAGGCCTACGCCGGCGTCGCGGAGCGCCTCGGCCGCATCTACATGACGCTCGGGCGACGAGACCGCGCGGAGCAGATCTTCGACACGGAGTTCAAGCGCAACGAGCACCCAGCGATCTCGCTGCGCGCCGAGGGCGCGGCCGTCTACTTCGAGCTCGAGCGGTACGAGAAGGTGCTGCCGCTGCTCGAGTCCATCCTCAACGAGGACGCGCGCCGCGACGACATCTACCTCCTCAAGTGCAGGACGATGCACCGGATGGCCAAGCTCGACGATGCGATCCGCGCGTGCAAGCGGGCCCAGTCGATCCGACCGCTCGCGCCCTATTACCAGGAGGCCGGCCTCGTCTTCATCGACATGGGCTCGCCGGAGGAAGCCAAGAAGGAGCTCGAGCTCGCCATCGCCAAGGACGGCGCGCTCTACGAGGCGCGCATCAACATGGCGCTCCTGCTCATCAAGATCAGGCGCATGGCCGACGCGATACGTCAGCTCGAGGAAGCGGAGAAGGTGGTGGGGCCCAAGCCCCTCATCTACAAGGCCAAGGGCAAGGCGTTCAAGGAGCTCGACCGCAAGCCCGAGGCCATCGCGAACTTCGTCAAGGCCGTCAAGGGCGCGCCCGACGACGCGGAGTCGCACTTCCTGCTGGCCGAGCTGTACGAGGTGACGAACCAGTTCGGGCCGGCGCTGCGCGAGCTGCAGGCGGCCGAGCGTTGCAAGATCATCCCCAAGGACATCTCGCTCAGCATCCACTTCAAGCTCGCCGCGCTCTACGAACATGCGGGGAGCAAGGCCCAGGCCTGCCACCACTACAAGGCGTTCCTCGCCAACGCGCCGGACAACGACGCGATCCGACCGGACGCCGCCGCCCACGCCCGCATCCTGGAGTGCAAGTGACCGGGCTCGACCGTGCGCGCCGGCTCGGCGCACGGCTCGAGCGGGCGAGCAAGGTCCTCCGGCGAAGCGGCGTCCTCGGCAGCCTCTCGCCCGGCGGCCTCTGGCGCTTCGCCACCGGCGGCGGCCGGACCCGGATGGGCGTCGGCGAGCTCGTGCGCTTCTTCGCGTGCATGACGCCCGACAAGGCCGCGCTCGTCGACGGCGACGTACGCCTCGACTATCGAGCGCTCGCGGCCAGGACCTCCGCGCTCGCCGCGGGGCTCGCAGCCGTCGGCCTCGGTCGCGGAAGGCAGCTCGGGATCCTGCTGCCGAACTGTCACGAATACGTGGCGCTCCAGCTGGCCACCACGCAGGTCGGCGCGACCGCGGTGCAGATCGGCTACCGCCTCAAGGCCGCCGAGGTGCGCTACATCCTCTCCGACAGTGGGGCGAGCGCCCTCGTGTTCGGCGCCGAGTACGCCGACACGGTCCGCGAGGCGCTCGAGGGCCTGCCGATCGCGCGCGACCGCTGCTTCGTGGTGTCCCGCGGAGCCGCCGTGGACTGGGCGATGCCTTTCGAGCAGCTCCTCGTCGAGGGCGGCGGCGGCGGTGTCTCCGCGGAGGGCGGCCTCGGCGGCGTGATGGTCTACACCTCGGGCACGACCGGGCGGCCCAAGGGCGCGATGCGCGATCTGCGACGCACAGGAGTCGAGCCGGTCCTCGACTTCGTCTCGCAGCTGCCGCTGCGCACGGACGAGCGCCACCTCGTGTGCTGCCCGCTCTATCACAGCGCCGCGCCGGCGTTCATGGGCCTGACCTACATGGTCGGAGGAACGGTCGTGCTCGCCGATCACTTCGAGCCGGAGCGCGTCCTCGGGATCATCCAGCGCGAGCGGATCACCTCCTCGATGATGGTGCCGACCATGTACTCGCGGCTCGTCCACGCGCCGGACGAGGTGCTCCGGCGGTACGACACGTCGTCGCTCCGCTGGCTCATCTCCGGCGCGGCCCCGCTGCCCACCGCGCTCGCGGAGAAGGTGGAGCGCTGCTTCGGCCCGATCCTGTGGAACTTCTATGGCTCGACGGAGACCGGGCTCGTGACGCTGGCGCGGCCGGGCGAGCACACCGCGCGCCCCGGGACGATCGGACGGCTCCTCGCGGGCAACCAGATCCGCCTTTGCGACGACGCAGGCGCCGAGGTGCCGCGCGGTGAGATCGGCGAGCTCTGGGTGAAGAACGCGATGCTCGTCGACGGTTACCACGGCAACGAGGCCGCCACGCGCGACGCCCGACGCGACGGATACTTCTCCGTGGGCGATCTCGCCCGCGTCGACGACGACGGGTACGTCTACCTGACGGGCCGCAAGCACGACATGATCATCTCGGGCGGCGTGAACATCTACCCGCTCGAGATCGAGCAGCACCTGCACCGGCACCCCGCCGTTCACGAGTGCGCCATCGTCGGCATCCCCGACGATGAGTGGGGCGAGACGGTGTGGGCGTTCGTCGTGCGACGCGAGGGGGCGCGCCTCGAGGCCGACGACGTGGCCGCCTTCTGCCGCACGGAGCTCGCCGACTTCAAGCGGCCGCGCCGCGTCGAGTTCGTGGACGCGCTGCCGCGAAACGCCACGGGCAAGGTCCTCCGCCGCGAGCTCCGCGAGTGGGCCGACCGGGCCCGCACCGCGCCCTCGGCCTGATGCTGACCGCGCTCCTGTGGCTCGCGCTGCCGGCGGCGTTCGCAGAGGCACGCGCCGATGCGGGCCTGTACGTGGTCGCGAGGCCAGACGCGCTCGGGCAGGCGTGGGCGAAGGTCGGCCTTCCGCTGGCGATGCACCCCGACGTGGCGCGGGGCCTCTCGCGCGCGAGGGATGCGCTCGGCGTCTCACCGCTCGACGAAAGGGCGTGGCGCGCGGCCGGGCTGCGCTGGGACGGGGACGCGGTCGTCACGGTCGGGGCCGATGGCGCGCGCGACGAGGCCGTGGTGGAGGTCATCATCGAGGTCACCGACGCGGCGCGCTGGGAGGCGATGCGCAAGGACGCCGCGGGGACGCTGCAGGCCGTGCGGCGGGGGCGCTTCGCGATCTACTCGTCCGGGGCCGCGGCGCAGGGGCGAGGACCCGCCGCCGCCCCGGGCCTCGGAAGATGGCTCGCCGAGGACGCGCCCCTCCGCGCGTTCGCGCCCGCCCAGACCGGCTGTGCGGGGGCCTTCGCGCTCGCCGTCCGCCCGCGCGCGGGTGGCCTGTCCTTGCGCGGTGCGTGGCAGGATCCCGACGCGCTCGCGCTCGCGCGCCCCCTCGTCGAGGCGCCCCCGAAGGGTGGCGGCTTCTTCTGGATGGCCATGCCGCGCGCCAGGGCGCTCTCCCCGTGCGGCCGCTCGCCGACGGCCGCCGATCCCCTCCTCGAGGCCCGCCAGGCGCCCCGCAGGCTCGCAGGCGCGCTCGAGCGCATGGCCAAGGACCTCGGCGTGGCCCCCGCGGTGTCCGTGACGTTCGACGCGCCGGAGGGCCCGCCCAGGATCGCGGCGAGCAAGGGCCATGCGGCCGCAGGGATGCGCGTCGCGATCGCGCGCTGGCTCGACGCGCTCCCGAAGGCCGACGGCCGCGCCGAGGCGCTCGCCCGGAGCTGGCTCGGCCAGCACTTCCCATCTGCCAAGGCGAATGTGTCGGTTTCGAACGGAGCGCTCGTCTGCGAGCTGCTCCTCGACGTGCGATGACGCTGCGGCACGCGGTCCTCGGCACGGCCGGCCACATCGACCACGGCAAGACGTCGCTCGTGCGCGCGCTCACCGGCACGGACACCGACCGCCTGCCGGAGGAGAAGGCGCGGGGCATCACGATCGAGCTCGGCTTCGCGCGCCTCGACCTCCCGGGCGTCCGCCTCGGTGTGGTGGACGTCCCCGGCCACGAGCGCTTCGTCCGCGCGATGGTGGCGGGGGCCACGGGCATCGACCTCGTGCTGTTCGTGATCGCCGCGGACGAGGGCATCATGCCGCAGACGCGCGAGCACCTCGCGATCTGCGAGCTCCTCGGCATCACGACCGGCGTGGTCGCCTTGACCAAGGCCGACCTCGTCGAGCCCGAGTGGCTGCAGATGGTGACCGACGAGGTGCGCGCGCACCTCGCCACCACGTTCCTCTCCGGGGCGCCGATCGTGCCCGTCTCCTCCACCCGCGGGGACGGCCTCGACGTCCTGCGCGACACGATCGCGCGGCTCGCGCAGCTCGTGCCGGCTCGCCCGGAGAGCGGGCTGGCGCGCCTGCCGGTCGATCGCGTGTTCTCGGTCCACGGCTTCGGCACGGTGGTCACGGGGACGCTCGTCGAGGGGCGCCTCGCCGTCGGCGACGAGGTGGTCGCGCAGCCCCTCGGCACCGGCGCGCGCATCCGGGGGCTCGAGACGCACGGCGAGCCCGCCACCGCGGTCGGTTGCGGCCAGCGCGTCGCCGTCAACCTCGGGGGGGTCGAGATCGGCGACGTCCCGCGCGGACAGACGCTGACGCGCGCTGGCGAGCTCCGGGCCACGCGGCGCCTCGAGGGGCGCGTCACGGTGCTCCCCGCCCTCGGCCGGCCCCTGCGCTCCCGGTCACGCGTGCTCCTGCACGCGGGGACGAGCCAGGTCGAGGCCGAGGTCACGCTCCTCGAGCGCGCGGAGCTCGCGCCGGGCGCCTCGGACCTCGCGCAGCTCGAGCTCGCGTCGCCGCTCGTCGTGCGCCCCGGGGACCGGTTCGTCCTGCGCGGCTTCGTGCCGCTCGCCGATCACGGCAGGACCCTCGGCGGCGGCCTGGTGCTGCGCACCCGCGTGCCGCGACGGCGACGCGCCGATCCGACCTGTGCGGCTGCGCTCGCGGCCCTCGAGCACGCGCCCGTCGTGGACCTCGTCGCCTTCGAGCTACGCGAGGCCGGAGCGGCGGGCCTGTCCCGCGCCGAGCTCGCCGAGCTGGTGCGGGCGCCCGCGGCGGCCATCGACGACGCCCTCGGCCGGCTACGCTCAGGGCGCGCGTGCACGCTCTTCGACAAGGCGATCGGAGCCCACGTGCACGAGCAGGCGCTCGCCGACCTCGAGGCACGCCTCACCTCCGCGGTGGAGCGCTTCCACGTCGAGTCCCCCGCGCGCCCCGGCGCCTCACGCGAGGAGCTGCGGTCGCGGGTCGCCTCGGCCCTCCCGCCGCGCGTTTTCCAGCTCGCGCTCGACCGCGCCGTCCAGCGAGGCGCGCTGCGGATCGAGGCCGACCTCGTCGCCGCCGTCCGGAGGGCGGCGTCTGCGCCACTCGGCGCGGTCACCGAGGCCCTCGCGCGTCTCTACGCGGGCGCCGGGCTCGCGCCCCCGCGCAACCAGGACCTCGCCGAGGCGCTCGGGGTCACGGCCACCGACGCCGCCGAGGCCCTCGCCGCGCTGCAGCGCAGCGGCCTCGTGGTGCGAGTGTCCCAGGAGCTCTCGTTCTCCGCGGCCGCACTCTCCGAGCTCGAGGCGCGCCTCTGCTCCCACCTCGACGCGCACGACACCATCGACGCGGCCGGCATGAAGGCCCTGACCGGGCAGAGCCGCAAGTTCACCATCCCGCTCGGTGAGTACTTCGACGCGCGGAAGGTCACCTTGCGCGTCGGCGAGATCCGCAAGCGCCGACGCTGACGCCGCTCTGACGAGCCTAGATCTGGATCGCCTTCCAGTCGCCCGAGCGGAACTTCCAGCCCATGAGCAGCATCAGAAGGACGATGTAGATGACCGCGGCCGCGAACACGCCGAGGATCGCGAAGTCGAGGACGAGGCCGAACAGGTACGCGAGCGGCACGAGGCAGGTGAAGTGCAGCACGAACTCCACCACCATCACGAAGCGCGTGTTCCCGGCGCCGAACAGGGCCTGCGTGAGCACGAACGCCGCCACGATGCACGGCTCCATCAGCCCCACGAGCCGCAGGATGGGGATCGCCACCTCGACCACCTTCGGGTCATGCGTCCACAGCGAGAGCACCCAGGCGGGCGCGACGATCACCACCACGCCGACCACGGTGAAGAAGTAGACGCCGAGCTTGACCGCCTCCCAGCCATAGTCCGCGGCGAGGTCGGGCCGCTTGGCCCCGAGGCTCTGGCTGACCAGCGTCGCCGTGCCCGTGCCGAACGCCAGGCTGATCATGAAGGTGAGGAGGGCAATCGTGATGACGTTGGCCGTGGCCCCCGCGTAGATCGGGCCGTGCCCGGCCCGCAGATCGAGCTCGGTCACGATCCAGAAGAAGACGTAGACGCCGCTCATCACGAACACGGTGGCGAGCCCACCCGGCGCCGAGAGCTTGACCAGCTCCTTCATGATCCGGCCGTCGAGGTTCGACGCGTGCCAGATGCGGTACTCGCGGCGGACCTTCGGCCCGAGGGCGAAGCCGACCATCACGAGCAGGCCCACGAACGAGGACACCATCGAGGCCACACCCACGCCCTCGACGCCCATCCGCGGCATCCCCAGCTCGCCGAACACGAGGCCGTACGCGAGGACGAAGTTGACGATGTTCATGACGACCGCGGCGTAGAGGTGCAGCCGCGTGCGACCGATGCCGTCGAACCAGCTCTTGCAGCTCGCGGTCGTCACCATCGAGACGACGCCCAGCATGCGCCACTTGAGGTAGGGCACGCCGAGCGCGACGACCGACGGCTCCTTCATGAAGATGGGCGCGAGGTGGGGGACCAGGATCCACGACGCCACGGCGGCCACCAGGGACGTGACGGTGGCGACGGCCAGCGAGTTCGAGAAGATCCGCCCGGCCTCGTGGTGCGAGGCCGCGCCCATGCGCCGCGCCGTCATCGCCTGCGTCCCGACGGAGATCGCCGAGAGCGATCCGCCGACGAGCCACAGGATCACGAGCGAGGCCTGCAGCGCCGACTGCCCGGCGGTCGCCTCCGCGAGGGGCAGCCGACCCACCAGGATGTGATCCACCTGGTTGAGGATCGTCTGCAGGCCCATCGCGAAGACGACGGGCATGGCCATGGCGAGGATGCGCTGTGCGAGGTCTGGGCGGATGCGGAGCGAAAACGCCATCGTCGACGGTGGGAGGTCCGGACGTGTAAACCGTATCGCGCGTGGTAGCAAGCGGCAGACGGAGGACCAGGGCAATTGACACGCCCATGCGTCCCTCGTAGCTTTCTGGCACGTATGGTCGACGGGGCCAAGGTACCTACACGCTTCCTGTGCGTGATGCTCCTCGGTCTCTTCGCCGTGGGGTGCAAGCCCAAGTACCCGGCCTGCGAGAACGACGAGGACTGCCGCGCCAAGGAGTTCTGCGTCCAGACCCAGTGCCGCCAGTGCCGGCAGAACGCCGATTGCCCACAGGGCTCGGAGTGCAAGGCGGGCGCGTGCGCGGCGCTGCCCAAGCTCGCCAAGAACGCCTGCGCGGACGATGCCCAGTGCCCCGAAGGCAAGTCGTGCATCAACGGTGAGTGCAAGGCCTGCGCCGCCGACGACGAGTGCGGTCCGAACGGCAAGTGTCGCGGCGGCAAGTGCCTGCGCCCCGGGGGATGCGATCGCGACGAGGATTGCCCGCAGAACATGGACTGCATCGGCGGGCGATGCGTGACCGACACCAAGATCTCGCGCACCGGCATCCCCGACTGCGCGCTCGGCGTGATCTATTTTGGCTTCGATCAGGCCACGCTCGAGCCGAAGAGCACGAGCGATCTCCAGCGCATGGCCGACTGCATCAAGCGGAGCCCGGTCCCGGTGCAGCTCGTCGGCCACACGGATCCACGCGGTACCGACGAGTACAACCTCGCGCTCTCCGAGCGCCGGGCGATCGCAGCGCGCGACTACCTCGAGCGCCTCGGGGTGCCGGTCATGAAGATGAAGTCGCTGCCGCGCGGAGAGCTCGACGCCAGCGGCCGCGACGAGGAGAGCTGGGCCCGCGATCGCAAGGTGGAGCTGCGCTGGCCATGAGGCTCCTCGTCCTGCTGTGCGCGGCGTGCGCGGCGTGCGCCACCTCGGGCGATCTCGAGCGCGTCCGCGCCGACATGAAGGCGCTCGAGCAGCGCGTGGAGAGCGGGGACCGCGACCTGGCCAAGGCGAGCGCCGAGGCCAAGGAGCAGCTCCAGAAGCTCCGCGAGGCGACCGAGCAGGCGACCCGCCTGCTCGAGCGGAACACCGCCGACGCGGGCCTGCAGATCACGCGGACGCAGACGGACCTGGCGGCCCTGCAGGGACGCGTGGACGAGATCTCGCACCAGCTCGAGGAGATCCAGCGGCAGCTCGCCACGGCGCGCACCATCGACAACCGACCGGTGGCGCAGGCGCTCCCGGCCGATGCGGACAGCCTGTTCGCCGAAGGGCAGCGCGCCATCGAGGCGGGACGCTTCGACGACGCGCGCAAGATGCTGCGCAGCTTCACCGAGACGTACGCCAAGGATCGGCGCGCTGCCGACGCCCAGTACCTGCTCGGCGAGAGCTACGCCCGACAGGGTAAGCACGCGCCCGCGATCGGCGAGTACCAGAAGGTCATCGATCGCTACGCGCGCAGCCCCGTCCTCGAGGACGCGATGTTCAAGATCGGGCTGTCGTTCCTCGAGCTCAAGTACTGCGGGGACGCGCGCACGTTCCTGTCGGAGACGCTCAAGCGCTACCCCCACGGCAAGCACGAGCGAGCGATCCGCGCGAAGCTGCAAGAGGTCGAGCGCAACGCCCGCAACAAGCGCTTCTGCGCGTCCTCGTAGCGCGTCAGCGCGCCGCGAACGCCGCGGCGATCGCGAGGCCCGCGACCACCGCATCGTCCGCACCCAGCACCGCACCGATGGCAGCCGCTGCGCTCGCCCCGGACCGCGCCACCTCGGCCGCTCGGCTGATCGTGATCCCGCCGATGGCTACGACAGGCACCCGGGAGCGCGCACACACCTCGGCCAGCGCGGCGAGCCCGACCACCGGATCCGGATCGTGCTTTCCGGTCGTCGCGAACACCGGTCCGAAGCCGAGGTAGTCGGCGCCGCCTGCGATCGCCTCCTCGGCCTGCGCGCGAGAGTGCGTCGAGATGCCGAGCCACAGCCGGTCGCCCGCCACGCGACGCGCGGCCGCGAGCGGCAGGTCGTCCTGCCCGAGGTGACAGGCCTCGGCGCCCGCGGCCAGCGCCACGTCCAGGCGGTCGTTGATGCACACCGGGATGCCGCGCGGCCCGAGCACCTCGCGGAGGGCGCGCGCGTTTTCGAGCAGTCGCGCGGCTTGACCGCCCTTCTGCCGGAGCTGGACCATCGACGCGCCTGCCGACGCGAGCAGCTCCGCAAGCCGACGCGCCTCGGCAGGACCAGCCGCCGCGGCGAGGTCCGCCATGCCGTAAAAGCCGCGGATCGCGGTTCCCAGGTCCCTCACCCGCGCACCGCCTGCAAGACGGCCGCGGTCACGAGCAGCACGACGAGGCCGGTCTCCACGAGCGCGAACGCCCACCCCGGGAGCGGCCCCGGGCTCCTGCGCTCGGCCAGCACCGACCCGAGGAGCACCCCGCCGGCGAGCCCGCCGGCGTGCGCGAAGTGATCGATGCCGGGCATCAAGAGCGCCATCACCACCGCGTAGCCCACGAACACCACCAGCGTGCGGCGCAGCGCGGGAGAGAACCCGCGGCGACGTACCTCCAGCGCGAAGAGCCCCCCGAAGACGCCGCAGATCGCGCCGGACGCGCCGACGCCGTGCGGCTGCATCGCCAGCGGCAGCGCGTCCCAGGGCACGTCCGCGCGGCCATGTCCGAGCACCGACGCGAGGCTCCCGAGCACGCCGGCGCAAAGGTAGAGGAGCGCGAAGCGCCGGCGGCCGAAGAGCTCCTCGGCCTGGCTGCCCACCTGGACGAGCGCGACCATGTTGCACACGAGGTGGAAGAGGCCTCCGTGCAGGAAGATCGAGGTCACGAGGCGCTCGTGCACCCCCGCGGCCAGGCAGCCCGCGTACCAAGCTCCGAATCGATCGAGGACCGCCGCTGAGAAGCCCTGGAGCAAGTGCCCGCCGGCGCGCACGGACACCACCGTCATGGCGACGAACACGAGGACGTTCGCGCTGACGAGCCCGACGGTCCACATCGGCCGCGTGACGTCCACGCGCCCACGGGGGATCTCGCTCCTGCGCCCCTGCCGGGCGCTCACCTCGACCGGCACGCGCTTCCCTCGCCGGACCCTTGGGCTCTACACTGGGGGGCTCGATGTCGGGTCGATTCCGGATCCAGAGCGAATACTCGCCGACCGGCGACCAGCCGAAGGCGATCGCCGAGCTGAACGCGGGCCTCGAGGCGGGCGCGCGGGATCAGGTCCTGCTCGGCATCACGGGCTCCGGCAAGACCTTCACCATCGCCAACGTCGTCGAGAAGGTGCAGCGACCGACTCTGGTCATCGCGCACAACAAGACGCTCGCCGCGCAGCTCTATGGCGAGTTCAGATCCATCTTCCCGGACAACGCGGTCCACTACTTCGTCTCCTATTACGACTACTACCAGCCCGAGGCATACATCCCAGCCTCGGACACGTACATCGAGAAAGACTCCCTCATCAACGACGAGATCGATCGGATGCGCCACGCGGCGACGTATGCGCTCCTGACGCGCCGGGACGTCCTCATCGTGGCCTCGGTCTCGTGCATCTACGGCATCGGCGCGGCCGAGGCGTACCTCGAGATGACCGTCGAGCTCACGCGCGGCGTGGAGGTGCGCCGCGACGCCGTTCTGCGCCGCCTCATCGAGCTTCAGTACGAGCGCAACGACCTCGACTTCCACCGCGGCACGTTCCGCGTGCGCGGTGACACGGTCGAGATCTTCCCGAGCTACGAGGAGGAGAAGGCCCTGCGCGTCGAATGGTTCGGCGACGAGATCGACCGCATCGCCGAGATCGATCCGCTCCGGGGCCGCGTCTTGCGCGACATCCCCGAGGTGAAGATCTTCCCCGCGTCGCACTACGTTACGCCGGCCGCCACGCTGGTGCGCGCGATGACCGGCATCAAGGACGAGCTCCGCGGGCGCCTGCAGGAGCTCAAGGGCAACATGAAGCTCGTCGAGGCGCAACGCCTCGAGCAGCGCACGATGTTCGACCTCGAGATGCTCGAGCAGATGGGGCACTGCAAGGGCATCGAGAACTACTCGCGCCACCTGTCCGGCCGCTCGGCCGGCGATCCGCCGCCGACGCTCATCGACTACTTCCCCAAGGACTACCTCCTCGTCGTCGACGAGAGCCACCAGACAGTCCCGCAGATCTCCGCGATGTACCGCGGTGATCGCTCGCGCAAGGAGACGCTCGTCGAGTTCGGCTTCCGCCTGCCGAGCGCGCTCGACAACCGGCCCCTCAAGTTCGAGGAGTGGGAGGCGCGCATCCAGCAGGCGATCTTCGTGAGCGCGACGCCCGGCGACTACGAGGTGGGCCGCACCGAGGGTGTGGTTGTCGAGCAGATCATCCGCCCGACGGGCCTGCTCGATCCGCCCATCGAAGTGCGGCCGGTCAAGGACCAGGTCGACGATCTGCTCGGCGAGATCCGCCTTCGCGCCGACCGCCACGAGCGCGTGCTCGTCACCACGCTCACCAAGCGGATGGCCGAGGATCTCACGGAGTACTTCGCGGAGCTCGGCGTCAAGGTGCGCTACCTGCACTCCGACGTCGACACGATGGAGCGCGTCGAGATCATCCGGGACCTCCGGCGCGGCGAGTTCGACGTGCTGGTCGGCATCAACCTCCTCCGCGAGGGCCTCGACCTGCCCGAGGTGTCGCTCGTCGCGATCCTCGACGCAGACAAGGAGGGCTTCCTGCGCTCGGACCGCGCGCTCATCCAGACCTGCGGACGCGCGGCGCGCAACCTCGAGGGGCGCGTCATCATGTACGGCGATCGCATCACCGATTCGATGCGGCGGGCGCTCGACGAGACCGAACGACGGCGCAAGATCCAGGCGGCCTACAACGTCGAGCACGGCATCACGCCGAAGAGCATCACGCGCAAGATCCAGGATCTCCGGGGGAGCGTCTTCGAGCGCGACTACGTGGAGCTGCCCGAGCTGCCCCCCGTGGGGACCAAGGGCAAGAAGAAGAAGAAGGGCGGGGTGTCGTCGCTCGACGACCTGGCCGATCAGATCCTCAAGCTCAAGGCGGACATGTCCAAGGCCGCGGAGCTGCTCGACTTCGAGCGTGCCGCCGAGCTGCGCGACCGCATCAAGGAGCTCGAGCGCCTCGAGCTCGCCGTTCGCTGATCGACTTTCTTCGCAACCCGCGCCGCGCGGCGCCGATACCCGGGCGTGCTCGTCCGAATCGGAGTCGCAACCCTCCTCGTCGGTGTGACCGAAGTGGCCCTCGGCAGCGGTGGCCGGATCGTGCTCCTCGCCGCGGGCCTGCTCGACGTGGCCATCGCCTTGGCCGCGCGGCGCGGACATCCCTGGTTCTCCACGCTCGCGGTCGTACGAGCAGCGGCGGCGCTCTTGGCGCTCACCTCCGGCGACCCCGAGCAGTTCCCAGGCGCGATGCTGGCGCACGCACCCGGGCTCCTCGGCGTGTGGTGCCTGGCCGTGGCACGCGCCCTCGAAGCCCAGCGGCGCGACGCGGCCGCGCAACCCGTTCTAGCGGTCGAGCGGGCCCGGCAGCCCCGCGCTCCGATCCCGACCACGCGCGCGCGGTCCCCGCTGCCCCCGAGCCTTGAGCGGCCCCCACCGGAGCCTCCGCGGCGCAGCGCGCCGAAGTGGCGCGTGGGCACGACGCCCCTTTCGACACCGCCGGACGCGACCTCCCCGAGCGCCCTCCGCCGGCTGCTGTCCGAGCGTCCGACGTCGATCTTCTTCCGCGCACGCTGGCGCCAGGTGCTCACGCCGACCGCCGACCTCTCTCGCGACGAGACGCCCACGGATCTCGACTAGGACGGCAGAGGGACCCGCGCAGGCCGGAGGCCGGAGCGGGAGAGACACCGCTCAGCCACGAGTTGCTCGAGGTGCGCATCGAAGCACCGGAGCTCTCGCGCATCGATGTGGGTTCGGACTACCGGCGGCGGTAAAGGAGGCGCCAGACGCGACGCCCCTGGCGCGCCGACTTGCGCTCGCGCCGCGAAGCCACGCCGAACGGGTTCTCCGGGTGGAACCGCCAGGTGTCGCGCGCATTCGCGAGGAGCGGCTCCTCCTCGCACAGCGCCATCGCATCGAGGGCGAGGTCGAACACGTCGCTCTGGAAGAAGAGCTCTCCCCCGGGCGAGAGGCACTCTGCCATCGCGCGGACGAGCTCGGGCGTGAGGAGCCGCCGCTTGTGCTGCCACGACTTGAACCAGGGGTCGGGGAAGTTCACGACGAAGCGCGCCACCTCGCCAGGGCCGAAGAGCCGGTCGAGGTCGGTGTTCGCGTTCGCGTAGCGGACGTCCACCTTCGCGGCGAGACCGAGCAGCCCGACGCGCCGCCGCACCTCGAGGACGAGGTCTTCGCGGATCTCGAGCCCGACGTACCGCCAGGCCGGCTCGACCTCGGCCCGCGCGATGAGCCAGTGCGCCTCGGCGCAGCCGACCTCCACCTCGGTCGGAGGACCCGGCTCGATGCGCTCGACGGGCCGCTCCTGGTACCCCAGCTTGAGTGGATTGACGTGGTGACGGATGCGAAAGCGCTTGCCCAACCGTCGCCCCTTACCACGGAAGTGGCTAGTCGCGCAGCCGGCCAGGGCAGGGTCTGCCATCCCCAGCGGGGTCCACGCGCCACGCAACTCGCTGGATCTACATTGGTCCGACCTGGCACGACATCTGCTCTCTGCCCGGGCATGCGAACGCTGGCTCTGACGATGGTGGCGCTCGGGTTCCTCGGCTGCGGCGGCGACGCCGAGGACACGGAGGAGGACTTCGGCATCGGCAAGGAGGACGTCTTGCCGACCGACGCCGACGGTGTCGAGTCCAAGGAGGACGCCGTCCTCGGGCGTCGCGGCCCCCTCGTCAACACGAACACCACGCGCACGCAGGTGTGGACTGCCCGCAACAAGTGGGAGGACCGCGACACGCCCGCGGCGCGCGCGGCCGGCCTCGCGTGGCCGGCGAACAGCGGGCTCAACTGGGACGAGAAGTACGCGCGCTGGATCAAGTCGCTGACGAAGACGCGCGGCGACTGGTTCGACACGTACGAGATCGTCACGCCCTGGGGCAAGAGGCTCTCGTCCCCCTCGCTCGAGTGCGCCGAGACGTCCATCGTCCTTCGCATCACGTTCGCCGCCTGGTACGAGCTCCCGTTCTTCCTCGAGGCGCGCGACCGCACCGGCAACCGCCTCTTCTTCGGCCACTTCGGCATCCGCACCCTGACCAGCCGCTACGCCGGCATGCCCGAGTTCGCGATCGCCTACAAGGACTACTCTGCCCGCACGGACCTCGCGACCAACTGGGCGAGCGACGCCACGCTCAAGGCCAAGAAGATCCAGGACCAGTACGACGACGCCCAGCCCGCGCTCGGCGGCGCGCACTTCGGCGCCTACATGGACGAGCTGCACGCCAACAAGCGCGTCGGCTACTTCACCATGATCGCGGTGAATTACTTTGGCTCCATGAACCTCGCGGACTCGGCCAACACGTTCAACCTCGTGCCCGAGGCCCTTCGCGAGGGCGACACGCTCCTCGAGCGCTGGCAGCGCAGCGGCATCGGCCACACGCTCGTGGTCAAGGACGTCTCGGCCGGCGCGAGAGGCACGATCGCCGCGGAGCTCATCTCGGGCTCGATGCCGCGGCGCCAGGGCAAGTGGGAGAGCGCAGCGGCCTCGAAGGAGTACTTCACGACGCAGGAGACCGGCGGCAGTGAGATCGGCAGCGACGGCGTGCCCTACGCGAAGCTCGGCGGCGGCATCAAGCGCTGGCGCGTGACCAAGAACGTCGGCGGCTACTGGACCAACACGTTCATGCAGGGCGACGAGTCGAAGTGGATCAACGACACCGACACGACGCGCATCGGGGAGCGCCCCACGCGGTTCGAGACGCTCCTCGGCGAGGTCCCGCCCGAGCAGCTCCGCGACGCGATGCTGGCCGTCATCGCGGACGCGCGCAGCCACCTGTCGCGCTACCCGGCGTCGTGCTCCGCGCGAGGCCGCCGCGAGGACGCGTTCGCGCGGCTCTACGAGGTCAACGCCGCCTCGTTCGGGATGTCCCGCGCGGAGACCGACCGCCGCTTCCGTACGCTCGAGGACTACGTGTTCGCGGCGCTCGACTACGAGACCTCGAAGACCTGCTGCTGGAACTCGACGACGGCGGACATGTACGCGGTCGTGATGTCGGTCGCCCACAAGGAGCAGCAGGGGCAGTGCAAGACCCCGACGGTCTTCCGCGCCACCGGTGGCGGCTACGACCTCTGGGCGCGCGAGGCCCAGGCGCTCGGCAAGACGTGGCGCCCGTGGACCGAGGACGAGACCTGCGCGCAGCGGGGCGTCAGCGATGACACGGTCGAGCAGACGACCGCGCTCGCCTGGTGCGCACGCTAGCTTGGGCCCCTGCCGTCACCAGACGGGCGGCTCGCGCAGCAGGCGCTTGGCGATCACGATGCGCTGCACCTGTCCGGTGCCCTCGAAGATGTCGAACACCTTGAGGTCCCGGTACCACTTCTCTACGAAGCGGCTCTCCTCCAGGCCCGCCGCGCCCATCGCCAGCATCGCATCACGACAGACGGCCATCGCGACCCGCGCAGCGTAGGCCTTCGCCTCGCTGGCCTCCCGCGCGTTCGGCTGCCCCTCGTCCGCCATCCACGCCGCTTTCCAGCACAGCAGCCGCGCCGCGTCGAAGCGCGCCTTGCCCGCCGCCAGCGACTCCGCGAGGGCGCGCGCACGCGAGCTCGGCGCCCCGCCGCGGAGCTCGCCGCGCAGGAACGCCGTCGCCACCTCCCACGCCGCGCGCGCGATGCCGACGGCGAAGATGCCCACCATCGGCCGCGAGGCATCGAAGGTCTTCATCGCGCCGAGGAAGCCCTCCTTGCCGGCGTAGTGCGCCTCGCCGCCTAGCAGGTTCTCGGCCGACACGCGGCACCCGTCGAGGACCAGCTCCGCCGTCTCCGACGCGCGCAGGCCCATCTTGTCCTCGATCTTGCCGACCGAGAACCCCGGTGTCCCGCGCTCGACGACGAACATGCGGTGCCCAGCGCGCCCGAGCGCGCGATCGACCGTCGCGAAGACGACGACCCAGTCCGCGCGCGCGCCGTTCGTGATGAAGCACTTGCGACCGTCGAGAATCCACCCCGCACCCTCGCGGCGGCAGGTGGTCGCGATCCCCGCGACGTCGCTGCCCGCGCCGGGCTCCGTGAGCGCATAGGCGCCCCAGTGCAACCCGGGCTTGGCGAAGACGCCGAAGAAACGACGCTGCTGCTCCTCCGTTCCCGCGAACCGCACCGGAGGCCCGCCGAGGCCCGGCCCCGGCAGGTTCATCATCACGGGGACGTCCCCCCAGGCCATCTCCTCCCCGAGGACGACGGACAGCCGGTTGGTCTGGCTGTGACCGCGAGCATCGCGTGCCGCCCCCACGCCCTCGCCATCGCCGCCGACCGCCTTCGGCACGGGCTCGCCCGAGATGCCGCCCCGCAGCGCGGCCATGCGCACGAGGAACTCCTCGGGCACGCGCCCCGTTCGATCGGCCTCGAGCGCCAGCGGCCGCACGACGTCGCGCGCGAGCGCGTGCGCCATCTCGCGCGCCTGGGCCTGCTGCCTGGTGAGCTCGAAGTCGAGCACCTAGTGCCGCTCGTCAAATGTTCGACCGGTCTTGCACCTGGACGGCGACATGGGACCGTGGTGGAGGCGGCACTCGCGAGCGCGGAGCACGAGCCAACGCGACACCTGGTGCTGCCCGTCCGGGATTCCCCAGGCTTCCAGCTGATCCGACGAGCGGCCCTGGGTGCTGGTCTTGCGCAGGCTCCGCGTGCGCGAGTGCTGCCCCCACCTGGCGTGCACAGCGCTCACGTGTCTGAATGCCGGTCCACTTCTGACGGGCAGCACTAGAGCACCATCGCCGGTCCCGCCGTCGGTGGGAACGCGGGGGCCTCCAGACCGAGCGCGACCGCGCCCAGGCACTCGAGGCAGTGGGACCTGCTCGGGCCGACGAGCGCGAGCGCCTGTGTATCGCGCATCCACTTCTCGACGGGGTGATCGCGCAGGTACCCCGCGCCCCCGAGGAGCTGCACCGCGCTGTCCGCGGCGTCCCACGCGACCTGGCTCGCGAGCGCCGAGGCCTGCCAAGCCCAGACCGCAGCATCCGGTCGGCCGGCATCGATCGCGGACGCCGCTCTCCGAAGCTGGGCCTCCGCCGCGTCGATATCCATTTGCCGGTCCGCCAGGTCGAACGCGACCGCCTGGAAGTGCGCGACCGGCCGTCCGAACGCGGTGCGGTCCTGGGTGTAGGCCAGGGCGTACGCATGGGCGGCCCGCGCCAGTCCGACCTGGCGAGCCGCAGAGAGCAGCGCAAGGCGCGCGAACAGCCGGCGCACGCCTCCCGGCAGATCGCCAGCTGCCTCCAGCCGCCCCCCCGCGGGCACGGCGCAGTCTTCGAGGACCAGCTCCGCGACCGGTACGCCCTGCAGGGCACCGAAGGCGTGCGCTTCACCGGTTCGCAGGCCAGCAGGACGGCCCTCGACCACGAACACGCACGCAGACTCCCACGCGGAGGGTCCCGGCGTGCAGGCGAACACGATCGTCAGCTCGGACCTGGCCGCACCGACCACGTAGCTCTTCACCCCGGTGAGGAGGTAGCGGTCGCCGCCGGCTCGCTGAGCCGACGTAGAGAAGCCCTCCTCCACCACCTTCCACCGCTCTGCGTAGGCGATCGCCGCGGGCCGGCCCGCGAGGAGCATCGGCAGGTACCGCGCCCGCTGCCCTTCGTCCCCGAGCTCGAGCAGCGTGGCGATGGTCGCCTGGCCGCCGTCGAGGATGAGCGAGGCCGCAGCGTCTCCCGTCGCGAGCGCCTCGAGGGCCACGATCGCACCCCGCATGCCGAGTCCTGCGCCGCCGAGCGCCTCGGGCACCTGCAGCGCTCCTAGCCCGAGCGCATGCGCGGCCTCGACGAGGCCGCGGTCGACTCCCGCGCCCTCGCTGCGCCTGAGCTGCGGCCTGACGACCTCGTTCGCGAACCGGGAGGTCGCGCGCTCCAGAAGCTCCAGCGACTCTCCGAGCGCGAACGAGATCATCGCGAAGGCCCGGCTACTGCGGAACTTTCTTCCAGTCTTCGAGAAACCTCGCGAGCCCGAGGTCGGTCAGCGGGTGCTTGGCGAGCTGCTGCAGGACCTTGAACGGTACCGTGGCCACATGAGCGCCCATCATGGCCGCCTCGACGACGTGCCCCGGGTGACGCACCGACGCCACCAGGACCTGCGTCTTGAGCTCGTAGTTCCGGTAGATCGTCAGGATCTGCTGGATGAGCGCCATGCCGTTCTCGCTGATGTCGTCGAGCCGACCGACGAACGGCGAGATGTACGTCGCGCCAGCCTTCGCGGCGAGGAGCGCCTGCGTCGGGGAGAAGCAGAGCGTGACGTTCGTCTTGATTCCCTCGTCCGTGCAGGTCTTGACGGCCTTGAGCCCTTCGGCGATGAGCGGCACCTTGACGACGATGTTCTCCTTGAGCTTCGCGAGATCACGCGCCTCACGCATGATTCCGTCGTACTCCGTAGACACCACCTCGGCGGAGACCGGTCCCTTGACGATCTCGCAGATCTCGAGGAGCACGTCCTTGAACTTGCGCTTCGACGCGGCGATGAGCGTCGGGTTCGTCGTGACGCCATCCACCAGGCCCTGAGCGCTGGCCTCGCGAATCTCGGCGATCTCTGCGGTGTCGATGAAGAACTTCACGAGCGGCCTCCTTGGGCACTGCCTGAGGGCACTCTGCCCCAAAGGCATGCGGCCGGCAACGCCCGAGACGAACGCGCGGGCCCCAGAAGACCCAGGGCCCAAAAAAGACTGGGGCGGCGCCGCCACCCGGCACGCCGCCCCAGCTCGGCCGATCCCCGGGCTTCGCCCGGGTCAGCCACACATCCTTAGAACGAGAAGCTCGCCGATGGAGTCGGCATCGGCGGAGGCGTCGGGGCTGCCTCCGTCTTCGGTGCCTTCTTCGCAGCGGGCTTCTTGGCCGCCTTGGCCTTCTTGGCGGCAGGCTTCTTGGCCTTCGCCTTCTTTGCCGGCTTCTTGGCGGCCTTCTTTGCCGGCTTCTTGGACTTCTTGGCCGCCTTCTTGGCGGCCTTCTTCGCCGGCTTCTTGGCCGCCTTCTTGGCGGCTTTCTTCTTCGCGGGCATGACTACTTGGACTTCTTCGTCGCCTTCTTCTTCGCGGGCGCCTTCTTGGCAGCGGGCTTCTTCGCGGTGCTCTTCTTCTTAGCGGGCATAGTCGTCTCCCTTTCTGGGTGGCTGAACGAAACCTACGCTATCGGAAGTGGTCCCCCTCTGTCAACACAATTTAGATCAATTGATAGAAAGTTATGTGATCGTAAGTGAAGCTTAGCGCAATTGAGTGGTTTGGCATGACTTCCCGTGATCTGGCGCGTGGATGCGATGGAATGTGCCGCCGGAGCCGGTTTCTCCCCCACCGTGGGTTGATCGACACGGGACCCCCCAAGGGACCGCGCGGGCGTGCTAGACTCCGCGCTCCGCAACGCTCTGCGCGCCCGAGGAAACCACGTGAAGCTGAGCCTCTCGAATCACGATCTCCCCTCCCAGAAGACAGATCTTCTCGGTGTCCTCGTACACGAGGGTGACTGGCCGAAATCTCTGCGCGCGCTCGACGAGGCGCTCGACGGTCAGCTCTCCGAGATCGCCAAGCAGGAGCGCTTCACGGGCAAGGCCGGCAGCACGCTGACGGTGCACACGCTCGGGAAGGTGCCGGCGCGGCGGGTCCTTCTGGTGGGCGGCGGAGCGAAGGCCACGTACGTCACCTCGGAGCTCCGCCACTTCGCGGCCACGTGCCTTCGAGGTGCTGTTTCGAGCGGCTGCAAGCGTGTCGCACTTCACGCTGAAGGCGCAACGGATTCCACCGCGGTGCAGCGCCTCGTCGAGGGTGCGCACCTCGGGCGCTACCGCTTCGACCGCTACCTCTCCGAGGACAAGCGCCAGCGCGATCAGCTGACCGAGATCGTCGTGCTCGTCCCTGGCGGCAAGCCCCCCGCAAGGGATGCCGTGGACGCGGGCGTAACCATCGCAGAGGCCATCTGCCTCGCACGCGACCTCGTGAACTCGCCGGCGAGCGACATGACTCCGAGGGACATGGCGGATCGCGCCCGCGCAGTGGCGAAGACCCACGGCCTCGGGTGCAAGGTGTTCGGAGAGAAGGAGTGCGCCAAGCTCGGCATGGGGATGTTCCTTGCCGTTGCCCGCGGCAGTGTCGCGGAGCCGCAGTTCATCCACCTGCACTACAAGCCCAAGGGCAAAGCCCGACGCCGCATCGCGCTCGTCGGAAAGGGCGTGACCTTCGACTCCGGGGGCCTCTCGCTCAAGCCCTCGAACGCGATGGAGGACATGAAGATCGACATGTCCGGTGCCGCCTCCGTGATCGCGGCGATGGGCGCCATCGCGGCGCTCGGGTTGCCGGTCGAGGTCCACGGCCTCGCGGCCTGTGCCGAGAACATGCCCTCGGGCACGGCCTACAAGCTCGGTGACGTCCTGCGGTCGATGGCCGGCAAGACGGTCGAGATCAACAACACCGACGCCGAAGGTCGCCTCACGCTGGGCGACGCAATCACCTACGCCAAGAGCCTTGGTGTGGACGAGATCTTCGACTTCGCCACGCTCACCGGGGCGTGCCTCGTGGCCCTCGGGCCGCACATCGCAGGCGTGATGTCCAACAACGATGGGCTCGCCACCGCCTGGCTCGACGCTGCGCGTCGTGCCGGTGAGGAGATGTGGCGCCTTCCCCTGCCACCGCGCCTGATGGAGCAGCTCAAGAGCGCCGTGGCGGACATGCGAAACACCGGCGAGCGCTACGGGGGCGCGCTCACCGCAGGACTGTTCCTCAAGGAGTTCGTGGGCGAGACGCCGTGGGTCCACGTGGACCTCGCCGGGCCGGCCGCATCAGACAAGGATTTCGGGCACTTCACCAAGGGTGGTAGTGGCTTCGGCGTGGCCACCATCGTGGAGTACTTGGCAGCAATCTGAAGCACGCGCGGCCAGCGGGCCGAGTGGTTGACAGAGCGCACACGGAGAGCTAAAATAGTAGTCTTTCCGAGAACATGCTCCGAGACCACGACGAGTGCGTTCTGGAGGGAGTGAGCGCATGCAGACGACGGATTTCCGAATCGGTGACAAGGCGGTCTACCCGGCGCACGGGGTGGCCGAGGTCGTCGCCATCGAGTCGCGCGAGATCTCCGGGAACAAGCAGAAGTTCTACATCCTCAAGATCCTCGACACTGGCATGAAGATCATGGTGCCCACGTCGAACGTCCAGGCCGTCGGCTTGCGCGGCGTGATCCGCAAGGAGGAGGTCAAGGAGGTCTACCAGATCCTGAAGAGCCGGGGCGTGTCGGTCGACGGACAGACCTGGAACCGGCGCTACCGGGAGTACATGGAGAAGATCAAGACCGGCAGCGTCTACGAGATCGCCGAGGTGCTTCGCGATCTCTCGCTGCTCCGGTCCGACAAGGACCTCTCGTTCGGCGAGCGCAAGATGCTCGACACGGCGCGGACCCTCCTCGTCAAGGAGCTCGCCGTCGCGCGCTCCAAGAAGGAGAGCGACATCGAGCGCGAGATCGAGCAGATCTTCGGCTCAGCCGCAGCGGCCTGACGCAACTCCTCTCCGCGCTCGCCGATACCTGGGGCATGAACACGCCCCACACCACGGCAGAGCTCCTCCTCCAACTCGATCGGCGCAAGCAGGCCCTCGACCTCGTGGTCGAGCGGGTGCGCCTGCGCTGCGAACCGGCCGGGCGCCGGGTCGCGGCGTACCTCGAGGGACCACGCGCGATGGTGCGCGCGGAGGCGGAGCGCTGGCTGGAGCGACAGGCCGCGCCGAGCTCGGCGCGACCGGTCGGCGTGCGGGTCTGAGACGGAGACGACCATGATCAACAACCTCTCTAAGATGCCTCGCACCATCGATGTCGGAATGGGGGTGCCCGGTAGCACGGCCTCGAGCACGAGCGGGCCCGCACTGGACTCGCCGCCACCCTCGACCTGGTCGCCCAACGTCCTCGTCGGCGGGCTCGGCACCAGCGGCAGCGGCGGCGTGGTCGGCTCGACGACCGACAGCGCCGTCAAGGCGCTCAGCGACGCCGGCCTGTCCCCGGAGACCGCGCTCGCGCTCCTCATGCTCGAGCGCTACGAGTCGATCAGCAAGTCGGTGACCGCCCGCATGGCCGACCTCAAGGCGCGGGGAGCCGAGGCGAACGAGCTCCGTGGTCTCATGAACCAGGTGCGCGAGTTCCGTGGCGACCTGAAGGAGGCCAAGGCGTTGACGCCGCAGCAGCAGCACGTTCTCGACCTGCTCGCAGAGCGGTTCGGCGTGATGAAGAACGACGACAAGAGGGATGCGCTGTGGAGCAAGGACGAGATGGACTCGCTCATGGACTCCGCGCAAAACCGTCTCGATACGATGACGAGCGACGACCAGATGGCCATGCAGCTCCTCATGCGCAGCTACCAGAAGATGGACGAGTGCGTGAGCGCGATGTCCACGCGCAGCAAGGCGTGGCACGAGTCGGCGCAGGCCATCATCCGGAACGGTTAGGTCGATGCGCATCGAGGGAACAGCCGACTACTTCTCACTCGCCTGTCTGGAGCAACACGCGGCCGAGGCCGCGGTGGAGGACGCGGGTCAGCGCGCGCGACAAGCGAGCGAGGCGCGGGGCAAGGAGCACGAGCGGCAGGTGCAAGCCAAGCAGCATGCACAGGCAGCGGCAAGGGAGGGCGGCTTCTGGGACTCCGTGTGCGATCTCGCCACGATCGGGGTGTCAGTGGGCGCCGTCGTGGCCACTGGCGGCGCCGGCGTCGCCGGGGCCGCGGCCCTCGCCGGCCTGGCGATGACCGGTGGCGACAAGGTGCTCACGTCCTCGGGCGTCATCGACTCGAAGAGCGGGCTCTCGCTCGGCCTCAAGATCGGAGGTGGCCTGACGAGCGCGCTCGGCGTCGCAGGCACGGCCAGTGGGATGGCCGGCCTGGCGGGTCAAGCGATCGCAGGCGCCTCGGGGATGACGGGCGCGGTAGGAATGGCGGCTGGCGCCGTGGCGCGGAGCGAGTCTGCCGATGCAGAGGCCGAGGTGCTTGCACATCGGGCAGCACGACAGCGCCTGGCGGACGAGAGCCACGAGGCCACGAGCGCGGCCTGCGACGCGCTCGATCTGCAGGCCGACGCGTCGGGCCGCGCGCAGCGGTTCCTCGATCGCGAGCACCAGCAGGCGCTCGCCGTGGTGAGAGCATGAGCCTTCGCATCGACACGAACACACTCGATCTCGTCGAGATCACGGCCCTCATGGCGAAGCAAGCCCAGGAGGATCGGCACGACGCCAGGGCGCGTGCCCACGATGCGCAACGCGCTCAGATCAGCCACCTCCAGCAAGCGGCTGACAAGATCCGCGAAGGCGGCACGCTCGGGGTCGTCACCGGCATGCTGGGCGCAGGCCTCCAGCTCGCCTCGGGTGTGGTGCAACTCGGCTCCTCCGCCGTCGCCGCCTCCGCCACCGCCAGCGCGCACCAGTCCGCCGGCTCCGTGGAGAAGAACCTCCTGGTGCAGGGCCTCGGTGGAAGGGCGGCCCAGGCGGGTGCGGCGCTCCGCGAAGCGGGCACCGTGGGAGCTGCCGCGATCAGCGGGCAGGGTGGGGCCGTCGGCACGGTGCTCACCAGCTTCTCTCAAGCTGCCCAGGCGACCGGCGCCAAGCTCCAGTCGGACGCGCGCGCAGACGAGAGCGATCTGCAGGCGCACGCCAGGTCCGCGCAGGCACGCGCCGAGGACAGCCGTGGACTCGAGAAGGACGCGACCGACCGGCGACGCGACGTGCTCCGACAGCTCTCCTCCCGCACGGACGCAGAGCACGACCTGCGCAGCCAGGTGCTCCGCGGCTGACGAGCGCGGGCCGCCTCAGACGTCGAGGTTGCGCACGTTGAGCGCGTTCTTCTCGATGAAGTCGCGGCGCGGCTCGACGAGGTCACCCATCAGCACGGTGAAGATCCGGTCGGCCTCGACCGCGTCGTCCACGCGCACCTGGAGCAGCGTGCGCCGGGTGGGATCCATCGTGGTCTCCCACAGCTGCTCCGGGTTCATCTCGCCGAGGCCTTTGTAGCGCTGCGTCTGCAGACCCTTTCGACCGACCTCGTCGGCGAACGCGCCGAGCGCGTCGAGTCGGTCGAGCTCCGTCCGCTCTCCGGCGCGCTCCACCACGTAGGGCGCCGCCCCGAAGCTGCGAAACGCGCGCGCCAGGCTCGTGAGCTCGCCGAGCTCCCCCGAGTCGAGCAGCGAAAAGTCGATCGTCGTCTCGTTGCGGACGCCGCCCGGCCGCGCGGGGGCCACGAGCTTGAAGCCTCCGTGTTCGCTGTCCGGCCGCACGTCGAGCAACGTCTCGGAGATCTCCGGCTCGTACTGCTTGAGGTGTGCCTGCACGCGCCCCCGCGCCGCCTCGACGAGCGCCTCATCGCGCAGCGACTCCTTGTCGAGCTCGCTCGCCTTGACGAACGCATCCACGAGCCTCGCGTCCATGCGCCTGTCGAGCTGCGCGAGCAGGCGCCGGTAGCGGTTGGCCTGGGCCACCAGCGTCCGGAGGGCGTCGCCGGTGATCCAGCTATCCGTGCCGTTTCGGTGCACGAGCCGCAGCTCACCGAGCGCCTGGTCGACGAGGTACTCCTCGAGCGCCTGCTCGTTCTTGAGGTAGCGCTCGTTCTTGCCCTTCTTGACCTTGTAGAGCGGCGGTTGCGCGATGTAGAGGTGCCCGCGCTCGAGGATCTCCGGGAACTGCCGGAAGAAGAACGTCAGGAGCAACGTCCGGATGTGCGAGCCGTCCACGTCCGCGTCCGTCATGATGACGATCTTGTGGTAGCGGAGCTTCTCGACGTCCTTGTCCTTGTCGATGCCGCACCCGAGCGCCGTGATGAGCGTGGCGATCTCTGCGGAGCCGAGCATCTTGTCGAACCGCGCCTTCTCGACGTTCAAGATCTTGCCGCGGAGCGGTAGCACCGCCTGGTTCTTGCGGTCTCGGCCCTGCTTGGCAGAGCCACCTGCCGAGTCGCCCTCGACGATGAAGAGCTCCGCGCCCGCGGGGTCCCGCTCCTGGCAGTCGGCCAGCTTGCCGGGCAGCGAGTTGACCTCGAGCGCGCCCTTGCGCCGCGTCAGCTCGCGGGCCTTGCGCGCTGCCTCGCGCGCCAGCGCCGCTTCCATCACCTTGGCGACGATGGTCTTGGCGTCCGCCGGATGCTCCTCGAACCACGAGCCGAGCGCCTCGTTGATCGCGCCCTCGACCACCGGGCGGACCTCCGACGACACCAGCTTGTCCTTGGTCTGCGACGAGAATTTCGGGTCCGGCACCTTCACCGACAGCACCGCGGTCAGCCCCTCGCGGCTGTCCTCGCCGGTCAGCGTCAGCTTCTCCTTGCGCGCCGAGGCCTGGCGGTCGGCATAGGCCGTGACCTGCCGGGTCAGCGCGCCGCGAAAGCCCGCCAGATGCGTGCCGCCGTCGCGCTGCGGGATGTTGTTGGTGAAGCACAGGACATTCTCGTGGTAGCTGTCGTTCCACCACATCGCGACCTCGACCATGATGCCGTCGCGCTCGTTGCGGATGACGACCGGGTCCTTGATCAGCGGGTGCTTGGCGCGGTCGAGCCAGCGCACGAACGCCTCCAGCCCGCCCTCATAGTGCAGGTGCTCCGTCTTCTCCTCGACGCCGCGGCGGTCGGAGAGGACGATCTTCACGCCTGAGTTGAGGAAGGCGAGCTCGCGCAGGCGATGCTCCAGCGTCGCATAGTCGAACTCGGTCTTGGTGAAGGTTCCGGTCGAGGGCAGGAAGCGGATCTCGGTGCCGCGCTTGCCCTTGGCGTCGCCCACCACGGCGAGCGGCGCCTCCGGCTCGCCATGCCGGGAGCGCATGGCGTGTTCCTTGTCGTCGCGCCAGATGCGGAGGTCGAGGATCTCGGAAAGCGCGTTCACGACCGACACCCCGACGCCGTGGAGCCCGCCCGAGACCTTGTAGGAGTTCTGGTCGAACTTCCCGCCGGCATGGAGCTGGGTCATGATG
>CAZQJC010000026.1:0-18937 GCA_964593795.1 uncultured Myxococcales bacterium | reverse complement strand
AGGGCGGGTCGAGGAGCTTCGGCTCGGGCGGCTCGTCGAACGCGAGCTCCTGCTGGCCCCGCCAGCCGGGGCGGCCACGCGGAGGTGGCCGGGCGGGCAGGCCCAGGTGCTCCAGGATCTTCCTGGCGACGGCGGGATCCTCGATCCCCGCGATGAGGCGCATCGGCCCCTGGCAGCGAGAGCAGGTCAGCGCGTCGAGCCCGAACGTGCGCGCGAGCAGCGTCGCCCAGTCGAGCCGGCGCGCGCGTCCCGGGTCATCGGGCAGACCGGGGCCACCCGGAGGCGCCGGAGACGGGGAGAGAGCCGGCGAGAGCTCCGAAGCGCACGTTCCGCAGCCGCGGGTGATGGCCGACGTCGCTGCGGCCCCGTGGCCCGTCGAGGTCGGAGCCACGGCGCGATGATCGACCTGCACGGCGTCGGCGTCGAATGGTCCTGCGACGGGCTGCCGTCCGATCCCGTCGCGCCCCTTCTGCGCGGGCTCCCGGTCGCGAGCGGCGTCAGCAGGCTCGCGCTCACCCTCCGGCCCGGCGCAGGACGCGATCCCGCCGCCGACGGGGGCGCGCCGCTCTTCTTCCACGGCCACATGCGCGGGTTCCTGCTCGGCGAGGAGGTGGTGCTCTGGGACCGGCGATCGCGCCTCGCGGTGGGTCCTGGGGGTACGCGCATTCGCGGCGAGGTGCACCCCGAGTCGCTCGACGAGGACGAGGAGGGATTCCCGACGCTCCTTTTCATCGCGCTCGTCGTGGCGCTGCGGCACCACTCGCTGTTCCACGCGCACGCCGCGGGCCTCCGCAGCGCGGACGGAACCTCCGTCCTCGTGGCGGGCGGCAGCGGCAGCGGCAAGACGACGTGTGCGCTCTCTCTCCTCGAAGGCGGCTGGCGCTACCTCGGCGACGACGCCGTGCTGCTCTCGGAGGCCGGCGTGCTCGCCTTTCCCAAGCCCTTCCACCTCGGCACGCCCACGCTGGAGGCGTTCCCACGGCTGCGGCCCTTCTGTGGCACGCCGAACGGGCGCGGCAAGCGCGCGCTCGATCCGGCGGTGGCGTTTCCAGGACAGCACGCCCCGCGCGCCGAGCGCATCGAGCTGCTCCTCTTTCCCGAGGTGCACGACGCCGCGGCCACCGTGATCGAGCCGATGGCGCCGGCCGACGCGCTCGGCCTGCTGCTCGCGTCGAGCGCGATGTTGATCGTGGATCATCTCCCCGGCGTGCGCGAGCAGCTGGCCATCCTGCGTGGGCTCGTGGACGGCGCGCGGTCATTCTCGCTCCGGCTCGGTCGGGACGCCCTCGCGCGACCGGCGCTGCTCGCGTCGCTCGTTCGCGGGTGCTAGGCGCTGCGCCCGGCGCTTACCCCACGGCTCGAGCCCCCCCTGCTCGATCGCCGCCAGACGATCCTCGATCACCGCGATGAGGCGCATCGGCCCCTGGCAGCGAGGGCAGGTCAGCGCGTCGAGCCCGAACGTGCGCGCGAGCAGCGTCGCCCAGTCGAGCCGGCGCGCGCGTCCCGGGTCATCGGGCGGACTGGGGCCACCCGGAGAAGCCGGAGGCGGCGAGAGAGCCGAGAGAGCCGGCGAGACAGCCCAGTTCGAACTGCCGGCCGGCCGGCCCGCTGGCGTTGCCTCCAGGGACGTCGGCGCGACGGCCGGGGCGTCCGCGGCGCACGACGGGCGGTCGCACAGGCCGCGGCCCGTGAGAGCGAAGCGTCCGCGCGCGTGCGCCGAGAAGATGCCCGCGTAGCGGACCATGTGAAAGCCGGGCGGCGGCACCAGCGCGCACAGACGCAGCAGGAGCTCGCGCGGGGTGAACCGCAGCGTGTGCCGGCCGTCCGAGAAGCGGCGCTTCATCTGGTACAGGATCGTGCCGTCTGGCGCCTCGCCGAGGCGCGTCTGGGCCAGAGGGGGGCGCAGGCCGTACTTGCACAGCCGCTCGAGGCCTGCCCGATCGTTCGCGTGGATGCCCACGCCGGCGTGCAGCGAGAAGCCATCCTTGCGTGCGCATCGCGCAGGCAGTGGATCCTCGCCGGTGGACGCCGTGCGGGGGCGACCATCGCCGGATGGCCTTCGCCCGGCGAGCGCCAGGTGCGGCTCGGGCTCCTCGTCGACCGGGTCGTCACCGAGGCGGCCGTGGCGACGCAGGAGCGTGAGCACGCGCGCGATGATGCGATCGAGGAGGATCGCCACCTCCTCGTCGCCCGGCGGGTCGAGCTCGACGAAGCGTGGGTGGGCGTCGGGGTCGGCCTCGTCCCGGACGAAGACGCCGTCGGGGACGAGAATGTGGAAGTGCAGCGAGAGCTCGAGCGCCGAGTTGAAGCGCTGCAGGAACGACACGGCGCCGTTCGAGCTGGCGCGAGAGGGCCGCTCCCCCAGCCGACGAGCGCGGCGGCGCTGGTGCGCGAACACGACGCGCAGCACCTCGCGCAGCGCAGCCGACGCGAGCCTGGGATCGGCGGCAAGGTGGAAGCGGACCTGGCGTGGGAAGGTCGCGACGTACTGGCGCATCGGCACGCGCGGCAGCACCCGATCGACCAGGTGGGCCGCAGTGTCGGCCATTCTCCTGCCGGTGCAGGACGGGCAGATCCCGCAGCCCTTGCACGAGAAGGCGACCAGATGCTCGGCGCGGCAGCGATGGCACAGCACGCGGGCGAAGCCGTGCGCGCGGATGCCGCAGCGCAGGTAGGCCTCGAGCTCCTTGCCGACGTGTGGGGGCAGGCCGGTGCCGTACGTGCTCGCCGAGGCGACCGCGTCGCGAAGCGTGTCGAGCTCGCCAGCCACGAGGCGGTAGAGGAGCGAGCGCGCGGGGTCGTGGGCGCGGTAGACCGGCGCCGCGTTCGCCGCTTGCGCTGCGGGTACACGTGTCCCATCGAGCCGGGGGGCCGGCTCGCGCAGCGCCGTGAGGTGCACGCCCGTTTACAGGGGGCGTGCCACTGGCGAACGCCGTCGATTTCGACGACTTGCGAGATCGCGCCCCGGAGCCTGGACGGAATACCGTTCGGGCCGGACGGAATACCGTTCGGCTGGACGGAATACCGGCCGCTCCGACGCGCCGAAAGGGGCGTCCGATGCATGCGTCCATCCAGATGAATTCGATCGAGCCAGGCCCGGCCAGTGGCCTCAGGGCGCGGCAGCACCGGGGGGCATTCTGCACAATTCCCGCAATGCCGCCTTCTCCACCTTGCCGGTCGCATTGCGCGGCAATGAGGGCAGCAGGCGCACGTGGCGGGGGACCTTGTAGCCGGCGAGGCGCTCGCGGACCCAGCGCGCGAGCTCGGCGGGATCGAGGGTGCGTCCGGTGCGGGTGACCACGGCGGCCAGGCCCACCTCTCCCCAGCGGGCGTCGGGGACGCCGAGCACCGCGGCCTCGGCGACGGCGGGGTGCGCGGCGAGCACGGTCTCGACCTCGGCCGGGTAGACGTTCTCGCCGCCCGAGATGTACATGTCCTTGAGCCGCCCGGCGATGGCGAAGGTGCCGTCGGCGTTCTCGCGGGCGAGGTCGCCCGTGGGGAACCACGGCGACCGGCGCGCCGGGCTCGCGAAGTAGCCGCGACACACGTGCGGACCGGAGAGCCACAGCTCGCCGACGTCGCCGGGAGATGCGTCCTCGCCGCCGGACAGGACGATGCGCGCGCGCGTGCCGGGCATGGGCCGGCCGATCGAGCCGGGGCCGTCGCCGAACGTGAAGCAGTTCGGACCCACCTCGGTCATGCCGTAGCCGTGCAGGAGCGGCAGGCCGCGCTCGCGACACGCGTCGAAGAGGGCCGCCTGCGCGGGGGCGCCGCCGACGAGCAGGTGGCGGAGCGCGGGGGCGCGGCGCGCGTGGAGGCCCTGCTCGAGCAGGCGCTCGTAGACGGACGGGACTGCGATGAGGCTCGTGATGGCGAAGCGCTCGAGCGCCCGGGATGCGCGCGCCGCGTCGAAGCGCGGCAGCAGCACGACGGTGCCGCCCGCGGCGAGCACCGGCGTCGTCAGGCAGTTGAGCCCGCCCGTGTGGAAGAGCGGCAGCACCGCGAGCGTGCGATCGCGCGCGCCGAGCGCGAGGCGCGCGGCCGTCACGCGCGCATTGAAGGCGAGCTGCTCCCAGCCGAGCATCACGCCGCGCGGGCGGCCCGTGGTGCCGCTCGTGTAGAGCAGGAGCGCCGCTTCGTGCGGCGCGTGCGCGTCACCTCCCGCGTGCAGCCAGAGATCGCGCGCCACCATGACGCCGTCGGACAGGCCCGTCGCGCGGGCGGTGGTGGCCGCGAGCTCCGCATTGGTGGTGTCGCAGAGCAAGAGGCGAGGGCGGGCGTCGGCGAAGATGGCGAGGAGCTCGGACGCGCCGAGCCTCCAGTTGACGGGCATGAACGTGGCGCCGAGGTGCGCGCAGGCGGCCCACAGGACGAGCACGTCGGGGCTGCCCTCGGCCAGGAGCGCCACGCAGTCGCCGGCGCGCGCGCCGGCGCGGCGGAGGTCAGCGGCCAGCCGGCGTGCGTGCTCGTCGAGCTGCGCGTAGGTGAGGGTGCCGCCGGTCGTCGCGTCGATGAGGGCGGTCGCCGCGGGCGTGCGCGCGCACCAGGTGAGGAGGTTCTCGGGAGCCGCGGCGTGCGTCATCGGGTTCCAGGCCCTTGCAGGGCGCGTGCCTCGCCGGCGAATGGTCCGGACCCGGATTCGAGCACGAGCACGAGCACGATTACGATTTTTCCGACGAATCTTGAGGCGGCGCGGCCACGGATGTCGGTGATCGCCTGTTGGCCGGGGCCAACATCGGAGGGGCCCGTAACGGCGGGGCGCCGGCGCCGTAGACGGCAGGGGAGCTCACATGAGAACGCTGATCGGTCTGGTCCTGTTCGGGTGCGCGGCTTGCGGTGGTGGCGGTGGCGCGGCGCGCGCGCCCGACGCGGCGCGGGTCGCGGATGCGGCGCCGACCCCCGCGGATGCCCCGGCCGCCTTGCCGGACGCCGCTCGCCGTGACGCCGCTCGCCCGGCCGACGGGGGCGCCGACGGGGCTGTGCGCGCCGACGCGATGCGCCGCGCGGACGGCCCCCGGGTGCCGGACGGTCCGGCGGGCGCGGCCTGCGATCCCGTGGTGCAGACGGGGTGCACGAGCGCGATGGCGGGCAAGTGCACGCTCGTCGATCCGGGGACCGGCAATGGCAACGTGCGCGCGTGCGTGCCGGTGACCGGCGCGGTCACCGAGGGCGCGGCCTGCATGCGCGAGAGCGAGACGGCGGCGGCGTTCGGCCACGACGACTGCGCGCCCGGCCTGGCCTGCACCTACATCGGCGTCGTGCCCCCCCGCGCGGGCGGGACGCGCCTTTGCCGCCGCTTCTGCCACGTCGATGGCGATTGCGCCGGCCAGCGGTGCGCGCAGACCGCGGACGCGGTCAGCGGCCAGGCCGCCGTCGGCTTCTGCGGTCCGACCTGCACGCCGTTTCCGGACAATTGCCCGAGCGGCATGTCGTGCAGCGACCTGTGGCAATCCACGGAGGGATTTCCGGCCTTCTTCGCGACCTGCCGTATTGCCGGCGGTGTCGCGGCGCAGATGGGGTGCCAGAAGAGCGAGGACTGCCAGGCGGGCCTCGTGTGCTTCGCGCTCGCAGGCCTCGGCAAGTGCACGCCGCCGTGCGACGCCGCGCACCCGTGCGCCGTCGGGCAATGCATGGGCAATGACCCGCCGAACACGTTCGGGGTGTGCTTGTAGCGGATCAGAACGTTCCCGCGAGGCCGATGCCGGTGCCGGTCGGGACGACGACGAGGGCGCGAGGTCGCTCGGGCCAGACGAGGGTCGCGGTCGCGGCGAGCGCGCCGAGGCCGGCGAGGGCGAAGCTCGCGTTGGCCAGGGCGGCGGTCCAGCGGCCGCGGCTGGCCACGGAGTCCGCCTCGGAGAAGTCGCGACCGGCGCTCGTGCGGTTGCGGCCGTCGAGGTCGTCCTGCGCCTGGCGCGCGAGGAGGCCGAGCGTCAACCCCGCCGCGCCGAAGCCCGCGGAGGCGGCGGCCCAGACGCCGGTGCGTCGGTACCAGGTGGGCGTGGAGATCTCGTGCGGCGAGGTGGCCGCGGCGGGGGGAACCGGCGGCGACGACGCTTGTAGTGCGACGCGGACCAGCTCGTTGCCGTGGTCGTCGAGGGCCGAGAGCACCGCCTGCGCGCAGGGCTCGGGAGATCGCAGCTCGAGCCGAGCACCGCGCGTCACGCTGACCAGCTCGCGGCCGTCCATCGTCCGGCAGCGCAGCCGCGCGCCGGTCACCATGCCCGCGGGATCGTCCTCCACCTCGAGCACGGCGGCGCCGCCGGGCGCGGACCGCGCGCGGACGCGCAGGGTGCGGCCGGCGAGCCAGCGCCGCGCGGCCTCGAGCGGCGCGACGACCTTGGGGGACGCGTCGGACGCGAAGCTCGCGCCGGGCCGGAGGGCGAGCCACCTGCGATAGCGCTCGCTGGCCTGCGCCTCCTGGCCGAGGCCGGCGAGGAGCTCGCCCGCCATCGCGTGCAGCTCCGCGACCTCGTCGGGGCCATTGTCGCCCCGCGCCAGGGCGCGCTCGGTGAGCTCGAGCGCTCGCGAGCCCTGCAGCGCCGCGCGGGCGCGCCTGGCCTCGTCGAGGAGCGGGCCGGCCGCCGCCGTCGCCGGTACGAGGAGGAGCAGCAGGAAGCCGCAGAGCCCGCGCATCGTCACCATCTGAGCTGGCGCGCCGGAGCGGTCTTGTTCGGCTCGATGTGCACCGTGAACGACTGCTCGGCGCCGCTGTCGAGCACGGCGCGCACGCGATGGCGTCCGGGCGGCAGCGCGTGCTCGAGGAGCGGCGTCATGCCGCTCGGGCGATCGTCGATGAAGAGGCGCGCCCAGGGCTTCGAGTCGACGCTGAGGAAGCCCGGCCTGCGATCGCCGCGTCGCTCGGCCTCACGTCGGTCCGCCGGTGCGCGCTCGGGCCGGGGCGGAGGCGCGGCCGCCCGCGCGGGGCCGTCCATTGCCGGCGCAATGGCCGCGGGCAATGACAATGGAAATGCCGCGGCCCTCGCGTCGGGAGCCGGGGGCGGCGCGGGCACGCCGGTCCACTGGCGCACCGCGACGACGGCCAGGAGGACCGCAATGGACAGCGGCGCGATCCACGGCAGCACCGCGCGGCGTCGAACCTCGGAAGATGCGGCGGCAGGCGGCGCGGGGGCCGGCCGGGCCAACAAAGTGCGCCGGCTGGCGTCGTCCGGCGGGCGGCTCGCGTCGTCCACCGGGCTCGCGGCCTCCTCGGGGGCCGCGGGGCGCGGCTCGCCGGCGCGGGCCCGCTGCCGCGCCGCCGCCCCGCCCAACCACCGCGTGACGTGCTCGCCGATCTCGACCCCGGGCATGATGCCCCCGAGCGGGCGGGCGGCCTCCGAGAGGGCGAGGCCGAGCGCACGCGCGGTCGGCGGGCGGTGCGCACGATCGCGGGCGAGGGCCTGCGCCACTGCATCCGCGAGGGCGGCCGGCACCGCGGGCCGCACGGCGTCGACCCGCGGCACCTCGTCATCGAGCACCGCCATTGCGCTCAATGCCTCCGTGGCGCGATGGAAGAGCGGCTTTCCCGTGAGCGCCTCGTAAAGGCAGATGCCGAGGGCGAAGACGTCGGAGCGGCGATCGATGGGCTCGCCGCGCACCTGCTCGGGGGACATGTACGGGTACTTGCCCTTGATCATGCCCGTGTCGGTGCGCGCGGTCGACGTGCGCGCCTTGGCGATGCCGAAGTCGAGCACCTTTAGCACGCCGCCGAGCGTGACGAAGAGGTTCGACGGCGAGACGTCGCGGTGCACCACCCCGAGCGGCTGCCCCGCCTCGTCCCGCAGCTCGTGGGCGTGGTGCAGCCCCTCGCACGCCTGCACGAGGAGCCCCGTCGCGAGCCGCAGCCGCGCCTCCTCGGGCAGCGCCGCCGCGGCCTCGAGCACGCGCGTGAGGTCCGCGCCCTCGAGGTGCTGCATGACCAGGAAGTGGCGGCCCTCCTCGGTGCCGAGCTCGAACACCTCGCAGACGTTCGGGTGCGCGAGGCGCGCGGAGAGCCGCGCCTCGTCGAGGAACATCGTGACGTACGCGCCGAGCTCGAGGTCCGCCCGCAATCGCTTGATGACGACGAGCTTCTCGAATCCCGACTCGCCGCGCAGGCGCGCGAGGAGCACCTCTCCCATGCCGCCTTCGCCCAGCCTGGCGACGAGCTCGTAGCGGCCGATCCGGCCGCTGAGCGGCGTCTGGTATCCTTCACCGGCCGTCTGGAGCGTGTCGTCCTGTCGCGTCATCTCATCTGGGTCGCGGTGCTCGTCCTCGCGTGCAGCCTTCGCGAAGATTACTCGCAAACCTCCTACCGGTGCAGCGACGGCCGCTGCCCGCCCGGCTTCGTCTGCCAGGCGGGGCGCTGTGGCCTCGTCGGCGCGCCCGGCCCCTCGCGTGACGCCACGCCCGCCGACGCCGCTCGTCCGCTCGACGGTGCGCTCGACGCCCCGCGCCCGGATGCAGCGCGTCTCGACGGCCCGCGCGTCGCAGACGGCGCCTTCGATCTCTGCGCGCGAGGGCAGGACGGGGCGGCCGCCGACACCTGCGGGGCGGCCCCCGACCTCGGCGCCGCCGCGCGCGCTCCGGCGGGCGTCACGGTGTACGGCGACACCTCCACCGGCGCAGACCACCTGAGCCCCGCGATCATCGTCGGCTGCACCGGCTCGCCGGAGCCCGGCAACGACGCGTTCTATCGGCTGGACCTCGCCGCGGGCGAGCGCGTGCGCGCCACGCTCGCCACGGGCGGCTGGGACGGCGCGCTCTACCTCGTGCGCGGCTGCACGATGACCGCGGCGTGCGTCGGCGGGAGCGACGCCCTCGGCACCGACGCGCCCGAGCAGCTCGACCTCGTCGTGACGACGCCCGGCGTCCATTACCTCGTCGTGGACGCCAACCTCCGCACCGCGCACGGCTGCTATGCGCTGACGCTGCGGCTCGGCGCGTAGTCCGACAGGGGGCGCACGGAGAGGCCGCGCAGCGCGAAGAGCGCAATGAGGCCGATCTCGCCCGCGCCAGCCACCGCCACGATGGCCCATTGCAGCGAGACGCCGCCGTGCTCCCACAGGCTCGCCGTTCCGACCGGCACGAACGCCGCGACGAACGCGCCGACGTGGTAGGTGATGCCCATGCAGCGCGCCCGCACGTGCGCGGGGAAGAGGTCGGTGAGGAGCGACGGGACGAGGCCGCAGAAGCCGACGCACACCGCGCCGCCGAGGAACGCGCCCGTCCCGAGGGCGGCGGGCACGACGCCGGCGTAGAGCGGCAGGACGCCGAGCGAGAGCAGCGCCGGCACGAGGACGGCGACGCGCACGCCGCGCCGGGCCGCGAGCCACCCGGTCGCGATCGAGCCGAGCAGCATGCCGACGTTGAAGAGGCCCACGAGGCGGGAGACCTCGCCGAGGGGCGCGCCGAGCACGCGCTGCAGGAGCGTCGCGTAGAGCCCGGTCATCCCGTAATAGATGCCGAAGCCGAGGCTCATCGCGAGCGAGGCCCACAGGAGGCTCCGCAGGACCTCGGGCTCGAGGAGCTCGCGCATGCCCGGGCGCGCGGCCGCGCTGCGCGCCTGCCACTCCTTGCTCTCGGGGACGAGGAGGCGGAGCGGCAGGACGAGGAGCGCCGGCAATGCCGCGATCGCGAAGAGCGCTCGCCATCCCCACAGGGGGACCACCCACGCGGCCACGACGCCGGCGGCGAGGTAGCCGATGGCCCAGCTCCCCTGGAGCACGCCCGACGCGATCTTGCGGCTGCGCTCGGGCCAGTTCTCCATCGCGAGCGCGGTGCCCGAGGTCCACTCGGCGCCCATGCCGAGGCCGAAGACGACGCGCAGGGCGAGCACCCACGCGTAGGAGGGCGCGAGCGCGATGGCGCCGTCGCAGACCGCCAGCCACGCGACCGAGATCAGGAAGGGCAGCTTGCGGCCGATGCGATCGGCGAGCGACCCGGCGATGACACCGCCGAGGAGGCGCGCCAGCAGCGTGCCGGTGATCGAGCCCGCGATCGCGGTCTGGCCGACGCCGAACTCCTTCATCATCTGCGGCATCACGAGCAGGAAGACGGTGAAGTCGAAGGCGTCGAGCACCCAGCCGAGCCACACCGAGGTGAACGACGCCCATTGCGCGCGCGTGGGCTCGCGCCACCATGCCTGAGTCCGGGTCATTGGTTCCTCCGGCGCGGCGGCGATGCAACCGGTGGGCCGGCGGAGAAACCTGGAAGCTTGGGCCTGACCCCTCAGCGCAGGCCGTGGCGGGTCAGGAGCGAGAGGAGGTAGGGGCGGTCCATGCGCGCGCGGCGCGAGGCCTCGGAGGCGTTTCCGCCGCACGCGGACATCAGGCGCGTCAGGTAGTCGCGCTCGAAGGCGGCGAGGACCTCGGCGCGCGCCTCGCGGTAGGGCTGCGTCGCCGGCGTCCCGGGCTCGCGCGCGGCCGCCGGCACGCCGGGGGCGCCCTCGATCTGCACGCGGCCCATCACGAGCGCGGCCTCGACCACGTTGCGGAGCTCGCGCACGTTGCCCGACCAGCGGTGCTGCCGCAGCGCCGGCATGTCGGCCTCGAGGGGGTTGTCGTCCGGCGTGCCCGTGAGCTTCTCGGCGAAGTGGCGCACGAGCGCGTCGAGGTCCTCGAGGCGATCGCGCAGGGGCGGAAGGACGATGCGGGAGATCGCGAGGCGGTAATAGAGGTCGGAGCGGAAGCCGCCGCGGTTGACCTCGGCGCGCAGGTCGCGGTGCGTCGCCGCCAGGACGCGAACGTCGACGCGGACCTCCTTGTTGCCGCCGACGCGCGTGAAGCTGCGCCGCTCGAGCACGCCGAGGAGCGAGGGCTGCACCTCGAGCGGGAGCTCGCCGATCTCGTCGAGCAGCAGGGTCCCACCGTCGGCGCGCTCGAATGCGCCCGCGTGCCGCTCCACCGCGCCGGTGAAGGCCCCGCGCTCGTGCCCGAACAGCTCCGAGGCCACGAGCGTCGCCGGCAGCGAGCCGCAGTCGAGCACCACGAAGGGCCTTTCGCGCCGCGGCCCGGCGCGGTGCAGCGCGCGCGCGACCACCTCCTTGCCGCAGCCTGTTTCGCCCTGGATGAGCACCGACGCGGTCGCCTCGGCCAGGCGCGAGGTCAGCCGTCGCACCTCGCGCATGGCCTCGCCTTCGCCGACGAGCTCGGGGATGTCCACTTCCTCCTCGACCGGCGTCACCTCGGAGCCCGCGTCCTCGACGACGAGCAGGCTCGAGCCGATGCCGAGCCGCGTCCCCGCCGGCACGATCGCGCGCTCGATGCGGACCTGGCCGAGGAACGTGCCGTTGCGGCTGCCGAGGTCCTCGACGGCGATCCCCTCGGGCGTGTGCCGCAGCTCGAGGTGGTAGCGGCTCACGGCGGGGTCGGACAGCACGAGGCCCCCGTCGGGCGCCGCGCCCACCGTCACGGGCTTGCCGTCGGTGGAGGCCGCGCGCTGCCCCGCGTCCGGCCCGCGCTCCACCCGGGCCTGCAGGCGCTGGATCACCCGCGTCTGGCGGCGCTGGAGCTTGGTGCGGGGGGCGCTGTCCATCCTCCGCTTGTACACGCTCTGTTGGCGGCGGCCAACAGGCAACCTCCCCCGGGCTGTGGGGGCGCGCCAACAGGGGGACCGGAGCGGATCGTCCACGTCCACGTCCACGTCCACGTCCACGTTCCGTGGAGGCCGCTCCTGGTTCCGGCATGGGGGGTGCAATGGCGGGCGGGGCGGAAAGGCAAGGAGCACATGACGTCCAGGATCTCCCTCGTAGTGCTGTTGACCGCGGGCTGCTTCAATCAGGTGCACGCGCCGGAGGAGACCTCCGGTGCGGGTGGCGCGGGCAGCGCGGGCGCGGCGGGCAGCGCGGGCGCGGCGGGCGCGCAGGCCTCGGGGCGGCCGAGCGGGCCGTCGGCGGCCGACGCGATCGCCTATCGCGACGACCTCGCGATGCACCCGGGCTGCACCACCGAGGGGCTCATGTACCCGGCGGGCCAGCTCGCGGGCTACCGCTGCGCGGTCAAGGAGTACGCGTTTGCGGCCGGCAAGAGCGAGGACGCGATGCGGCCCGTCGTCCTGCTCGTGCACGGCAACTCGGACGCGCCGTCGTCGTGGGAGCGCTTCCCGGCGGGCAGCGGCGCCGACATGCTGTCCGAGCGCCTCGTCGCCAGTGGATTTCGCACCTACGCGGTCGACCTGCGCATCGACCGCGCCGACCGCGTGGATTGCACGGACAACAACGACACCTGCAATGCCGCGCGCAACATCGAGCACGGCTGGGCCGTACCGATCGTCATGCACCTCGTCGAGTCCTCGCTCGCGGCGTTCCCGAGCCGCCGCGTGAGCCTGGTCGGCTTCTCGCTCGGGGCGACCGTGATCCGCGACGCCCTGCGGCGGCTGCACTTCAAGGGCGCGCTGCCCTGGGAGCGCATCGAGGACATCGTGCTCCTCGCGGGCGCGAACCACGGCGTGTCGACCTACGCGCGCCTCTGCGGGAGGAACCCCACCATGCGCGGCGAGGTGGCGTGCCAGATGGGCGCCCGCGACAACTTCTCGCCGACGGAGTTCATGAAGGCGCTCAATGGCGCAGCAGGCGCCTTCGAGGCTCCGTGCGCCGACGGCCGCACCGCGTTCGGTCAGGAGGGCTACTGCGGAGGCCGCGCCGTCTCCTACACCACGGTCGTCATGAAGGACATCATGGACGGCTCGTTCCAGGACGAGTTCGTCTCGGAGAAGTCCACGTCCCTGGGCGGCGCCGACAATCGCCGGATCGAGCTCACCGACTTCGACGAGAGCGGCTACTTCTTCAATGGCCTGCTCAAGAATCATTACGGCGCGGCCCGGAGCGCCGCCGCCCTCGGCATCGTGCTCGAGCGCCTCATGGACGGCAGGTAGCCCGTGCGCGCCATTGCATGCGGCATCGTCGCCGTCACCTCGCTCGTCTCGCGGCCGGCGGGGGCCTGGCAGGACGACGGAGAGCGCCCGCAGACGATCACCGAGCGCGCGTCCGCCGCGGACACCAAGATCCGCCCGTTCCTGTCGCTCGTCGGCGGCGGGCAATACGAGACGCTGCAGCCCAAGCCCGGGGACGACCGCCAGGACCGCGCCGTCACGCTGGCCCTCAGCCGCGTGGGCCTGCTCGGCGAGCTCCCGCGCGGGTTCTCGATCGAGAGCGAGTTCGAGCTCAACGCGGGGCCGCACGGCACGAGCGTCTGGGAAGGCCAGGCCGCGATCCAGGTGCGCAACCAGTTCGTGCGCTTCCAGCGGCGCGGGCTGCGCGTGGACCTCGGCCGCATGACCGACGACTCGAGCCTCGACTTCTTCTCGGCGCACGTGCTCGACCAGCTCCTGACGGACTCGTTCACGCGGCCGGTCCTGCTCGCGAGCGGCTTCAACCGCGGCCAGGGCGCGATGGCGCGCTACGAGGTGCTGCCGGGGCTGCATCCGGGCCTGACCGTGAACATGGCCAACCCGACGAGCACGACGGCGAGCCTCGTCCTCGGCGGCACGTACGCGCCGTTCTCGCGCTTTTACTTCGCGCCGCACCAGCAGGTGGGCCGCGACGCCTCGAAGTTCCCGGCCGACGAGTACTACATCATCGTCGTCACGCCCTCGCTCGTGTACCGGAGCGCGCTCCTCGACGCGCAGGCGGCGCTGCAGATCTTCCGCGCCGACACCAACACGTCGTCGACCAAGGACCAGCCGATCGACGGCTACAACGTGCGCGCCGGCGTGGCCGTGAACCTGCTCGGCGGGCACCTGCGGCCGTTCGCCAACTTCTCGTTCGTCCAGAACGAGGTGGTCGACGCGAACGACGGCACGCGCCTGTCGGGCGACCTCTTCGGTGGCATGACGCTCTCGGGCGGCCTCGACGTCAACATCGCCGGCGGCAGCGGCTTCGGCGCGCAGTACGGGCACATCGCCGAGCAGCAGGGCTTCGGCCCGATCGCCAAGCAGCACTACGTCAACGTCGGCGGCACGCTCTGGCTGTCGAGCTACGCCGCCCTCGGCGCGCGCTTCGCGATCTTCCTCCGGTGCGACGACAACGGTCGCGGCTGCCAGCAGCCGGAGGGCGCCCGCGCGCTCTTCACCACGCTCCGCATCCACCTCTGAGAATCCGCAAGGAGCCCCATGCGACGCATCCTGACCCTCCTCTCGCTCGTCCTCGTCCTCGCCCCCGGGGCCGCGGTGGCCGCGGGGCTCGAGGCCGTGGCGAGCTTCGGCGCGAACCCCGGCGCCCTGCAGATGTTCCAGTACGTCCCCGCCGACATGCCCGAAAATGCCCCGCTCATCGTGCTCCTGCACGGATGCACGGAGAACGCCGCGCAGTTCGTCAATGCGGGCTTCAATCAGATCGCGGACGAACGCAAGGTCTACCTCGTCTATGCGCAGCAGACGTCCGCCAACAACCCCGTGAGCTGCTTCAACTGGGCGGGCGAATACGGCGATCCGGCCAACATGGTGCGCGGGCAGGGGGAGAACCAGTCGATCAAGGAGATGGTCGACCAGATGAGGGCCACGCATTCCATCGATCCCGCGCGCGTCTACGTCGCCGGGTTCTCGGCGGGCGCGGCCTTCGTGTCGGTGATGCTCGCGACCTGGCCCGACGTCTTCGCGGGAGGGGCCGTCATGTCGGGGGTTCCCTTCCATTGCGCGCAGAGCGTGCAGGGTGCCTACGACTGCATGTCGATCGGCAGCCACCCGGAGCTCAAGCACACTCCCGCGGAGTGGGGCGACCTCGTCCGCGCGGCCCATCCGGGCTTCTCGGGCCCGCGCCCGCGCGTCATCCTGTTCCACGGGACCACGGACTTCACGGTCCACACCGACAACCTCGGCGAGCTCATCGAGCAATGGACGGACGTGCTCGGTGCAGGCGCCACGCCGGACACGACGGAGATGGTGGGGAGCCACCAGCGCACGACGTACGTACGCGACGGCGTGCCGGTGGTCGAGGCGTGGCGGATCGCCGGCATGGGCCACGCGGTCCCGATCGCGCCCCGGGCGAGCGAGCACCCGTGCGGCACGACGGGCGCGTTCGTCGACGATCGGGGCGTGTGCGCCGCCTACGAGGCCGCGCGCTTCTTCGGCCTCTATGGCGCGGGGCCCGGCGGCGCGGGTGGCGCCGGGTCGGGCGGGGGCGCCGAGGGCGGGGGCGGCGCGGGCGCGGGCGGCGGGGCGGCGGGCAGCGGGACGGCCGGCGCAGGCGGCGGATCGGCCCCGGTCACGGTGCGCATCACGAGCCCGCGGGACGGCGCCACGGTGAGCGGACTCGTCGAGGTCGCCGCCGAGGCCTCGGCGCAGGGCGGGGTCCAGCGCGTGGCGTTCGAGATCGACGGCCAGCCGCGGAGCGGCGACACGAGCGCGCCCTTCGCCTATCGCTGGCAGTCGGCGCTCGCGGGCGCAGGCGAGCACACGCTCACCGTCATCGCGTACGACGCGCTCGGACAGTCGGCGAGCGCGGAGGTGACGGTCACCGTCGGCGACGCCTCCGCGGGAGGCGTGGGCGGGGCGCGTGGTGGCGCGGGCGCGGCGGGGGGCAGCGCGGCCGGTGCCGCGGGCGCCGCCGCCGACGGCGAGCCCGGTCGAAGGCGCGTCGATCCGATCGCGTGCGCGGGGGCGCCCGGCGCGCCGCCGTCCGCGCCCTTTCTGCTCGTCCTCGCCGCGGCGGTCTGCGTCCGCCTCGCGCGGAGGCCGTGACGTGCGGCGCATCAGCCAAAGCCTCGTCGTCGCGACGATGCTCCTCGCGTCCTCGGCGCGCGCGCGCGCGGGCAGCATCCCGAACGAGACCGCGTGGGCCGTGGGGACGGGCTGGCAGTACCGCGAGCCGTTCCTCGGCTTTCCGGCCGCGTGGATCTACGTCCCTTCCGCCACGTCGCCCCGGACGCCCGGCCAGCGCGGCCTCGTCCTGCACCTGCTCGGCTGCGGCCAGGTGCCCCACCAGATCGCGCAGGCCGCGGGCTGGCCCGACGCCGCGGAGGCGTACGGCCTCGTGGTCGTGGTGCCTGCCGTCGTGCGTCCCGCGCATCCGAACCGCGAAGCGCCGAACGTCGAGTGCTTCAACTACGGCTACGACGGCGCCTACGGCGTCTACAACCCCACGCGCAACGACGCGGACCACGCGGCGATCATCGACGCGGCGGGGCGCATCCCGCGCGAGCTCCCGGACTGGGCGGTCGATCCGCGGCAGGTCTACGTCGCCGGCCTGTCGGCAGGGGGCGCGCTCGCGGTGCAGGTCGCCTGCATGGCGCCCGAGCGCTTCGCGGGTTCGGCGACCGCGGCCGCGCCCGGCATGGGCTCGAGCCAGGGCACGGCGGTGATGCCGCCTCCGTTCGGCTACGGCAAGGAGACCATCAAGCGGCTCTGCCTCGGTTACGCCAGCGGCTCCGGGGCCCCGGACGCGCCGGCGCAGCTCGCGAGCCAGGTGCACGCGATCGTCTCCGACGACAATGCGCTGCGACCCGGCAATGGTCCGCTCGACACGACCTGGTTCAAGGACCAGCAGTACTGGGACGGCGACAAGTTCTGCCCGCACGCGTACAAGGTCCACGCCGCGGCGGCGTTCGCGGACCTGCTCGGCCTCGGCGAGCCCGCCGAGCGCGGGGTGGTGGTGGCCTCGGGTCCGGGCATCGGCTGCGCGGGCGGCGAGGCGAGCCAGGGGGACGCCGGCGAGGTGCGCTGCCGCATTGCCGGCGCGGTCAACCGGGGCTGGCAGGCGAAGGCGGACCTGTGGCGGGACGCCGAGGGCCGCACGCGCCTCGTGCGGATCGTCCAGGACACGCTCCGCCACGCCTGGCCATCGGGCCCGGCGAGCCGCCACGATCGCGAGGCCACGCCGACGCGCGATCAGCTCCGCGCGCAGGGCATCCTCGACGCGAGCACGGGTGAGTTCGTGCTGGCGCGCGCCAATGCGGCCCCCAATGGGAGCCTGGGCGTCCTCTACCTCAATCAGCAGGCGATGGATTATCCGATGTTCGTCGCCGAGCTCTTCACGCGGAACAACCCTCGCCTCGGTCCGGCGTGGATGGCCGAGGGGGGCGCCGGAGAAGCCGGCGGCGCGGGAAGCGGCGGAGGCACGAGCGGTGGGGCCGGCGCGTCGGGGGCGGGCCTGCCTGATGCGGGTGGCGACGCTGGTCCGCCCGGCCCGGATGGGCGCGCGGGCGGGTCCGCTGGCGGCAGGGCCGGTGGCCCAGGCGCCTCCGCGGGCGCCGCAGGGACGGGCCCCCTGGCGAGCGGCGGTGCTGCAGGGGCCGCCGCAATGGCCGGGGCAGATGGCGATGCCGGCGGCGCAGGCGGATCAGGGCGCCGCCTCCTCGGCTGCAACCAGGGCCGCTCCGGCGGCGATGCGGTGCTCGCACCGGTGCTGCTCGGGCTCCTGGTGGCGCTCGTCCTGCGCTGGCTCAGCGGCGCGCGCGCCGGTGCTTCTTGCGATGGGCGGTGAGCGGGCCGCGCGGCACGCCGATCGACGCGGCGGCGTCGAGGATCGCGCCCTGGGCGCTCGGGGTGCGGAGCGGCCAGAGCGCGACGAGCGGCTCGGGGTCGACGTAGCGGCCGGGATCGTCGGCGTCGGATCTGATGATGAGCGCGAAGTGCAGGTGCGGCCCCGACTGACGTACGCCGGTGTCGCCGACGATGCCGAGGACGTCGCCCGCCTTGATCGGGCGGCCGGGCTGGATCGCGCGGGGGATGGCCGCGAGGTGGAAGTACTCGGTGATCACCGTGCCGCCTCGGTGGGCGACGCGCACGTAGAGGCCCCCGCGATCGGGGTTCGGCCCCCGCTGCACGCGGTCGATCACGCCCTCGTGCGCGGCGAGCACCGGCTCGCCCCACGTCTCGCCGAGGTCGACGCCGCAATGCCCGGAGCGGCAATCCGCCGGACGGTCGCCGGGGCGCTCGGCGCCGAACGTGCGGCTGTCGCGCGTGGGCATGCGCCGCAATGGCCCCGTCAATGGATGGATCCAGGAGTCCGCCGCGAGCGAGGACGCCCACTCCGGCACGACAGGCGGCGCCGGCGGGGAGGGCAGGGCGCGGCGCACGTGCGAACGAGGCGGCCCGGCGAGCGTGTCCGCGATGGGGCCCATCGCGCTCGCCGCCGCGAGCACGAGCGACAGCCAGTACACGCGCCGGGCCCGCCGCGAGGGCGAGGACAGCACGCGCACCGGCAGGGCCTCGGCGCGCAGCACCTGGGTGACCTCCTCCACCGGCCCGGCGCCGGCGCGCACCGCCATGCCGCGCGTCACCGCGATGAGCGTGCGCAGCGAGTCGTCCTGCGGCGTCAAGCGCGACGCGGTGGTGAAGAGCTCTATCGCCTGCGGGCAGTCGTTCTGGCGCAGCGCGAGCTGACCGAGCAGCCGGTAGGCGTCGCTGCTCTTCGGGTCCACGACCAGGCAGCGCGAGAGCTCCGCCGCGGCCTCGCGATCCCGGTGCAGCGCGATGAGCGCCCTGCAGAGCAGGAGCCGGGTCGGCACGTCGGTCGCCGGCGCCTGCTTGCACAGCCGGATGGCCTCCTCGTACCGCCGCTGGCGGATGAGCACCTCGGCGCGCTCACCCCGCGGATCGGGTAGATCGGGGGCCACCGGCAGCAGCTGGGCCACGGACATCCGGGAAGGGAGAGCATTTCCCGTGCCGCCATCGGGGGCGTCGAGAAGGGCGCGGGATCGCACGCAGGAGGGGGATGCCGGAGCCCGATCGCTGGTGAGGGGCGGTCACGGGCTGGGGGGCCTCGCCCCGGCACCCGCTCGCCAGCCATGTACTCGTGCCTCGACCGGGGCGTATTGACTCGCGCCGGCGCGTTCGAGCCGAGCGGCCGCTTGTTGGCGCACCTTCGGCGCGACAGGCGCAAGGGCGTAGCGAGCGCAGCGAGCGAAGACGCAGGTTAGGGGGCCCGACCGGGCTTTGCCCGGGCGGGGGAAGGGCAGCGTGCCCGCCGCGCAGACCTCCAGGCAAGGGGTCTGCGACGGCACGATGTGAGCACGGCACGAAGCAG
>CAZQJC010000025.1:0-11671 GCA_964593795.1 uncultured Myxococcales bacterium | reverse complement strand
GGCCACCGCATCCCCGCGTTCTATTGCGATTGCGGCGAGATCACGGTCTCGCGCCAGGACATCGCGACCTGCCCGAAGTGCAGTGGCGCTGTCCGGCAGGACGACGACGTCCTCGACACGTGGTTCAGCTCGGGATTGTGGCCGTTCGCCACGCTGGGATGGCCAGAGAAGACGCGCGACCTCGCGACGTTCTATCCGGCCTCGGTGCTCGAGACCGGCCACGACATCCTGTTCTTCTGGGTCGCCCGCATGATGATGATGGGCATCCACTTCATGGGGAAGCCACCGTTCCGAACGGTGTTCCTGCACTCGCTCGTCGTCGACGAGAAGGGCGAGAAGATGTCCAAGGTCAAGGGGAACGTCATCGATCCCCTCGACGTCACCGCGCAGTACGGCGCGGACGCCTTGCGCTTCACGCTGGCCGCGCTGGCCGCGCAGGGGCGCAACATCCGCATGTCCACGCAGCGCGTGGAGGGCTACCGCCACTTCGCCAACAAGGTGTGGAACGCGGCGCGCTTCGTCCTCATGAACCTCGACGGCTACGACGCCGACCAGTTCATCGACCTGTATCGCGACGAGGACTCGCTCATCGATCTCGACCTGCCGGACCGGTGGATCCTCTCGCGCCTGCAGCAGACGGTGCGCGAAGTGGACGGCTCGCTCGAGGAGTTCCGGATCAACGACGCCGCGCAGGCGATCTACCGCTTCTTCTGGAGCGAGCTCTGCGACTGGTACATCGAGATGGTCAAGCCGGCGCTGCGGCCGAGCGACGACGAGGCGGAGGGCGCGCGCATGCGCCGCCGCATGACGCAGGGTGTGCTCGCGGTGTGCCTCGAGACGGCGATGCGCCTATTGCACCCGTTCATGCCGTTTTTGACCGAAGAGGTGTGGCAGCAGGTGCCCAAGCCCTCGGGGACGCCGGCGTCGATCATGGTGACGATGTTCGGCGCGCCGGAGGAGCGGTTCGTGGACGCCGACGCCGAGCGGCAGGTGACGCTGCTCCAGCAGGTCGTGTCGGGGATCCGCATGCTCCGCAACGAGTACAACGTGCCGCCCAAGGCGCGCCTCGCGGCGACGCTGGTGTGCGGGTCGAGCGCGTCGGCGGGCATCCTCGAGCAGCACGCGCGCTTCCTGCGCGAGCTGGCGGGGGTCGAGCACCCGACGATCACGCTCGACGGGGCCAGGCGCCCGGGCGGGATCGTGGCGTCCACGGTGGTCGGCGACGTCGAGGTGTTCGTGCCGCTCGGCGACGTCATCGACATCGCGGCGGAGCGGACGCGCATCAAGAAGGACGTCGAGAAGGCGAAGAAGGAAGCGGACGCCGTCGAGAAGAAGCTCGGCAACGAGGCCTTCGTCGCGCGCGCGTCGGTCGAGGTGGTCGAGGAGAACAAGACGCGCCTGTCCGAGACGCGCGAGCGCATCGCGCGTCTCGAGGCGGCGCTCGTGCGGCTCGAGGCGGCGAAGTGATCGCGGAGGCCAGGCGATGAAGCTGCGGGCGGAGTCGAGCGCGCTCCTGGTGGTGGACTGGCAGGAGAAGCTGTGCAAGGCGATGCCGGTCGAGGCCGAGGCGCGCGGGCGGAAGAACGTGGGCATCCTGATCGAGGCGGCGCGGCTGCTCGGCGTGCCCGTCGTGGTGTCGGAGCAGTACCCGCAGGGGCTCGGGCGCACGCTGCCGGACGTCTGGGCGCTCGCCGAGGCCGCGGACGCGCGGCGCGTCGAGAAAGTCACATTCGCCTGCACGAATGATTCCGGGTTCGAAAAGGTGTGCGCGGCGCTCGGCCCACGGAGCTGGGTCGTCACGGGCATGGAGAGCCACGTCTGCGTGTGGCAGACCGTGCGGGGGCTGCTCGAGAAGGCGCCGTTCGTGCACGTGGTGACGGACGCGGTGCTGTCGCGCGCGGAGGAGAACCGCGTCATCGGCGTGGGGCTGTGCCGTGAGGCGGGCGCGACGGCGACGAGCACGGAGACCGTGGTGTTCGACTGGCTCGGTCGCGCGGGCACCGACGCGTTCAAGGCGATCTCGAAGCTCGTGCGATGACGCGGGGCGCCCCGCGCGTGATCCACGTCGACGTGGATGACACGCTCGTGCGGTCGTTCGGATCGAAGCGCATCCCGATGGGAGCGATGGTGGCGCAGGTGCGCGCGCTCCACGCGAGCGGCGCGACGCTCTATTGCTGGAGCACCGGCGGGGAAGAGCCTGGGCAATGACGCCTGCCCGGAGTGAGCTCAGGCCTCGGCTCCGTCGCGGTGATCAGAATCGGCCGGTGACGACGAGGCCGGAGCCTTCGCGGGCGACGAAGGGCATGAGCTGGACGCGGCGGGCGCGGCGGTCGGGGCGCGGCGTGGGCGGGTCGGCGAGCGTCACGATGCCGTGGGCCATGAGCGCGGCGGGCCATGCGCCGAGGAGCAGCAGCGTGCCGCGGCTCCTCTCGGACTGCGACGCGAGGTAACCGAGGAAGGCGACCTGAGGCGCCGTCACGACGATTTCGGCGGCGGCGGCCGCGGGCGACGGCGGCTTGCCGATCGCGGGGGCGGCGAGGTCGTAGGCAGTGAAGCCGATGTCGAGGCCGAGGGCCGTCGCGCCGCCGAGCACGATCGCGCCGAGGCCGCCATAGCCTCCTCCTCCTCCGGGGCCGCCGCTGCCGCAGGCGTGGGCGCGGGGCGCAAACAGGAGGGATGCGAGGAGGAGCGATGCGAAGGGGAGGTGGCGCATGGCCCGACGGGGAGCAAGGCGTGGGCCATTGGTCGGACCACGCCTTGGCGAGGGCTTGGAGGGGCGCGGGTGTCGGAGATCGGGCGGGTGGTGGAGATTCGGTGCTCGCGGAGTCGAGCGCGAGCACGAGCACGAGCACGATGGCTCGCGATGGTGGGGGTGGTCAGGGGTGCTGGCGCATGCCGGGGGCTTCGTGGCCGGAGGCAGAGACGTATTCGTCGTAGTGGCCGGCGTAGATGTGGGGCGGGACGCCGGGGACGAGCTCGAGGACGCGGGTGGCGAGCGCGCGCAGGAAGGCGCGGTCGTGCGAGACGAAGACGAGCGTGCCGTCCCATGAGGTGAGCGCACGGACGAGGGCGCGCTTGGTCACGAGGTCGAGGTGGTTCGTGGGCTCGTCGAGCACGAGGAGATTCGGCGCGTCGTAGAGGATCTTGGCCATTGCCAGGCGCGCCTTCTCGCCGCCGGAGAGCACGCGGATGGGTTTTTCGACGTCGTCGCCGGAGAAGCCGAACGCACCGGCGAGGGAGCGCAGCGTGCCGAGGCCCGCGAGCGGCGCGTGCGCGACGAGCTCTTCGAGCACGTTCCGCGTGCCGTCGAGCTGCTCCATCTGGTGCTGCGCGAAGTAGCCCATCTTGACCGACGCGCCGACGGTGACGCCGCCCGCGTCGGGGGACTGCACGCCCGCGATCATCTTGAGGAGCGTCGTCTTGCCGGCGCCGTTCTCGCCCATGACCGCCCAGCGCTCGCCGCGCCGCACGAGGAGCGACAGGCCATCGTGCACGACGCGCGTGCCGTAGGCCTTCTTCACGCCTTCCACCTTGACCACGTCGTCGCCCGAGCGATCGGGCCGGCGGAAGTCGAAGTCGCGCTCGATGAGGCGGCGCGGCGGCTCGATCTTGTCGATCTTGTCGAGTTTCTTGACGCGGCTCTGCACCTGCGAGGCCTTGGCGGCCTGCGCGCGGAAGCGCTCGATGAAGCGCATCTCCTTGGCGAGCATCGCCTGTTGCCGCTCGTATTCGGCCTCGCGGCGGACCTGCTCCTCGGCCCTGGCGCGCTCGTAGAAGTCGTAGTCGCCGGAGTAGCTGCGCACCTGACCGCCGTCGATCTCGACGATCTTCTTGACGACGCGGTTCATCACGTCGCGGTCGTGGCAGGTCATGAGAACCGAGCCCTCGTACTCGCGCAGGAAGCCCTCGAGCCAGAGGATGGACTCGAGGTCCAGGTAGTTGGTCGGCTCGTCGAGCAGCATGGCGTCGGGGCGCAGGAGGAGAATCCGCGCGAGCGCGACGCGCATCTTCCAGCCGCCCGAGAGCGCGCCGACGTCGCCGGTGATCTGCTCGGGCGCGAGGCCCAGGCCCGCGAGGATCTCCTGTGCGCGCGCCTCGAGCTCGTAGCCGCCGAGCTCCTGGTAGCGCGCCTGGACCTCGCCGTAGCGCGCGACGACCGCGTCGCTCGCCTCGCCGGTCGTGAGCGCCGCCTCGAGCCGCGCGAGCTCCTCGCCGAGGTCCGTGACCTCGCCCGCGCCCGCGACCGTCTCCGCGAGGACGCTGCGGCCCTTGAGGTCGCCCACGTCCTGCCGGAAGTAGCCGACGCGGAGGCGCTTCGGCTGCTCGATCGCGCCCTCGTCGGCCTGCTCCTCGCCGAGGATGAGCCGGAAGAGCGTCGTCTTGCCCGCGCCGTTCGGACCGACCAGGCCCACCTTCTCGCCCGGGTTGATCTGGAACGAGGCATCCACGAACAGCACCTGCCCGCCGTACTGCTTGGTGACGCGCGAAAATGAGATCATGGGGACGCGCATCCTGACCAGGGAGGGCGTCTCGGGCAACCCGAAATCGTTGCGGGTTTCCGAGGCGGCTGGCGCGATCCGGGGTGCGGTGCGCCTCGCGCCGGGGGAGATCCGATGAGAATCAGCATTGGTTTCATGAGCTTGTCGATCCTGCTCGGGCTCGCGGCCTGTGGCAGCGAGGACCGCGGGGGCCTGTCCGGTAGCGGCGGCGCGGGAGGCGGCACCGGCGGCGCCGGCGTGGGCGCGGGTGGCGGCGGCGCCGGACCGGGCGGCCAGGGAGGCCCCGGCGGAATGGGGCCGGGAGGGCGCGGTGGGATGGGCGGGATGGGCCCTGGCGGGATGGGCGGCGCGGGCCCTGGCGGGATGGGCGGCGCGGGCGCGGGCGGCGAGCTCACGCTCGAGAATTGCCAGACCAGCATCGCGGCCGATGTGCCGGCGTTCTTCCGCACCTACTTCAAGTGCGTGACGATCACGAAGGTCGGCGACGCGGTGTCGATCGTGACGAACAATCTGCCGCCGCACCGGACGGCGTATTACGGCACCTCGAGCCCCAATTACACGGCGTGGGACACGAGCCGCGGCCCGCAATACCGTCAGAACCCGAACGTCATCGCGCAGCGTGTGCATCGCGTGACGATCCCGCTGTCGCCCGTGTCGCGGGGGCTCACGGTGACGGCGGGCATGGTCGATCACATGATGGGGAGCAACCCCAGCGAGTACGGGGGGGGCGCGGTCGGCATCGCGCTCGACTCGGTCGCATTGTTCAATGACCAGGCGGCCCCGGGCGATGACATCACCCAGGAGCAGTACACGTTCGACACGTACAATGCGCACCCCGCTCCGGGCGGCGATTACCATTACCACGCGAACTCCGCGGGGCCGCTCGAGGTGCTGCGCTCGATCGGCGCCACGTCGAGCACGGTCCCCGGGATGGCGAGCCTCGAGCTCTACGGCATCATGTGCGACGGCACCCTCGTGCTCGGCTGCACCGAGCTCGACGGGACGATGGCGGCGGCGGCGGGCCTCGACGCGCAGAACGGCCACACGATGGACATCGCGGATCGCATGGGCACGGTGCACTTCCAGGCGCGCTACCACACGCACGTGTGCCCGGATCGGCTGACCGCGCACAAGTTCACGCCCGAGATCCAGTACTACCGCGACTGCACCGCCCGCTAGCCCGCCCGGGCAAGCCCGGTCGGGCCCCCTAACCTGCGTCTACGCTCGCTACGCTCGCTACGCCCTTGCGGCTCGCTGCGCTCGCCTCGAAGACGGAGCGGACTTCAGGGACAGGACCCAGTTTACGAGTGGCCGCCTCCGAAGGCGTCCACCAGGCGGGGCGCGCCGCCCCTCCCCCAGTTGGGCAAGTGATGCGCGACCCAACTGGGCCCCCTCCCTGCATCTTCGCTCGCTGCGCGAGGGACGCCCTTGCGGCTCGCTTGCGCTCGCCTCGAAGGCGGATGCCGCCGATGATCCGAGCGGACTCCAGGGACAGCCACCGGGGGCCGTCGCCTGGCGGTGCAAGCGGATGGCGACGGCCGTCGCGGCCTCCACGATTGAATCCGCGTCACAGTCGTAGAAATCGGCGCCCGAGAATGGATTGAGCTCCATCACGCGAAGGGCTCCGTCCACTTCACCGAGGTCGAGCACCCAGAGCGGTGCGGGCTGGAAGGTCCCGGACGCCACCTCGGTGGCAAGCGCGGCGGCGGCGGGAGGCACCGCCGTGCTCGCGCCCGTTCGCCCCGCCACTCGTCCCATCTCCGAACACCTGGAAAAATAGGGCGATCGTGAGGATTCCGGCTTCCCACCCGGAGTCGGCTCGATTACCTTGCGCACGCGGGTCGCGCCTCGCGTGGCCGCACGGTTCGTTTCGCAGGGGAGGACGCGATGCAGGACGAAGAGGGCATTTCGCGGAAGGGCATTTCGCGGAGGCGGTTCATCGAGGCGAGCGGGGCTGGGCTCGTGCTGGTCGGCGGCGGCGCGCTGCTCGGCTGTGCGAGCGCGGCGCCAGGCGCGGCACCGGCGGCGCCCGCGGCGGGTGGCACGGCGGCGACGCCGGCGGGCAAGGTCGGTTACTTCGATCGCTTCGGCATCGACGAGGGCATGCTGCGGCGCGTGCTGGCCGAGGCGCTGGCCACGGGTGGCGAGTTCGCCGACGTGTTCCTGCAGCACGAGGTCACGACGAGCCTCGGGCTCGAGGACGGCGCGGTCAACCGCACGAGCGGGATGGTGCAGCTCGGCGCGGGCGTGCGCGTCGTGCGCGGCGACCAGACGGGCTACGCGTACACGGAGGACCTGTCGATCGAGGCGCTCCTCGGTGCAGCGCGCACGGCCGCGGCGGTCGCGTCGGGCGGTGGCGGCGCGGGGCCGGTCAGGCTCGCGCTGCGCAAGATCGAGCGCAGCCGCTACGCGCCGAAGACGCGCTGGGACGAGGTGCCCCTCGGCGACAAGCTGCCGCTCCTGCGCACGCTGTCCGAGCGCACGATGGCCGCGGACCCGCGCGTCAAGAAGGTCAACGTCGGATACTCGGACGTCGCCGGCGTCGTGCTCGTCGCGGACAGCGATGGGCGCCTGGTCGAGGACCACCAGCCGATGACGTCGCTGCGCCTCTTCTGCACGGCGGAGCACAAGGGGCGCCGCGAGTCGAACGGCTACAACGTGGCGGGCCGGCAGGGGCTCGAGTTCTACTCGCCGGATCGCCTGGATCGCATGGTGAAGGAAGCCATCGCGCGGACGACCATCCTGTTCGACGCGGTGGACGCGCCGGTCGGCGAGATGCCGGTCGTGCTCGCGGCGGGCTCGAGCGGGATCTTGCTGCACGAGGCGATTGGCCACGGCATGGAGGCCGACTTCAACCGCAAGGGTACGAGCATCTTCGCCGACAGGATGGGCAAGGCGGTCGCCAGGCCCTTCGTGCACATCGTGGACGACGCGACCCAGCCGGGCGCGCGCGGCGCGATCCACGTCGACGACGAGGGCAACGACGGCCAGCGCACGATGCTGGTCGAGGGCGGCGTCCTCGCGTCGTATCTGCATGACCGAATCTCTGCGAAGCACTACGGCGTCAAGCCCACGGGCAATGGTCGGCGCGAGAGCTACCAGCACGCGCCGCAGCCGCGCATGCGCTCGACGTACATGCTGCCGGGCCCGCACCGCAAGGACGAGATCCTGGCGTCGGTGAAGAGGGGCATCTACTGCATGTCGTTCACGAACGGCCAGGTCAACATCGGCGCGGGCGACTTCACGTTCTACGTGAAGAACGGCTGGCTCATCGAGGATGGCAAGCTCACGCGGCCGATCAAGGACGTCAACCTCATCGGCAACGGGCCGAAGGCCCTCGAGCAGGTGGACATGGTGGCGGACGACCTCGTCATCGACGAGGGCGGCTGGACGTGCGGCAAGAACGGGCAGGGCGTGCCGGTGTCGCAGGGTCAGCCGACGTGCCGCGTGGCGCAGATGACGGTCGGCGGGCGCGGCAAGCGCGTGGGGAAGGCGTAGTCATGGTGCGGCAACAGGACCTCCTGGAGGCGGCGCGCGCGGCGGTCGCGACCGCGCGCAAGCACGGGGCGAAGCACGCGGCGGCGACGGCGAGCAAGCAGCGCGACGTGTCGGTCGACTGGCGCGACGGCAAGCTCGAGAAGATCCACGAGGCGACGGCGCGTGGCCTCGCGGTGGAGCTCTACGTGGACGGGCGCTTCGGCGTGTTCTCGACGAGCGACCTGCGGCCCGAGGCGCTCGACGCCTTCCTCGCGCGGTCGGTCGCGATGACGCGGATGCTCGAGGCGGATCCGCACCGCATGCTGCCGGAGCCGGCCTATTACGAGGGGCGGAGCGTCGCGGACCTCGAGCTGACGGACCCGGCGCTCGCGCGCCTGCAGCCGGCGGATCGGCTCAAGCTGGCGCAGGCGATCGAGGGCGCGGCGCGGCAGGTGCGCGGCGCGCAGGCGATCATCTCGGTCACCTCGAGCGTGTCGGACACGGCACACGAGAGCGCGCGCGTGGCGTCGAACGGCTTCGAGGGACGCGCGGCGGGGACGCAGGTGTTCCTGTCGGGCGACGTGTCGGTCAAGGACCCGAGCGGGCGCAAGCCCGAGGAGGGGCACTTCGCGGGTGGGCGGTTCCTCGGGGGGCTGCCGGCGGCCGCGGCGATCGGACGCGAGGCCGCGGAGCGCGCGATCGGCCGCATCGGTGCGAAGAAGGGCACGAGCGGCCAGATGAAGGTGGCCGTGGACGCGCGGGTGGCGGGGCGCTTGCTGCGCTTCTTTCTGGGCGCGATGACGGGCGCGTCGCTGCAGCAGAAGCAGTCGTTCCTCGAGGGGAAGCTCGAGCAGAAGGTCGGAAGCGAGCTCCTGTCGTGCGACGACGAGCCGCTCCTGCCGCGGGGCCTCGCGTCGCGTCATTACGACGCCGAAGGCATGACGGCGAGAAAGCGCCCGGTGCTCACGGGCGGCGTGCTGCGCACGTACTTCATCGACACCTACTACGGGCGCAAGCTCGGGATGGTGCCGACGACGCGCTCGCCGTCGAACCTCGTCTTCGCGCTGGGCAGCAAGGGACGAGACGCGCTGCTCTCGGACATGCGCGACGGCTTCTACGTGACGTCGTTCATCGGTGGGAACTCCAATGGAACGACCGGGGACTTCTCGCTCGGTGCGGGCGGGTTCCTCGTGCGCAAGGGCGCCATCGCCGAGCCGGTGGCCGAGATGAACGTCTCGGGCAATCACTTGCAGCTCTGGAAGCACCTCGTGGCGATCGGCAATGACCCGTGGCCCTACTCGGCGGCGCGGACGCCGACGATGGTCTTCGACGGGGTCGCGGTGGCGGGCACGTGAGCACCGAGGCCGACGCCCTCGCCGTCTTCGCCAAGGACCTGGGTGCCTGGGACGCCGAGCTCGAGATCTGGCCTGCCCCGGGCGCACCCGGGATGAAGCAGAAGGGCGTCGCGGAGAACCGCCTGGTGGGCGGTCGCTGGATGGTCATGGACTTCCGCGCGGAGAGCGGCTTCGAGGGGCACGGCGTCTACGGCTACGACGCCGCCGTCGGGCGCTACGTGAGCGTGTGGGTCGACGGTGCCGGCGGCGGTATGGCGCGCGGCGTGGGAACGTGGGACGCGGGTGCGCGCCGCATGACGTTCGAGAGCGAGGCCGCGCATGGCGGAAAGACCGTGCGCTACCGCGAGATCACGGAGACGATCGAGGACGGACTCCAGGTCTACCGCCAGCTGCTCCCGATGCCGGACGGCACCGAACACGAGATGATCCGCACGACCTACCGCCGTCGCGCGCCTTGATCAGTCCCTAGCTCCGGGTCTGGCCGCCCGCGCAGCCCATCCACTCGCCAGACGACCAGATCATCGCACCGGCGGGCGTGGCCGCGCAGCGGTCCATCGCGTCGGGGACGCCGTCGCCGTCGGCGTCGGGTCCCGCGAGGCGATCGCGCTGCTGACCCTCGGCGCACCCCGCGAAATCGCCGGAGGTGCTCGTGGCGGCGCCGGCGGTGGTGGCGCGGCAGAGGTCCGCGGCGTCGAGCACGCCGTCGGCGTCGGCGTCGGGGCCGGTCGCGCCGCCGCCCGTGCCGAGGAGGACCTCGTCGAGGAACTGCTGGCCATAGACGCGGCGGATGAAGTCGCGGATCGGCGCGCCGGCGGTGCCCGTCGTGAGGTCCGCGTGATAGCGGTCCTGCACGTCGTAGGTGAACATCATCATCGGGGCGCCCTTGCGGTAGACGGTCATGGCGCGGCGCGTGTTGAACGCGACGAACTCCTTGAACTGCGTGTTCGAGGCGAAATAGGCGGGGTCCTTTTGCTCGGTCGCCATCGCGATCGCCATCGAGTAGACGACGAACTCGAGCGCGCCGTAGACGCCGTCGGTCCACTGACCGCGGTAGATGTTGCGCTCGACCTCGTCGACGCCGACCATCGCGCCGTTGATGTACGCGGTCCACTCGTCGAAGACGTACGTGGGCGTGTCGTCCCACGCGGTCTGCTCGATCATGTAGAGCTGGTGGCGCGAGCCCTGGAGCGCCTGCGGGATGAAGGGCAGGGCGTCGGCCTTGCGGATGTTCGGCTCTTGCACGACGACCCCGCGGTTCTCGAGGACGTAGAAGCCATTGGCGCGGCCGCCGGTGTCATTGTGGTTGTTGCGGATGTCGGAGTTGATGCCGTGGGTGGTCTCGTGGCCCGCCGTCATGTAGCTGTCCTCGAACCAGTACATGTCGCCGTAGCTCGGCGGCAGGTGGTTCTGGATGTCGGTGAGCACGGGGCCCCACGCGGCGCCGGTGTCCGTGCGCGTGGCGCGGTAGTCGAGGAAGCGGACGCCGCTGCCCGGTTGACCGGCGGTCGTCGGGCGAGGAGCCGGGGTGCAGTCGAGGTGGCCGCACGGCGAGGCGGGAGGTGTCGGCGCGACGCCGGATGCGCCGCCGCTGCCGGAGAATCCGCCGCCCGCGGAGCCGGCGGAGCCTGCGCCCCCCGCGGAGCCCGCGGAGCCTGCGCCGCCCGCGCCGCCCGCGGAGCCTGCGGAGCCCGCGGAGCCCGCGCCACCGCGGCCGGACGCGCCGCCGCTGCCGGCGAGGCCCACGCCACCGGAGCCGCCGCCGCGGCCCGCGCCGCCGCCGCCGGTGCCCGTGCTGCCGCCGGGGGATTCCTCCGCGCAGGCGAAGAGGTTGAGAGAGAACAGGAGCGCGACCGAGCCAGTGAGCGCCTTCATGGTGCGCAGCCTCTCGCAATGTGCGTGCCGGGCGTAGATGGAAAAATCTGACGCATTTGGCTGGATTCGAGGGTGTGGCGAGCCTGCGGCTGCTGGATCGAGCCAGCGCTGCGGGGTGCGGGCTGCAGGATCGAGCCCGCATGGGCGTCGGGGAGATCAGAAGAGGTCGCGGTCGCGGAGCTGGCCCCCGGCGCAGCCGGTCCACTCGCCGCTCCGCCACACGGCGGCGCCGCGCGGCGTGTTGCTGCAGAGATCCTGGGCGTCGGGGACGCCGTCGCCGTCGGCGTCGGTGCCCGGCATCGGGGCGAGGCGATCGCGGTACTGCCCCTCGCCGCAGCCGAGCCACTCGCCGTAGGTCCAGACCGCGGCGCCACGGGCCGAGTCGCGGCAGAGGTCGTCCGCATTGCGGACACCGTCTCCGTCGCTGTCGCCATTGGGACCCGTTCCATTGCCGCCGGCGTTGCCACC
>CAZQJC010000024.1:0-22695 GCA_964593795.1 uncultured Myxococcales bacterium | reverse complement strand
TCTTCCGATCTCATCCGACTGACACTCGCCTCCCCCTCCGCCCGCTCCCGCCCCGCCCTCGCCAGCTCCGCCCGCTCCTGCCCCACCCTCGCCGGCTCCGCCCATCCCGGCTCCGCCCATACCCGCACCGCCCATACCCGCACCGCCCATCCCCGCGCCGCCCATACCCGCACCGCCCATGCCACCGCAGCCCGGGGCATTGCTTGCCGTATGCGTGCAGTTGCTGCTCGCGCACCCATCGACGGTGCACCCGTCGCCGTCGTCGCAGTTCATGGGCGTGCCCATCGCGCAGCCCGCGGCCGGGTCGCAGCGCTCCACGCCGTTGCAGGCATCGCCGTCGTCGGGACAGTTCAGCGGGGGGCCGCTCCTGCAGCCCAGTGACGCATCGCAGAACTCCGGCCCATTGCACTTGTTGCCGTCGTCCTGGCACGTCACTGGAGCACCGCCGATGCAGGCTCCCTGGGAACACATGTCCGGGTCGGTGCAGCGGTTGCCGTCGTCGCAGGACGCGCTCGCCTGGATGGGCGGATGGATGCACGCGTTGTCGGCGCAGGCGTCCTCGGTGCACGGATTGTCGTCGCTGCAGGTCGGGGGCGTCCCCGGCCTGCAGCCGAGCGCGGGATCACACGTCTCCGCGCCGTTGCAGCTGTCGCCGTCGTCGCAGTGAATCGGTTCGTGCTTGCAGCCCCCGCCATCACAACTGTCGACGGTGCACGCGTTGCCATCGTCGCAGTCCGAGGGATCCGTGCAGCAGGTGCACTGGATCTCGACCACCGGCGGGCAGCTCGGGCAGGAGATTTCCACCCAGGAGATAGTGCTACCTGCTGCCACGCGGCCAGATCCGGTGTTGCACCGGCAGTCGCATCCAGGCTTCGCCTGCCCCACACACCGGGTCTCCGGGCACGGCCGCGGCGGCACCTCGCCGTGCCACGCGCTCTCCTTGATGCCCACGCCCGGGTCGCTCTGGACCGTCGTCCCGTCCGCGCTGACCGTGCCAGACCCCAGCAAGTCCCAGTCCTGGAAGCGGTGGGAATAGGAGTACATGAGGGTCTGCGCGCCCGGGGGCAGGTTGTTCACGTTCGGCATCGTGAGGCGCGCCGGCGGGTTGAACGTGCCGCCGCCCGGGGCGAAGGAGATCATCTTCATCGAGAAGAGGCCGTTCGGCAGCGCCATCGGCACGTTCTGCGGCTCGATGACGCTCACGTAGAGGCGTCCGGTCTTGCTGCCGTCGGGGAAGGTGTACTGCCCCGGCCCCACCTCGAGGGCGAGGCCCGACAGCTTGTTGCTCGTCAGCGTCCCGCCCTGCGTCGGGCTGACATCAAGGAACGAGGTGCCGTCGATGGCGGGCAGGAAGATCGGCCCGTCCTGACGGTTCTCGATGCCCGCGACCACTTGGAAGAAGATCGGCAGCGACGGCGGGTAGGCCTTGCCCGGCACGGTCGCGGTGTCGCCGCGCAAGTGCACGGTGATGCGGCCCGAGGGCACGCCGCTTCCGAAACGGAAGCGTCCGTCGGCGCCGGTGGTGGTGCTCAGCGACGCGTCGTGGATCTCGATGGTCACGCCCGGGACCGGCTTGAACTCCTCGTCGTAGACGACGCCGACGAGCGACGTGGGGCTGCCCGGAGCGGGCTGGACCACCTGGTGCTCGGTGAAGATCGGGGGCAGCCCCCGGAACCCCGGGAACGTCGCCATGACCTTGTGATCGCTCTCGGCACCCGGGCCGAGGATGGCGCCGATGCTCGCGAAGCCGGAGGCGTCGGTGTCGACCGTCGCGGCGCCGACCGCGATCGTCGCGCCCTCCTGGGGCATGAACGTCGGATTTCCGCCGATGGGCGTGAAGGTCACCGGCACGGCCGGCACCGGCGCGCCCTCGGCGTCCGTCACCTTGACGATGAGGGCATTGGGCAGGGGCTGGCCGACGATCCCCGTCTGGTTGTGCCCCATGTTGACGCGGATGAAGGTCGCAAGGCCGATGCCCCCGACCGCCGGGTCGCCGCTCGAACCGGTCAGGAGGAGCACCTTGCGGCTGACCGAAGTGGACAGCCCGGCGGCATTGGTGGCGACCACCTGGATCGTCGAGAGCCCCGGGGCCACCGCGACGGAGGTCGAGAAGTGCCCGGTGCCGTCGGGCGTGACGGGCACGCCGGCCACGGTCAGACCGCTGAGGAACGGATCGGTCACCACGCCCGCCACCGTGACGGGCGAGGCGCTGACCGTCTGGCCGTCGCCGGGGGACTCGAGGGCCAGGAGCGGGGCCGCCGACACGATCGTGAAGCCGCCGGCCGCGTGACCGACGTTGCCGGCGCAATCGACGACGGTCACCTCCGCCGCGTGCGGCCCGGGAGCGAGGAGCCGCACGCCGCTCGGGCGCGCGATGCCATCGACGATGAGCGCCGAGGTGTAGGCGCTGAATTCCTGCACCTGGACGGTCACCGTCACCTCCCCCGCCAGGATGCCGCCGTCCACGAAGCCCTGGAGGGCTACCTGCGGCGGCGTCGAGTCCACCGTGAAGTCTATCGCCGCGTCCGCGGCGTTGCCAGCTGCGTCCACGGAGTGGACGGCCAGGCGATGCGGCCCCTGGTTCGTGACCGGCGTGCCGGGCCCGTAGCCGGAGGCGTCGAGGATCGAAGTCGTCGTGGTCGAGGTCAGGTCCATGACCTCGACCGCAGGCGCGAGCGGCGTCTGGCTGCACTGCCCGGGGGTCACGCCGCCGATCGCGATGACCGGCGCCGTGCCGTCGATCGTGAAGCCGAGCGTGCGGGTCGTCGAGTGCCCGTGGCTGTCGTAGGCGGTGACGACCACGAGGTAGTTGCCGTCCGCGGTGAGAACGGCCGGGCTGGCGGCGGCGACGCCGTTGATCGTCGCGGTGACGTGGTCGAGGTCGCCATCCGTCGCGCTGAACGTGATGGTCACGGGGCCGCGCGTCACCTGGCCCTCACTCGCGCCCGAGATCGCGAGCGACGGCGGCAGGCAGCTCGTGCCGTCGCCGTTGCAGACGCCGCACGCGTCGGTGGGCCCGACGCAGCCGCCTCCGTTCACGTGGAGGACGAGGACCGGCGGCGTGGTCGTCTCGCGCGAGGCGAAGTCGATCTGGCCGTTCGCGCCCTCGTCGGTCTTCTTCAAGATCCAGCCGTTGTTCGCAGTGCCCTGGAGGAACGCCGCCACGTCGGGCAGCACGTCGAAGCTCACGGTCCCCGCGGTCGTGTTCGTGATGAGCTGGGTCGCGGTCGGCGTCGCGGCGAACGGCGGGCTCGAGCCGTACATGCTCCACGCGGTGGCGCCCGCGCAGTCGGCGCTCGAGTTGGTCACGTTGGCATCGACCGCGCAGTTGGCCGTGGCGCCGGCCTCGGTCCAGGACTGCGTGAGGCGGTGCAGGTCGATCGTGCGGCCGGTCGTGCCCCAGTTGGCGGCGTTGAAGCTCACGGGCAGCACCAGGCTGGCCGAGGTGACCGTGCCGCCCGCGGCGAGCGCCGCGATCTCCGCCTGGTCGAAGCGGATGAGGGCGCGGTTCTTGCCGGAGGACTGGAGGCGCAGGATGCTTTCCGCGCCCTGGTTCTGGTTCGGCGAGCCCTGCCTGAGGTAGGTGTCGGCCGGGCCCGCGAGCTGGAGCGGGCACGCCGGGTTCCGCGGCGCGGGCAGGTGCGTACAGTCGTCGAGGTGGCCCGGGTCGCAGTCCACATCGCCGCAGGCCTGCGGCGGCTGGTCGGCCGTCACGAGCACCAAGCGCGGCGGAGTGGCGGTCTCGCGCGTGGCCAGCTCGACGCGGCCGTCCGCGTCCTCGTCGGTCTTGCGGAGCATCCAGCCGTAGTTGGCGGTGCCCGCGCCGAAGGCGGCGACGTCGGCGGTCACGTCGAGCGAGATCTCGCCCGCAAGGCCGTTCGTGATCAGGACGGCGCTCGTCGGCTGCGCCACCACCGGCGCGAGCGAGAGCGGGTCCATCGTCCAGAGCACGCCGTCGGGGCTGCCGTTCGCGGTGTTCGAGTCGCTGGCGGCATTCCAGGTGACGCCGAGCTCCGACCAGGCCTGGGTCATCCGGTGGATCTGGATGGTCCGGCCGCTCGGCCCCCAGTTGTTGCCGTTGTCGGAGACGGTGAAGATCGCGGTCGCCGAGACCAGCGTCCGACCCTGGAGCGCGGCGAGCGTCGCCGGCGCGTCGAAGGCGACCACGGCCCGGTTGGAGCCGCTCGCGCGGATGACCATCTTGGTCTCGGCGCCCTGGTTCTGGTTGGGCGAGCCGCTCCGGAGGTAGGAGTCGCTCGTCGCGGGGAGCGACGTCGAGACCGTCAATCCGCCGCCCTTCATCTCCTTCTTGGCCACCGGCTTGTCCGCGCCGGGATCGCCGCAGGAGGTCGCGAGGAGCGCGAGGCCTAGCCCCGCGCCGCGTGCCCACGAAGCGCTGCGAGCCGCGATCATCGTCCCCCTCCAGGTGCAGCGTTCACGGGCCCCCTTCGGCGTCGCTCCAGGTTGGCGAGCGCTTCGCTCAATCCCCTATCGGCGGCGAGCAGCTTCTTCATGGCTGCACGGTTCGCCGGGATGAGGAGGAAGTCGCCGAAGTCGCGCGGCGTCGTGCGGTGACGCGCAAAGATCTTGGCCTCGCGCTCGCGGTGCGCCTCGTTCGCCGCCGCGACTTCGCCCGCGAGGCGCCCCGGATCCGACGCGAAGCGCTTCGCAAGGAGTCGCTCTTCGGCGACGCAGCTCGCAAGGCTCTCCTTGAGCGCCTTCGAGACCTGCAGGTACCGCTCCGCCGTCAGAGGAACGGGCGGCTGCGGCCTTCCTTGGCCAACTACCAGCAGCAGGGCCGACGCCCCGGCGAGCGCAGCCAGCCCCGCGAGGACGCGCGTGCGGCGCGACCTCACGGGTACACCAGGTTCACCGAGGAGAACGCGCTGCCCGACGTGAAGCTCGTCGTCCCCTGCACCTCCACGCGGTCACCCGTCTGGGCGCGCGCGTTGCCGACCACGCTGAGGTTGTCGAAGATCCAGACGCCTCGATATGTATCGCCCGGGGCGGCGACCAGCGTCGCGTTGCCGTCCGCGGGATCGAGGAAGAGCGTGTTGGCGTTGTTGTCGAGGATGTGGAACGCCTCGGGGCGGCTTGCGTTGGGGCGGACGCGAAGCCCGCGCAGGCCCATGTCGCCGAGCGCGGGATTCGGAACCGGGAACGGCGCTCCCGATACAGTGACGGCGCTCGTCGAGACGGCGGACACGGTGCCCGACCCGACGGCGCGCAGGTTGGTGCCCAGGCCGAAGGCCGTGCACCCGCGTCCGCGGTTGTCGATGACCATGTCTCCATTGGCCTGCGTCGGAGTCTTCCAGTAGATGGTGCCTGCCGAGCCGTTGGCCGTGACGTTGGGCGAGTACCCGCCCATCGCGACGACGTTGCCCGGGTTGAAGCCGCTCCGGTCGCGGTAGTAGATGGCGATGCGGCCTCCCGCGGATCCGGCGCGATAGTTTCCGGCTCGGTTCCCGCCCTCGGCAATGATGACGCCTGCGCCAGTCAACACGTCCGTGTCGATCCGGATCGAGCCCGCTGCAGTGCCCGGGTCGGAGGTGAAGCTGCCGTACGCCGCGACCGTGCCGTCGAGCCGGAACGTAGTCGCCACCTGAATGCGCGCGATGCCGCCGCCGCGCCCGAACGGCACCGCTTGGCCCGGCTTGCTCGGGTCGACCTCGCTACCGCCGACGAGCACTCCTGGCGCCTCGCCGAAGCAGTACGGCGAGCACACGATGGGCCCGCGGGCCGATACGTCGATGCGCGACGGACCGTCGACGTAGAGGTCGTTCGCCTGGATCGTCAGCCGGAAGGGCGTAGAACCATTGGGCCACACCGGGTGTGTGAGCACGCTGCTCTGGAGGGTCAGCGAGTTCACGACCAGCGCCGAGCCCAGCGATACCGTCGAGCCTGCGATGGTCAGCGTGCCGGACGGTGCGAGTAGCTGTCCCCCCGTCACCTCGAGCGTGGTCGACTCGATCCTCGCGGGCGACTCGAGCCGGAGCGAGCCGCTCAGCGTGAAGTTCGAGGAGGTCAGCGTGGTCGCGCCCGGGGACCTGAGCTCGGGCACCTGCAGCGCGCCCTGGAATCCCGAGATCGCCGCCGCGCCCGCCGGGAACTCGATGGGATCGCCCGCGGCCAGCCGTGCCGAGCCCAGGAGCTTGAGCGAGTCGAGCATCCAGACGCCCTGGTAGGTGCTCCCGGGTGCGGCCACGAGGGTCGCGTCACCGTCTGCAGGATCGAGAAACAGCGTGTTCGCGTTGTTGTCGACGATGCGGAAGACCTCCGGCCGGTTCACGTTGGGCCGGACGCGGAGGCCGCGGAGCCCCGGCTCTCCGCCGTTGGGGTTCGGCACGGGGAACACGTTCCCGGTGGCCGTGATCGAGCTCGGCCCGACCGCCGCCACGGTGCCCGCGCCCATTGCGCGGATTTGCGTCGTGTAGCCGAACGCATGGGACGTCCGGCCCCGGTTGTCCACGACCAGGTCGCCGTAGGTCTGCGCGGTGGACTTCCAGAAGATGGTGCCCGCCCCGCCGTGCTGGCCATCGTTCGGGGAGTAGCCGCCCATCGCATTCACGTTGGCGGTGTTGAAGCCGCTGCGGTCGCGGTAGTAGATGGCGATCCGGCCTCCCGCGGATCCAGCGCGGTAGTTGCCAGCCCGGTTTCCGCCCTCGGCGATGACGATTCCGCTTCCGGTCAGGACGTCCGTGTCGATCCGGATGGACCCCGCGGCAGAGCCCGGGTCGGAGCTGAAGCTGCCGTACGCCGCGACCGTGCCGTTGAGCGTGAACGTGTTCGTCACGCGGATGCGGACGATGCCGCCGCCTCGGCCGTTCGGCACCGCTTGCCCCGGCTTGTTCGGATCGAGCTCGTCCCCACCCGAGAGGACGGACGGGGCAGTGCCAAAGCAGTGGGGCGAGCAGATGAGCGGTCCCTTCTGCGAGACGTCGATCCAGCTTCCCGCGTCGACGGTGAGGTTGTCCGCATTCACGAGCAGGGCCGGGAACGGCGCCGAATTGGCCATCGGTGGCTGCGTGAGCACTGCACCGGCGGTCAGGCGGATGCTCGCGTACGTGTGGGTCCCGACGAGGGTCACCGTCGTCCCGCTCACCGTGAGCGCGGTGCCGTCGAGATAGGTGTCCGCGGCCGAGATCATGGTCGGCGTCGAGATCGTCGCGGCGGGGACGGCGCTGATCGTGATCGGCACGACAGCGCTGCCCACGTTGCCGCTCGAATCGATCGCGCGCAGCTCGACGGTCGTCGCGCCGATCGTGGCGCTCGAGGTCGCGAACGTCGTCGCGACGGTCGCCTGGCCCGGGTAGCTGCGCGAGTCCACCAGCGCACCGGCCAGGTACAGCTCGAGGCGGACCACGGCCGCGTTGTCGGTGGCGGCCGCATTGAGCGAGATGACCTCTCCCGGCCGGAACTGCGTCCGCTCGGGCCGTGTCAGCTGGAGGCTGGTGACGGGCGGCGTCGTCTCCGCGACGAGCTCAACGGTGCGGACCTCGGAGGTCGCGCTGTTCCCGTTGAAGTCGGTGGCGGTCGCGCGAAGCGTCGCCGAGCTGGCGCCCGCCGGCATCGGCGCCAGGAAGGGCTGGAGCGGGAAGTCCTGCTGCGTCCCAACGACGATTCCGTCGACCGACAGCGCCACGGAGGCGACGGCCACGTCGTCGGTCGCGTCGACCACCACGCTCGCGTTCGCGCCCGCCTGGAGCCTGGCCCCTTCCGCCGGGCTCGTGATCGAGACCGCCGGCGCCACCGTCCCGGTGTCCGCGAACCGGAGGAACTGGCCGATCTCGAGCTGGCCCTGCCGCGTCACGTAGACGTACTGGCGGTCCGCCTCGATGCCGAGCTGCGGGACTCCGCCCGCCGCCAGGCTCGCGAAGTCGACCTTGTCCGCGAAGGTCGGATTGGCCGGATCGAGCAGGCTGAGGATGTAGGCGACGTTCCGGCTCCCGCCGGAGTCTGTCGCGAAGAGCAGGTTGCCCGATCGCGCGAGCCCGCCAGTCGCGTTGAAGGTCGCGGGCACGAGGTCGCTTCCGCCGACGACGACCGGCGCGGCGCGCAGGTCGAGGCCCACGACTCCGTTGAAGCCGTTCGCGACGTAGCCGTAGATGCCGCTCACGAGGGTGGCCGACGGCGTGCCCGCCGTCCCGACCTTCGGGTTCTGGCCGCTCGTGGCGCCGACGAGCGACGGCGAGCTCGCCAGCGTGGCGTCGAACAGGAGCGTCTGATTGCCCGCGATCGCCAGCATGCGCGGAGGCGCCCCCGAGATGGCCGTGATCGGCGCGGCGGCCGTCCGGGTGGCCACAATCTGCGTCGGGAACGGATTGAGGGAGATGACGCGGAGCCCCGCCTCGCCGTCCGCGACGTAGGCGTAGTTGCCGACGAGCTGAATGCCCGTGGCGTTGGTCATGGCGAGGTTGAACGCCACTTGCGGCGCCTCGGGGTGCGAGACGTCCAGCATCACGAGCTTGGACTCGGCCGCGAGGTACGCGTACGGACCGACCAGGGCCACCTGGTGCACGGGCGAGCCGACGTTCGTGGTCGAGACGATGTGCGGGGCGCTCTTGCTCGACACGTCCACGATGGTCAACCCGGCCGCTCCGTCGGACACGAAGGCCAGCGATCCGCGCACGAGGACGGAGAGCGACGTGCCCGGCATCGCCAGGACCTTGACGGGCTTCGGCGAGAAGGCGTCTACGGTCACGTCGATCGTCGCGCTCGCCGCGCCGTTGCCGACGACGAGCGAGGCGCGGCCCCGGCCCGAGGCGGGCAGGGCGCTCGCATTGGCGAAGACGATGCCCGCGTTCGTCACGCCGATCAGGCCCCCACTGGCGGAATACGTGGTCCCGGTCGAGGTGCTCGAGAGGTCGCGCGTGCTGCCGTCCTGGTACGTCCCGGTCACCCGGAGCTGCTGCTGGGCGCTGCCGAGGATGGTGTTGAAGCTGAGCAGCACCGGGCTCGGCTGCACGACGAGCGAGACCAGCGGGGTCGTCGGAGGCGGCGTCGTAGGGTTGCCCGGGAGGCCGTCGCGACTCGTCGCGCTCAGGAAGCGGAGCTGCCCGAAGTCCGTGATCGAGTTGGCGACGGGCGGGAGCTGGTCCGAGACCGCGATGTTCGCGATCACCGGCTCGCCGGCCGCGAGAGGGGCCTTGGGCGACGCCGTTGGGCCCAGTGCGTGGGCGGGGCCGAAGGCGACCGCCGCGACCGCCGAGGCCGCCACCGCCCAGCCCGATCTGCCGACTCGGATCCTGCGCATCCGCACTGCCCTCCCTGGGCCGGGCCCCGCGCTCGCCTTCGCAAGCGCTCACGCCCCGGCAGTGGGATCCACCCTGCCGACGTCACGGCGCCAAGTCAATCACATCCCGCTCACGATTTCATGTGAGCCAATATCCATTGGCATCACGAGCCATTACCAAATCGACTCTCCCAGGGCATTCCCGGATGATCCCCATTCGCATGCCGACGACAACTGTGAAAGGCAGATTTCTGCACTGCGTGAACCTGAACTGCGTCCCAATGCAATGGCTGCTACATTCCTTTGCTGTTCGCCGCCCCGTTGATGTGCAAAAATCTGCAGTGCTAAAATCAGCACTCCCGACCCGCAAGCTCACGGCCTTGGCCAGACGGACACGCTCGGCCTTGCCAATCGGACGCGGCCGGGCGAAGGATGGGATGTGGCTTTGGCAGCGTGGAGCGAGCCGTCCGACACGGAGGCCATCGAGGTCCCCGCGGGCAACGCGACCGTCCTCCTCGCGCTCGCCCAGGAGTTCGGGAGGCGCGGGTGGCTTGCCGACGCGTTCGACGCCTACCTCCTGGCCGCGAAGGCCTTTGCCGACGACGGGCTGCACCTTCGGGCCCTCGGCGCCTGGAGGGAGGCCATCCAGATCGATCCGCGCCGAGACGACGTCGCGGACCTGGTGGCCGACGCCTCCCGGCGATTGGATCTTCCCGGGATGCTCGCGGGATTCGAGCAGTTCAGGGCGGCGTGCCTCGCGCAACCGCTCCCCGCCTCACCCCCTGAGCGCCACATCCGGCTGGTGCTCGTGCGGCCAGAGCCGCAGCCGGTCTCCCCCAGCCAACCCGGCGCTCCTCCGCCCCCTTTTCGCAGCCGGGCGAAGAGGACGCGGGCCCGCTCCGGAGACCCGCGCGCGCGGCCAACCTGGCCGCCGGCCGGGCGCGAGCTGGCGCGGCCTGAGGGAGTCGGCCCTCCGAGCCCATCCGGCATGCAGGAGGCGAGCGCGGTCTCTTCCCTGGCCCGAGGCGCGCCGGACGGCGGGCCGGAGGGGCAGGCCACGAGGCCGCGCGCGCGGAACCCAGTTCAGAAACCTGCACCGCCGCCCGCAACCCCGTGCACCTTCTGCGACCAGCGGGCCGTGGCCACCATCGCCTTCAGGTTTCCGCGGCCGAACCCGCTTCCCGGCACGCGCAGGATGGACCTGCTCTTCTACCCGCCGATGGACCTCCCCGCCTGCGCGCATTGCTCGCGGATCTACCGGACTTCAGGTCGCTGAGGCACCGTTGCCCTTGGGAACTCTCGCTAGTGCGGATTTCCGCAGTGCGGATTTCCGATCACGTACGACAGTCGGCAGTTCTTGCCTGTGCTTCCTCGCACGTGCTGAAATCGCCCCGGGGGTACTCACGGCATGGACGGCGTCGTCGAGGGGCGGAGGCCGACGGTGCTGGTCGTCGAGGACGAGACCAGCATGATGATGACGTTCGAGGCGGTCCTCAAGCCCTCGTGTCGCCTGCTCAAGGCGAGCTGCGGACGCGAGGCGCTCGAATACGCCGCCAAGGAGCGCATCGACATCGCGATCGTCGACATCGGCCTGCCGGGCGGGATGGACGGCATCGAGGTCATCCGCCAGCTCAAGGCGACGCAGCCGAGCCTGGAGGCCATCGTCTGCTCGGTCTGCTTCGACGTGCCGACGGTCGTCGAGGCCATGCGCGCGGGCGCCATTGACTACCACGTCAAGGACTTCGGGATGGTCGGCGTGCTTCCCTCGACGATCGAGCGGGCCGTCGCGCGCAGGCGCGAGCGCCTCGAGCTGGCGCGATTACGCACCGAGCAGCAGCCTGCCGCCGAGATCGTCGGCGCGGCGCGCCCGCCGATGTCCGGGCTCCTCGGCATGCTCGAGCGGGCCGCCGTCACCGAATCGCCGATCCTCCTTCGGGGCGAGAGCGGAGTCGGCAAGACCACCCTCGCCAGGTGGATCCACCAGCGCTCGAGCCGCAGCCAAGGCCCGTTCATTCGCGTGAACCTGGCGGCCCTTCCCGCCGCGACGCATCCGAGCGTCCTCTTCGGGGCCCACGGCCCGAAAGGTGGCACCACGGTCGGGACCTTCGAGGAGGCGGAACGCGGCACGCTGTTCCTCGCGGGGATCGACCGCCTGGCCGCCGAAGCGCAGGAAGCGGTCGCCCGGGTGCTCGCGACGCGGCAAGCGCCGCGCGCGAGCGGCCCGAAGGACGTCCCGCTCGACGTGCGCGTCGTGGCCTCGACGAGCGTCAACCTGACGGAGGCGGTCAACACGGGACGCTTCAGCAAGGCGCTTCACGATGTCCTCGCCCAGCTCCAGGCCGACGTGCCGGCGCTCCGAACCCGCCGCGACGACATCCCGGAGCTGCTCAAGGTCTTCGTCTCCCGGCATTGCGCGCGGACGGGCCGTCCGCCCCTCCACCTCTCCCCCGAGGTCCTCGCCGCGCTCATGGCCCACGACTGGCCGGCCAACCTGCGCGAGCTCGAGAACCTCGTCGAGCGGCTGGTGACGCTGCTGCCCGGCCCTGACGTGTCCCTCTCCGACCTGCCGCCCGAGTACCGGCTCGGCGAGGCCGAACGTCGAGGCGGCCGGCATGAGGGCGACGCCTCCCACGAGGAGATCATGGACAGCATCGAAAAGGCGCTCGTCATGCAGGCCATTCGCAAGGGCAACAACGTCTGGAAGAGGGCTGCCGAGCTGATGGGGCTCAAGTACAGCTCGTTCCTCTACAAGCTCGACAAGCACAAGCTGCGGTAGAACGGCACAGTGCGGATTGTTGTGTCGCTGATTTTCGTACTGAATGACGGCGTCGCAAAGACCTGGCACGCGATTGTCTCCGCTCGAAGCTATGGCCGCGCGCAACCTGGGCAGCCCAGGTCTCGGCGGGTCTCGGCGACTCGCCAAACGACGAGCCGCCGATCTTCCGGAACCATCAATGCTGCGACGCTTCGCTGATTCTTGACGCCAGCAGGATTCCCATGTTCATGTGTTCGCGGGTTCGCGTGCGAACTCATCCTGCGCAGAGCAGCCGAGACGGGGCATGACGTGGCGCAGACGCCATCCACCACGACATGGACGCAAGCGCGCCATTTGGACGTTCCACGCCCATTCCTAGTCAGGGGGAGCATCAGATGCCCAGGAAGCCTCTATGGCGAAGCTTGACCTGCTTCATCAGCATCGTTGTTTGCAGCATTGCACCGGAGCGAGCGTGGGCCGAGGAACAGTCCTCACCCGCTACTGCGCCCCAAGGACAGGCCCCAAACGAAGGTGCCAGCCCAACCAGAAGACTGAAGGATATCGCACCGGTGCCTATCCGCTCCTTCAAGCACCAGCGCGTTCGGCAGGTCAGGACAAGAGAGTTCCTCGAATCTTTGGCGGAGATTCGTGCCAAGTCGAATCCCAGCACAGTGAGTGGATTCGAGAAGATTGCAGAAGCTCGCATCCACATCGTCAAGCCTCAGCCGGCAGAGTGGCTCAAGGGTTTGAAGATGCTTGGGCAGATTAAGACGCTCGACAAGGGCAACCCCAGAACACCGCTCTCAGCCCTCACGCTATTGAATCCTGAGCCGCTCAAGACAGACCCGAAGGCATTGGAGGAGGCTCGTCAGCGCGCATTGGTTACTCTCACGGATGCCATGCAGCAAGAGCGCAGGATTGCTTCGACCGTCTTGAGCAAGAGGTTCCCCGAGAGGAACTTCAGTCCCGAGGACTTGTCCCTGGTTCAAGAACTACTGAGCCACGCCTCGCTGGATAGCGCCGAGTCCCGGGCGGCGGCGTTCTCGCTCACCACTAGCGGAGCGGCGCCAGCTGCTGGCGACATCGTGACATCCGCTGGCGGGACTGGATGGCCCGCCCTTGCTTCGGGGCTGGCAAACTTCATGGCGGAACGCTCCAACGCCGAACTCGCTTTGTGGCTCGCGGATGAGCTCCACAACAGAATATGCAAAGGCCACGCGGTCGAGTTCTTTGCAAACACGTGTCACATCGCCATCACCGGCGACTCGAAGCCAGTAAGCGCTTGGGGAGCCCTTGTCGCCAATGCGATCCGCGCCGACCTGGAACACCTGCCCTTTCGCCTTCTCGAAACGCCATCGAGCAAGATCTGGGCCAGCCGCCTCGAGCATTTCCTGCAACAGGTCCGACGTGGCCAGGCACCCCTTCCCCTCCTTGCGGGGCTGGGAGCCGACAAGGATCTTATTGGCGACTGCGAATCTCACGGGAAGGGAGCGTGTTTCCTGGTTGCCTTAGGCGCCCTGGCGGAGCTTTCCGGCGACATGCTCGCAGTCGACGATGCAGCGGCAGAGGCGGAGATCGCGAACCAGGCTGGGACGCTGATCCCTGCCGTGCGCGCTGCGAAGTGCCCCGCACCATCCATTTCGAAGATCTGCACCCTTCTGAACTCCCTGGCAACCGATGTCGACAAGGTCACCAGGGTGCTGCGGGCGATTCGGTCAACAGCCTTGGCAGCTCGAGCGCTTGAGGCCCCGAGCGACGGCGCGGCGATGTTCGCGCGAGTGTCTGCGCTCCTGGCAACGTTCGTCGAGGTAATCGATTCCTTTGCGGAACTGACCCCCGCCGCAGACTCACAGCCCTGGCATGAGGGTCGCCTCTTCTTTCTTGCGGGAGTCGACGCTCTGCAAGGGAAGTACGCGGACGCGGTGCGAGCACTTGTCACTACCCCTGCCATCCCGCCGACCTGGTCGAAGTACCTGTCCTTGATGGTGGACCTCTCCTGCGCAAAAGACGCCACAGAGGTTCAAGCCTTGCTCTCGAGCGCAGCTGCACCTGCCGGCAGCTGGCGCCTCAAGCGTCAATCAACCTTCAAGGCGAGCATCACCGGAATCGTCGGCATCGGGTATGGCTATGAACGACCTTCCGGCGGGCTGCGCTCCTACGCCGATGGCCAGACCGCCGGACTCCTTGGGACACTTGGCCTTGACCTAAGCTGGCGCATCGGGACCTGGACTCTTGGGCCGTACTTATCTCTGCTTGATGTTGGACAACTGTTGTCCATTCCCATCGACGTCTCGACGAAGAAGCAGTCGGACGGATCGTCCACGAAGGCTGCCTCTGATGGTGAGTCGTCTCTCGCGCAATTGCTTTCTCCCGGGATCTACCTACGCGTTGGCGCGGGAAACTCCCCATTCACGCTAGGCGTGGGTGCTGCCTTTGCGCCGGCACTGCGCAAGTATCAACAGCTCTCGGCGTCCGATTTGCCGACGGGAGCGGAGCAGGTCTCAGAGTTCCGCGTCCAAGCATTTGTCGGCATAGACTTGACTCTCCTTCCATTTTGATCGCCTACTGGCCGGCGACACTCCGTTTCTTGGCTGAGGCAGCAAGAAGATGCCGGCCCCCCTGGGGCCGGCATCAAGAGAGTCACGCGTTCCAGACGAGCGCAGCGATTTGTGCACATCGCTCAAGGAGCGGCAGCCGCGCCTTGAGGATGGGGGTTCCCGGCCGTCCGCCACGGCAACGAGATATCGCCTGCCTTGCGCGAAGGGCCAGACCGTCTGCTGCGGGCGCGGGCGGCGGTATGCCGCGTCTCCGGCGCGACGCCCTGAGCGGCATCACGCCCGCGGATCGGATCGGGACCCTACGCCTGCATCAGGCGGGACCGGTAACATCATCGTCGCTCGATGTAGGAGTCTCCGCGCCAATTACAGACGACGATGAAGCGCTCCAATAGATCCATCCCCATAACCATCGGCAGCGTCTTTCTCGGGGCAGTCTGGGCCAACAAGACGGATGCTTCTAGCTCCCAGCCACCAACTGGCAACGGCCCCGCCAGAAGGATCCTCATCGTGCCCGTACGCACCACCAACGATTCTCCTCCAATGGCGTACGGAAACTCCTCGTCGGACACCGCGGTTGTCTGTGCGCCCTGCCACGCGTATCGTGGAATCATGGTGAAGTGGCTGCCTGTATCAACGGCAGCCCTATGGGGCGGCGTTGCAGTTCCATCTTCCCGCCCGAGCCGTACTACTGCCCAGAGGCGACGCAGGACAAAGCTTGGAACCCTCGCGAGCGGAGGACTAGTCTTTAGAAGTGGTACCCGCATAGGCGCGCGGTGTAGCCTCGATCAAGCAGACCACAGCCATGCCACCCTTCCGCTGAACCTCCTCGGCACGCTCGAACACTTCCTCAGGGGATCCCGCAGCCACCACTTGCTCGTTTAGCACGGCTACCCACGAGTCTGGGTACTGCGCGGTCAACTCGGACAGGTGCGCAGCCAGCCACTCGCTATCACGAAGATACTGCTCTGACAGGAACAACGGTCCAAGCTTGGACATCGGACTACTCTCTGCCAGCGCATTGGGTGGGACAGCAGAACGTTCCGCGCCAGCGGCCGAACCTCCTGCCGCCAGGCGACCCACTACTTCGCTGTCCAAGGTGCGCAACTCTGCAAGCTCCCGCTCCCCAATTCGCGGCGGGGCGAGCTCCCTTGCACTTGCATGCGGTCGAAATTCGAGCGTCCCGTGCATTCGCCGCGCCTGCACGGACTCATCGGTTGTCCAGCTCCAATGACTACGCAAGAATTCGATTTCGCTCACGACTCCCCCCTGTAGTAGGCTAGCAGACTCGGGACCTGCTCCTCCCCCATGCTCCAAACAGTTTCAGCCAGGGACGAGAAGAACTTCGGTGGTACGTTTCGCTCGGCAAGCCGAATGCGCTTGGCAACAGTGAGAAGCCCGCCAATCAGTGGCCTTCGTCCCAGAAGGGACGGCGTCACTGAATCGACAAGGTCGATTACCGACCGGAGTAGAAATACGCGTTCCGATTCGTATGAACCAAACGTTTCCAGCAGTCGCAGATATGCACGAGGCTCCGTGGCAAAGGCAGCCATCACGTCTGCTAAGGCCTCACGCGCCAGCGCAAGGAGACTAAACAGGTCCTTCTCCAACGCTAGGCGAATGGTCTCCAGCTTGAAGAGATCTGCAGACTGCGCTGCCTCAGCACCAGAGATCACCCAGTGCAGATATGACGACCGTGTCCAACACCAACGAGCGATCTCGCGGACACGCAAGTATGATGTCAAAGACCTTGGCGCAACCTCAATTGTTGAGCGCAGTCTGTCCAGTACGGTCGGAAAGAGGCCATCGGGATCCCTCGGCCAGGTCGGGATGGCACGTCGACAGATCCGCTGGGCGATCTCGCTTAGAAGTGGAGCGGTAAGCTCCTCCTTCAGGCTACTCTTCGGGACAACATGCATCAATTCATGCGTCAAGGGGAACACAACCCGCGCGGGATATAGCAGGCTGGCTCCAGACACCTCGAGAACAGCGAGCTGAGGTGTTCCCGTCGGCGCTCGGAAGTACCAATGGCTCCGAGCCTCATGAAGCCCGCCAATCGTGAAGATGAACTCCGGCAATGGCTCCGGATCTACGACTTGAGCGATGTCCACGACGACCTGCGTGCAGATCGCAGAGTAGGCTGCCAGGAGCTTGTGAAACGATGAACCGGGACGAATAGAGATCTCTTCTCGAAAGGTATGCGCCGCGCAATGAACGCGACTAGCAAGCGAGGACTCTAGCTTCTGCGCAAGATCGTCGAATGCGCTCCGAAAATACTCATCAGCGGCGCTCTGGCCGTCGCGTGTCTCATCACCGGTTTCGTCGTGATGTCTAGCTATTCCACATACGGCATGAATGAACGGACCAAGCTCTCGCACCGCGGCCGATGTCAACCGGTTCAATGCCAATACGTTATAGGAGCTTACGATTCGCTGAAGAACCGTGACTATGGGCACCATGGCGTTGCGCAAGGCACTGCGAGGCAGAGGCACTTGTGCAGACTTCTCTGCTGGGAGAGGCGCGTGTGGGCTGTCATCCGTGATCTCGCCTCCACCCAGCCCAAACCATACGGTGTTGGTGCGAAGTACTGTCGGATTCGACGACTGTGGCCCGAACTCGGTCCAAAGGACGGAAAGAAGGGAAGTCGTCCGTCGGAGAATCTCGCGTTGAGTAACACCCTCGCCTTCGATCCGAAGGGAAAGAAGGAGGTCAAAGACCCCATTGACAATAGACTCGTCTGCGTGCGTACCAGGAAACACCTTCGCAATGGCGTCGATGAGGCTCCTCTCCCTCTCATGGCCCGGGAAGGTGCCAACGAAGAGAACAGGGCGAGCTCTTGTTGGTTCATCCCTGACCCGCTTCCAAGCATTCGCAAAACCATCACCCCCCTCTAGCACTCCGTACAGCGAGTAGGTATTTTGACACAGGTGATGCCCTGTGTTCGTCGCCTGATCCGGTCTCAGGTGCAGGAGAGTTCGGACGTCATTCTCTCTCCAGCCCAACCGCTCCAGCAGCTCGCTCAGCTTGAGGCGCCGCAACTCAAGCGTGATTTCTCCGAAGAGACTGAGATCGTCGCCGAAGAGATAGAGAACGAGGTCTGGATTGCTGAGGCTGAGAAAGCTAATCGGTTCGATGCCGCGCTCTCGCAGCCGTTCAAGAATCAGAGCCTCGAACGCAAGCAGACACGTTCCACTCTGCTGCCGAAGAAGAAGCGGTTGAAGCTTCAACTCTACGTAGCAGAAGAGGGGCCATCTCTCAGCGTGAGCGCGCCAGGCCGTGAGGGGGTCCGCCGATCCTGCAGTTGTTGTGCGCAGCAAGAGCATCCGGTGATCGGGTGCGATCGAGGCGCGCTCCGCGATCGATTCGAGCGCATGGGGTCCATCCAGGCGGTCAAGGAAGTGGAGATCGTAGTCACCGAAGAACAGCCCTGGGCAGGGCAGACGGCGAACCCTCCCAGACCAGGCCGCATCCCGCGGAGTGCCCGGTGGTAGCCTTCCCAAAACAGTGGCGTAGGTCGTCATCGCAAGTATCGACGAGGGAAGAGCATACTTCGATAGGAGGGGTCGGTTCAAACACTGTCGCGAGCCCAGGATCCGCAGAAACCTGTTGGTACCCCCAAAAACGAAAACTGGTGACCACGCCTCAAGAAGGTGCCCCGAGTCATTCCTGACCTCGAGCCTTGAATCAAGTCCGGGCGTGCTCCAGCGCCTCGGGCAACAGGAAAAGCGGAGCCCACTTGGGCTCCGCCGAAGTCACGCGCTCACAAGGAGCGCCAGGATGAGCGCGAGCCGCTCGAGGAGCGGCAGTCGCGACTTGAGGAGCGGCGGATCGTCGCCGTCGGTCACGGCGACGAGGTACCGCCGGCCGCGCGCGAGGATCCAGGTGGCCTGGACGGTCCCCTGCCCGAGCTGGACCCGGCCGCCCATCAGGCGTCCCCGCGTTCGAGGAGGAGCCGGCCGGCGAAGCGCTCGAGCAGGTGCCTCTCCTCGGGCTCGAGCGACTGCGCGGCGAGCGTGACCGCCTGGATGAGGCCGAAGCGGTTGGGCTCTGGCTCGCGGTCGTAGGCGCGGAGGATCGGGATGAGAAACGGCCGGAGCTCCCGCTCGCCCTTGACGCGCGACTCGAGTGCCTTCCGGGCCTCGGGGAGGTCGTGCCCGCGCGCGGCGCGCAGGAGCATCGCGCCGTCCGCGAGCTCGCCCGGCAGGGCCGAGATCGCCGCCTGGAGGGCGTTGTCGATGGCGTCCCCCGGCCCAGGGCGGTGCGCCCGGCGGAAGAGCGCGCCGATGCCGTCGCTGAGCAACAAACCGTTGAGGCACGCGAGGCGCAGCAGGCGCCCCAGGATGACGACCGCGCCCGCGCCGACCTCGCTGTTCCGGAGCATGAAGCCCCCGACGTGCGGGTCGGCCGAGCGGCGGCCGAGGTCGGTCTCGCCGGGTCGGACGACGGCGTAGAAGGAGAAGGCCTCCGTGACGGCGACCGAGGCGAAGCGGTACTCCGCCCGGCCCGCGCCGAACACCTGCGCCATGCGCGCGAAGAGCTGCGCGTCGTCGATTGCGGCGTAGCTCGGGGTGACGAAGGCGCGCAGGAGCCCCGCGCCGACCGGCTCCTCGCCCTCGGCGTGGCGGCGGGCCCGGACCTTGAGCTCGCCGGGCGTCCGCTCGAAGCGGAGGTTCACCTCGAGCGCGGCCTCCTTCGGGCTAATGCGCTCGGCGTCGAACCAGCGGCTCCACTTGACGCCGAGGAGCGTCGCGACCTGGCGCTGGCTGTGGCGGTTGAGCGCGAGCGGGCCGCGCCCGGGCACGTCGATCATGCCCTCGTCCGTCATGCGGAGCGCAGAGAGTCGGACGATGGCGTCGGGGAGCGCGAGCGCGTGGCGGCGCTCGACGTCCTCGCGGACGGTGTCGAAGGAGCTCGGGTCGAAGCGTCGGACGGGAAGCGAAAGAGCGGCTGACATGGGGACCTCCATTGCCGGGGGTTGCCGGCGGCGACGGCGTCCGAGCGGAATGCTCGGGCGCCCTCGGGCGGGCAGAAGGAGGACTTGCGATCTCGAGATTGTTTGCGCCAGGAGGCTCAAGTACGCTCCGCAACGAGATGGACACCCTGGTGCTTGCGATCGAACGTCTTTTCATGGGCGCGAACATCACCCTCGAAACGGGGCAAGGTCCTAACGCGGATTGGCTCGCGGGCGAGCTGCGGAAGATCTACGAGGGCTTCCCGGATCGAACCGGCGATGTCGTAGTGAGAGTGACATCGGCGACCGGTATCCAGATCGACAAACCAGGTGGCGCACTACGCCACCTCCGAGTGGCTGCCGATGGGAAGTCGTGGGAACTCACCAATGTGGTGAACGGCTCGACACCCGGTCAGATCTCGGTCTTGCTTGGAAGTCTCACCTGACGGGACCCGACATCCGCCCCCGGACAGCGCCCCGGGGCGGGTGAAGGAGCCCGAGGCAGCACGCCTCGGGCAAAGGTGAAGGGAAGGAACTACTGCTCCTGGCCCTCGCTCCCCTCTTCGGGGAAGTCGCGGACGTGGAGCTTGCCGTTCGTGGGCACGGCGTCGAGGAGCAGGTTCAGGCTGCCGTCCTGGTTCTCGAAGGCGACCCCGATCCGGGTCCAGCGGGCCTTCTTGCCCTCCTGCTCGGCGATGACGTAGACGGCTCTCTTCGGTGCGCTCATGTGTCTCTCCTTTCGTTTGTCGGTTGGCGCTTCCGCGAAGCGCGGCGCGCGGCCTTTGCGAATGCGAGAAGGTCGGTGGGCGGGACGCCGAGCGCGTCGGCGAATCCCTGGACCAGGCCCGTGACGTAGTTGGCGTCCGGATGCCCGTCGAACTCCGGGTACCGGTCCGCGCCGTGGAACGCCTCGGCGAGGTCAGCGGGGCCGCCGTGCCGGTCGGCGCAATCCCGGAGCAGTTCGACGTAGGCCTGGAACTTGGCGAGGGCGCCCGCGTCGAGGTTCATGCGACGTCCTCCGCGGCGAGGGCGGGCGCGGCCCTGCGGTACGCCCAGTCGTTCGGGGAGCCGCCGCCCGTGCGGATGACGGCGCCCCGCTGGATCAGGCGCGCGAGCGCACGGTGGAGCCGGCGCTCGGTGAACGAGCCGTAGTCGGCGAGGACGTCGCGGGAGACCTCCCGGAACGCCTTGCTGCGGAAGGCCGAGAGCTGGTCGAGGACCACGCCCTCGAAGATGCGGGCTCCGAGCAGGCGCTCCGAGGCGGCGGTCCTGGCTTGAATCGGCGCGCGCCTCACGCGACCCTCCGGACAGGGAGGAGGGTCCGGCCCTGCCAGCTGGCGCAGGGCCGCGCGTACTCGCAACCGTCGCACATCCAGCCAGGGCTCGGCGGGAAGACTTCGGCCTCGATCGCGCGGCAGACCTCGGCGGCCAGGCGGGCCCACCACCGGAGCTCCGGCAGGTCCCGCGTCGCCTCGTGGAAGGCGACCTTGGGCGTCTTCTGCTTCATGAGCGCGACGACGCGGAGCTTCGGGATCGTGCCGTGGATGCTCCGGTACGCGAACGCGTACGCCGAGAGCTGGAGGTGCCTCGCGAGCGTGCCGTGGTCGAAGGCGCGCGCTGCAGTCTTGAGCTCGACGATCGTGTCGCCTTCCGCGAAGAGGTCGAAGATGCCCATGAGGTCGGGGCCGAGCACCTCGCCGGTCGCGGGATCCGCGAGCGGCACCTGGAACGGCGCCTCGACCGCGACGACACCCAGGTCCTCCGGCACCGCCGCCATGTACGCGGCGACGAGCCGCGCGCCGAGCCTGGCGAGCGAGTCGGCGTCCTCGCCCTCCTTGAAGGCGAGGCCCTGGGCGAGCGCCGCGTGCCAGTCGACCAGGAACAGGGTCTCGATGGCCGCGGGCAGCGGCGTGCGGCCCGCCAGGCGTTCCATGTGGAACGTCTCGAGGGCGGAGTGCACCGCCGAGCCGAAGGCGAGGGTCGCCGGCCGGAAGGCGGCCGGCGCGTCCTCGACGTAGCGGAAGGCGAACCTGCGCGGGCAGGCGAGGTACGCGGCGATGCGCGAGGGGCTAATGCTCTCGAGCTTCACGGTGCGCCTCCGTGCTGGGTGTGGCCGTTCTGCGCCGGCTGGAGCTTGTCGATGGCCCGGCTGGCCTCGGCGCGGGTGAGCGCCGAGACGTCGGGCACCCCGAGGGCCTGCTCGAGCCACACCTTCGTCTCCTCGGGCTTCGCGCCCCGGGAGGCCGCGAGCCGGAAGAGCGCCCGGCGCTGCGCGTCCGTCATGGGAGAGTCGGGCTTGCGCTGCTCCCGGGACGGGGCGGCGGGAGCTGGCTCCTCCGCGGGATGCGGCGCGTGGCCGTTCTGGGGGCGGGCGTGGCCAGGATGCGGAGCGTCCGCCTCCTCGGCCAGCTCGCCCAGCTCCTCGAGCGAGACGACGCCGATGTTGACCGCGTCCCGGAGCGCGCGGGCCTTGGCCCGAGTCTCGGCCATGCGGATGAGGTGGCCCGCGATCTTGCGGGTCACGTTCGCGGGCGAGGCGTCGCCGATGCCGGTGAAGCTCCCCGCCTTGGTGACGACGAGCGCCGTGACGATGGCGACCTCGCCGTTGTCCTTGGCCGGGACCTGGACCAGGGCGGTCTCGACCCTCGAGAGGCCCTCGTCGTGGGCCTTGGCGAGCAGGCCCGCGTACGTGGCGACCTCCCGCTCGCCGATCTTGCGGCCGTCCCGGTCCTTGAGCTCGAGCGTGACCGTGAGCGCGGCCCGCGCCGCCGGCTTCACGACGCACCCCGCGCGGCGCGCTGGCTCGGCACCTCGCCGCGCTCGCTGAGCGCGACGTAGCGGCCGGCCTCGCCGAGGATGAGGTGATCGAGGACGGGGATGCCGAGGACCTCGCCGGCCAGGAGGAGGCGTCGCGTGAGCTGGAGGTCCTCCGCGCTCGGCTCGGGGTCGCCGGAGGGGTGGTTGTGGAGCGCGATGACCGCCGCCGCGCGCTCGCGGACGGCGAGCACGAACACCTCGCGCGGGTGGACGGCCACCTCTCCGAGCGAGCCGCGCGCGACCATCTCGGCCGCCTTGACGCGGCTCCGGACGTCGAGGAGCACCACGTGGAACTCCTCGATCTCGAGCCGCTCGAAGTACGGCCGGGCGGCCGTGGCGAGCACGGCGGGGCCCGTGACGTGGAGGCCGCACGGCGCCGCCTGGG
>CAZQJC010000023.1:0-6236 GCA_964593795.1 uncultured Myxococcales bacterium | reverse complement strand
GGCACTAGAGCACCGAACGGGTTGAACTGCGTTGGAGAATGCGGGCTTGCGCAGGCCCGCTGATCCGTGGACGAGCGCCGTCGCTGAAGGCTTCGGGCTTCAGGCTCCGGATCCGGGTCAGAGACCCGAAGCCTGAAGCCTGGAGCCTGAAGCCTCTTCGCATGACAGCTCGCAAGTCCGCGTTGCAGCACACGGTTCAACATGATCGGTGCTCTAGGCGGATCCGGCGGCGTGCTGGCGGGCCAGGGCGAGCAGGGTCTCGCGCTCGTTGAGCGCCGGATCCTCGATCACGCGCTCGAGCAGCGCGCGCAGGATCTCGCCGAGGAGCGGGCCGGGCGAGAGGCCGAGGTCGCCGATGAGATCGCGTCCGCCGATCGCGAGGTCGGAGACCTTGAGCGCCTGCGCCTTGGCGAGGGTCTCGTCGACGCGGCGGCGCAGCTCTCCGACCTCGGTCTCGGGATCCTCCCCGCGGCCCCGCCCCACGACGTCGCCCACGCGGAGCTCGACGAGCGGCGCGAACGCCTCGGGGCCGATGCGCACCAGGAACCGGCGCACGGTGGCGTCGGTCCACTCGGGCGTGTACCAGAACATGTGGTTGCGCACGAGGCCGACGATCTCCTCGCGCTCGCGGTTCGGGAACCGGAGGCGTTTGAGGATCGCCTCCGACATGTCCGCCCCTACGAGGTCGTGGCGGAAGAAGGTGTACTCGCCGGGCTCGCCGTCCTTGGCCGCGCGGGTGCGCGGCTTGGCGACGTCGTGGAGCAGCGCCGCCCAGCGGACGATGAGGTCGTTCTTGCACGCGTCCACGGTGGCGAGCGTGTGGCTCCAGACGTCGAAGGCGTGGTGCTTGTTCTGCGTGACGCCGAAGGACTCCGCGAGCTCGGGGACGGCGCGCGCGAGCAGGCCCGTGTCGGCCATGAGGCCCAGGCCTCGCGAGGGCTGCCGCGCGGCGAGGATCTTCATCATCTCGTCGCGCACGCGCTCCATCGAGACCTTCGCGAAGACGTCGAGGGTCTCGGGGATCGCGGCGAGCGTGTCGGGATCGACCGTGAACTCGAGCTGGGCCGCGAAGCGCACCGCGCGCAGGGCGCGGAGGCCATCCTCGCCGAAGCGGGCGCGCGCCTCGCCGACCGCTCGGATGGTGCGCCGCTCGATGTCGGCGACGCCGCCGTAGACGTCCCGCAGCTCGCCCGTCGTCGGATCGAGCGCGAGCGCGTTCATGGTGAAGTCGCGCCGCGCGAGGTCCTCCTCGAGCGTGCGCACGAACGTGACCGCGTCGGGGCGGCGGCCGTCGGAGTAGGCGCCCTCGCCGCGATAGGTGGTGACCTCGATGGGCATCCGCGGATCGCCGTGGCCGCACAGCACCGTGACCGTCCCGTGCTGCAGCCCCGTCGGGATGGCGCGCTTGCCGAAGATGCGGACGACCTCGTGCGGCGAGGCCGACGTGGTGACGTCCCAGTCCTTGATGCGCAGGTGGTCGTCGCGCACGAGGTCGCGCACGCAGCCGCCCACGACGAAGGCCTCGTGGCCGCGGCCGCGCAGCGTCGCGCAGAGGTCGTGGACCTGCGGCGGGATGAGGTCGGTGCGCATCGGATGCGGGCAGCATGACGGGGGATTTGCCGGGGATCAACTCGGGAGGCGGATCGTCCGCGTCGATCGTCCCCGTCCACGTTCACGTCCACCTCCACGGGCGGAATAGGATGGCAGGGTGATCCTGATCGAGGCGGCGCGGGAGAGAGGCAGGCCGCTCGTGCTGGCGCACCGCGGGGCGTCGCTCGCAGCGGCGGAGAACACGCTCGCGGCGTTCCATGCGGCGAGGCGCATGGGTGCGGACGGCGTCGAGCTCGACGTGATGCGCTGCGGCACGGGAGAGGTGGTGGTGTTCCACGACGAGGACACGGTGCGCCTGTGCGGCGCGACGGGGACGGTCCGTACGCGGTCCCTCGCGGCGCTGCGGGGGCTGTGGGTGGCCGGGCGCTCGCGCGTGCCCACGCTGTCGGAGACGTTCGAGACGCTCGGGCCCGAGATGCTGGTCAACGTGGAGCTCAAGTCTCCGGGCGGGCTCCGCGCGCTCGCCGACGATGGCCTCGCGGCCGAGGTCGCGGCGCTCATCGCGCGACACGGCGCGGCCGCGCGCGTCGTCGTGTCCTCGTTCGACCCGCTGCTCCTCGCCCGCTTCCGCGACGTGGCGCCCGGGATCGCGACCGGGCTGCTGTTCTGGAAGGGGCAGGCGCGGCCGCTGCGCGAGGCGTGGGCGGCGCCGCTGCTCGGGGTCGGCGCGGTGCACCCCGAGTCGCGGCTCGTGTCGGCCGAGCGCGTCGCGGCGTGGCGCGCGCGGGGGCTCGCGATCGTGAGCTGGACCATCGACGATCCCGAGAGGGCGCGCCGGGCAGCCGCGCTCGGGGTGGACGCGATCATCTCGAACGACCCCGCGGGTGTGCTGCGCGCCCTCGGGCGCTGACGGGACTCTACGAGGAGCGCATGCCGAGCTGCTTGAGCAGCTTGAGCAGGTACACGCGATCGAGCCCGGTGCGCCGCGCCGCCTCGGACACGTTGCCGCCCGTGGCCTTGAGGAGCGCGCCGAGGTAGCGCCGCTCGAAGCGCTCGACCAGCGAGGCCTTGGCGGTCTTGAAGGGCACCGCGAGGTCGACCGGCTCGTCGACGTCGTCGCGCCCGGTCGCGCCGACCGACGCGGCGGCCTCGAGCGGCACGTCCGCGTAGACCATCGCGCGCTCGACGGCGTTGCGGAGCTCGCGCACGTTGCCCGGCCACGTGTGCGCGAGGAGCTGCGCCATCGCCTCCTCCGGGATCTGCGGCGGCTCGCCCGTCTGCCACAGCGTCGACCGGAAGTGCTCGATCAGGACCGGCACGTCGTCGAGGCGCTCGCGCAGGGGCGGCAGGCGCACCTTGACCACCTCGAGGCGGTAGTAGAGGTCCTGGCGGAAGCCGCCCCGGTTGACCTCCTCGCGCAGGTCGCGGTTCGTGGCCGCCACGATGCGAACGTCGACCGCCTTGGCCGTGTTCGCACCGATGCGCTTGACCTCGCGGCTCTCGAGCACGCGCAGGAGCTTGGGCTGCAGGTTGAGCGGGAGCTCGCCGATCTCGTCGAGGAACAGCGTGCCGCCGTGAGCCTCCTCGAGCGCGCCGGTGCGGCGCTGATCGGCGCCCGTGAACGCCCCCTTCTCGTGGCCGAAGAGCTCGCTCTCCATGAGGTTCGGCGGGATCGCGCCGCAGTCGACCACCACGAGCGGGCCCTTCGAGCGGCGGCTGTGCTGGTGCACCGCCTCGGCGACCGCGTCCTTGCCGGTGCCGGTCTCACCCTCGACGAGCACGGTGGCGTCGCTCGCGGCGACGCGCTCGAGCAGCGCGAACAGCCGGCGCATCGCGACCGATTGCCCGAGCAGGCGCCCGAAGCGCTCGGTGGCAGACAGGGGCATCTCGAGCTGGCCGCGCTCGGCCACCAGCTTGACGCGCGTGCCGCCGAGGTCGAGCGTCGCGCCCGGGTGCGCGATCGCCTCGCGCACGAGGACACCGTCGATGCGCGAGCCGTTCGTCGAGCCGAGGTCGCGCAGCACGAAGCCCTGCGCGGACGCTCGGATCACGCAGTGGTTCCGCGAAACGGTCGGGTCCGACAGGCGCAGGTCGGCGCCCTCGGCCGTGCCGACGAGGACCTCATCCTTCTCGAACGTCACCTCGCGGCCCTTGTCGGGGCCCTTCTGGACACGCAGCGTGACGCGCGGGACCGAGAGCGATCGCGGGGCGTCCGCGGGCAGCGAGATGGTGCGATCCATGCGCCGCCATCGTACACCGCCGCTGCCGGCGGGCGCGCGCCTGGCCGGTGGATCACTCGTCGTCGCGAAGCGAGGTCGAGATCTTCTGCGTCTGGCTCGGTTGCACGTCCACCACGAAGCGCTTGCGCCGCCCGAGCTCGGGGTTCTCGACCACGATGACGTGCTTGCCGCTCGGCACGCTGTGGCCGATGAGCGGCGTCGTCCCGACGGCGTGACCGTCGAGGATGACGTTCGCCCACGGCAGGGCGTTGACCGTGACCGCGCCGGGCGGTCGCGGCGCCTCGCGCTTGCGCGCGTGCTCCGCGGGACGCGAGGGCCGCGGATCCTCGGGGCGCTTGTCCGGCGCCGGCGCCGCAGCCGGTGCCGGCGCGGCGGGTCCCGGCGGAGACGCGGGCGGCGCGACCGCGGGCTGCCCCATGCCGCGCGCGGGCGGCCGCGGGAACACGAAGGGCACCTTGGGCTGCTGCGCCTCGACGTGACGGCGCGCGATGGCGAGCCCGCCGACCAGCGCGAACCCGCCGAGGAGGCCGATGCCCAGCCAGACGCCGCGGCGAGCCACCGCCGGCGCCTCGCCCATCGCGATGGTGCCGCGCGCGGCCGGGAGCACCGCGTCCTCGTGCGCGGGGATCGACACGCGCGACAGCTCGGTGATGCCCGTCAGCGTCGGCTGGGCGCCGAAGATGAGCGTCGGCTTGCGCCCGAGATCGGAGAAGCAAGACCGGAGGCGCTCCTCCTCGGTGGGAAACGCGGCGCGCAGGCGACGGCGGAGCTGCGCGAGGCCGCTCGGGAGCGCCGCCTCGTGGGCCACCTCCTCGAGCCGGTCCGCGAACGCACCCGCCGAGGCGAAGCGCTGGCTGCGATCGGCCGTGAGCGCGCACAGGATGGCGGCCTCGAGCCCCTTCGGCAGCGCGACGCCGGCGGCCGACGGGGGCCTCGGCTTCGCGTCGCGCACAGCGTCGAGGGTCGCGAAGTCGCTGTCGCCGACCGCGAATGGGTGGATGCCCGTCGCCAGCAGATAGAGCAGCGTGCCGACCGAGAACACGTCGGAGCGCAGGTCCACGGGCTCTCCGCGCGCCTGCTCGGGCGACATGTACGCGATGGTGCCGCACAGGCCCCCGGCCTGCGTGAGCCCTGCCCCCTCGAGCGAGCGCGCGATGCCGAAGTCGGTGATGCGCACCTCGCCCTCGAACGAGATGAGAAGGTTCGCCGGCTTGATGTCGCGGTGGACGATGCCGAGCGGCTGGCCCTTCTCGTCGGTCGCGCGGTGCGCGTAGTCGAGGCCGCGCAGCGCGCAGCAGGCGATGTGGATCGCCTCGGCCGGATCGAGCGGCTGCCCTGGCGCGCGCTCGAGCAGGCGCAGGAGGTCGACGCCGTCCACGAACTCCATCGCGAGGAAGTACTGACCGTCCGCGGTGCGACCGAAGTCGAACACCTGGACGACGTTCGCGTGGCCGAGCCGCATCGCGAGGCGCGCCTCGTGGAGGAAGCGCTGGACGAACGCCGCGTCCGCCGAGAAGCCGGCCAGCACTCGCTTGAGCGCGACGCGCTTGGCCACGCCGTGCTCGCCGACGGCGCGGGCCGCGAAGATCTCGGCCATGCCACCGGTCGCCAGGCGGGCGCCGATCTCGTAGCGGTCGATGCGGGCGGTCAACGGGCGGATCTTACCGCTTCCGGCGCGCTCGGGCAGGGTGCGAGGTAACATGGCCGCGTGGCCCGCGCGTTCTCCCCAGCGCCCCTGCTGTGCATGCTGCCGCCCGAGCTGGCGGTGGCGCCGCAGCCGCTGCTCGAGAAGCTGGCCGCCGTCGAGGCGCTGACGCGCACGGACGTGTCGCAAGAGGGCGCGCTCGCGCTGGCGGAGGCGGCACCACCGAACGCGACCCTGGTCGGCCTCATCCCGGCGGCGATGGCGCCGACGGCGCTCGCTCAGCGCATCAAGCAGCAGCGCGCGGACCTCGGCGTCCTGTTCGTGGAGCTCGCGGCGAAGCCGGGTGCCGAGCGGCTCGTGCTCATCGACCACCGCGGCAAGAAGGCCATCCGTGCCGAGGTGGACGCGCGCGAGGTGTGGCCGGCGCTCTCGCACCGGCTGACGACGCCGGTCGTGCGCGGCCCGAGCTGGCTGGCGTCGTTCGCGGCCGGGCTCACGGTGGCGCTCGGCGCGGGGGCGCTCATCGTGGCGGCCGGACGTGACGGCGCCCAGCAGATCACCGCCCCCGCCGCGGAGCCCGCGAGGACGGCGAAGCCCGAGCCCGCCAAGGTCGAGCCCCCGAAGCCCGAGCCCCCGAAGCCCCAGCCCCCGAAGGAGCCCGCCAAGGTCGAGCCTCCGAAGGAGCCCGCCAAGGTCGAGCCTCCGAAGGAGCCCGCCAAGGTCGAGCCTCCGAAGGAGCCCGCCAAGGTCGAGCCTCCGAAGGAGCCCGCCAAGGGCGAGCCCCCGAAGCCCGCGCCCCC
>CAZQJC010000022.1:0-11609 GCA_964593795.1 uncultured Myxococcales bacterium | reverse complement strand
CCGACGTCAGCACGGCCAGCGCAGTCTCACTCTCGAAGAAGACGCAGCGCATCCATTCGGCCATCGTGAAGCCCGCGAGGCCGTCCATCCCTTGCCACCAGTCGGGCATCAGGTCGCGATACATCGGGAGCAGCATGCGGTTCCAGTGGTCGAGCGTGCGTTCCGCCACAAAGTGGGTCTGCACGTCGATCACCGGCTCGGTTCCGGCGAACGCCGGGAGGTCGAAATCGATCGGGTCGACCGGGAGCGCGCGGACGCCGGGTGTCAGCGTCTCGTGCAGCGTCGCCGGCGCGCCCTGCTCCACGCCGGGGCCCCGCGGGATGGGCGGCACCGGCGGGATGGGCAGCACCGGTGGGATGGGCGGCACCGGTGGGATGGGCGGCCCCGGAGGGATGGGCGGCCCCGGTGGGATGGGCGGCCCCGGCGGGATGGGCGGCCCCGGCGGGATGATGGGTGGCGGCGGGCTCGGCGGGATGATGATGGGCAGCGGCTGACGCGCGCCCCCGGCCGCTCGCTCAGGCCTCGTCGCCGATCATCGCCCGGAACGGTGCGCAGCGCTGGCGGAGCTCGGCGAACGTCCCCTCGTCGGTGACGCGACCCTCCTGCAGGAAGAGCAACCTGTCGCAGCCGCGCACGGTCTGGATGCGGTGCGCGACCACCACGAGCGTCTTCTCCCGGGAGAGCTCCGCGATCGCATTCGTCAGCTCCTGCTCCGTCTGCGGATCGAGGGCGCTCGTCGCCTCGTCGAAGAGCAGGATCGGCGGATCGCCGTAGAGCGCGCGTGCGATCGCGATGCGCTGACGCTGTCCACCCGACAGGCGCACCCCGCGTTCGCCGATCACCGTGGCCAGACCGAGCGGCAGCCCGGCGAGCACCTCCTCGAGCCTCGCGGTGCGGACCGCCGCGGCGAGGCGCGCCTCGTCGATCTCGGCATCCGGCACGCCGAACGCGACGTTGCGGCGGATCGTGTCGTCGAGCAGCACGGGGTCCTGCGGCACGTAACCGATCGAGCGGCGCCACGCGTGGACCTGCCCGGCGACGTCGACGCCGTCCACCGTGATGCGGCCCCTGCCCGGCACCAGCAGGCCCAGCAAGAGGTTGACGATCGTCGTCTTGCCGGCGCCGCTCGGCCCCACGATGCCGATCGACTGGCCCCGGGCGATCCGCACGCTCACGCCGCCGAGGACCTCCGTGCGCCCGTCGAACGAGAAGCACACGTCCTCGAGCGCCAGCTCCCTCGTGAGCGGCAGGGGCCCGACACCCAAGGCCGCCTCGTCGCCGGGCGCCGGAAGACGACTGTCCTCGAGGAGCACCTGCAGGTGCGCGCGAGCGTAGCGCACGTTGGCCACATGGCTGATGATGCGGTTCGCGCTCGGGATGGCGCGGAACCCGGTGTACGCGCCGAGGCCCAGCAGCGGCAGCACCTGCGCCAGCTCGGACCGTCGCGCGAGCAGGGCCAGGACGAGGAGCATGCCGACGAGGAAGATGCCCTCGATCCAGAGGCGCGGGACGGCGAGGATCACGAGCCGCGCCTCGCGCACCGCCGCGAGCGACCTTTGATCCCGCGAGAGCGCCTCGAGGATCGCGCGCTCCCGCCCGAACGCTTTGACCTCCTTGATGCCGGTGAACGCTTGCTGGAGCGTCCTCAGCACGCGCTTCGCCGTCGTCTGCTCGATCTCCCCGAGCTCGTGCTGGCGGCGCTGGCCGAGCCGCACGCTCGCGTAGATCAACGCGCCGAGCAGGGCGAGCGCACCGAGCGCGGGCGCCGGCGCCGAGGCGACGAGCATCGCCGACAGGGCCACGAGGATCAGCCCCTCGCCCAGCAGCGACACGATCGACTGCAGGAAGAGCCCCTGGAACGCCGGCACCGAGCCGAGGAGCGCAGCCACGAGCGACGCGCTGCCCCGGTGCAGGTGGAACGCGTAGGGCGCGAAGAGGTAGCGTTCGATGAGCCGCGTGGCGAGCCGCTCCGAGGTGCGCGCGTTGGCGATCGACTGCCGCCACACGAGCAGCAGGCTCATGCCGATCTTGGCCGCCTGCACGAAGGCCGCGGCGAGCGCGGTCACGAAGACGAGCTCGCGCGCGTCGGGGCTCCAGGCCTCCTGGAGGGCCCGCAAGATCCGCCCTGGCGGCACCGCCCCTGGGGACGAGAGGAGCTGGAGCAGCACGACCACGGCCGCCGCCGCCGCCGCCTCGAGGAGCGCGGTCATCGCGCCGATGAGGCACATCCCCGCCCACTCGAGGCGCTCCCGCCGCGAGAGCATCCCGAGCGCTGCCCGCATCATCCCGGGACCGGTGTGCATCGCGGTCAGAGGATGACTGGCGCGGCCCGGGCCGTCCACAGGTCCTCCCAGGTCGCGCGGTGGCGCCGCGAGACCAGCTCCCGCATCGTGGCGAGCCGCGGCGCGCGAGGGAACCCCTCCAGCACCTCCGCGAGCGCTTCTGCCAGCCCTGCCGCATCACGGAACCCGATCGCCTCCTCGCCGAGCGCGAGCTGCTCGCGCAACACCGGGCCGTAGTCGAGCGCGAGGACCGGCAGCCGGGCGGCGAGCATGTCGGCGATCTTCATCGGCAGGTCGAGGCCCGAGCTCGACGCGTGCAGCGACACGCCCACGTCCGCCGCGCCGAGGAGGGCGGCGTAGTCGCGCGCGGGCAGGAAGCCCGTGAGCAGCCGCGCGCACGCGCGATCGAGGCCGGCGCCGAGCACCTCGAGCCGCGCCCTCCCCGGCCCGCGCCCCGTCGCCGCGAGCAGCAGGCGGGGCAGCTTGCCGGCGCGCACTGCCGGCTCGAGGATCCTCGCCGCCGCGACGAGCCACTCCATCCGCTCGTCGGCGGTGAAGCTCGAGGCGCAGACGACGAGCGCCGGGCGATCGTCACGCAGCTGGGGCCGGCCTCCAGCGAGCGCTGTCAGGGGCGGTGACCCGTCCGCGAGCGCCCCGAAGAAGCCGGGGTGTCGCGCCTGCAGCGCGTGGAGGTCCTCGGCGCCGAGCGGGCGGATGCCCTCTGGCGGCGCGTCGAGGAACACCTGCGCGTCGATGCCCTGGGCGGCCAGCGCTGCCTGCATCGCCGCCGACACGCAAAGGTGCGCGTCGGCGCGCCGACCGGCCGCGAGCTCCGCGAGCCGTGCGGCCGTCACGAGCGGGCTGTGCTCGCCGAGGCGCAAGGCGAGGAGCGAGAAGCCGAGGTTGTGCCAGTCGATCACCAGGCGGGCGCGGTGGTGGCGCGCCGCCAGCACGGCGAGCGGAAGCACCGGCAGCGCGGGCGGGCTCTGCACGAGGATGACGTCCGGCCGCGGTGCCGCCAGCAGCGCGCGCGCGGTGCCGGCCGCGAGCGCGAGGCCGCGCAGGCCGATCCAGGGGGCGCGCAGCGCCCGGGGGAGCCGCCCGGTGTCGAGCCAGGACAGGCTTGCGAGCGGGCGCCCCGGCGCGTCGAAGGCGATCGTCTCCACGCGGGCGCCCGCGCGCGTGAGCGCCTCGGCGTGCAGCCGCGCCCGCGGGCTCTGCGCCAGCGCCCCGAGGACGACGAGCCGCACTCTTGTGCCCGGGCGACCCACCTGATACCGAGGTTCCCATGGTTCGGTCGGGGAGGGCAGGGCGTTCCGCTGCCGCGGCGCCGTGAGGGCGCCGGGCTCGCGGTGCGTGGCCCTCGTCGGAGGCTACACGGCCGGGCACATCTTCCCGGCGATCGCCACGGCGGAGTGGCTCGTCGCGCGCGGGCACGACGTGGTCCTGCTGGGCCGGGCGGAGGGGCTCGAGGCTCGCCTTGCCGCCGCCCATGGCCTCCGCTTCCGCGCCGTGGTCGCGGCGCCCTTCGTCGAGCGCTCACTCGGCGGCCGCGCTCGGGCGGTCGCGACCGCCCTCCGGGGCACGCTCGAGGCGCACAAGCTGCTCGCGGAGGTGGCGCCCGACGTGGTGGTCGGCTTCGGTGCCTTCGTCACGGTGGGCCCCCTGCTCGCGGCACGCTCGCGCGGGATCCCGCGGGCGCTCCACGAGGCCAACGCCATCCCGGGCCTGGCCAACCGGGTGCTCGCGCGCCTCGTCGATCGGGTCCTCGTCGGCCAGCCGGAGGCGCTCGTCGCGTTCCCGCGCGCTCGGCACGTCGGGCTCCCGGTGCGGCGGGCGGTGGTGTCGCTGGGTGAGCGGGATCGTGTGCTGGGCTCCGGCCGTGCGTTCCGGCTCCTCGTCACCGGGGGCTCGCTGGGCGCTCGGGCGCTCGATCGCGCGGCGCCCATCCTCGCAGCGGAGGTCGCCCTCCGCGTGGGCCCTGTCGAGGTCCGCCATCAGGCCGAGCCGCAGTCGGTGGAGGAGGTGGAGCGTGCCTACCGGAGGGCGGGTGTCTCCGCGGAGGTGACGGCGTTCCGTCGCGACCTCGTCAGCGACTATGCTTGGGCCGACGTGGCCCTGTGCCGGGCCGGCGCGGTCACCATCGCGGAGCTCGCCATCGTCGGCCTGCCGGCGCTCTTCGTCCCGATGCCCCGGGTGGCCGAGCACCAGTCGGAGAACGCCGCGCGCGTGCGCGGCCTCGGTCTGCCCGTCCTGCCCGAGGACCAGCTCGCGCGGGCGGGCGCCGACGCCCTGGCCTCGCTGCTCGAGCCCGCGGCCCACGCCCGCGCCGTCACCGCCCTCCGCTCGCTCGCGTGCCCCGAGGCGGCCGAGCGCCTGGGGCTGGCCCTGCTCGAGCTCGCCGGTCCTGCCAGGTGAGGTGGGGAGGGCAGCGGGCTCGCGCGCTCCGCGCGCGGATTCTCCGGCGCCGGATCTGGTCCCCGATCACACGACTGGACGCCGGCAGGTGCCTTGGCTACCATGTCGGCGCCCAGGGGCAGACCCCGGGCGAGAACGCCTTAGTTTTCCGTTTGCGACGTGGATTATCTCGGCGGCGGCGCCGTCGAGCGGGGGGATGCAGATGAAGCTTGGTGTTGTGCGAGCGCTCGCGCTCGTCGGGGTGCTCGGCGCCGTCGGTTGCGGTGTCGACGAAGGTTGTCCGGTCGGCCTCGTTCGCGATCCAGGGATGCGAACCTGTGTCCTGCCCGCCGCGCCACCACCCGCGCCCGCTGGTGAAACGGGCGTGGCCGGTGAGGGCGGTGCCGGGGGGATCGGGGGCGAAGGCGGCGCCGGTGGCGCCACCAACCCCGAGATGCCCGTCACCATCACCGGCATCATGCTCGACGGCGTCGGCTCGCCGATCGTCGGCATGTCGGTGTCGCTCACCGCGCCGGGCACGCAGACCTCGGCTGCCACCGTCTTCACAACGCCCGATGGCTCGTTCTCGATGACCACGGTCATCAACGGGTCGGGCGCGAACCTCTTCCTCAAGCTCGACGGCTCGAGCGCCCTCGGCGGCCAGACCTTCCCGGTGATCAACCGCCAGGTGGCCGTCATCGGCGGCCAGATGACCCAGATGGCGCCGATCTTCATGCCCGCCCTCAACACGGGCATCGACCTGTCCTCGCAGCCGGGTCTGACCCTGGAGACCGGCATGGGCGGGGGCCTCTCCGTCGGTGCGCCCGAGGGGTTGGTCGTGAGCTTCCCGCCCGTCGGTGATCCCTCGGTCGTGGGCGTCGCCCCGCCGGGAGGCTTCCCGGGTGACGTCGCCGACAACGACCAGATCGTCGTGACGTTCCCGGTGGGCGCGACCATGTCGTTCCCGCCGGGCGCCGATCCCTCGATGTCGCTCACGGGCATCCCGACGGATCGCACGCCTTTCGATCTGTCGGTCATGTCCGCGCCGTCCGAGATCATCGCGCTCGAGCCTGCCGGGGCCGACGTCAGCGGTGGCTCCGTGCAGGTCACCCTGCCGAACCGGCAGAACCTGCCTCCTGGGACCGAGCTCGACCTCTTCAAGGTCGATCCGGACTCGGGCCAGGTCGCGCGCACCGATGGTGCGCAGGCCGGCGAGCACGACGCGAAGGTCGTCGTGATCTGCAACGATCCCACAGACGATCCGGATCCGGCGTCGGGCCCGCCCTGCCCGGCATCGGGCACCCGCCTCGAGACGTTCACCAAGGTCGCGCTGCCCGGCGCGAGCGGCCCGGTCCTCCAGGCCACGCGACCGATGACGCGCATCCGCATCAGGCGTCCCATCCGCCGGCTCGGAACGCTGGCGCTGCAGTGCCCGCTCACCGAGGTCACCGGACGGGCGACGCTGGTCGATGGCGCGCCCATCGCGTTCGGCCGGGTGCGCTTCCAGCAGCGCGACGACGACGGGCTGCTGCACCTCCTGCCCGTCTCGACCACCACGGGCGGCGACGGCAGCTTCTCGCTCATGCTCCCCGCCTGCCCCGACTCGCAGCTCCGCGTCGTGGTGGAGTCCATCGTCGACACCACGAACCCGAAGGCGCCCATCGCCGCGCTCGCCGCGCTGCCGCTCGGCGAGACCACGATGAAGGTCTCCGATATCCGGAACGTCAACGTCGTCGGCGATCGCTACTACCTCGTCAACCTCGAGGTCCGGCTCTCGGGCAACGACGGCGCGGCGACGACGCCGCTGCGCGCCACGCCTTGCATCGGAACGCGACCGAACCAGTGCACCGCGACGGCGCGGCACCCGCTCTCCGCCGGGCGCGACGCGAAGTTCCAGTACACCCGCCTCGACGGGCAGGTCCTGAGCGCCCCGAACGGCTCGCTCGCCATCGCGCGCTTCGAGCGCCTCCCCGTGCCGGTCGCGACCGGTGGTGGCGGCGGCCCAGGCCCGGGCGCCTCGAACAAGCGCGCCGGGTACTCCCTCTCGGACGTCCAGATCGTCACCGATGCGGCCGCCCTCGCCCGCGGCGCGGCCGCGATCAACCCGATCTTCTTCAGCGGCAGCGACGTGACCGCCCCGGTCGAGGGGCCGAACGCGCGCCAGGGAGCCACCGGCTGGTGCCGCGCGGCCGGGTACAGCACGAACGCCAGCAACCCGCAGCTCGTGCCCGACGGAAACGCGTATCGCCTGATCAACGGCTTCGGCGACCACACGTCGATCGTCCACCAGGGCCCGAACACGACCTTCACGGCCGACCACTCCTTCCTCTCGCTGCCGGGCAGCTCGACCGCCTTGCTGACGCTCGACCTCGACGGACCGAGCGACACGGCGGGCAACTGCTTCGTGAACATCGATAGCTGCGTCTTCAACGGGTCGGCCGGCCCCTTCGGCTCGGTCTTCATCAACGTGGATCAGCACATCCAGTGCGGCCTCCTGGCGACTCCGTTCGTCCCGGCGCCCTCGAACAGCACCCAGCCCAACGACGGTGATTCGCAGCCTCCGGCCGCTCCGCCGGCGGGCCCGTGCGCGCCCGGCGAGACCGTGCGGCACCTTTCCCAGGTCGTGAGCGTCCCTGTGGGGCGCCCGCCGGAGGGGTTCCTTCCGCTCTCCACCCCGCGGTTCCCCATCCCGGGCAATCCGCCGGGGATGACGCCGCCCGATCCGCCGATCACGCCCGGCCAGCGGCCGCCCACCACGGTCAGCAGCATCTTCGCGGATCAGCGGGGCAAGCTGCTCGACCGCTACATCTTCCGGGTCAACGACGCGACCGGGATCTTCAGGGTCTGGCGCATCGACTGCAACACGGGCACGCGCGCCTGCAACGAGGTCGTGATCGGCACGGGCACGTCGCCGGGCTTCGTCCGAGACGTCACCTTCTTCGGCACGGCCCCGAATGGCCTCGGCATCCTGACGAACAACGGCAACGCCTACGTCGCCACGCTGACGGGCGCCGCCTACAACGTCATCGCCACGCTGCCCCTCGCGGCCGGGCTCGCGAACGCCGAGCGCATCGTCTCGGGCGACTTCGAGGGTGACGGCTTCCAGGACGTCGCGGTCGGCGTGAACACGGCCGCCGTGATCGGCGTGTTCAGTGGCACGGCCGTCGCGACGACGTTCAACGCCTCGACCCAGACCCTGTCCGGCAACGTGCTCGGCCTGCAGGGTGCGCCCGTCGTCTGGAACGCGGGCCCGACCTCGGCGGGCATGATCGTGGCCGTGATCCCGGGCGTGAACCCGGCCCAGGGCCCACGCGTGGTGACCCTGAGCGGCGGCGGCCTTCCCCAGCGGACCGTGCAGCTCGTGAGCGGTCTCGCGTCGGGCGCGTCCCTCATGGACACGCGCGACTTCAACGCCGACGGCTTCACCGACGTGGTGGTCCTGGCCAACACGGGCACCGGCGCGGCGGGCGACTTCGCGTTCGGCAGCGGCGGCGGCAACATCTTCAACCCCGGCCGGTCCTTCCGCGGCGTCAGCAGCTCGGCGCTGCGCCTCGGCATCTCGAGCCTCACGCGGCGGCTCGCCGCACCGTTCGACGATCGCGACACCGACACCGACGTGGTGAGCGGCGTCGCGGGCGGCGCCGAGCTCCTCGAGCAGGTCGCCCTCGGGCTCGAGGACAACGGCTTCGTTCCGTTCGGCTTCCGCATCCACCAGCTCGGCATCGCGGACTACGACGGCGACGGCCTGCTCGACATCGGCGGCGTCACGGATCGCCTCCTCGGCGCGCAGCCCGAGGGGCTCACGCACTGGGTGGCGCACATCGGCCGCCCCGGCGTCTCTCTCGCCACGACGCCCACGGCCGACCCGCGCCCGATGCTCAACGGTGTGACGCCGCGGCCGGCCAAGCCCGGCAGCACCGTCACCCTCGGCGGCGCGCAGCTCAGCCCGGTCTCCCGGCTGGCGCTCGTGGACAGCCGCGGCAACGTGACCGAGCTCGCCGCCGCCAGCGCGGCGGCCTCCAAGGTGACCTTCGTGGTCCCGGGCTCGGCGGCCCCGGGGCGCTACGCGGTCGTCCTCGTCACGTCCGGCGGAACCGCCTTCACGCGCCTGCGCATTCAAGCCCCCTGAGGGGCGTTCGCCGCTTCCTTCTGCGCGAGATCCGGCGCGGAACCCCCCCTGATTGACAGCCTGCGCCGCGCTCGGTACATATCCGCGGCGTCGCGCCGTCCGTCTGCGCGCCGCCTCCAGGAGGCCGCCGTGCCACGCGTTCCGATCGCTGACGACCTCTCGCCCAGGGTGATCCACCCCCCGGCCGGTGCAGTGTTCGTGTGTGCAGCCACCGTGCGCGTGGAGGCGTAGGAGGGCGCTCGTGCCTCCCTCCGCCCTGCCACCGCGGTTGCCGCTCGGGATCCGCGATTACTTGCCCCCGGGGACGACCTTTCGCAGGCGCATCGCGGACGCGTGTCTGCTCGCGATGGAGGCGTGGGGCTACCGGCGCATCATCACGCCCATCTTCGAGTACGACGAGGTGCTCGCCCGCGGCGCCAGCGGGCCGTCGGACGCGGCGCTGCGCCTCGTGGAGCCGGCCACCGGAGAGGTGCTCTCGCTACGGACCGACATCACGCCCCAGGTGGCGCGCGTGATCGCGACGCGCTACGCGGCCGAGACCGGCCCGCTGCGCCTCTGCTACGAGGGCAGCGTCATCCGCCTCGGTCGCGCCGAGCGCGAGGTGCTGCAGGCGGGGGCGGAGCTCGTGCTGCAGGTGGGGGCCAGCCGCGAGGCATCGGCCGCCGCCGACGTCGAGGCGGTCCGCCTGTGCGACGCGACGCTGCGAGCGGCGGGTGTCGGCCGGGTGCGGTTCGACCTCGGGCACCCGCGCTTCGTGCGCGCTTGCCTGGCCGCCGTGCCGGCGCGCCTCCGCCCTGCCGTCGAGGAGGCGCTCGATCACAAGGATGCCGCCGGCGTGGCGCGAGCCCTCGACGGAGCGCGACTCCCCGCGCGCGTGGTCGCGCTCGTGGGCGCGCTGCCATCGCTCTGGGGCGGTGCCGAGCAGCTCGCGGAGGCCCGCAGGCTCGTGGCCCGGGCGCGCATGCCCGCCGCGGCGGCTGCGCTCCTGGAGGTCGAGGCCCTCGCGCGCGTCGTCGGCGACGAGGTCGAGCTCGGCGTCGACCTCGGCGAGCGGCGCGGGTTCGACTACTACACCGGCGTGCGCTTCGCCGCTTACGCCCCGGGCGCGGGCGACGCGATCGCGCGGGGCGGCCGCTACGACGACCTCGGCGCGCGGTACGGCCGCCCGGTGCGGGCGATCGGCTTCGCGATCGAGGTCGAGTCCGTGGCGCTGGCGCTCCGCGCCCGTGGCACCGACGAGCGCGACGAGCCGCGTGGGGTGCTCGTGGTCGGCGAGCCCGGCGCAGCCTCCGCCGAGGCTGCACGGCTGCGACGTGACGGCGAGCGCGCGGCCGCCGCGCTCGGCCTCTCGGCCCGTCAGGCGGAGGCCTACGCGGCCCGCTGGGGCTTCCGCGCGGTGGTCCAGGTGGGCCCGCGGCCCCGGCCGCCGGCCGCGCGTCCGATCGAAAAAGCACGCAGGGTCGCGACCGCGCGCCCAGCACGGAGAAGCTAATGGCGAACGTCGTGATCGTCGGCGCCCAGTGGGGTGACGAGGGCAAGGGCAAGGTCGTGGACCTCTACACCGAGTTCGCCGACGTGGTCGTGCGCTACGGTGGCGGGTCGAACGCAGGGCACACGCTGGTCGTCGGTGGGTCCAAGCTGGTGACGCACCTCCTGCCGTCGGGCGTCCTGCACCCGGGCGTCAAGAACGTGCTCGGGGACGGGATGGTCATCGACCCGGAGGCGCTCCTCGCCGAGATCGCCGAGGTCAAGGGCAAGGGCCTGCTCGCCGACGATCGCGATCTGCTCGTGTCGCGCGGCGCGCACCTCGTGCTCGCACATCACAAGGCGCTCGACGCCGCGCGCGAGGAGGCCCGCTCGCCCGACAAGGCCATCGGCACCACCAAGCGCGGCATCGGCCCCGCCTACGAGTGGAAGGCCGGTCGCAGGGGCGTGCGCACCGGCGATCTCCTCGCCCCCGCGCGCCTCGAGGCGGCGCTCGAGGAGTCGCTCGAGCCTGCGAACGCCGAGCTCGTCCGGCTCGGCCGCCCCGCGCTCGATCGCGCCAAGATCCTCGCCGATCTCCTTGCCCTGGCGGAGAAGCTGCGCCCCTACGTGACCGACACGGGGCGCTTCCTGGCGCGCGAGATCGCGCACCGGCGGAACCTCCTCTTCGAGGGCGCGCAGGGCACGATGCTCGACCTCGACCACGGGACCTACCCGTTCGTGACCTCGAGCTCGACCATCGCCGGCGGCGCGTGCACGGGCGCAGGCGTCGGGCCGACGTGCATCGACGAGGTCATCGGGATCACCAAGGCCTACGCGACGCGCGTCGGCGGAGGGCCCTTCCCGACCGAGCTCCACGACGCGATGGGCACGCTGCTCCGCGACAAGGGCCACGAGTACGGCGCCACGACCGGGCGCCCGCGCCGCTGCGGGTGGCTCGACGTGGCCGCCCTGCGCCTGGCCGCGCGCGTCAATGGCCTGACGGGCCTTGCCCTGACCAAGCTCGACGTGCTCGCGGGGATCCGGCCGCTCAAGCTCTGCGTCGGCTACCGCCTCGGCAACCAGGAGCTCGACGAGATCCCGCTCGACGCCGACGACCTCGCGCGCGCGACGCCCATCTGGGAGGAGCACGACGGCTGGGACGAGGAGACGCGCGAGGTGCGCGAGGTCGCGGACCTGCCCGCGGGCGCGCGCCGCTACATCCAGCGCATCGAGACGCTCACGACGGTGCCGATCTCGCTCATCTCGGTGGGCCCGAACCGCGCCGAGACCATCGTCCTGCGGAACCCGTTCCGCTAGTGGCCGCCTGAAGGCGG
>CAZQJC010000021.1:0-7998 GCA_964593795.1 uncultured Myxococcales bacterium | reverse complement strand
AATAGTGTGACCGTATTCGGTTCGGGGCGAAGACCTGCGCCCATCGTGCACGCGGCACTCGCGAGCGCGGAGCGCGAGCAAACGAGATACCTAGTGCTGCCCGTGACCCAGCAGAATCCAGCGGGGCCGACGAGCGGCACTAGCCGCCGGAGCCGCCGGAGCCGCAGCTGTCGCCGAGCCGGTAGCCCTGCTTGCAGATGCAACTGCACTCGGCGAGGTCGCGCGGGTCGGCGTCCGCACAGCGCGGCGTGACGGTGAGCGCCTGCTTTGCGAGCGACTTGCGCTCGACATCGAAGAGCTCGATCTCGAGCGCGTAGGGGACGCCGTAGAGGTCGCGCGAGGACCAGACGTTGTGACAAAGGGGGATGTTCGCGACGGACGAGAAGTCTTGCGGCAGCGGCGCTGCCCAGCCGGTGCCGTCGTCGCGCATCGTCACCGACCTCAGATCGGCCTGCACGAGACGGCCGGGACCGGAGTCGCGGATGGCCCCCTGCACGCGGATGCCGCAGAGGGACACGTTGGTAGCGCGCACGCCCACGAAGGCCACGATGCCGCCCTGCGGGGGCGTGACGATGTCGATGGAGTCGCCGTCGTGGATGGGAACGAGCGAGCCGTCCGCCTTCATCAGGAGCGGCTCGATCTGGGCGGGTGCGCCCATCGTCCCGACGAACGTGCACGGCGTTCCGCCCGAGCCGCCGTCTCCGCCCGAGCCGCCGTCTCCGCCCGAGCCGCCGCCGCCCGAGCCGCCGCCGCCCGACCCGCCGCCTCCACAGGCGGCGAGCAGCAGGGTGAGGAGCGATGCCAGTCCGGGGAGGTTCACGATGGTGCGGACGCAGCGGGCGGGTTGGGTCGGGTGCCGGGTCAGTTGCAGAAGACGTCGGTGTCAGCTGTCTTCGGGTAGTAGTAGACGAACGCGTTGCAGTGCTCGTTCGCGTCCACGAGGCCACCGAAGCGGTAGCAGCAGTCGAGCTGGTCGTCGGGCGTACCCTTGGCCTTGTCGATCGCGTTCAGCGCGTCGCAACCGATCGGGGGCTCCTGCCACTGGAAGTCGCACGTGTACCAGATGCCGCCGCCGTTCGGGACGCTCACGGTGAGGTCGCGCGACATCGGCGGGTCGTCCCAGGCGTCGCTCGTGTAGAAGCGCGCGGTCTCGGGCGGCTTGGCCGTCGAGGTGCCGTCCCACGAGTACATCGAGAACTGCTTGCCGCGGCTGTGGAAGTGGCCGTTGGCGGCGACGATCTTGACGTCGCCCTTGGCGTGGCAGGTCTTGTCGAACGACGGCGTCGGGCTCGACTTGCACACGCGAAGGGACTGGTTCGTGGCGAAGAGCGTGCCGAGCTCCGCCGTGACCTTCGACTTCTCGACGGTCCAGAAGTTCACCTCGGCGTGGGCCCCGACGGGCGTCGCCTGCGTACGTCCGTTGACGAAGTGCGACTGGACCATGAGCCAGTCGCCGCCCTTGAACTTGTTCGCCACGCCCTCGGGCAGCTTCCAGTCGACCTCCGTGCCGCCGCTCTGGGAGTTCGAGACGAGCGGCCAGTCGGCCCAGTTCGGGCTCTTGAAGCACTCGCCCATGCCGTTCTCGCCGTGCACGAAGCCCTGCGCGGGATCGAGGCCCTTGATCGTCTTGACCCGGAAGACGTTGAGGTGATGCGTGCCAGCGTTCTGCGCGATGGTGACGCGGTTGACGTAGACCTCGTCCGTGGGCGCGCCGGGGACCTGGAAGAAGTAGCAGTCCTGGACCTCGGTGCCGGCCGGCACCTGGGAGGACATGGTCTTGAACTGGAAGCCCTGGCCTGCCGGGGGCGGCGCGAGTGTCTGGTCCATCGCCACCGGTCCATCGGGCGGCACCGCGGCGTCCGGCGTCGGCGTCACCGCCGACTTCATGGCGGCATCGCAACCGAGCGACAGCAGACCACCGAGCGCAAGGACCCTCGCCGCCTTCAAGAACATCTCGACCCTCCCTGATTCACGGACCACCGAGCCACGATGAATAGCACTAAGCAGGATTGGGGCCAAGGGGCGCATGAAGGTTTCCCCCGGTATTTCGTGCACCGGAGCACGCAGAGAGGCACAAGGTGACACGGGTGTGCCGGCGCCGGTGGCGGTGTAGTCTTGGTCCGTGAGCGACTGGATCCGAGACGTCACGAGCGTGGACTTCGAGCAGGCGGTGATCGCGCGGTCGCACGAGGTGCCGGTGGTGGTGGACTTCTGGGCGGCCTGGTGCGGTCCCTGTCGGGCGCTCGGCCCCCTCATCGAGCGTGAGGTGAACGCGCTCGGCGGACGGGTCGAGCTCGCGAAGATCGACACCGACAAGGACCCGCAGATCGCGGGGAGCTTCGGCGTCCAGGGCATCCCCGCCGTCAAGGCGTTCCGCGGCGGCAAGGTGGTCGCGGAGTTCGTCGGGGCGCGGGACGCGGGGTTCTTGCGGACCTGGCTCGCGCAGCTCGCCCCGACCCCGGGCCGCGCGGCGCTCGAGCGGGCGGCGGCGGCGGAGCGGGCGGGGGACCTCGCGGCGACGGAGGCCGCGCTCACCGAGGTCCTCGGCGACCCGGAGGTCGGCTCGCGCGCGGCCCTGGCGCTGGCCGAGCTTCACCTGCGCGCGGGGCGCACCGACGGCGTGGCGGCCCTGCTCGATCGCGTCGACGAGCGGAGCGATCACTACGACCGGGTCGCGGGCGCGCGCCGCCGGCTGGGCTTCCACGTCGAGGCGGCCGAGCACGGGGGCGAGGCGGCGATCCGCGCGGCGCTCGAGGCGGCGCCCAAGGACGTGGCGCTCAGGTACGCGCTCGGGTGCGCGCTCGCGGCGCGTGGCGAGATCGAGGGCGCGCTCGAGGCGTGGCTCGACGTGGTGGCGCGCAACCGCAAGTACAAGGACGACGCGGCGCGCCTCGCGATGCTGGCGCTGTTCGAGCAGCTCGGGGACAGCGACCTCGCGCGCGAGTACCGGCGCAAGCTGCAGATCGTGATGTAGCGGGCCGCTACTTCGGCTGGGGCAGGTCGAGGGCGGCGCGGGCCTCCTCGACCGTGGCGGGCTGGCGCCCGATCGCGCGCGCCATCATGACCGCGTGGGCGACGAGGTCGCCGTTCGAGCCGACCATCTTGCCGTCGGGCAGGTAGAAGTTGTCCTCGAGGCCGACGCGGATCTGCCCGCCCATCGCGAGCGCGGCGCCCGTGATCGGCCACGTCGCCTCGGAGATCGGCGTCGTCTTCCACATGGTCCCAGGCCGCAGCTCGGAGACGACGAACGCGAGCGTCTTGGTCGTCGCGGGCATGCCGCCGAGGACGCCCATCACGAGGTTGACGTCGGCGTTGCCGGAGAGCAGCCCGAGGTCGAAGAGCGGCTCGAGGTTCTGGACGTGGCCCACGTCGAACATCTCGCACTCGGGCTTGACGCCCGCCTCGTTCATCCGCTTGAGCAGGTAGGTGATGTCCGAGAAGGGGTTCTGGAAGACGAAGTCGAAGACGAAGGCCTTCCGCTTCTTCGAGTACTTCGCGTAGGTGAGCGAGCCCGAGTTCAGCGCGCCGATCTCGGGCGGCGACTCGACGATGTGCGCCACGCGCTCGGCCATCGGCAGGCCCACGGCGCCCGTCGAGAAGTTCAGGATCACGGGGGAGCGCTTGCGCGTCTCCTCCTTGATGGCGGCGAAGACCTCCTTGCGGAACGTCGGCTGACCGCTGTCCTCGCGCGCGTGGATGTGCACGACCGCGGCGCCGGCGTCGTGGGCGCGCCGCGCCTCCTCGGCGATCTCGACCGGCGTGTAGGGGATCGCCGGGCACTGCTTCTTCGTGGTGACCGCGCCGGTCAGCGCGCACGTGACGATGACCTTGTCGGGGGACAGCATGGTCAGAGCGTGGCCGGGGCCCGGCCGACCGGTCAAGCAAAAACTTTGTGTACTAAAGATTGGTACGTGAAGGAATGGTGGCGGGGGGGGGCGGCTACTTGTGGCTCTCGTTGCGCCCCTGGGCGAGCCAGAACGCGTAGTCGATCGCGACCGGTGCGGGCGGGTGCACCACGCGCGTGCGGCAGGCCTCGTAGAGGCGCTCGGGCAGCGCGAGCAGCCGCTCGCGGACGACCTGCGCGGTGTCCAGGGAGGACAGGCCCTCGGCGAAGGCGTGCGCCGTCCCCTCGAGGAGCGACGCGGTCACGCGCCCGCGTCGCACGAGATCGGCGACGGAGTTCGCGAGCGCCTCGACGGCGTAGTCGAAGTCGCTCACCATCGCGAGCGCCACGCGGAGCGCGGCGGGCTCGCCGAGCAGGCCCTGCGAGACCAGCGAGAGCGCGGCCTGGAAGTAGTTGTAGACGGGAACGAGGCGCTCGCCGAAGGGATCGAAGCGCGCGGGGGGCGAGCGGCGATCGAGCAGGATGAAGATGTGGCGCACGGCCGCGCCGACGCGGATATTGCGCGCCATCTCGACGAGGCGCTCCTGATCGTCCGGGTACAGCTTGGTGCGCTTGAGCCAGCCCGCGAGGTCGTCGGTCGTCGCCACGCCGGCCAGGAGGTCGGCGTAGAGCGAGTAGATGACGGCGTCGCTCTCGGCGTCGTCGCCGAAGAGCGTCTCGGGCACGTCGGGCGGGACGTCACCGCGGCCGGCCAGCAGCGCCGGCAGCTTGTAGTGCACCTGCTCGCGCATCATCCGGAAGCGGCCGCGAAGGAGGTTCGACAGGTTCGGCTTCAAGATGAACTCGTCGAACTCGACGCCGTCGAGGCGGAGCTTCTCGGTCAGCACCGTGCGCATCTGGCGGGGCGAGCCCGAGACGAAGCAGATGCGGTGGGCGCCCGCGGGGCCCGCGGCGCGCAGCTCCCGCAAGAGGGCCGCGGCGCCGGGCACGGAGCGCTTCTGCGAGGCCTTCTCGCGCGCCGTGCGGATGAGCGCGCGGACGCCGTCGAAGTCGGTCTGCAGGTAGGTCTTGTCGAGGTCCCAGCGGAAGACGTGCCGGAGCGCAGGCGGCGGCGCCGTCGGGGGAAGGCTCTTTCGGAGGGCGCGCGGGGCGGACAAGGGGCCCCGCCATCATAGATACGGGGCGAACTAGGGACTAGGAACAAGGAGCAAGGGACAGGGGGAACAAGGTCGGCCGAAGCGCTGAGGTGATCGATGACCTCATTCCCATCGCCACCTGCAGAAGCGCTTGCGCCAGGGGGCGTAGCCCCGAAAGGCACGATCGCAGGCGCCTCCGGCGCGAGTGCCGGCATCGATGCAGACGTCGTAGTCGCCACAGAGGGTGCCGGCCGCGAACGAGTAGAGAACGACCGGCCCGATGACGAGCGCTCCCACAACCAGGAAGACGAGGCCGAGGCGCGGAGGCGGCGAGGGAGGCGGGGCACCTTGCTCGGTCAAGGTCCGACTCAGCCGCTGGCGTCGGGGTGCTCGGTCGCGGCGGCCCTGGGATCGGTGCGCTCGATGACGCCGGCGAGCTCGGCCAGGCCCGCCTCGATCTCGGCGGCGAGCTGGCCCGAGCAGGCCTTGGCCGCGACCTTGATGGCGTTCGTGATCGCGCGCGGGCCGGAGCGACCGTGGGCCTTGATGAACAGCTTGTCGAAGCCGAGGACGGGGGCGCCGCCGTACTGCTCCCAGTCGGTGAGCTCCTTGAGGCGGCCGAGCCCGCCCGACAGGAGCATGAGGCCGAGGCGCCACGCGAGCTTCTCCTTGTAGGCGTAGCGCGCGAGGTCGAGGACGGTCTCGCCGACGCCCTCGAGCATCTTGAGGACGACGTTGCCGACGAAGCCGCTCGTGACGACGACGTCGGCCGTGCCGCGTGGGATGTCGATGCCCTCGACGTTGCCGACGAACTGGATCCCGGGGTGCCGGCGCAGGAGCTCGTGCGCGCGGACGACCTCGGGCGGCCCCTTGCCGGCCTCGGCGCCGTTCGAGAGCAGGGCCACGCGCGGCCGCGGGTTGCGCGACACGCGCGCCGCGTAGGCGGAGCCCATGAGCGCGAACGCGACGAGGTCCTCGCTCGTGACGTCGATGGTCGCGCCCACGTCGAGGATGAGCGAGAACGGGTCGTTCTTCTCGCCGCGGCGGGTCTCGGTCGGGTAGACGGCGGCGAGCGCCGCGCGGCGCACGCCCGGGATGCGCTTCCACAGGCGCGAGCACGCGAGCACGCTGGCGCCGGTGTTGCCGGCCGAGACCATCGCGTCGGCGCGCCCGTCGGCGACGAGCTTCGCGGTCACGAGGATCGAGCAGTCGGCCTTGGTGTCGAGCGCCTCGCACGGGTTCTCGTGCATGCCGACTGCCTGGCCGGCGTGGATGACGCGGATGCGCTCGGGGTCGTGCCGGGTCTCGGCGAGGACGCTGCCGATCTGCGTCTCGTCGCCGACGAGCAGGGTCTGCACGTGCGGTGCGGTGACGGACACGCGGGCGACGCCCTCGACGATGGCGCGCGGTGCGTGGTCCCCGCCCATGGCGTCCACGGCGATGGTGGGCATGGGCGGAACGTAGCACCGCTCGGCGTATGATGTGGGCGGATGGCCAGGTCGAAGCGCGATGGGTTGCTCTCGCTACTCGCCGTGACGGCGGTGGGCGCGTTCCTGGCGGTGATGGCGTGGCCCGTGCCGGGGCGGCCCGCGTGGCACTCGGCCGTCTACGGTGTGCCGGCCGCGATGCTGCTCACGAGCGGGATCCACGGCATCGTGCGCACGATCGCCGCGCGCCGACGCGGGGAGTGAGCGCCGGGAGGAGAACGCCTGGCTGGCACGTCCTCGTCGCGTCAGCGGAGGGCTTGCTGACGCGCGGCCTGCACGGTGTTCACGAGGAGCATCGCGATGGTCATCGGGCCGACCCCGCCCGGCACGGGCGTGATGGCCCGGGCGCGCTCGGCGGCGGCGGCGAACTCGACGTCACCGACCAGCTTCTTCGAGCCCTCGGTGCGGTTGATGCCGACGTCGATGACCACGGCGCCCTCCTTGATCCACGCACCGCGGATGGCCTCGGGGCGGCCCATCGCCGCGACGAGCACGTCGGCGCGCGCGACCTCGGCGGCGAGGTCCCGCGTGTGCGAGTGGCAGATCGTCACCGTCGCGTTCGCCGCGAGCAGGAGCTGCGCCATCGGCTTTCCGACGATGTTCGAGCGGCCCACCACCACCGCGCGTGCGCCCGGCAGGGCGATGCCCGACAGGGCGAGAAGGCGCATGCAGCCAGCCGGGGTGCAGGGCACGAACGTGGGGGCGCCCGCAAAGAGGCGCCCGGTGGTCTCGGGGTGGAAGGCGTCGACGTCCTTGGCGGGCGAGATGGCGGCGATCACCCGCTCGGCGCGGACGTGCGCCGGCAGCGGGAGCTGCACGAGGATGCCGTGCACGCGCGCGTCGTCGTCGAGGCGCCGTACGAGCGCGACGAGGTCTTCCTCGGTGGTGGCGGCTGGCAGCTTGTGATCGAAGACCGCGATGCCGGCCTCCTCGCACGCCTTGGCCTTGCCGCGCACGTAGACCTGCGAGGCCGGGTCGTCGCCCACGAGCACCACCGCGAGGCCCGGGCGCGCACCAGCGACTGCGAGGGCGTCCACCTCGGCGCGCAGGCCCGCCCGCACGTCGGCGGCGAGGACCTTGCCGTCGAGGATCATGGCCGGCACTAGTGCTGCCCGTCAGAAGTGGACCGGCATTCAGACACGTGAGCGCTGTGCACGGGTGGGGGCAGCACTCGCGCACGCGGAGCGTGCGCAAGACCAGCACCTAGGGCCGCTCGTTGGACCAGTTGGAAGCCTGGGGAATCCCGGACGGGCAGCACCAGGTGTCTCGTTGGCTCGCGCTCCGCGCTCGCGAGTGCCGCCTCCACCACGGTCCCATGTCGCCCTCCAGGTGCAAAACCGGTCGAACATTTGACGAGCGGCACTAGTACCTTGACCGAGGCGTAGTGATTCGCGCTGGCGCGTTCGAGCCGAGGGCAGCGAGGCGCAAGGGCGTAGCGAGCGCAGCGAGCGAAGACGCAGGTTGGGGGGCCCGACCGGGCTTTGCCCGGGCGGGGGAAGGGCAGCGTGCCCGCTGCGCAGACCTCCAGGCA
>CAZQJC010000020.1:0-69095 GCA_964593795.1 uncultured Myxococcales bacterium | reverse complement strand
AGACGCAGGGAGGGGGGCCCAGGCGCGGGTTTGCCGGGTGGGGGCGGGGGAGGGGCGGCGCGCCCCTCCTGGTGGCCGCCCTCGCGGCGGCCACTCGCAGACTAGAGCGCGCGAGCGCTCACGGGCTCGCGCGAGAACCGCCACGTGAAGCGCACGGTCCGGTGCGCGGCCCGCATCACGAGAGAGAGCGAGCGCGTGGTCTCGGTGAGCATGGGGCTACCGCGAAACGACACCAGCGCGCGTCGCTGGAGCATCTCGGTGGAGCGGTCGGACGACTGATCGACCTGCATGTTGTAGCGCCAGCCGGCGCCCTTGACCTGCATCACCGTGACGCCGGTGCGACCGAGGTTCATGTTGATCCGCTGGGTGCGCGACGCGTCCGTGTCCACGGTGCTCGGATGGAAGCGGCGCCCCTGGTCGTCCTCGAGCCAGATCTCCTGGCGAGCCGGATCCGCGTCCTCGATGTTGCGGTGGACGAGCTGCACGAGGAAGTCGAGGCGGGCCGGGGACCGCATCTCGAAGTATGCGGTCTGGAAGAACTCGGGATCCCGGCGGATCGCGAGCCCGCCGCTCATGCGCGGCGCGGCGGAAGGCTCGAAGCCGACCATCTCGACGTCCTTGGTGCGGATGGCGATGCCGTCGGAGACGATGCGGCCGTCCTCGTCGGGGTCCGGGAACAGCGTCGGGTTCGGCATCTCGGCCGTCCCCTGGACCGTGCTGGCGCAGGCGCTGCAGAGAGCTCCGAGGAGCAACACCCGCCACATGACGGTGATTCTAGCGCGATCCTCAGGGGGCGTAGGAGCGGGACTCGCTGACGAGCCGCTCGGCGATCTCGGCGATGCGCTTCTTCTCGAGGTGTGCGGCGAGGTAGATCGCGCGCAGCTCGTCGTAGGCACGGTCGAGGTCGTCGTTGACGATGAGGTAGTCGTAGTACTGGTAGTGCTCGATCTCCTCGCGCGCCTTGGCGAGCCGGCGATCGATCACGCTCGGGTCATCGGTGGCGCGCTGGCGCAGCCGCCGCTCGAGCTCGGCGATGGTCGGCGGCAGGATGAACACCATCACGAGGTAGCCGTACTTCTCGTAGCGCGTCTTGAGCTGGCGCCCGCCCTGGTAGTCGATGTCGAACAGGACATCCTTGCCCCCGCGGCGCGCCTGCTCGACCGCGATGCGGGTCGTGCCGTAGCGATGGCCGTGCACGTGGGCGTGCTCGGCGAACTCGCCCCGCTCGATCATCGCGGTGAACGTCGCCTCGTCCACGAAGTGGTAGTCGACGCCCTCCGTCTCGCCTGCCCGGATCTTGCGCGTCGTGTAGGACACGCTGAAGGCGAGGTTCGGGAACTCGCCCATGAGGCGATGGCAGAGCGTCGTCTTGCCGGCGCCCGACGGCGACGACACCACGACGAGGAGACCTTCGTTGTCCTGCGTGCTGATCCGGTTCATTCGACGTTCTGCACCTGTTCCCGCATCTTCTCGAGCTCCGCCTTCGCCGACACGACGAGCGGCGTGACCGCCGCGGCGCCCTCGCTGGAGCCGGGCAGCTTCGAGGCGATGGTGTTGATCTCGCGGTTGATCTCCTGGAGCACGAACTCGAGCTTGCGGCCGACGGACCCGCCCTCGCGGAGCAGATCCTGGAACTGCGAGAAGTGCGACTCGAGCCGCACGAGCTCCTCGGACACGTCCACGCGCTCGGCGAAGAGCGCGACCTCCTGCGCCAGGCGCTGCGGATCCACCTCGCCCTGGCGCAGCAGGCGGCCGAGGCGCTCCTCGAGGCGCTTTCTGTGCTCGTCGGGCGCGCGCGTGGCGTGTCCGGTGAGCTGGCCGCGGATCTCGGCGAGGCCCGCGAGGCGCCTGCCGAGATCTTCCGCGAGCGCCCGGCCCTCGGTTTCGCGCATGCGCCCGAGCGACTCGAGCGCGCCGTCGAGCGCCGGCTGCACCGCCTGGTAGAGCGCCTCGCCGCCGGCGAGCGCCTCGCCGACGGTGATCACCTCGGGCATCTGCGCGACCAGCGCGAGCGGCACCGGATCCGCCGAGCCGATCGCGGCGCGCAGTTGCTCGAGCGCGGCGTGGTATCCGCGCGCGAGCGGCAGGTTGACGCGGACCTCGGCGGCCCCGTCGGCCGGCGCCTCGTCCCGGAACACCACCGTGACGGAGCCGCGCTCGATGGCGCCGCGGACGCGCGTGGTCACGAGCGACTCGAGCGCCGCGTCGAACCAGGGCGAGCGTAGCTTCAGATCGAAGAAGCGGTGGTTGACCGTGCGGATCTCCACCGTGACCCGGCGCCCGAGCGCGAGGCAGGCCCCGCGGCCGTAGCCGGTCATCGAGCGCATCAGCGACCAGCGCTCCCGGCGCGCGCCATCTCTTCGTAGTACGAGATGGCGCGGGTGAGGCCCTCGGCGAACTTGATGGCGCCCGAGTAGCCGAGCACCTGCCTGGCGCGATCGATGTCGGCCAGCGAGTGCTTGACGTCCCCGGCTCGCGCGGGGAGGAAGTTGGGAGGCGGCAACGTCCTGCCGAGCGCCTTGGCGATGACGTCGAGCACCTCGAGCAGGGTCGTCTGCTCGTGGCAGGCGATGTTGAAGGCGAGACCCGCGGCGCCCTCCGCGGTGCACGCCTTGAGGTTCGCCTCGACCACGTTGTCCACGAAGCAGAAGTCGCGTGACTGCAGGCCGTCGCCGTGGATGGTGACGGGCTGGCCGGCCAGCGTCGCGGAGACGAAGCGCGGGATCACCGCGGCGTACTCTCCGTTCGGATCCTGGCGGGGCCCGAAGACGTTGAAGTAGCGCAGCCCCACCGTCTCGAGGCCGTAGCTCGCGTGGAACGCGCGAAGGTACTGCTCGGTGGCCACCTTGCTGACGGCGTAGGGCGAGCGTGGCGAGAGCATCATCGTCTCGACCTTCGGCAGGACCGGCGTGTCGCCGTAGATCGACGACGACGACGCGGCGACCACCCGCTTGACCTTCGCCTCGCGTGCCGCCACGAGCACGTGCAGCGTCCCGAGGACGTTCACGCGGTCGGTGGTGATCGGATCCGCGACCGAGCGCGGCACGGAGCCGAGCGCGCCCTGGTGGAGCACGTAGTCCACCCCGACCATCGCCTTGCGCACGGCGTCCAGGTCGCGAAGGTCCGACCGGTGCAGCTCGATCCTGTCCGTGACGCCCTCGAGGTTGACCTCGCGCCCGGTGGCGAAGTTGTCGAGGACGCGAACGCCCTCTCCGCGGGCGAGCAGCGCATGGACCAGGTTGGAGCCGATGAAGCCGGCTCCACCCGTCACGAGGTAGAGGGCCATGAGCCGGACCATAACCGGCCGGGTCAAGGCGATCCACCGGCATCGTCCCGCCCTCGATTCACCCGGCGTTTCTGGCGTTCGGCGCGACCATCCCCGATGCTTACGGTGGTGTCGCGGAAGAAGGCTGTCTGGATCGTGACGTCGTACCTCGGCGAGGGCTTGCCGTGGAGCGTCATGCACCAGATGGTCACGGAGTACCTGACGTCGATCCACGCGTCGCTCGAGCAGATCGGCTCGACCTCGCTCCTGCACATCGGGACCACGCTCAAGCCGGTATGGAGCCCGATCGTCGACGTCTACGGCAGCAAGCGCGCGTGGATGATCGCGATGCAGGGGGCGCTCGGCGTGGCGATGGCGACGCTGGCGGCGTTCGCCGGCGGGGATTCCCTGCGCATCGTGTGGGTGATCCTGGCCGGGATGTCCGTCCTGTCGGCCGCCCACGACATCGCGTGCGACGGCGCCTACATGCTTGGCCTCGACGCGCGGGAGCGCGCGTTCCACTCCGGGACGCGGCAGGCGGCGTTCCGGGCGGCGATGATCCTCGGCGGCAGCGGGCTCGTCTGGCTGGCCGGCTATGCGGGCTCGTGGCGGCTCGCGTTCGGGCTCGCGGGCGGGATCATGGCGACGCTGGCGCTCGTGAATGCATTCGTGTTGCCACATGCGTCGCCCCCCCCACGGCGGTCGGGCGCACCGGCGCTGTCCGCGCCGGGAGGGCCCGCGACGCGAGCCTTCGAAGGTCCGACGCTCGCCACGAGCTTCTTCGAGTCCTACCGCTCCTTCCTCACGCAGCCGCAGGCCGTGCGCGTGCTCTTGTTCATGCTGCTCTACAAGATCGGCGACGTGATGATGTTCGCGATGTCGAAGCCGCTCCTGCGCGACCTCGGGGTCTCCACGGCGCAGCGGGGGATCATCAACGGCGTCGGCACGGGCGTGTTCGTCTTCGGCTCGTTCGTGGGCGGCATCGTCATCGCGCGCCGCGGGCTCGACCGGACGCTCATCCCGCTGACGTACTTCCAGAACCTGTGCATCCCGCTCTACGCCGGCATGGCGCTCCTGCGCCCGCCCCTCGAGGGCATCGTCGCCGTCGTGGTCATCGAGCAGTTCGCATCGGCCGTCGGGACCGCCGCCAACATGGTGTTCCTCATGCAGCGGTGCCGGGGCACGTTCTCGGCGTCGCACTACGCGTTCGCGACCGCGCTCGTGGGCCTGATGAGCACGTTCTCGGGCACCGCGTCGGGATGGATCGACGCCCGCGTCGGCCACGCCTGGTTCTTCATGATCGCGTTCGCGTGCAGCCTGCCCGCGATGGCGCTCGCGCTCGTCGTGCCGCGCGGGCCGCTCGAGCCTGCGCCTGCAAGCGCCGGAGGATGACCGAGACATGACCCGCAGAGACCCCAGCGCCCACGCTCTCTCCGCCGGCGCGCTCGCGCTCGCGCTCCTCGCCCCGGCCCTGGCCGCCGCCGCACCGACGCCGACGCCGCCCGTCGCGCCCCGCGCCGCGCAGCCGAGGCCCCCGTTGCCGCCATCGACGCCCGCCGCCGCGGCCACCTCGCCGGCCCCATCGCCGGAGAAGGTGCGCGGCCTCGCGCAGCGCATCGAGGCGGCCATCGCGGTGCCGGGCCTGCGGGGCGCGCGCGTCGGCGTCGCCATCGCGGAGATCGAGAGCGGTCGCGTGCTCTACGCGCGCGGCGCAGAGGAGGCCTTGAACCCCGCGTCGAACACCAAGATCGTGACGACGCTCGCGGGGCTCGCGCTCCTCGGGCCCGAGTACCACTGGAAGACCGCCCTCTTCGGCGCTTCGCCCGAGAGCGGCGTGATCAACGGCGACATCGTGCTCAAGGGCTACGGCGATCCGACGCTGCAGCCCGCGGATCTCTGGCGGCTCGTGGCCATGCTGGCCTCGCAGGGCGTGCGGCGGGTGGCCGGCTCGGTGCTGGTGGACGACTCGTTTTTCGACGACCAGCGCCTGCCGCCCGGCTTCGAGCAGAAGGACGAGGACCTGCCGTTCCGCGCCGCGACGTCGGCGGCGTCGGTCGCCTACAACGCCGTCGGTGTGACGGTGTGGCCCACGGCCGACGGCCAGCCGCCGCGCGTGGTGGTCGATCCCCCGAGCGCCTACGTGCGCGTGGTCGTCAAGGCGCGGTCGAGCAAGCGCCCGGGCGGCACCCTCGTCGTGCACAGCGAGGGGGTCGGCGAGACCACGGTGGTCACCGTGTCGGGACGCATCACGCTGCGGTCGGAGCCGCGCTCGTTCTACCGGCGCATCGAGCACCCGTCGCTGTACGCGGGCGCGGTGCTGCGCGAGCTGCTCATCCGGCGCGGCATCGCGGTCGACAAGGCCGAGGTGCGTCGTGGCTCGGTGAACGCGGCCACTCAACGCACGCTCGCGCACATCGAGTCGGAGCCGCTCTCGGTCGTGATCCGCACCGTCAACAAGCGCTCGAACAACATGATGTCGGAGCAGATCCTGAAGACGCTCGGGGCGGAGACGGGCGGGCAGCCCGGCACCTTCCCCAAGGGCCAGGCGGCGATCGCTCGCTTCCTCAAGGGGATCGCGCTGCCGGGGACGTGGGAGTACAAGAACGGCAGCGGCCTGTACGACGCGAACCGGTTCTCCGCGTCGCAGCTCGTGCACGTGCTCCGCTATGCGTACCGCGACTTCCGCGTGTCGTCGGACTTCGTGGCGTCGCTCGCGGTCGCGGGCGCGGACGGCACGGTGAGCCACCGCCTGTCGGGGCATCCGTCGGAGCGCTGGGTGCGCGCCAAGACGGGCACGCTCGCCGGGATCAGCACGCTGTCGGGCTATGCGGGCGCGCCCGGCCGGGGTCCGCTGGCGTTCGCGATCCTGCTCAACGGGGTGTCGGAGGGCAACGAGCCCGCCGCGCGCAAGGCGCAGGACGACATCGCGGACGCGCTGGTGGGGTACCTGCAGGAGTGATCTGGGGCCCGGCTCAGCTCTTCTTGGAGATGGCGGGGTAGACGATGCCCGCGATGGCGGCCCCCGCGATGGGCGCGACCCAGAACGCCCAGAGCTGCTGCAGCGCCCAGCCGCCGACGAACACGGCCGGCCCCGTCGAGCGGGCCGGGTTCACCGAGAGGTTCGTCACCGGGATGCCGATGAGGTGGATGAGCGTCAGGCCGAGGCCGATCGCGATGGGCGCGAAGCCCGCGGGCGCGCGCTCGTCGGTGGCGCCGAGGATGATGAACAGGAAGAAGAACGTCAGGACGACCTCGGCGACGAGGGCCGAGATCATCGTGTACCCGCCCGGGGAGTGATCGCCGTAGCCGTTCGACGCGAAGCCGCCGGCGAGATCGAAGCCGCTCTTGCCGCTCGCGATCGCATAGAGGACGCCCGCGCCCGCGACGGCGCCGATCACCTGCGCGATCACGTAGGCCGGGAGATCCTTGCCAGGGAAGCGACCGGCGACCGTCAGGCCCACCGACACGGCCGGGTTGAGGTGACAGCCCGAGACGTGACCGATGGCGTAGGCCATCGTCAGGACCGTCAGGCCGAAGGCGAGCGAGACGCCGTGTAGCCCGATGCCGACCTGCGGGAACGCCGCCGCCAGCACCGCGCTGCCGCACCCGCCGAAGACCAGCCAGAACGTCCCGAAGAACTCCGCTGCTGCGCGCTTTCCGATCGACATGGACACCCTCCCTTGTGGCGCCGCTGCGTGTTTCTCGCGGCGCGCGGACCGTAACACACCCGAAGGACACGGCCCGCGGCATCCGAGGTAGCCTTGGCGCGGGTGGACTTCCAGGGGACGGCGCGCTTCCGCGTGCTCGGACGGCTCGGTGCAGGGGCGAGCGGCGACGTCTACTCGGCGCTCGACCGCGACCGCAACGCGCGTGTTGCGCTCAAGGTGCTGCGCGAGCTGACCCACTCGGCGCTGCTGCAGCTCAAGAACGAGTTCCGAACGCTGGCGGACCTGCAACATCCAGGCGTCGTGAGCCTGGGCGAGCTGCACGAGGACGCGGGGCGCTGGTTCTTCACGATGGAGCTCGTCGAGGGCGTGGGGCTGCTCCCGTGGATCCGCGGGAGCGAGGCCGAGGTCGTGGACCGGCTGGCGTCGGGCGGCGCGGCCTTCGACGAGTCGCGCCTGCGCAAGGCGCTCGGGCAGCTCGCCGCCGCGCTCGCCGCCGTGCACGCCGCCGGCTGCGTGCACCGGGACGTCAAGCCGACGAACGTGCTCGTGGACGCCGAGGGCCAGATCAAGCTGCTCGATTTCGGCTTTGCGACCGAGGCGCGTCGGGGCAAGGACTGGACCGACGGCCTCGCGGTGGGGAGCCCCGCGTACATGGCGCCGGAGCAGGCCGCGGGGGGCGCGGTCGGGCCGGCCGCGGACTGGTACGCCTTCGGGGTCGTGATGTTCGAGGCGCTCACCGGGCAGCTCCCGCTCGACGGCAAGCCGACGGAGCTGCTCGCGCTCAAGCAGCGCAAGCGCGCCCCGCAGGCGCGGGCGTTCGAGCCCAAGGCGCCCGCGGATCTCGACGCCCTTTGCGAGCGGCTCCTCGCCATCGATCCGGCCCAGCGTCCCGGCGCGGCGGAGATCCTCGCCGCCCTCGAGTCGCCGGCGCTGCACAAGGAGTCGTCGGGGGTGTGGGGCGAGAAGCCGCCGTTCGTCGGGCGCGCGCGCGAGCTGGAGGAGCTGGCGGGGGCGCTCGCGCAGGTAGAGCGCGGCGACCAGGTGAGCGTGCTCGTGCGGGGCGAGTCGGGCGTGGGCAAGAGCGCCCTCGTCCAGCACTTCCTCGCGAGCGCGGGTGACTCGGCCCCGCCGCTCGTGCTCCAGGGGCGCTGCTACGAGCGCGAGTCCGTGCCGTTCAAGGCGGTGGACGGCATCATCGACGGCGTCTCGCGGCTCCTGCGCGGCCTGCCCCGCACCACGGCCGCCGCCCTGCTCCCGGCGCCGCGTGCCGCCCTGCTCGCACAGGCGTTCCCCGTGCTCTCGGGCCTGCCCGTGCTCTCGGAGGGCGAGCCGCCGCCGCCTGTGAGCTCTCCGCAGGAGCAGCGCCAGCGCCTGTTCGGCGCGCTGCGCGATCTGCTGGGCCGCCTCGCCGAGCGCCGGGCGCTCGTGCTGCTGGTCGACGATCTGCAGTGGGCCGACGCCGACAGCATGGCGCTGCTCGGCGAGGTGCTGTGCCCGCCGGGAGCGCCCGCGGTGCTGCTCCTGGCGACGGTGCGCTCGAGCGGGGAGCTGCCGCTCCTGCCGGGGGACGTCCGCCACCTCGAGCTCGGTGAGCTGGACGATGGAGACGCGCGCGCGCTCGCCGAGCGGCTGCTCGAGCGTACCCCCAACGCCGCCGTCGACACGGCGTCGGTCGTGCGCGAATCGGGCGGACACCCGATGTTCATCGAGGAGCTGGTGCGCCGCGCCGGCGCCACGCAGGCGCGCACGACGTCGCTCGAGGAAGCGCTGCGGGACCGCGTGAGCGGGCTCGGGCGCGCCGAGCGCGGGCTCCTCGAGGCCCTGGCGCTCGGCGGCCAGCCGCTGTCCGAGCGCGCCGCCTCGCATGCGGCGGAGCTCTCGCTCGGGGCTGTCGGCCCGGTGGTCAAGGCCCTCCGCAGCCAGCGGCTCGTGCGCACACAGGCCGTGCGCGGCCAGGTCGCGCTCGAGCCGATGCACGACCGCGTTCGCCAGGCCGTCCTGGCGGGGCTCGACGACGCGGGCCGGCGGGCACTGCACGGACGCCTGCAGTCCGCGCTCGAGGCGGAGGGGGGCGAGGCCGAGGCGCTCGCCGTGCATGCCCTCGGCTCCGGTGACCTCGCCCGGGCCTCCGCGAGCGCGCTCGCCGCGGCGCATCAGGCGGTCGCTGCGCTCGCCTTCGAGCGCGCCGCGCGCCTGTTCGAGCTGGCGCTCGGCGCGATGCCGCGTGACCACGCGGAGCGCTCGCACCTGCAGGAGCAGCGCGGAGACGCCCTGGCGAACGCCGGCCGGGGCAAGGAGGCGGCGGATGCCTACCGCGCCGCGACCGATCGGGCCCCGCCTGCCAAGCGCGTCGAGCTCGAACGCCGGGCGGCCGAGGAGCTCCTGCGCAGCGGCCACATGGACGAGGGCCTGGCGTCCATCGATCGGCTGCTCGCGTCCGTCGGCGTCAAGCTCGCGTCCTCGCCTCGCCGCGCCCTGCTGTCCCTGCTCTACACGCGCGCCCGCCTGCGGATCCGCGGTCTCGAGTTCCGCAACCGGCCCGTCGCCGAGATCCCGCCCGCCGAGCTGCAACGCATCGACGTCGTGTGGTCCGCCGCCAACGGCCTCGCGATGGTGGACGTCATCCGCGCGACGGATCTGCAGAGCCGGCAGCTGCTGCTCGCGCTCGAGGCCGGCGAGGCCACGCGTGTCGGGCGCGCGCTCGCCGCGGAGGTCGCCTTCATCGGCGCACCTGGACCCTCCGCCGGCGCCCGCGTGGCCGACGTCCTCGGGCGTGCGCGCGCGGTCGCGCACGGGCTCGCCGATCGCCGCCTGCAGGCGCAGGTCGTGCTGTACGAGGGCGTCGCGGCGTTCCTGCGTGGCGACTGGGTGGAGTGTCGCGAGCGCATGCGCGACGGCGAGGCGCGCCTGCGCGAGGAGCAGTCGGGCCTCGCGTGGGAGCTCGTGTCGGCGCAGCTCTTCGGCGTGTGGTCCCTGGCCTTCCTCGGCGAGATCGACGAGCTCGGCCGCCGCGTCTCGAGCCTGCTCCGCGAGGCGCTCGAGCGTGGTGACCTCTACGCCGCGACGGCGATGCGGACGGGCCTGGCCAACCTCGCGTGGCTGGTGCGCGACGAGCCGGCCATCGCGCGCGCGCGCGTCGAGGAGGCGCGCCTCCAGTGGTCGCAGCAGCGCTACCAGTTCCAGCACTACTGGCATCTGCTCGCAGAGGGGAACTGCGACCTGTACGAAGGCCACGGCACACCCGCGCAGCTCCGCACGCTCGGTGACTGGCCGGAGCTCGCGGCGTCGGGCTATCTGCGCGTCCAGAACATGCGCGTCGAGGCGTGGCACCTGCGCGCGCGGGCGGCGGTGGCCGCGGCGCTGGAGTCGCCGGCGCGCGGCCGCGAGGCCCTGCTCGGCGAGGCAGAGGCGGCGGTGAGGAAGCTCGGCCGCGAGCGCGTCCCCTGGGCCGAGGTCGTGGCGCGCAGCGTCGCGGGGGCGATCGCCGCCGCGAGGGGTGCGCAGGATCGCGCGATGGCCGAGCTGTCCCTGGCCGAGAGCGCCGCGGTGGGCGCACACATGCGGCTATACGAATGGTCCGCGCGGCGCGCGCGCGCGCTGCTCGCCGGAGACGCCGCGCAGGTCGCGGCCCAGGATCAGCTCCTCCGCTCCGCCGGCGCGCACGCCCCGGCGCGCCTGGCCCAGATGCTCCTGCCCGGCCTCGGCGAGCGCTGAATTTCGCCAGCGCCTCGCCGCGGAGAGGATGGCCGTTTCAGCGAACGCTTGGATGCCGCCCGCTCGATGATCAGTACGCCGTGGTCGAGGCACTAGGCGGGCCTGCGGCGGATCATGCCGAGACCGATCATCGTCATGACGAGCTCGCCGCGCTGGTTCGTCACCTCGTAGCGGAAGCGCGCCGTGCCGCGGTCGGGCTTCGACCTGCTCGGCGTGATCTCCACCGGGGTGATGCGCAGCGTGAGCGTGTCGCCCGGTCGCACCGGGCGCAGCCAGCGCAGCTCGTCGACCCCGGGCGAACCGAGCGTCGTCGCCGGGTCGACCAGGCGCTCCACGACGAGCCGCATGCACAGGCTCGCCGTGTGCCATCCGCTCGCGATGAGCCCGCCGAAGGGCGAGCTCTGCGCGGCCGCCTCGTCGACGTGGAACGGCTGCGGGTCGAACTTGCGCGCGAACTCGACGATGTCCTCGGCGGTGACGCTCACCTGACCGACGTCGATGGTGCGGCCGAGCTCGAGGTCCTCGAGGTACGCGTTCACGCGAGCGCCTTGACCCAGGCGAGGACGATCGTCGCGGCCGCCGCCACGGCCAGGGCCGCCCCGCGCCAGGGCCGCACGTGCCGCACACCCGCCGGCAGGAGCGCCACGATCGCGCCGAGCGCCGCGCCCGACGCAAGTCCGAAGGCGTGCGCGAACACGTCCGCGCGCTCGCTCACGCCGACCAGGCCGAAGAGGCCCAGCGTCGCGGCCACCACCGCGAAGCGTCGCCGTGTCTGCGCGTGGTCGAGCAGGAATGCAAGCGCCGCGAGCGCGCCGAGCAGGCCGAACACGGAGGTCGACGCGCCGATGCTGTCATGCCGCTGGTGGAGCCACGCGCCCGTCACCCAGGCCGTGGCGAGGTTGCCGAGGAAGCCGCTCCCGACCGCGATCCACGCGGCCACGCCCGCCCCCACACGCGTCGCGAGCGTCGGCAGCAAGAACGCCAGCGCGGCCGCATTGCCGAGGACGTGGGCGAGGTCGGCGTGCAGCGAGAGCGCGGTCAGCGCGCGCCAGGGCTCCCCGCCGAGGATCCGATCCGCCAACGCGGAGCCGTGCGCGAGCCACGTGCTCGGCGCGTCTCGTCCGCCCATCCAGGCGTAGGCCCCGAGGAGCGCCGCCGCGACGAGGACCCCGAGCGCCCGCGAGACCCGGGGCGCCGCCGGCTTCGGCCTCGCGGCAGGCGTGCGCGCCTCGGCGTCGTACGCGTCGAGCTCCGCCGCGGCGAGGCGGGCGTCTCGCGCGTCCACGGCCATGCCCCAGACCGTCGGCTCCGCCGGCGGCTCGACCGCGAAGAGCGGCCCGAGCCAGTGCGCGATCCCTCGCGCTTGCAGGACGAGCGACCACTCGCCCAGCCGCTCGGGCTCGGCGACGCGCACGTAGGTGAGCTGCCCCGTCACCAGGATACGGTAAGTCCGCGCTCGGCAAGCGCAAGCCGCTACGATGAGCCCGTGCGAAAAGCAGCCTGGATCCTGCTCCTCGGGGCGTGCGGCGAGCGCGCCCCCCAGTCGGCACCCGCGGTCGGGCCCATCGAGCTCGCGGCCGGCGGACTCACGCTGCGCGTCGAGCGCGCGCCCTACGCGGTCTCCGTCGCGGATTCCGCCGGGCACACGCTGCGGTCGCTCGGCGCGGGCAGCGGCGACGGCTACGCCGCCCTCGGCTTCGCGCAGGGCGTCGTGCACTGGAGGCAGCACGTCTCGCCCGGGTACTTCGACTTCGACACCCAGCTCGAGGCGTACGCCGATCGCTGGCAGGTTCAGGCTGCCACGACGACCGCAGACGCGATCTCCGTCACGCTACGCCCCTGCCCCGCCGCGCCCTCCGGCTGCGGCGTCGCCGACGGCCCGACCGTGACCGTCACCCACACGCTGCGGCCGGGCGCCCTGCGCGTCGAGGCGGCCACGGACGGCCCGGCGCCGCGCGCCTGGTCGGTGGCCTTCGCCTCGCCGGCCACCGAGGGCTTCCTCGGCTTCGGCGAGCGCTTCGGCCGCACCGATCAGCGCGGGCAGTCGGTCTACGTCTGGGCCGAGGAGGGCGGCCTCGGCACCGGCGAGGCCGACCGCGCGAGCATCGACAACCCGTACCCGAACGGCGAGCAGATGTCCTACTACCCGGTGCCGTTCTTCCTGTCGACCGCGGGCTACGGCTTCTGGCTCGACAGCACCTGGCGCAGCACGTTCGACCTCGCCGTGCCCGCGCGCCCCGACGCGCTGCGCGTCTGGCACATCGGCCCGCGCCTCGCGTACGAGGTCTACCTGCCCGACGCCGCCGACGCGCGCCCCTGGCCGTACCAGCTCATCGATCGCTTCACGGCCGCCACCGGACGACCCATGCGGCCACCCGCATGGGCCCTCGGGCCGCGTCGCCGCCTCGGCCCGGGCTCGCAGGTCATGGGCGTGCCCGAGCTGCAGGCCATGCGCGAGCGGGACCTCGCCATCACGTCGGTCGACGACACGCTGCACTTCCTGCCGATGGGCTCGCACGTGGGCCGCGAGGAGGAGCGCCGTGCGTGGACGGCCTCCACCGAGGCCCTCGGCGTACGCTCCGAGGGCTACTACAACCCGTACCTCGCCGACACGCCCGACAACCCGCTCCGCGCGCTGGTCGACGAGGGCCTCTCGAAGCGCTACTTCCTGGCCGACGCGATGGGCGTGCCGTCGAAGGTGTGGCTCATCAGCGGGCGTCTGCTCGAGGTGTTGACGGTCGACTTCACGTCCCCCGACGCGGCCGCCTGGTACCGCGGCTTCTTCCAGTGGATGCAGGACCTCGGCTACCACGGCTTCATGTACGACTTCGGCGAGTACGTGCAGCCGGAGGTGCTCGCGGCGAACGGCATGAGCGGCGAGGAGCTGCACAACCTCTTCCCCGTGCTGTACGACCAGGCCGTGCACGACGCGCTCGAGGCGAGCCCGCTCCGCGGCAACTGGCTGGCCCGCGCGCGGAGCGGCTTCACCGGCTCGTCGCACTGGGTGCCCATGATGTGGATGGGCGATCCCGCGGCGTCGTTCGAGGACTCCGACGGCCTGCCGACGATGGTGCGAGGCGCGATCAACCTCGGCGCGAGCGGCGTGCCCTTCACGGGCGGCGACATCGGCGGCTTCCACTGCATCGCGGACGGCGCGAAGGCGGCGGACGGCGAGCTCCTCGCGCGCTGGATCCAGCAAGGCGCGCTCCTGCCCAACATGCAGGACCAGGACGCCTGCAGCGGCAACACCGGCAGCGACGGCGCACGCAAGGCCACCATCTGGTCGAGCCCCGACGCGCAGACCGCGTGGCGCACCTACGCCAAGCTGCACACGCGCCTCTTCCCGTACGTCTGGGCCCTCGCCGAGCAGGCCGCGGCAACGGGCGCGCCGATCGTGCGCAGCCTGTTCCTCGAGCACCCGGACCGGCGCGAGTACGCCGCCGTCGACGACGCCTACTACTTCGGCCCCGCGCTGCTCGTCGCCCCCGTCGTCACGCGAGGTGCGCGCGAAAAGCGCGTGAACCTGCCGCCGGGTGCGTGGCTCGACTGGGCCGATCACGCGCTGCTTGCGGGCGGCCAGGTCGTGACGGTCCCTGCCCCGCTCGACAAGCTGCCCCTGTACCTCCGCGACGGACACCTCGTGCCGCTCCTCGATGCGTCGATCGATACGCTGGTCGAGGGGCCCGTCGCGGGGGTCGTGACGCCGCGCGACGTGGCCGACGTGCTCGACGTGGTGGGTCTCGTCACCGCCGCCACCGGACGCGCGCGCTTCTCGCTCGCCTCCGAGGGAGACGGCGGCGCCACGCTCGAGGTCGTGGCCGGCGGCGCGGTCGACGTCGGCGCGCTGCCGGCCGCCGCAGACGAGGCCGCCCTCGCGTCGTGCACGCGTTGCGCTCGCACGGACGCGCTGCCGGAGGGCCTCGTCCGCGTGCGCGTGTCCGCCACGGGCGACGTCGCCGCGGGCGGCCTCTCGCTCCGCTCGTCCGGCACCCGGCGGATCCGCTGGGACCTCTTCCTGCGCGCCGCGCCCTGACGGCGGGCTGCCCCTTCCCGCCCCGCCGGGGCAATTGGCCCCGGACCCCGAGCGCGCAGATCCAGCATGTTCGACGGGGTGTTCGCTGGCACGACGGGTGCTTCGCCCTGCCGCGAGGTTGCTCCGCACCGTCGCTTGGTCGCCCTCCGGGCAGCCTTGCGCATCTTCCCCCCTTCTTCGCCCAGGTGAGGTCCGGGGGGCGTCCCCGGCGGCGGGTGCGGGGCCCCTCGAGCTCTCGCCGCGCGGACTACTCGAGCCGGTCGAGCACGTAGCCGGCGGCGATGAGCGCCTCGCGCAGCGCGAGCGCGTGCTCGGTGCCGCGCGTCTCGCAGGTCACGTCCACGATCGTCTCGCTGATCTCGGCGTTGTCGAACGTGCGGTCGTGCTGGATGTCCATGATGTTCGCGCCGAGCTGCCCCACGATGCCCGTGAGCAGGTGGAGCGCGCCCGGGCGATCCGGGATGTGCACGCGCATGCGCAGCAGGCGCCCGTCCTTGGCCAGGCCGCGGTCGATGATGCGCGCGAGCAGCGTGACGTCGATGTTGCCGCCGCTGATGACGCACGCGACGCGCTTGCCCGTGATCCCCGTGCGGCCTTGCACCAGCGCGGCCAGCGGCGCGGCGCCGGCGCCCTCGGCGACCGTCTTCTCGCGCTCGAGCAGCAGCAGCACGGCGTTCGCGAGCTCGTCCTCGTCCACCGTGACGAGGTCGTCGAGGTAGCGGGCCAGGACGGGCACCGTGTGGTCGCCCGCGCGCCGCACCGCGATCCCGTCCGCGATCGTGTGCGCCGCCGGCAGCACCACCGGCCCGCCCGCCGCGAGCGCCGCCTTCATCGAGGGCACGCGCGCGGTCTGCACGCCGATGACCTTGATGCGCGGGTTGGTCTCCTTCATCGCGACCGCGACGCCCGACGCGAGGCCTCCGCCGCCCACGGCCACCAGCACCACCTCGAGGTACGGGTTCTGCTCGAGCAGCTCGAGGCCGAGCGTGCCCTGCCCGGCCATGATGGCCTCGTCGTCGAACGCGTGCAGGAGCGTCAGGCCCTCCTCGCGCGCGCGCCGCTGCGCCTCCTCGTAGGCCGCGTCGTAGTTCGCGCCGTGCAGCACCACCTCGCCGCCGTAGCCGCGCGTCGCCGCGATCTTCACGAGCGGCGTGGTCTCGGGCATCACGATGACCGCGCGCACGCCGTTGCGGGTCGCGTGGTAGGCCACCCCCTGCGCGTGGTTGCCCGCCGACGCCGCCACGACGCCGCGCCGCCTCTCCTCGGTCGAGAGGAGCAGGATGCGGTTGCAGGCGCCGCGCTCCTTGAAGGAGCCGGTCATCTGCAGGTTCTCGAGCTTGAAGTAGACCTTGTTGCCGGTCAGCTTCGAGAACGTCTCCGAGTACGCGCACGGCGAGACGAAGATCTGATCGCCGATGCGAGAGCGCGCTTGCTCGATGTCCGCGAACGTCAGCATCGCGCGGACGGTACCGCTACTTGTGCAGCGCGGTCCACGCGAACGCGGCCGCCGCGGCGACCACGAGCGCGAGGACGACGAGGAGCGGCACCCGCGAGCGGGGTCGGAGCGGCACCTTGCGCGCGTCCATCGGCGGCCGTGAAGCGCGGCCCGGGGGGACGGCGCTCTGTCGACCGCTCGTCCCTGGCGGCGGCGCGCTCTTGCGCCCCTCCTTCACGGCTGCGGCGGCCGGGCCGGTCTGGATGGGCACGCTCGTGACCTGGCGCCCGCTGGACGTGAGCGCCGGCCGGCTCCCGCTTCCGGACAGCGCGAGCTGACGTCCGCTGGCCGAGGGCACGGGCCGCGCTCCGCTGGTGCTCGCCGACGGCGGCGGATCGATGACGAGGGCCGGATCGCTCCCGCCCTCCCCGCCCTGCGAGGCAGCCGGCGCGGCCGCCTGTGGCGCCTCGGTGGGCCCCGGGATCGGCGGCGGCGGCGTCCCGATGCGCCTCTTCGGGGCGGCACCGCCGAGCGGCGCGCTCTCCGCCTCGGCGCGGTCGAAGTCGAGGTCCTCCTCGATCTCGATCTCGTCCTCCTCGCCCCACGCCCGCGCGTCCTCGAGGTCCTGGTACGACGGCTGCGTGCGCATCGCGAAGAGGTCCCGCACGAACAGACCAATCGAGATCGACGACGCGCGGAGCTTGTGCTCGACGGCGAACGTCTCGAGCGCGTCGTGCAGCTCTGCGCAGGTCTCCCAGCGCGCCTCCGGCTGCTTCTCCAGGGCGCGCATGACGATCTGCTCGAGCTCCGGCGCGTAGCCGGGCATCACCTCGCTCGGCCGCGGCACGTCCTCGTCGAGGATGCGCCGCGTCACCTCGTCGGGCTTGCCCCGGAAGAGGCGCTTCTGGACCGTCATCTCCCAAAGCACGATGCCGAGCGCGAACACGTCCGCGCGCGCGTCCACCTGCAGGCCGCGGAGCTGCTCCGGCGCCATGTAGTTCGGCTTGCCGGTCACCAGGCTGCGATCGTCGAACGACCGCAGGGCCCAGCGCGCGATGCCGAAGTCGACCAGCTTGGCCACGCCGTCGGCGGACACCACGATGTTCGACGGCGACACGTCGCGGTGCACGATCTCGAGCGGGCGGCCGTCGGGGCCCTTGCGCGTGTGCACGTAGTGCAGGCCCTCGCACACGGTGGACACGATGCGGACCGCGTGCGGCAGCGGCAGGAACCGGTGCGCCTCGACGCCGCGCCGCGCGATCGTCCAGAGGTTCTCGCCACGGATGTACTCCATGACGATGTAGAGCGTGCCGTTCTCCTCTCCGACGTCGAGGACGGTCAGGATGTTCGGGTGCGAGAGGGTCGCCGCGATGCGCGCCTCGTCGAGGAAGAGCTTGGTGATCTTGGCGTGGTCGGCGAAGCGCGGGTGGATGCGCTTGATGACGACGTCCTTCTGGAAGCCGCCGAGCGAGCCGAGGCGCGCCAGGTAAAGCTCGGCCATCCCGCCGGTCGCGAGGTGTCGCACGAGCGTGTAGCGCCCCGCGATGGTGTTGCCCGCCTCCGACGACGATCCTTCTTCGGCCATCCGCTCCGAACCGATCGGCGGTTTCGCTTGCCCGACCGCCACTGTCAAGCGCCGCCCAGCGTAGGGCGAACCCCTGACAGGCTCAATGTGGCATCGCCCGACCTCTTGCCGCGCCGCGTCTTACACCTCCGCTCGCGGCGCGCGCGGCTCACGGCCCGATCGCCCCGCCGAGCGGCGTCCCGGCGAGCGCCGCTTGCAGGGCCCCGAGGACCCGCGTCGCGGCCGGATGCGCCTCGGCTGCGTCGGCCGGCACGGCGAGCGGCCCCTCGAGCGCCTCGAGCATCGCGCGCGTCGAGGTCGCGAGCCCCTCGAGGTCATAGCCGCCCTCGAGCACCGCGACGACCGGCGCGGCGCCCACCGCGTCGCGCAGCCGGTGCGTCAGGCGGTGGAACGCGCCCGTCGAGAGTCGGAGCTGCCCGAGCGGATCCCGCACGTGGGCGTCGAAGCCCGCGGAGATCAACAGCAGGTCGGGCGCGTACGCGCGCAGCGCGGGCGCGATCGCTCGCGCGAACACGAGGTCGTACTCGGCGTCGCCGGCGCCGGCCGGCATCGGGAGGTTGATCGTGGTCCCGCGCCCCGCGCCCTCGCCGACCTCGTCCACCGCGCCTGTCCCCGGGTAGAAGGGGTACTGGTGCGTGGAGACGTACAGGACGTCCGGGTCCTCCCAGAAGATGTCCTGCGTGCCGTTGCCGTGGTGGAGGTCCCAGTCGACGATGGCCACTCGCCTCGCACCGCGCGCCCGCGCCGCCCGCGCCGCGACCGCCACGTTGTTGACGAGGCAGAAGCCCATCGGCCGGTCGCCCGTCGCGTGGTGACCGGGTGGGCGCACCAGCGCCGCGCCGGCGTCGATGTCCCCCGCGAGCGCGCGCTCCACCATCAGGACCGCGCCCCCCGCGGCGTGCAGGGCCGCCTCCCAGCTCCGCGGCGCGAAGTACGTGTCCGCGTCCACGTGGCCCTCGTTCCCAGGAAGCTCCCGCTCCAGCAGATCGAGCAGCCTGGAGGCGTGGGCCGCCTCGAGCTCGGCGCGCGTGGCGGGCCGCGAGCGCACGCGCAGCGCGCGTTCCCAGAACCCGCCGGCGTCGACCTCGCGCGCGATCGCCCGCAGGCGCTCCGCCCGCTCGGGATGCCCGGCCGGCTCGGCGTGCTCGAGCGAGATGTCGTCGAGCAGCAGCCCGAGGCGCCTCACGCGCTAGCCCCGCTCGTCCTTGAGCGAGCGCGTCATGAGGTCCATGACGAGGTCACGCGGCGGCTTGCCCTCGTAGAGCACCGCGTGCACGGCCGCGGTGATCGGCATGTCCACGCCCTCGCGGCGCGCCAGGTCGTGCGCGCTCTTCGTCGTGCGAACGCCCTCGGCGACCTCCTTCATTCCACCGAGGATCTGCTCGAGCGTGCGGCCGCGGCCGAGCTCCACGCCGACGTGCCGGTTGCGCGAGAGGTCGCCGGTGCACGTGAGCACGAGGTCGCCCATCCCGGCAAGCCCCGCCAGCGTGAGCGGATTGCCCCCGCGCTTGACCGCGAGGCGCGCCATCTCGGCCAGCCCGCGCGTGATGATCGCCGCGCGCGTGTTGTAGCCGAACTCCAGGCCGTCCGAGATCCCCGACGCGATCGCCATGACGTTCTTGAGCGCGCCTCCGATCTCGACGCCCACCACGTCGTCGCTCGTGTAGACGCGGAAGCGCTCGCTCGAGAACGCGCGCTGCGTCGCCTGCGCGGCCTCGGCGTCGAGCGACGCCGCGACGACCGCGGTGGGCACGCCGCGGCCGACCTCTCGCGCGAAGCTCGGCCCCGACAGGAACACGGCGCGCGCGTGCGGGACGACCTCGGCGAACACCTCATCCATCGTCTCGAGCGTCTCGTTCTCGATGCCCTTCGACGCGCCGACGAGCAGCGTGCCCGGGGCGATGTCCCGCGCGCAGCCCGCGAGCGTCGCGCGCGTCACCTGCGACGGCACGACCGACAGCACCATCGCCTTGCCGCGCACGGCGGCCGCGATGTCGCTCGTCGCCCGCAGGTTCGCGGGCAGGCGCACGCCCTTCAAGTACGTGGTGTTCTCGCGGGCCTCGTCCATCTGTCGCATCGCGTCGGCGCCCCGTCCCCACAGCGTGACCGCGTGGCCGCCGTCCGCGAGCGCCTTGGCCAGCGCCGTCCCCCAGCTCCCCGCGCCGAGGACTCCCACCTCGAGCCGTTCGTTCGCCATCACGCGATGCTACCAGGGAAGGTGCGGTCTTGGGCCCGAGCGCCGCTCGGGTTAGATTCGTCGTTCTATGGCCATCGACCTCGGGATCACCGTCAACGGCATGCGCTTCGAGAACCCCTTCGTGCTCGGCTCGGGCCCGCCGGGAACCAACGCGCGCGTGATCGCGAAGTCGTACGACCTCGGCTGGGGCGGCATGGTGTGCAAGACCATCAGCCTCGACGCGTCGAAGGTCATCAATACCTCGCCGCGCTACGCCAAGCTCAAGTCGCGCGACAAGGGCGAGGTCGTCGGGTTCGAGAACATCGAGCTCATCAGCGACCGTCCATTCGACGCGTGGCTCGACGACCTGCGCCAGCTCAAGAAGCAGTACGGGAGCTCGCGCGTCCTCATCGCGTCGGTGATGGAGGAGTACCGCCGCGAGGCCTGGCACGAGATCATCCGCCGCGTGCAGGAGACGGGCGTCGACGGCTTCGAGCTGAACCTCTCGTGCCCGCACGGCCTGCCCGAGCGCAAGATGGGCATGGCGATGGGCGAGAACCCCGACCTCGTCTGCGAGGTGGTCGCCTGGGTCAAGGAGGTCTCGAAGATCCCCGTGTGGGCCAAGATGACGCCCAACGTCGGCGATCCCGTCGTCCCCGCGCGGGCGGCCCTCGAGAGCGGCGCCGACGGCATCTCGACGATCAACACGATCCTGTCGATCTGCGGCGTCGACCTCAAGACGCTCCGGCCCCTGCCCACGGTCGAGGGCTACTCGGTGCCCGGCGGCTACTCCGGCCAGGCCGTGCGACCCATCGCGCTCCGTCACGTCATGGAGATCGCGCGCGCGCACCCGGGCGTGCAGATCAGCGGCATGGGCGGCATCGAGACCGGCGCCGACGCGGCGCAGTTCTTCCTGGTCGGCGCGAGCACGGTGCAGGTGTGCACGGGCGCGATGCTCCGGGGCTACGAGATCATCAGCGAGCTCAAGGCCGACCTCGAGAAGTTCATGGTCGACCACAAGTTCGAGCGCCTGACCGACTTCATCGGCAAGAGCCTGCCGTACTTCTCGACGCACATGGACCTCGTGGCCCGCCAGGCCCAGGCCAAGGCCGACCTCAAGGCCACTCGCGCCGCCGCCGGCACGAACAAGGACGGCGAGACCTGGAAGGGCGACATCGCGAAGGAGACAACCGACCTCTCGACGAACTAGCCTACGTGTGGCCGCCTCGGAAGGCGGCCACCGCCGACCCCCTACTGCTTCGTGCAGTGCGCACGTCGTGCCGTCGCAGACCCCTTGCCTGGAGGTCTGCGCAGCGGGCACGCCTGCCCCTCCCCCAGTTGAGCAAGCTCAACTGGGCCCCCTTCCCTGCGTCTTCGCTCGCTGCGCTCGCTACGCCCTTGCGGCTCGCTGCGCTCGCTACGCCCTTGCGGCTCGCTTCGCTCGCATCCTGATCGCCGGAGGCAACGGCAGCCTCGGCCGTGGCGCGCTCTTCGAAGTGGAGCAACTCGTTCCGTAGCCGTGTTGCGCTTCCGTCGAGCCCGAGCCCGAGCCCGAGCCCGGTTCGGGTTCAGTCGCGGGCCGCGGCGTCCCGCGGGACGGCGGCGTCCGGACGCGATGCGGCGTCCGGAGGCAGCGGGGGCCGGCAGCGCCCCATCTGGCACGTGTGTCCGCTCGGGCACGGCGGTGCACCTGTCCCGCAGGCGAGGTCGATGGTGAAGTCGTAGCGCGCGCTCTGCTGCCCGTCCGCCCCCAGCACCACGAGCCAGTACCGCCCCTTCGCCGGTGCGTCGAGCTCCACCGTCTCGAGGCCGCTCGTCTCCTGCGACACCGCCAGCGTGCGCCCGGCGGAGTCCACGATCGCCGCGTCGAGGTCGCCCTCGCCCTTTCGGTACGTGACCAGCGCGACCACGTGCTGCGCCTCGTCGGCGTCGAAGCCGATCCAGTCGACCTCTCCCGCGGGGCACAGCGCGAAGTCCACCCAGTGCCCGAAGTTGGAGAGGATGTCGCCGACGCGCGAGCCCGTGCGCGCAGCGCCGCTCAGGCAGTCGTTGGGCTCGAGGTCGGCATCCCGACAGGGGTTGCCCGTCCTCCCGCGATCGGCGCAATCGGCGACGGCGCACGCCCACCCGGTCCCCGCCATCGCCGGGGCACGGTCGGGCATCGTCGGCCGCACCGCCATCGTGCACGCGGGGGGCGCGTCGGGTCGCGGCGGGGCGTCCCGGCGCGATCCATTCGCGTCCGCGGATGCGTCCGCCGGCGCGCCGTCGGCCGACAGCGCGCGCAGGGGCTCGCGGGCCGTGCAGCCGACCAGCAGCAGCAGCGAGATCACAGGGACGCGCACGGCTGCAGCGTACCGTGCGCGGGCGTCAGGCGAAAAGGTAGCGGTCGAGCATCTGGGCCAGCGCCTCGCGCACCGCCTCGAGCGGCGCCCCCGGATGGTGCGGCCCGCGCACGCCGAGCGCGCCGATCGCGACCTCGAGCACCGCCACCTGGATCACCTGCGCGGCCGCGCGCGGGTCCGGCACTCGGCTCCGCGGCACGAGCACCTCGATGAGCTGCGCCAGCGCATGCCGCCCCTTCTCCTCGAACTCCACGCGCAGCCGCTCCACCTCGGGATCGCGCAGGGACATCTCGAGGTACACGCGCTCGAGGCCCGGGAAGCGCTGCAGGAAGCTGAAGATCACCTCGAGCACGGCGTCCACCGCCGCGCGCCGGTCGCCGACCGGCACCGACGCCGCGAAGCGCTCCGGCTGCAGCCGCGCGAAGATGTCCTCGTGCGCGGCCTCGAGGTGCTGCGTGATGAGCTCCACGAACGCCTGCCGCTTGTCGTGGAAGTAGCGATAGAAGGTCCCGACGCTGACGCCCGCGCGGCGCGCGATGTCGGGGGTCTGGGCCGCGTCGAAGCCGAGCTCCGCGAAGACCTCGCGCGCCGCGGACATCAGGGCCGCGTGCGTGTCGTGCGCGCGCTGCTGCGTGAACTCCCGCGTCTGGCGCGACGGTGGCACCACGCTCTTCCGAGCGGGCGGGTCTGCCGCGCGCCGGGCGCGTGCGGCTCGAGGCTGCGCCTTCGGCACGCCTTCATCCTGCCAAAAGATGAACCCGATTTCACTTTTTGTTTGACAGCACCCCCTCGCGGGCCAAAAACTGAAGTCAACTTCACTTTCGGACCCAAGGCTTGACGGGCGTCAAACACGCCCACTCACCGCGCCGCAGGGAGGGACCGCATGCTCCAGACCGAGAGCCAGGCCCGCGCCGAATCCGCCGCCGCCACCCGCACGCTGCACCTCGAGCACCTCGAGGTCCAGCTCGACCTCATCTACAACTGGAGCTACGAGCGCCAGCGTCAGGAGCTCCGCACGCTCTACGAGAAGGCCAAGCGCGCGCAATGGATCCCCGACGACGTCCTTCCCTGGCAGACCGACGTCGACATCTCCAAGCCCGCGGGCCCGCCCGAGTTCCATCCGCTGCACGGCTCGGCGATCCTCGCCAAGCTCACGCCGCGGGAGGCCGAGACGCTGCAAGCCGAGCTCAACGCCTGGACGCTCTCGCAGTTCCTGCACGGCGAGCAGGGCGCCATGATGGCCGCGACGCAGCTCGTGGCCGCGGTGCCCGACATGGAGTCGAAGTACTACGCCGCCACGCAGGTCGTGGACGAGGCTCGCCACGTCGAGGTCTACGACCGCTACGTCCACGACAAGTGCCGCCTCTCCTATCCGATCAGCCCGCACCTGAAGAAGCTCCTCGACCTCATCCTCACCGACTCGCGGTGGGACATGAAGCTCCTCGGCATGCAGATCATGGTCGAGGGTCTCGCGCTCGCCGCGTTCGGCATGATCCGCCAGAACACGACGGAGCCCTTGCTCAAGCAGCTCACGCACTACGTCATGCTCGACGAGGCCCGCCACGTCGCGTACGGCGTGCTGTCCCTCCGTGACCACTACGCCGACCAGAAGGAGAGCGACGTCCGGGAGCGCGAGGACTTCGTCTACGAGGCCGCGGTCCTCATGCGAGACCGGTTCCTGTTCCAGCAGGTCTGGGAGAAGATGGGCATGCCGGTGCAGGAGTGCGTCAAGCTCGCGCTCGACAACGTCGGCCAGCAGATGTTCCGGTCCTTCCTGTTCGCCAAGATCGTGCCGGCGGTCAAGCGCATTGGCCTCCTGAGCGATCGGCAGCGCGAGCGCTTCCAGACGCTCGGCATCCTGCAGTTCGAGCACGCGCAGGATCCCTTCCAGGATCTCGCCCAGGCCGAGGCCGAGCAGGCCGCCCAGACCAAGGAGCTCCGCCGGCGCGGCAGCGACCCGTCGTAGCCTCGAACGCTCAGTCTTCGTCGCGGTCGGGGGGCGGCGCCTCGGGCGCGCCCTCGGTGCTCCAGCGCAGGTCCAGCGTCCCGAGCGGCCCCGCGAAGCGGAGCACGAAGGACTTCGTGTCGGCCGTCAGCAGCGGCTGTCCGTCCAGCGTGGTCGGGAAGCGGATCAGGTACTGCTTCGAGAACATCTGCACGTACGGGAAGAACGTCTCGAGGTGGGCGTGCGGGTCCTTGACGCGCCTGATCTCGACCGGACGCACCTCGCGCTGCTTGTCGTCGATGAGCTTGACCCGCCAGATCGAGTTCTTCTCCGAGAAGTCGGTCCACTCGTACTTCGACGTGGCCGCCGAGAAGAACACCTCGTGCGTCTGGCGAGCGTCCGCGAGCTCGCGGTCGCTCATGGTGTCGCGCTCCTGGCCCGTGATCTTGTAGGCCTCGACGAACCTGGCGATGTAGGCCTGCCGGAAGTCCCACGACTTGAACGTGGCCGAGGCGTCGAGCACCATGTCGAACGACTTCGTGATGCGGCCCGTGCGCGTCCAGCGATCGAGCACGCGCTTGTACTCGCGACTGCGGTAGGCGCGCGTCACCTCGGAGAGGTTCACGGGCTTGGGCAGCTCCGGCTGGCACGACACCGCCAGCCCCAGGAGCGCGAGCCCGGCGAGGCGCGTGATCACCCGGCCGCCTCGTCAGCGCCCGGGAAGTCCGCTCGCTGGAACAGCGACTCGAGCGGCGCGTGCGCCTCGACCGCCTCGCGTCCGCCCTCGCCGCGGTCGACCAGCGCCACCACACGGCGCACGTCGAGCCCGGCCTGCCGCGCCCGCTCGATGGCCTTGATGGTCGAGCCGCCCGTGGTCACCACGTCCTCCACGATGGCGACCTTTGCGCCCGGCCGCAAGCCGTGCCCGCCCTCGAGCCATTGGCCCGTGCCATGGCCCTTCGGCTCCTTGCGCACGAGGAACGCCTCGAGCGGCCGCGGCCCCAGCCAGGACAGCGTCGCCACGGCGCTCGCCAGCGGGTCGGCGCCCATCGTCAGGCCACCGACGGCCTCGACACGCTCGCCCTCGCCCAGCAGGGCGCCGAAGAGCCAGCCCACGAGGAAGTGTCCCTCCGACGTCAGCGTGACGCGCTTGCAGTCGATGTAGAAGTTGCTCGGCTTGCCTGACGCGAGCACCACCGCCCGGCGCTCGTACGCCTGCTGGATCAGCAGGTCGAGCAGGCGCCGCTTGTGGCGCTCGAACGCGCTCGAACCGGCCAACCCGTCACGCCTTGCGGGTGAGCTTCTTCTTGCCCACCATCGCCGGTCGCGGCGGCGCCGGCGCTGCCGACTCGGCCCGCTCGACAGGCCTCGACGGGCTCGAGAACGTCTCGCGCACGTGCTCTCGCGACTCCGAGGCTCGGGCCCGCCCGCGCGCAGCGCCGGTGGCTTCCTCGGTCGTGTCCACGTGGCCGCGCATGGCGCCGCCGACCGCGATCACGATCCGCCCGGCCTTGACGTCGCCGACCAGCTTGCCCTTCGGCGCGATCGTCACGGCCCCGTTCGCGATCACGTCGCCGACGAGGATGCCTGCGACGGTGACGTCGATCGCGGCGACCTGCGCCACGACGACGCCGCCCTCGCGCACGTGGAGCGAGCCGTCGAGCTTGACCCCGCCGTCGATGCGCCCCTCCACCACAACGTCCTCGGCGCCGCTGACCTGTCCACGCACGCGTACCCCGTGCGCGATCGTCGTGGCCCCGCTCTCTCGATGCTGGCTCGCCATCGCCTGCTACGCGTCCATGTCGACGTTGCCCTTGAACGTCGCTCCGTCGGCGATGAGGATGCGCGGCGCCTTGATGTCGCCGACCATCTTGCCCTCGGCCTTGATCTCGACGCGCTCGGTCGCGTGGATGTTGCCGGTCATCCGACCGGACACGGTGACGTGCCCGGTCTCGACGTCGGCCTCGACCGTCGCGCCCGCATCGATCAGCAGGCGATCCTTGATCGCGATCTTGCCCTTGACCGTGCCGAGGACCTGCAGGTCCTCGTCGCCCTGGATCTCGCCGTCGATGGTGATGCTCGATCCGATGACGGTGCTCGCCATTGTGAGTCCCCTCGCTCGATGTGTCGAAACTGAAAAAGGTTCAGCGCCGGCCGGTCGGGAGCTCGATGCCCGGCGGCAGGTCCACGTCCATGTCGATCGCGCCGCGGAAGCGCGCGCCCTCCTCGATCGAGATGCGCGTCGCGCGGACCTTGCCCTCGACCGTCGCGCCCGCGAAGATCGTGACCGCGCCCTGCGCTACCACGTCTCCCTTGAGGCGACCGGCGACGGTCAGCTCGTCGGCGGCCACGTCGGCCTCGACGACGGCCGCGGCCTCCACGGTGAGCGCGCGGGACAGCGCGATCTGCCCGCTGACCTTGCCCTCGATGACGAGATCTTCGTCGCCCGACAGGCGCCCGCGGATCTCGATGCTCGGCCCGATCACGCAGCCACCACCCGACTTGCCGCTTCGCTTGTCCTGCATGACGCCCCGGAGTGAACCAAACACGCCACGTCGCGTCAAGGAAAGCGGGCCGCCTTGACGCGTCGCCGATGCGTTCCTACATTGACGAGCCTGTGGCCGCCGCCGATCGCGATCGTCCGATCTCCGGTGAAGCGGAGCTCGTGGAGCACTTTCACACCGGGTCCCGATCCGCGGATCGGTTCGCCATCGGCGCCGAGCACGAGAAGATCGGCGTCTACACGACGGCGCCCGAGCTCGGTCGCGCCGTACCGTACGACGGCGACCGCGGCATCCGGCGCATCCTCGATCGCCTCGTCGCGCGGGGCTACTCGCCGATCACCGAGGGCGACGCGATCATCGCGCTCGACAAGGCGGGCGATGCCGTCTCGCTCGAGCCCGGCGGTCAGCTCGAGAACTCCGGCCCCGCGCGCCGCACCGCCGCGGAGGTCGCGCGGCTCCTCGACGCCCACTACGCGGACGTCGAGGAGGCGACGGCCGATCTGGGTGTCGCGTGGCTCGGGCTCGGCTACCGGCCCTTCGGCACCCGCGCCGACGTGCCGTGGATGCCCAAGGGCCGCTACGCCGTCATGCGCAGCTACCTGCCGACCCGCGGTCAGCGCGGCCTCGACATGATGCTGCGCACCGCGACCGTGCAGGCCAACCTCGACTACTCCGACGAGGCGGACGCGGCGCTCAAGCTCCGCGCGGCCTATGGCGTCACGTCCATCGTGACCGCGCTGTGGGCCGCCTCGCCTCTCGAGGAGGGCCGCCCGAGCGGCCTGCAGTCGCTCCGCGCGGCGTGCTGGCTCGACACCGATCCCGACCGCTGTGGCCTGTTGCCCTTCGTGTTCGAGGAGCGCGACACCGTCTTCGAGGCCTACGCGCAGTGGGCGCTCGACGTGCCGATGTTCTTCCTCTACCGCGACGGCTATCGCGCTGCGGGAGGCGTCACGTTCCGGCGCTTCCTGCGCGAGGGGATCGCGGGGGAGCGCGCGATGATGAGCGACTGGGTCCTGCACCTGTCGACGCTCTTCCCCGAGGTGCGCCTCAAGACCTTCGTCGAGATGCGCGGCGCCGACGCCAGCACGCGGCCGATGGTGCGCGCCCTGCCCGCCTTCTTCCGGGGGCTCCTCTACGCGCCGGACGCCACGCGCGCGGCGTGGGCGCTGGTCCGCGACTGGACGCTGGCCGAGCGGGACGCCCTGCGCCGCGACGTGCCTCGCCAGGGCCTGGCCGCGGAGGTGCGCGGCCGTCGAGTGCTCGACCTCGCGCGCGAGCTGGTAGGCATCGCGCGCACAGGGCTCGCGTCGCTCCCCGATGGCGCCGCCGACCTGCCGCTTCTCGCGCCGGTGGAGGAGGTCGCCGCGACGGGGCGCACCGTCGCCGACGAGGTGCTGGCCGCCCACGCGGAAGCCGCGGGCGACCTCTCGCGCTTCATCGACCGCGTCCGCCTGACCTGACCGGGGCTACTCCTTCTTCTTGCCCCCGAAGAGGCGGCGGAAGAAGCCCGGGCGGCCAGCGTCCTGAGACTGCGGTGCGCCGGGCTGTTCGGGCTCGAGCTCCGGCAGCACGTCCTGCGGGCTCGTGATGTCCTCGTCGTCCGCCGGGATCGGCGTCGGCAGCGTCGACGGCTTCGGCTGGACCCCGGGCACCTTCCGGCCATCCCGCGGGTCGAAGATCGTGGCCGGCGGCCGCCGCGCGAACTCGCGGAGCGCCTCGGCCACCTCCTCGGGTGGCCCGCTCTGGATGGTCTGCGCGTCCTCCGCGGGCAGCTTGAGCAGACGCCTGTTCTCCGGCGCGGCCTCGAGCGCGAGCGAGTCCTCACCGAGGTCGATGCCGGTGGGAGTGGGCGTGAGGACCGGCATCGGCGCCGTGATGCTCGCCGCGCGCTCTGCCTCGACCGTCTTCGCACGAGGAGGCGACGCGGGCACCGGCACCGGTCGCGCGGGGGCCACGGACGCCCGCACGGGGGACGGAGCCGCCGGCGCGCGCCCAGGCGCAGGAGCGGGAGGCGCGGCCTTTGGGGCCGGGGCTGGTCGCGCGGGGGCGGGCCGCTTCTGGGGCGCCACCAGCGCCTCGAGGCGCCGCACGAGCTCGTCCACGGCCAGCGCCTCCCGCCGCCCGGGCACGCGAAGCGCGAGACCCGCGAGCGCCTCCTCGCCGAGCCCGGCGCCCGCCTCGCGGAGCCGCGCAGCGCCATCGGCCGCCGCGGCTTCGTCGACCCCGTGCTCGAGCATGAACGCCTCGAGCGAGCCCACGTCGACCGCGGGTGCCCGCAGCCCGCGCTGTCTGCGGTCGAGGAGCGTCTGGAAGACCGTCTGGCTCGCGGTGTCGAGGCGCCGGATGGTGATCCCCACCCCGTGCTGCGCGCTCCGCTTCGCCGGATCGTACTCGCGCACCCAGACCACGCGCCCCTCGCCCCGGAGCGCGGGCCTGCCGTCACGCAGCGCGAGCTCGAACCGCAGCGAGCTGCCCACCGGGTACGTGTTCCGCGAGCTCACGAAGAGGCCCCCGGGCACCGCATGCCCCGCGTACTGCTCGACGAACGTCGCCAGGCTGTCCTGGGCGAGCTGCACGCGCAAGAGCGACTCGTCGGCGCGCTTCACTGCCCGCCATGATAGCAAGACGAGCGCCGCGCGGGCGCCCGCCGTCAGTCGCCCGAGGGCTTGCTGCGGCCGCGCACCAGGAGCCGGATCGGCGTGCCCTCCAGGCCGAAGAGCCCGCGCAGCTCCTTGTTGAGGTAGCGGCGGTAGCTCGTCGTGACGCCCTCGGGCTTGTTGGTCTGCACCACGAACGTGGGCGGCCGGATGCTCGGCTGCGTGATGTAGTAGAGCTTGATCGTCTGGCCGCGCCACGACGGCGGCGGCGACTTCGCGAGCACGCCCTCGAACAGGCGGTTGAGCTCGGCCGTCGGTACGCGGCTCCGGTGCTGAGCCACCGCGTCGCGCGCCGCCTCGAGGAGCAGGTCCACGCGGATCCCCTCGAGCGCCGACACAGGGACCACGCGCGCCCACGCGAGGAACGCGAGCTCCTCGCGCACCTTCTGGATCGCGTCCTCGATCTCGCGCTTGCGGAGCTGGTCCACCTTGTTGAGCGCGATCACCACGGCGCAGCCGTTCTCCTCGGCCAGCGACGCGATGCGCGCGTCCTGCTCGCTCGCGCCCTGCTTGGCGTCGATGACCAGCACGACCACGTCGGCTCGCTCGATCTGCCGCTTGGCCAGCGTCACGGCGATGGCCTCGGTGCTGCCGAACGTGCTGCGGTGCTTGCGGATGCCCGCGGTGTCGACGAGCACCCACCGCTGCCCCTCGTAGACGAACGGCGTGTCGACCGGGTCCATCGTGGTGCCCGGGACGTCGTCCACGAGCACGCGGTCCTCGCCGAGCACGGCGTTGACCATCGACGACTTTCCGGCGTTGGGCTTGCCCACGAACGCCAGGCGGATGGGATCGGCGCCCGCCTCCGGCTCGATGCCCGCGTCGGGCAGGAGCTCGAGCACGCGCTCGATGAGGTCGGTCACGCCGCGGCCGTGCTCCGCCGAGATGCCGAACACCTCGTCGGCGCCGAGCTCGTAGAACGGGCCGAGCTCTGCCTGGTGCTTCTTGTCGTCGACCTTGTTCGCGACCCACAGGATGCGCTTGCCCAGCTTGTGCAGGTCGCGCGCGATCTGCCGGTCGGTCGGCGTCGGGCCCGCCTGCGCGTCGAGGATGAAGAGCACGAGCTCCGCCGCCTCGATCGCCGCGCGCGCTTGCCGCGTGATGCCCGCCTCGATGCCCTTCTTGGCGTCCGGCTCGAGCCCTCCGGTGTCGACCACGCGGAACTGCTTGCCGAGCCACTCGACCACGCCGAACCTGCGATCCCTCGTCACCGACGGCCGGTCCTCGACGATCGCGAGGCGGCCGCCCACGAGCCGGTTGTAGAGCGTGGACTTGCCCACGTTGGTGCGGCCCACGACCGCGACGAGCGGCAGGTCGGTGCGGTCCTCCACCGTCGGTCTGACGCGCCTCATGTGAACCCTCCCAGCCGGCGCACCGCGTCCGGGCGCTCCGTCCAGCCCAGCTCGACGCGGACGCGCAGCTTGAGGTGCACCGGGCAGCCGACGAGCCGGGCGATCTCCTCGCGCGCGCGCATCCCGATCTCCTTGATCATGCGACCGCCCTTGCCGACCACGATGCCCTTCTGCGAGTCGCGCTCCACGGTCAGGGCCGCCTCGATGAAGACGTCCTTCTCGCGCTCCTCGTAGAGCTCGATCTCGACGGCGGCGCCGTACGGCACCTCCTTCTGGCACAGCAGGAACACCTGCTCGCGGATCATCTCGGCCGCCAGCCAGCGCTCCGCGCGGTCGGTCAGCATCTCCTCGGGGTAGATGTCGGCGCTCTCCGGCAGCGCCTTGACGATCTCCTCCAGGAGCGCGTCCACGCCGGTCCCCTTCTGGGCGCAGATGGGCACGAGCGCCAGGGGCTTTGCCTCCTCGAGCGCCGCGCCGAGCCCCTGCAGGATCGGCAGGAGCGCGCGCCGGTCGTGCAGGAGGTCGATCTTGTTCACGGCGACCACGAGCTTGGCGCCCTTGCGCTTGACCGCCGCCGTGAGCTCCTTGACCACCACCTGCTCGGCCGGCCCGAGCTCGAAGCTCTCGGCGAGCTGCTCGGGCGACGTGCGCGGCGCCTCGAACAGGTACAGCAGCACGTCCGCGTTGGCGGCGGCGTCGAGCGCCTCGTTGACCATCGTGCGGTTGAGCGGCGAACGCCCCCGATGGATGCCGGGCGTGTCGAGGAACACGATCTGGGCGCCGTCGCCCTCGGCGACGTTGTGCACCGCGAGGATGCGGTTGCGGGTCGTCTGCGGCTTCGGGCTCACGATCGCGAGCTTCTGCCCGAGGACGTGGTTGAGCAGCGTCGACTTGCCGACGTTCGGTCGTCCGAGGATGGCGCAGAAGCCGGCGCGGTGCATTTCGGCGCTACTCATACACGGAAACCCGTCCATGCACAGCCTTGCGTGAGATCACGTAGGGGCTTGTGCGACATCGGCTCCTGGGTTACGAGAGCGCCAACGGCTCGAAAGGAGCAGATGAATATATGCGCAAGCGTGGCCTTCTCGCCCTGGCAGTCGCATCCGTCCTGTTCGGCGCAACCGCCGAGGCCCAGGAGATGCCGAAGTTCGGTCTCGGCATCTCGAACCAGCTCAGCACGATGGCGGCGCCCATCGGTGCGGCCCTCGGCGTGCCCGGCGGCGGCTCGGCGTTCCCGTTGACCACCCTGTCGGGCAAGTTCTTCTTCGCCGATCACCTCGGCGCCGAGGTGAACCTCGGGATCCTGGTGATCTCCCCGGAGACCGGGAACTCGCGCACGAACTTCACGTTCGGCGGCAAGTTCCACTACATCCTGCACAAGTTCACGCACAGCCACTTCTTCGCGAACGCGGGCTTCCACTTCGTGCAGGGCGGCAACCCGGACTACCTGGCGCTGAACTTCAACGTCAACGGCGGCTTCGAGTACATCCTGCCCGCCGGCCTGCCGGGCCTCGGGTTCTCGCCCGAGTTCGGCTTCTCGTTCACGCACATCAACCCGGACGGCGACGGGAACAACTTCAACATCATCCATCTCGGTGGGTACGGCAGCGAGTTCCCGTACCTGCTCATGAACATCCGCTACTACTTCATGTGATGAGGGGCGGCCTCGAGCCGCCTCCGCAGCACCGCCTTGGCGTCCGGCCTCGGCGCCCTCTTCACAGAAAGCGCCCTCTCCCACCGTAGCCGGCGGTCCGCGTCGGTCGCGGCCAGCTCTCCCCAGGTCACGAGCGCATCGAAGTACTCGGGGTCGATGGTGACCGCCTTGGCGACCGCCTCCTCGGCGCCCGCGCGGTCCGCGAGGGCCCTTCGCGCGAAGCCGAGCTCGAGCCAAGCGGAGGCGTGCGGCTGACACGCGAGGGCCCGCTCGAGCACGCTCGCCGCCTCGGCCGCGCGGTCCGTCGCCAGCAAGGCGCGACCCCAGTTGCGCAGGTTCACGCAGTCCCCCGGGCGGATCTCCACCGCAGCGCGGAACATGCGCTCGGCCTCGGCGGTGTCGCGCCGGGCCGCGGCCAGGACGCCGAGGTTGCCGAGCGCTCGCGCCGAGCGCGGGGCCACCTCCAGGGTCGCGGTCCACAGGGCCGCCTCGCTCGCCCACGCTCGGTCGCGCCGCCAGGTCAGGACGAGCAGCGCCGCGGCCACCAGCACCGCGGGGAGGGCGAGCACTCGCCGCCTCCGGGCCAGCCGCTCCACGCCCTCACCCAGCAGGGCGAAGAGCGCCATCGCGGGCACGTACAGCCGGTGCTCCGCCGCGAGCTCGTGGTGCACGACGAGGTGGCTCGAGGGCAGCAGCAGGCCGAAGTAGGCAAGGATCGCCACGCCCGCCCAGCTTCCCCTCCGGAGGAGCCAGAGCCCCAGCCCCACGGCTCCCCCGACCACGGCCAGGGCCAGCATCGCCGCCGGCTCGAGCAGCGTGGAGGAGATCCGGAAGGCGCCGTCGCCGTAGTCCGCCTGCAACCAGAGCGGCAGCGCGAGCTGCCTGAGGTACTGCAGGTGCACGCGCAGCACGGTCGCCACGTGAGCGCCGAGCGAGCCGCCCCAGAGCTCGTGCTTGCCCGAGGGCGAGAACGAGAGCACGCGAAAGGCCGCGTAGGCCGCGCCGAGCGCGAGGATCGGCCCGATCACCCACCACGCGGGCCGCCGCCAGAGCCCTGGGCGCGCCGCCGGATCGGCCACGAGCGCTCGCACCTCGAGCAGCACGAGCACGCCGACGAGCGCAACCGCCCCGTCGTAGGACAGCGTGGCCGCCAGGAACGCGAGGACGGCGCCCACCGCGTGCAGCGGGCTCCGCCTCGTCGTGGCAGACACATACGCCGAGACGCATGCGATGGCGAAGAACCCCGCGAGCAGATCGCGCCGCCCGGACACGTACGCGACGGCCTCCGTGCAGATGGGATGCACGCACAGCAGGCCCGCCGCCACGCCCGCCGCGACCTTCGACCGTCCCAGCCGACCGAGGAGCCGATACAGCATCCAGCAGACGACGCCGTGCAGGAACGCGTTGACGGCGTGCCACCCGAGCGGATCCATCCCGAAGACGGCGTGGTCGAACGCGTAGGTGACGTACCGGAGCGGGCGCTGGTTGCACGCGCCACGCTGCCAGACCGCGAGCATCTCCGGGATGCGGGCGAGCGAGCGGAAGCAGCCTTGCTCGAGGATGAGCGGAATGTCGTCGTAGACCCAGCGCCCGCGGAGGGCCGGCAGGTACGCCGCGAACGAGCCCACGAGGAACGCGAGGAGCGTCCCGAGCGACTCTCTGTGGCCGCTCCGCCAGCGCATCGTCAGTCGTAGCGAATGAGGGACAGCACCTCGGTGCCGGCGCGCGGGGCCAGGAGCTTGCCGCGCCCCCCCAGGAACCCGAGCTCGATCACGAAGGCGAACGACACCACTTGCCCTCCCTGCTGCTCGACCAGCTGCGCGGTGCCGCCCGCGGTGCCGCCCGTCGCGAGCAGATCATCGACGATGCAGACCTTGGCGCCGTGCGCGATCGCGTCCTCGTGCATCTCGAGCGAGTCGTGCCCGTACTCGAGCGCGTAGGACACCTTGACCGTCTTGTACGGGAGCTTGCCCGGCTTGCGCACGGGCACGAACGGCAGCCCCAGCACGAGCGCCAGGGGTGCGCCGAAGATGAACCCGCGCGACTCGATGCCCACGAGCAGCTCGGCGCCGCTCTTGCGAATCCCGGCCGCCAGTTGCTCCACGATGGCCTCGAGCGACGGTGGATGCCCGAGCAGGGGCGTGATGTCCTTGAACAGGATGCCGGGCTTCGGGAAGTCCGGGATGTCGCGGATGCGCTCCATCAGATCGCGTACGACGGCCTCGCGCGTGCGCTTGCCGCCCTTGGCCTTGGCGCTCGCCTTGGCCCTGGCCGACTTCTTCGGCCGGGCCTTGGCTGCCGCCTTCTTTGCGGGGGCCTTGCCGCCGGCCTTCTTCGCGCGCGTGGGGCTCGCGCTCTTCGGACGCTTCTTCATCGCTCCTCCAGGAAATCGAGTGGGTCCTGCGGCACGTCACCGACGCGGACCTCGAAATGCAAGTGTGGCGCCGTGGAGTGGCCGGTCGTGCCGACGCGGGCGATCACCTGGCCACGGTCCACGTAGGTGCGCTCGCGGACGAGATTCTCGCGGTTGTGCGCGTACACGGTCAAGAAGCGCCCTTCGTGCAGGATGATGACCAGGTTCCCGAAGCCGCGCAGCTTGTTGCCCGAGTAGACGACCTTGCCTGCGGCGGCCGCACGCACGTCCGTGCCCTCGGGCACCATGATGTCGATGCCCTCGTGCATGCGGCCCCAGCGGGGCCCGAAGCGCGACGTCACGTTCCCCACGACCGGCCAGGAGAGCCGGAACGTCCCGCGCACCTTGCCGGGTGGACTCGCCGCGCGCGGCCGGGCCGCAACGGCTGCGCGCTCGCGCGGCGCGACCTCCTTGCCCCAGCGCGGGATGAAGACCTTGGTCCCCGGGGGGATCGGTGTCTCCGGGTCCACGTCGTTGAGCTCCGCGACGTCGTCGACGGGCGCGCCGTGCTGCCTGGCCAGCGCGTCCGCGGTGTCGCCCTCCACGGCCGTCACCCAGCGGCCGTGCAGCTCGAGCGGCGGATGCTGCGGGTGGAGCGGCGCGCTGCTGGCGCAGCCGACCAGGGTGCCGAGCAGCACCGACAGCGCGGATTTCAGGAGCAGCGCGTGGTTCGGCAGCTAGCGGATTGTCGGCCGCCGCCGCGGTCGCCGCAAATTCAGCCGGCGGGGCGGTCGAGCCGGAACGGAGGCGGGTTGCCCATCATCCCCTCGTGCGTGAGGTCGAGGTGCAGCGGGGTGACCGACGCGTACCCCTGGTCCACGAGCACGCCATCCGACCCCTCGATGTCCCCGAAGCCGGTCGCAGGCCCGCCGATCCAGTAGTAGACCTTGTCGCGCAGGTCGCTGCGGACCTCGACCTGATCGCGGTAATGCCGGTGCCCGAGGCGCGCCCAGCACACGCCGCGCGGCTGCTTGCCGGCCGGGACGTTGACGTTGAGCACCGTGCTCGGGGCGAGGCCGTGCGTGAGGACGTCCTCGGCCAGGCGCCGCGCGATACCCGCCGCGGTCACGAAGTCCTCGTCCTTGAATGGCTGGTGCTCCAGCGAGCCCGTGGAGACCGCGATGGACGGGATCCCCCGCAGCACACCCTCGACGGCCGCCGCGAGCGTGCCCGAGTAGAAGACGTCCGAGCCCAGGTTGAACCCGTGGTTCACCCCCGAGACGACCAGGGCGGGCCTGCGCGGCGCGAGGTGCAGGACACCCAGGTAGACGCAGTCGCAGGGCGTCCCGCTGACCGCGTAGCGGCCGGCCCCGTGGGGCTCGGCGCGCAGCGGCGTGTGCAGGCTGATCGCGTGGCTGATGGCGCTCCGCTCCTGGTCGGGCGCGACGACGAGCAGGTCGCCCAGACCAGCGAGGGCCTCCTCGAGCGCCGCGAGGCCGCGTGCCCGGATGCCGTCGTCGTTGGACAGGAGGATGAGCGGTCGAGTCATGGCCGAAGTGCGGCTTCGAGCTCCGGAAAAACAAAAGGAGACTGGGGTTCCTCTCCCAGTCTCCGAGCCGTCCAGTCGGGGCGACTGGATTTGAACCAGCGACCCCTTGACCCCCAGTCAAGTGCGCTAACCAGGCTGCGCCACGCCCCGAGTGCTGCCTACCGACGGACGGGGGTTCAACTACCACGCACGTGCAGGGGCGTCAATCCTCGGGTTCGGCGGCCAGCAGGAGCAGCGCCTCCGCCTCCGCGCGGACGCGCCCGATCTTGTCCGCGGCTCCCGCGGGATCGCGCCCCGCCAGCGCCCTGCGAGCGCCCTCGAGCGTCAGGCCACGGCCCTCGATGGCCTGTCGCAGCTCCACGAGGCGCAGCACCTGGACGCGCGAATAGACCCGGTGTCCCGCCGGCGAACGCCCGGGGCGAAGGTGGGGGATCTCCGACTCCCAGTACCGGAGCGTGGAGGTGGGTACGCCCACCACGGCGGCCGCCTGGCCGATCTTGAAGTACGCGCGATCCGGAATCGAGGCGCCGGCTGCGGCCGGAACAGGGCGCTTCCGCACGGACGGGCCAGCGAGCGGGAGGGACGCCCTACCCGTTCAGGGCGCTCTTGAGCACCTGCGAGGGCTTGAACGTGAGCACGCGGCGGGCCGAGATGGTGATCTCCTCGCCCGTCTGCGGGTTGCGACCGACGCGAGAGTTCTTGTCGCGGACGACGAAGTTACCGAAACCGCTGATCTTGATCTTCTCCCCGCGCTCGAGGGTCTCCTTGATCGTGTCGAACACCGTCTCGACGATCTCGGCAGCCTCCTTCTTCGAGCACCCGCCCACCTGCTCGTAGACCTTCTCGATGATGTCAGCCTTCGTCATTTCAGTCCTCCGAACGACTCGACGGTACTTCCGCGCGCCGCCGGAGTCAATTCATCCGAAGGCGGAACCCATAGGAACATCAATCCCTTCCGCTTCGAGGGCGGTCCTCAGCGGCGCACTGCGCCGAGGCCCTGGCAGGCCTTGCCGACCAGCGCCTCGTGCGCCGCCTCGACCTCCGCGTCGGTGAGCGTCCGGTCGGCCGCACGGTACGTGAGCGCCCACAGGAGCGCCTTCTTGCCGGCCGGCACGTGTGTCGGATCGCGATAGTCCTCGACCACCTCGGCGCCCACGAGCAGCGGCTCGTGCGTGGCCCGCAGCGCCGCTTCGACCGTGGCCGCCGGCAGCATCACATCGACCAGCAGCGAGACATCCCGGGCGATCGCCGGGTGCCGCGGCAGGTGCGTCATCTGGGTGTGCGGCGGCACCGGCGCCTCGGACAGATCCAGCTCGAACGCGAAGACCGGGCAGTCGATCGCGTAGCGCAGCCGGAGCCGCGGCGAGAGCTCGCCCACCACGCCGAGGAGGTGCCTTCCCGCGGGGCCCTCGAGGTAGACCCACGCGCGGACCCCCGGATGCATCCACTCGGGCGCCCTCGTGGCGGGGACGCAGACCGCCCGCGCCCCGAGCGCAGCGGCGACGTGCTCGACCGCCGCCTTGGCGTCGAAGAAGTCGATTCCCTCGGGCGCCGCCAGCCAGCCCTTGCGCCGGCCGCACAGCACGCCCGCCGCGTGCACGCGCTCCACCGGCTTGCGCGTGGTGCGGCCTCGGGGATCCACCTCCTCGCGTGACTCGTGGAACACCGTGCCGACCTCGAAGAGCGCGAGGTCCCGCGAGCCCCGGTCGAGGTTCAGCTTCACGACGTCGAGGAGGTTCGGAAGCAGGTTGGGCCGCAGGCCGAGGTGATCCTCACGAAGGGGATTGGCCAGCGTGCGGCGCTCGGCTCCGCCGAAGCGAACGCGCGTGGACAGCTCGGCGCCGGGGGGCACATCGATCGCACCGGGGTCGACCGGCGCGAACCACGCGAGCCGCGAGGGCGCTGCGAAGCCGTAGGTGATCGCCTCGTCGAGGCCCGCATCGCAGAGCGCGTCGCGCGCGAGCTCCACCGGCTGTCGCGCCCGCCCCCCGCGCCCCTCGACCGCGCCGAGCCCCCCGGGGATCCGGGCCGGGATCGCATCGAAGCCACGGACGCGCGCGATCTCCTCGATGAGGTCCGCCTCGCGCGTGAGGTCCCCGCGGTAGCTCGGCACCCGCGCGACGAGCGTCTCGCCCGGCGTGATCTCGAGCCCCAGCCGCTCCAGGATCGAGGTCGTCTCGGCCACGCCCACCTCGACGCCGAGGACGCGGTCCACCATCGCCGGCCGCAGCGAGACGATGGCGCGCTCGGCACGTCCCGGATAGGCGTCCACCATGCCGGGCGCGATCGTCCCGCCCGCCGTCTCGGCGATGAGCATGGCCGCCCGCGTGCTCGCCGCGGCCACGGCCTCGACGTCCACGCCGCGCTCGAAGCGCTGCGACGCCTCGCTCCGCAGCGCGAGCCGCCGCGACGTCCGGCGGATGCGCCCCGGGGCGAAGCTGGCCGACTCGAGCAGGATCGTCGTGGTCCCGTCCGTGACCTCGCTGTCCCGGCCGCCCATCACGCCGCCGAGCGCGATCCCTCCGCGCGGGTCCGCGATCACGACGTCGTCGGCCTCGAGGGCGCGCTCCTGCCCGTCGAGCGTCACGAACCGCTCGCCCGACCGGGCCAGCCGCACGATGACACGACCTTCCGCGACCCTGTCGAGGTCGAACGCGTGCAAGGGCTGCCCGTACTCGAAGAGCACGTAGTTCGTCACGTCGACGACGTTCGAGATCGGCCGCACGCCGACCGCGCGCAGCCGCCGCTGCATCCACATCGGCGAGGGCCCGATGCGCACGCCGTCGATCACGCGCGCGGTGTAGCGGCCGCACGCGGACGGGTCCTCGATCGTGACCGTCACGCGGCCCGCGGTGGGCTTGCCGTGCTCCGCTGGCTGCGGCGCGGGCGTGCGGAACGGCCGGCCGAGGAGCGCCGCCACCTCGCGCGCGATCCCGAGGTGCCCCATGCAGTCCGCCCGGTTGGGCGTGACGTTCACCTCGAGGACCACGTCGCGCGCACCGAGCGCGTCCACCGCGGGACGCCCGAGCGCGCCCGCGCCCGGCGGCAGGACGAGGATGCCCTCGCCCTCGTCCGACAGGCCGAGCTCGCGCTCCGAGCACAGCATCCCCGGCGAAACCTCGCCCTGGATCTCGCGAGCATCGAGCACACGCCCGTCGGGCATGCGCGTGCCGGGCCGCGCCCACGCGACCCGATGGCCGGGCGCCGGCACGTTCGGCGCGCCGCATACGACCCGCGTCTCGGCCGTACCGTCCCACACCCACACGAGCGTCAGCTTCTGGGCGCGCGGGTGCTTCTCGCTCCGCCGCACCTCGACGAGCACCACGTCGTCGAGGCCGTGCCCGATGCGATCGAAGCCCTCGACCTCGAGCCCTGACATCGTCAAGCGCCTCGCGAGCGTCTCCGGCGTCTCTCCGCCGAGGTCCACGAGATCTCCGAGCCAGCTCCAAGAAACGCGCATGAGGCTTCCCTCTCAGAATTGTTCGAGCCAGCGGGCGTCGCCCTCGTACCAGAGCTTGATGTCGTCCACGCCGTGGCGGAGCATGCCCATCCGCTCCACGCCGAAGCCGAACGCGAAGCCCGTCACGTCGTGGCGGTCGTACCCGCAGGCCGCAAAGACCGCGGGGTCCACCATGCCGGCGCCGCCGACCTCGAGGTAGCCCGTCTGCTTGCAGATGCGGCAGCCGCGTCCCTTGCAGAAGAGGCACAGGATGTCCATCTCGGCCGACGGCTCGGTGAACGGGAAGAACGACGGCCGCAGCCGGATGCCGATGTCCGGCCCGAAGAAGCGGTGCACGAAGTGGAGCAGCGTGCCCTTGAGATCGGCGAACGACACGCCGTGGTCCACGCACAGGCACTCGACCTGCGTGAACATCGGGCTGTGCGTCGGATCGTCGTCGCGGCGGTAGACCACACCCGGCGCGATGATGCGCACGGGCGGCGGCCCCGCGAGCATGGTGCGGATCTGCACCGGCGACGTGTGCGTCCGCAGGACGAGCTGCCCCTCGCCACCCTCGATGAAGAAGGTGTCTTGCATGTCACGCGCCGGGTGATCCGGCGGCATGTTCAGCGCCTCGAAGTTGTGGAAGTCCGTCTCGACCTGCGGCCCCGTCTCGACCTGGAAGCCGATCTCCTTGAAGATGTCCTCGATCTCGCGCAGGAGCTGGGTCAGGAGGTGCAGGTGCCCGCGACGGCGCGGCCTGGCCGGCAGCGTCACGTCCACGCGGCGTGCGAGGTCAGCCTCGAGGGCCTCCTCCGCGATCGCGCGTAGACGCCGCTCGACCTCGGCCTCGATGCCGTCCTTGACCCGGTTGAGCGCCTCTCCGACGCGCGGCCGATCGGGCGCCGCGAGCGCGCCGAGGCCCTTCATGGCCCCGGCGAGGCTGCCCTTCTTGCCGAGCACGCGCGCCTTCTCGGCGCGGATGGCCTGCTCGTCGCGGAGGTCGCCGATCGCGCGAGCGAACTCGCGGCCGGCGTCCTCGATCTGCTGGATGATCTCTTGGGCGGTCATGCGTCCCTACCTCCGCCAGGCGGCGGAAAGTCCGAACTCGACGCGTTGACCCGGGGCCGCAGAAGTGACGCGCAGCTCGGGCCGCGCGCCAGGCTCGGAGAGAAGTTCGCGCCCGCCCTGTGATGAGGGCTGAAGCGGGCGCGAGCTGAAGCTAGCTGGCCTGCTGCGCGGCGGCGACGATCTTGCCGAACGCCACGGGATCCGCGATCGCGATGTCCGAGAGGACCTTGCGGTCGAGGGTCACGCCGGCCTTGGCGAGCGCACCGACGAAGCGCGAGTAGGAGAGCCCGTGCTCGCGCACGGCCGCCGCGATGCGCGTGATCCACAGCGCGCGCATGTCGCGCTTGCGCTGCTTGCGCCCGCGGTACGCGTGCATCCACGCGTGGCGAACGGTCTCGAACGCGGCCTTCCAGTTCGAGTGACGACCACCGCGATAGCCCTTGGCGGCCTTGATGATCTTGTTACGACGGCGACGGGTCTTGAACCCACCTTTTGCGCGCGGCATCTTGCTTCTCCTGCGATTTCGCTAGGCGTAGGGCAGCATCGCCTTCACCTGGTGCTCCTGGGTGTCGGCGATGTAGTGGGCGCCGCGCATCTTGCGCTTCGCCTTCGTGGACTTCTTGGTGAGGATGTGGTTGCGGTAAGCGCCCTTGAACTTCACGCGACCGTTCTTGGTCACCTTGAAGCGCTTCTTCGCACCGGAGTTGCTCTTCATCTTCGGCATGACTGATCGGGCTCCTGAAGCCTTGCGTTCTCGACGCCTCCGGCCCGAAGGCCGAGGTCGCGTTTCTTAACCGGGAGGCCCCCGGAATGCAAGACAATTTGTAGTGGACCCGCCGAGGCGCCGGCTCGGGCTATCGGCGGCCGGGACCCGCGGCGGGCGGCGGACCCGCAGGACGCGCCGGACCGACCACCGGACCCGCGCCCGGAGGACGCGCCGGACCGACGGACGGACCCGACGGGCGGACAGGCGCCGGGGCCACCGTGGCAGGGGGCGGAGCGCCATCACGACGCAGGCCCGCCTTCGGCCCGATGATCATCGTCATCCTGCGGCCTTCCATCGTCGGGATCTGCTCGACGGTCGCCACGTCGACGAGCTGCTGCACCACGCGCTGGAGGATGGCCTGGCCTGTCTCCGGGTGGACGATCTCGCGCCCACGGAAGATGACGACCATCTTGGCCTTGTTGCCCTCCTGGAGGAACCCGCGGATCTGACGGACCTTGGTGTCGATGTCGTGGTCGTCCGTCTTGGGCCGCAGCTTCACTTCCTTGATCATGATGACCGACGCGTTCTTGCGGGCCGCCTTCTTCTTGCGCGACTCCTCGTACTTGAACTTGCCGTAGTCCATGATCTTGCAGACCGGCGGGGCAGCCTTCGGCGACACCTCGACCAGATCGAGGCCTGCCTCTTCCGCGACGCGGAGGGCCTCGTGGGTCGGGATCACACCGAACTGATGCCCGTCGGCTCCGATGCACCTGACCTCGGGCACGCGGATGCGGCGGTTGATGCGGTACTGCTCCTCGGCACGGGGAGCGCTTCTGTCGAACGGCTTTGCGATGGTCCTAGTCCCTTTCCTAGCAGTTGGCGATGGCCGGCACCTGCGCCGCGAGGCGCAACCGGCCGAGCACGATCATGTACGGGATCTCCAGCCTTCGCGCATCGCGAATCGGCGCGCCGAGCCTGAAAGCTCCTCCACGCCGCTTCAAGCTGTTTGCGTGGAGCTCACGCGAGCCGCGTGGCGGGCAACGGAAGAGGAAGGAGTGAGGAGGATCGTGGGCGCCGGCTGGGTTCCGGCGGGGTTACTGGTTGGCGCGGGCAGGATTGAACTGCCGACCCCTACCGTGTCAAGGTAGTGCTCTCCCACTGAGCTACGCGCCATCACCGCTACGATGGGGAAGTTGGTAGTCCCTCGGACGCGGCTTGTCAAGGGGCGTGTCGTTCTCGGGACTTCCACCGCGGGGCCGGGTTGCCCGACTCCCCACCATCCCCTACGATGTCACCCACGACACGGGTGGAAATGGTTGGTCGACGCCTCGCCAAGTACGAGATCCAGGAGGAGATCGGACGCGGTGGTATGGCGGTCGTCTACCGGGGTCTCGACACGGCGCTCAAGCGCGCCGTGGCCGTCAAGATCCTGCATCCCTTCCTCTCCGACGACGCGGAGTCGAAGCGCCGGCTGCAGCGCGAGGCCGAGGCCGTCGCCAAGCTGCACCACGAGAACATCCTCGAGATCTTCGACTACTCCGGGCCGGAATCGCCCGAGAGCTACATCGTCACCGAGCTCATCGCGGGCGAGACGCTGCGGCGCTTCCTCGACCGGCGCGGCGAGAGCGCGTTCCCGTTCCCCGAGCTGGCCGCGTGCGCGGTCCTCGAGATCGGCCGTGCGCTGGTGCACGCGCACCAGGGCGGCATCATCCACCGGGACATCAAGCCCGAGAACGTGATGGTCTCCGACGACGGCGCGGTCAAGCTGATGGACTTCGGCATCGCGCAGATGGTCGACACCGAGCGTCTGACGGTGACCGGGCAGCTCCTCGGCTCGCCGGCGTACATGTCGCCGGAGCACGTCAGCGGCAAGCCCATCGACTTTCGCACCGACGTCTTCTCGATGGGCATCCTGCTCTACCAGCTCGCCACCGGGAAGCTGCCGTTCGCTGGCAAGAACCCGCACGAGGTGCTGCGGCGCATCGGCGAGTGCGAGTACTCGGACCCACGGGAGGTGTGCTCGCGCATCGGTGCGCGCCTGGCCGGCATCATCCGCCGCGCGCTCGCGAAGAACCCTGACGAGCGCTATCAGGCGGTCGGCGACATGTGCGCCGAGCTCGAGGCGTACCTCACCGAGTCGGGGATCGAGGAGGCGCGGCGCGAGACGGCGGCGTTCTTCCGCGAGCCCGATGCGCACGTGGCGGCGTTCCCCGATCGGCTGGTGCCGGCGCTGGTCGCCGCAGCGGCGAAGGCCCGCGGCGAGCGTCGCGTGGCGGACGCGCTCGACCTGCTCAACCGAGCCCTCGAGGTGTCCCCCGCCGACGAGGCGGCGAAGGCGCTGCTCGATCGCATCGGCCGCGGCCAGCGCGCGGTGCGCCTCTGGATCGCGGGCGGCGCGACGCTCCTGCTGGTGGCGGCCGCGGCGGCGTTCTCGCCGCTCGTCCTGCGCCCGAAGCCGGCCACCATTCGCCCGGCCGATCCGTCCCGAGCGGCCGCCGCGCCCGCGAAGCGAGTGCTCACGCGGAACATGCGCATCCCGCTCGCCGCGCGGCAGGTGGACATCGGCAGCCCGCAATCGGTGGACCCGGCGCCGCGGCCCTCGACCGAGCTGCAGGTGGAGGCGCGCCCCTTCGACGTCACGGTGTTCCAGAAGTCGGCGTGGGTGATGCTCGACGGCCAGCGCGTGCCGGGGTACTCGGCGCAGAGCTCGGTCGTCATGGTCCCCGGCGGCAAGCACCAGCTCGTCATCACCTGCGGCGACGCCTGCTACCCGGAGACGGTGCTCATCGACGCGACCGACACCGGCCGCCGCATCAACCGCAAGCTGCGCTGGCGCCCGGCGACGCTCCAGTGGACCAGCAACGCTCCTCAGACGTCGATCCAGATCGGGCAGCGCCCCGCGACCAGCGCGCGCGTGACGCAGGTGGACCTCAAGGGCGACGGCTCGACCGAGCGGGTGGTCGTCCGCGCGACGGCGCCTGGCTTCAAGGAGGCCTCGCAGACGGTGACGATCGAGGCGAACGAGACCGCGACCGTGACGTTCACCCTCGAGAAGGAAGACTAACCACCGCCCGAGCGTCGGGTATCATCGGCGCGCGTGTGGGGACTGCTGCTCCTCCTGGCGGTGACGGTGGCGACGCCCGCCGAGGACCTCGCGCGAGCGCGCGCGGCGTACGAGCAGAACGACTGGGCCGGCGCCGTGCAGCTCCTGCGGCCCCTGCTCTACCCGAAGATCACGCTCTCGAGCGAGGACGAGGTGGTGCGGGCGCGCAAGCTCCTCGGCGCCGCTTATTTCTACGCGAAGGACAACTTCCGCGCGCGCGTGGAGTTCCAGATCCTGCTCACGCTCCAGCCGGACTTCCGCATGGACCGCGTCGTGGACGGCCCCGACGTGACCGACTTCGTCGAGCGCCTCAAGCGCGAGAACCAGGACGAGCTCCGGCGGATCGAGGCCGAGGCGCGCCGGCGCGAGGAGGACCGCCGGCGGCGGGAGGAGGAGGAGCGGCGCAGGAACGCGGTCCGCATCCTCGTCGAGACGCGCGTGCGCGAGCGCCCCTTCTCGGTGAACCTCCTGCCGTTCGGCGCGGGGCAGTTCCAGAACAAGCAAGCCGGCAAGGGCTGGGGCTTCCTCGTCACCGAGGTCGCGCTCGGCGCGGCCAGCCTGGCCACGTACGCCGCCGTCCACCTCAAGTACCCGAGCGGCGTGGTGCCGGAGCGGGACGCCGGCACGGCCGCGAGCCTGGAGCTCACGCACATCGTGACGGGCGGCCTGTTCTTCGTCGTCTGGGGCCTCGGGGTGTACGACGCGATCGAGAACTGGAAGGGCGAGGAGACGACCCGCCAGGAGCGGCCGCAGCCGGCGGGGCGCGTCTCGATCCGACCGACGCCGATGGGCCTCGGCATCCAGTTCTGACCGCCAGCGCGCGGCGCCCACGAACCATGCGATTTGATGAAGTTCGCGGGCAGGCCGGGTAAGCTAGCTGGTCCGAACCCCACATGCCGACCCTGAAGATCCTCGTGCCGGGCGCACCGCCGAAGAGCGTCCGCGTCTACAAGCGCCTCACCTCCATCGGCCGCGCCCAGGCGAACGACGTGGTCGTCGACGACGCGGGCATCGGTGAGACCCACGCGCACCTGCACTTCGACGGCAGGGAGTTCAGCGTCACCTGTCTCGAGAAGAACGCCGACCTCGTCATCAACGGCAAGCGGCGGCGCAAGCACACGCTCATCCACGACGATCGCATCAAGCTCGGCCGCGCGGAGCTCGTGTACTCCGTGTTCGAGGACGCGCCGCAGGCCGACCCCGAGCAGCCGCAGCCGGTGAGCGAGCTCGGCGCGTACCGCAAGGTCTACGACTTCTCGGCGCGCCTCCTCGACAAGTACGACCTCGACGAGCTCCTCGGCGCGATGATGGACGCCATCGTCGACGTCTCCGGCGCGGACAAGGGCTTCCTCGTGCTGACCGAGGGCGAGGGCCTGACGGTCAAGGTCGCGCGCAACGTGCGCAAGGAGAACATCGAAGGCGCGGTCGCGCAGCTCTCGGACTCGATCATCGCCAAGGTGGTCCGCACGCGGCAGCCGCTCATCGTGTCCGATGCGCTGCATGACGCGGAGTTCGCGAACGCGCAGTCGGTGATGAGCCTGCGGTTGACCTCGGTCATGTGCGTTCCGCTCCTCGAGCGCGGCTCGCTGCTCGGCGTCATCTACGTCGGCGCCGACGGCATCGGGCGCCTCTTCGGCCAGGGCTCGCTCGACGTCCTGACGGTGTTCGCCGCGCAGGCGTCGATCATCCTGCGCAATGCGCTCCTCGTCAGCGAGCTCAAGCTCGACAACCAGCGCCTGCAGACGGAGCTCGAGCGCACGCGCTTCGGCGACATCATCGGCACCTGCTCGGCGATGCAGGACGTCTACAAGCGCATCCAGAAGGTCGCGGCGACAGACATCAGCGTGCTCATCACCGGCGAGACCGGCACGGGCAAGGAGCTCGTGGCGCGCGAGATCCACCGCCGCTCGCCGCGCGCCAAGGGCGCGTTCATCTCGATCAACTGCGGCGCCATCTCCGAGGGCCTGCTCGAGAGCGAGATGTTCGGGCACGTCAAGGGCGCCTTCACCGGCGCGCACACCAACAAGGCGGGGCAGTTCCACGCGGCCAACGGCGGCACGCTGTTCCTCGACGAGATCGGCGAGATGCCGATCCACCTGCAGGTCAAGCTCCTGCGCGTGTTGCAGGAGCGCGTGGTCGTGCGCGTCGGCGACACGCGGCCCGAGCCGGTGGACATCCGCATCGTGGCCGCGACCAACCGCGAGCTCGAGCAGGAGATCAAGAACGGCCGGTTCCGCGAGGACCTCTACTTCCGGCTCAACGTGGTGCAGCTCCACCTGCCGCCGCTGCGCGAGCGCGGTGACGACCTCCTCGTGATCGGCAAGTACCTGCTGTCTCGCTACGCGGTCGAGTACAAGACCCAGGTCAAGGGCCTGTCGCCGCAGGCCGCGATGGCGATCAAGCGGTACGCCTGGCCGGGCAACATCCGCGAGCTCGAGAACCGCATCAAGAAGGCAGTGGTGCTGGCGGAGCAGACCCTGCTCCTTCCGGGAGACCTGGACCTCGAGCAGGTCGAGACGCCGCAGATCCTGCCGCTCGCGGACGCGCGCGAGCGCTGGCAGCGCGAGTACATCAACGAGGTCCTCGCGCTCAACGCCGGCAATCGCACGAAGACCGCGCGGGACCTGGGCGTCGATCCGCGGACGATCTTCCGGCACCTCGAGCAGCTCGAGCAGGAGGGCCTCTCCGTGCCGGCCATCCGGCGCGACGACGCAGAGGAGCGGTGACGGCGGCCGGGCGCGCCGTCCACCCCGGGTAGCGCCGATGCCCCCCGGCTCGCGCATGACGCAGATGTCGCGGCTAGGCGACGAGCCGCCTGTCATTCCCGTGGGTTCCGGCCGGCACGGATTCTGCTCTCCAAGGGGCCCGAGGGGCCTCCTCGTGCTCCTGTGGCTCGGAATGCTGACGCTCTGCGACTCCTGTGTGCTCCCGGACGGCCTCGAGGTCGAGCAGAAGACCGTGGAGGTCAACCAGCCACCACGGATCGTCGCTCGGATGCCCGAGCCGTTGCTGTTCAATCCGCCAACGCCGCTCGAGCTCGCGCTCGACAGCTCCTCGCCGGGCACGAACATCTCGATCAAGCTCGATGACCCGAACTTCAAGGACAAGCTCTACGTCCGGATGTTCGTGGACTATGACCACGGGAACTTCCAGGTGTTCCGGACGGGCGTGTCCCCTCCGACCACCGGTCCGACGATCTCGCGGCCGGCGGTCGAGTTCCCGAACCTTCACTGCAGCGACCTGGCGATCATGGAGATGCCGACCGGGGCGGGGGGCATGGGCGCGGGCGGCAGCGGCACCACCCTGCCCATCCAGCACCTGCTCGAGCTGGTGGTGTCGGATCGCGAGTTCGACGATGCCGGGGGCGCCGTGCCGGTCAACAGGCACGTCTCCACCGATGGCTTCCTGGTCACGGCCTACTGGATGTTCAGCTGCAAGGAGTCGCAGTGAAGCGGCTCGTCGTGCTGTGCCTCGCGGGGCTGGCCTGCTCGAGCAGCGCCGCGAAGGACGACGGTGCCTCGGGCCCGCCGCCTGGGCGCACCTGGTTCGTCGAGGTGGTCCCCCCACCGGTGAGCTCGCAGGTACCGCTCGAGCTCGAGGGCATCGAGCTCGATGGAGCCACGGAGCTCAGGATGCCGAGCGTCTTTGCCGTGCGTGGCAAGGTGGTCGAGGCAGACGGGGTGACCCCGGTGGTGGCGCGGGTCAGCGTGTGGCGCAATTCGAAGATCCCTGGGCGGTCCGCACACCTCGTGGAGGCGAGCGACACCGGCAACGGCTTCGAGCTGCTCGTGCCCGCCGATCGCTACACCATGCGGGTGGTGACGAAGTCGTCCCCGCCCCGCCCGGCCCGAGAGTTCACCGTCGATCTCGGCCCGAACGACCGCATCGAGCTGCGCATGCCCGCCCCCGGCGAGCTGCGCAACGTGACCGGCGTGGTGGCGCAGGTGGTGGATACGGCGAACCGGATCCCGATCGCGGGCCTGTCGGTCAAAGCAGTGGATCGGGCCACGGGCCGCGTGGCCTCGACGACCACGGTGACGGGCAGCGACGGTGGGTTCCGCTTGCAGGTCTGGAAGGCCGAGGCGGCCTACGACCTCGTGGTGGAGCCGAGCAGCGCAGCGCCCGGCTTCCCGACGCTGCGGCGGACGTTCGAGCCGTCCACGCTCACCGTCGACGACCAGGGTGATCTCGTCGTCGGCGTGGTGGCGATGCCGCAATACACGTCCCCTCAACCGTACCGCTTCGTCGTGCGCGGCAGCCCCGACAACGGGGACGACGTTCCGGTGCCCGGCAGCACCGTGAGCCTGGAGACGACCCTGGTCTCGGCCGTGGACGCCGCCGCGTCGGACCTGCCGGCCGCGGAGTTCTCCACTGGCGGCCAGGTCGGGACCGACGGTCGGGTGGAGCTCATGCTGGTGCCGCCGGAGCCGGGCATGGTCACGCGGACCTACACGCTGCGGGTCCAGCCGCCGGCAGGATCGGACTTCGCGACCGTCGAAGACCCGGCCTTCTCCCTCGACAACACGACCGGGCGAGCCCAGGTCCTGCGGCTTCCCTCCAAGGTCCGTCTATCCGGTTTGGTCCGATCGGGCGACGGGAAGCCCGTGGAGAACGCGGTCGTGGAGGCCGTGCCGACGCGGGACGGAACGCTCTCGCTCGCGGCGATGTCGGATGGCGTGGCGGCGACGGCGACGACCGATGCGGCCGGCAAGTACGTGCTCCGTGTCGACCGAGGGCGCTTCGACGTTCGCGTCAAGCCCCCCCAGGGCAGCCCCTACCCTCGCGAGTCGGAGGAGGGGGTCATGATCACCGAGGGACTGGACCTCCCGCTCGACCTGCCGCTCGGGGGCCGGGCCGGGGGCCAACTCGTGCTCGACAACGGCAGCACCTTCTCCATGGTGGAGATCCGCTTCTACCTCGCGGCTGAGGACGGCAAGAGCGCGGCTCGGCTGCGCGGCGTCGCCCAGACCAGCGAGATGGGCGCCTTCGAAGTCGTCCTCCCGTAGTCCCCCTCCTGCCTCGATACCCTCCCCAAGTTGACGGCGGTGGCATGCCCGTGTAGGACATGCGATACCTCCGCCCCGAGGCGGAAGAACCAACCACCGTGGTCCGCAAGCCGCCGCAGGAATTCCAGCCGAAGGCTGGAACACGCCACTTGGAATTCCGACGGTATCGGCAGGCCCTGCGTGGCCTCTTCGCGCTGGTCGCGGTGGGCGGAGTGCTCTACCTCGTCGTGTCCATCGCCGTGAACGTCTTCTTCCGACCGGAGACGCTGGCCAAGCAGCCCCAGATCACGGGGAACCCAGCCAGCGCGCCCGAGAAGCTCGCGTGCCACCGCGAGGTGCAGGCGCTGTTCGACGACCTGAACTCCGCGCTTTCGGAGCGGCAGAAGGACGTAGGTCGCACCCAGGAAGACGTCCTCACCAAGTGGGACACCTGGAAGGCCTCGTGGCACCGACGGTGGGCCCAGACGGGGTACCGCTGCCGGTTCCAGGAGCTCCGTGGCGGAGCGATGGGCGAGCCGTTCTCGCGCCTGGCCGAGCTCCACGAGGAGCTCGAGGTGATCGAGCAGCGCTTCGACGCGCTCCTGCTCCGCTTCCTGCGCAACGAGGCGCAGGAGGTCGCGAGCATGCGGAGCGCGCTCCAGCAGAACCTCGCCGCGATGACCGCGGCCTCAGCCATGAATCGTTAGGAGCCTCCATGTCCGTCGATCCCACCTCTGAGTCCCCCGCCATCGCCGACGGAGACGCGGCGCCGGCCGGCGAGACGCCACCGTCTCCACCGCGGAAGAAGTTCGCCGAGCTCGGCCTCCACGACGACGTGCTGCGCGCGCTGGCCGAGATGGGCTTCGCCGAGGCGATGCCGGTGCAGTCCGAGACGCTGGCGCCGACGATGTCCGGGCGTGACGTGATGATCCAGTCGAAGACCGGCAGTGGCAAGACGGCGGCTTTCGGCATCCCGTTCGCGGAGAAGCTCGTGGACGGCCAGAAGGCCGAGGTCCAGGCGCTGGTCCTGGCGCCGACGCGAGAGCTCGCGCTGCAGGTCGCGACCGAGGTCGAGAAGATCTCGCAGTACCGCGGCATCAAGGTGGCGCCCGTCTACGGCGGCGCGCCGATGGGCAAGCAGATCGCCGCGCTGGAGGCGGGGGCGCAAGTCGTGGCCGGGACGCCCGGCCGCGTGCTCGACCACCTGCGGCGCGGCACGCTCAAGACCAAGGGCGTCAAGATCCTCGTGCTCGACGAGGCCGACGAGATGCTGTCGATGGGCTTCCAGGAGGAGATCATCGCCATCCTCGAGCGGCTGCCGAAGGAGCGGCAGACGCTGCTCTTCTCGGCGACTCTGCCGCCCGACATCGTGCGCATCGCGCGCAAGTACATGCGCGATCCGGAGACGATCACGCTCTCGGCCGACTACATCGGCGTCGAGACCATCCAGCACGCGTACTACCCGGTCTCGGGCATCAACCGCACCGAGGACCTGCGCAGGGTGCTCGAGATCGAGCAGCCGTCGTTCGCGATCATCTTCTGCAACACCAAGGACGACACCGAGGTCGTGGCCGAGTTCCTGCGCAAGCAGGGCCGGCGTGCCGAGGCGATCTCGTCGAACCTCACGCAGGCCGATCGAGAGCGCGTGATGGGGCTCATGCGGAACAACGAGCTCGAATTCCTCTGCGCGACGGACATCGCGGCGCGTGGCATCGACATCTCGGACCTCTCGCACGTGATCAACTACGCGTTCCCCGAGAGCGCCGAGGTCTACGTGCACCGCACCGGCCGCACGGGACGCGCCGGCAAGAGCGGCATCGCGATCTCGCTCGTGGGGCCGCGCGAGCTCGGCGCGCTCTACTACCTGCGCCTGCTCTACAAGGTCAAGCCGGAGGAGCGGCGCCTGCCCAGCGACGAGGAGCTCAAGGCGCACGCGGAGGGCGAGCGCTACCACGCGCTGGCGATGCAGCTCCACGGCGAGCCGGGGAGCGAGTGGCGATCGCTCGCGCGCCGCATCGCCTCGAGCGTCCAGGGAGAGCGCTTGTTCGCAGAGCTCCTGCGCGACTGGTTCGCGCGCGCGGCGGGGCGGCCCACGCCGCCGGCGCAGGCGCCGTCCCTCGACGAGCAGCCGACGCGCACCTGGGAGGCGTCCAGCGACGAGGCGCCGACGCGCCGGCGCGAGCCGCGGGGGCGCACCCGTGATGACCGCGGGGGCCGCGAGAGCCGGGGGCCGCGCGACGAGCGCGGACGGCGCGATCGCGACGAGCGCAGCGCGCCGGCCGATGGCGAGGTGACGCTGCCGGGCAAGGTGACGGCGCGGGCCCAGGTCGAGGGCGACCCATCCCGGGCCCGCCTCTACCTGAATCTCGGGCGGCGCGACATGATCGAGACCGCTGACATCGCGGCCATCCTTCGCGAGCACGCGGGTCTCGCCGAGGGCACGGCGGAGATCGAGCTGCGGCAGAACAACAGCTACCTCACCGTGTCCGCGGAGGACGGCCCGCGTGTGCTCGACGGCCTGCGCGGGAAGTTCCACGGCGGCCGCGAGATCGTGTGCGAGCCCGCGAAGGCTCGGTCGTACTAATTGACGATCGGCGGCCGCGGGAGGCCGCCGCAGGAGGAGCGCGCCGCCCCTCCCCCGGATGGGCACAGCCCATCCGGGCCCCCCTCCCTGCGTCTTCGCTCGCAGCGCTCGCTACGCCCTTGCGGCTCGCTGCGCTCGCCTCGACGGATGCGCAGCGCCCGCGCGGTTCGCTCCACTCGTCTCGAAAACGCTCCGAGTCCGTCCCGTTCCGGTTCCTTGATCCTAGTCCCTAGTTTCGCGGCGCGGCTCGTCGGGCCGGGGACGCCGTTCAGGCGACTTCGGAGCGGATCGACACGACGGCGCGGGCGCGGGGATCGATCTCGTAGACGTTGAAGCGTCCGCGGCGCTCGGCGTGCGACGAGGTGTACGTCGCCGAGGTCACCCCGAGGACGGGCACGCGCGCTCCATCCGGACCGGGCAAGTCGGTGCGCACCTCGCGATGATCGTGGCCGTGCAGTACCAGCTCCGCGCCCGCGCGCGCGATCACCGCGGCGAAGCCCGCGCGATCCTCGAGCTGGCGCATCTCGCCGCCGTGCTGCGGGACCGGCGGGTGGTGCACCAGCACGACACGGAACCGCGCGCGGACGTCGGCGCGCGAGAGCACCTCCTCGAGGCGCTGGAGCTGGGCCGTGCCGAGGCGGCCCGAGGCGCGCGGGAACGGAGTCGGCACCGCGCTCGAGCAGCCCACGATCGCGAGCTCGTCCGTGAGCTGGACGTACGGCCATTGCCCGCGCGCGCCCTCGCCGATCCACTCTCCGAACGCCTCCTCGAAGCGACGCTCCGTGACGGCGTCCTCGGTGTAGGCGTCGTGGTTGCCGGGGATGACGCTCACGCGCGTCGTCCCCACGAGCTGCGCGATGCGCTCCACGTAGCGACGCGCGAGGGCGAACTCGGGCCGCAGCGCGAGGTTCGTGAAGTCGCCGGTCACGAACACGTGATCGGCGTGCGCGGCGGGCAGCCGCTCGAGCAGCGTGTCGAGGAGGCGCCGGTCGTGCTTGCGCGATCGCCGCAGCGCGAAGTTGAGGCCGCCCGCGAGGCGCTTGTTCCAGAGAAAGTCGCGCGCGCCGACGCCCGCCAGGTCCATGACGTGCGGATCGGACAGGTGGACGAGGCGAAGCGTCTGCGGACCCGTCACTTGGTCACGACTGGGGCGGCCGAGACGGGTCCTTGCGGGCCATGAACGTGTGGATGCCGCACTCGGCCTTCTGCCCGCCCCATCGGCCCGCACGCTCGTCGGCGCCCGCCTCGACGGGCCGGCTGCACGGCCAGCAGCCGATGCTCTTGTAACCCTGGTCGAAGAGGGGATTGTACGGAACCTCGTGCTTCATCACGTGCGCCCAGGTGTCCTTGTGCGTCCAGCGCGCGAGCGGGTTCACCTTGATGAGGGGTGAGCCGTCCTTGTGGTCGTAGCGCTCCAGGATCTGGATGCCCGCGCGGCTCGGGCCCTGGTCGCGGCGCATGCCCGTGATCCAGGCGTCGACGCTCTCGAGCGCGCGTCCGATGGGCTCGATCTTGCGGATCGCGCAGCAGAGGTCGGTGTTGCGCTCGTAGAGGCGCTCGCCGTGGGCGGCGTCCTGCTCGGCCCTGGTGACGCTGCCCTTCCACACCTTGACCGTGATCCCGTAGCGCTCCTCCATCTTGGCCTTGAGCGCGTGCGTCTCGGGGAAGAGGAAGTCCGTGTCGATCGAGAACACGTGGAGCGAGGAGCCGGGCACGATGCTGGCGCAGAGGTCGATGATCGCGCAGTCCTCCACGCCGAAGGCGGAGGAGATCGCGATCCCCGGCCACGTCGCGAGCGCGAAGCGCAGGATCTCGGCGGGAGAGGCTTGCTCGAGCTCGGCCGAGCGGGCGGCGAGCTCCTTCGGATCCGACAGCGGCACCTCGGGTGTCACCGGGGTAGCCTGCCATCTTGCCGCGCTGTGTCAAGGCAGCTAGACTCGCCCGTCCAATGTCCTCCGCACCGAGTAGCACGTCGACCGAAGCGGTCCGCAGCACCGTCGCCGGTCTCGAGCGCAGCCACGGCTGCGGCCACCTGCGCGCCAGCGACATCGGCCAGCGCGTCACCGTCATGGGCTGGGTCCACAATCGTCGCGATCACGGCGGCTGCGTCTTCATCGACCTGCGCGACCGCCACGGCCTCGTGCAGGTCGTCTTCGAGCCCGACGCCTCGGCCGACGCGCACGCCCTCGCCGGCGAGCTGCGCGGCGAGTTCTGCCTGGGTGTCGAGGGCGTCGTGCGCTCGCGCGGCGCGATGGTGAACCCGAAGCTGGCGACGGGCGAGATCGAGATCGAGGCCAAGAAGCTCGTCATCTTCTCGCGCGCCGACACGCCGCCGTTCCTCATCGAGGACGGGATCGACACCAACGAGCAGACGCGCCTCAAGCACCGCTACCTCGATCTGCGGCGCCCTGCCCTGCAGAAGAACCTCATCGTGCGGTCGCAGCTCTACCAGATCACGCGGCGCTACCTGTCCGACAACGGCTTCCTCGAGATCGAGACCCCGTTCATGGTGAAGTACACCCCCGGAGGCGCCCGCAACTTTCTCGTTCCGAGCCGCCTCAACCCACACCGCTTCTACGCGCTCGCGGAGTCGCCGCAGATCTTCAAGCAGCTCTTCATGGTCGCGGGCCTCGATCGGTATTTCCAGGTCGTGCGCTGCTTCCGCGACGAGGATCTTCGCCTCGACCGGCAGCCCGAGTTCACGCAGATCGACGTCGAGATGAGCTTCGTGTCCGAGGTGGACGTGCAGCGGGTGATCTCCGGCCTCATGCGCGACCTCTGGAAGGGCATCCTCGGCGTCGAGATCGGCGACATCCCGCGCATGCAGTACGAGGAGGCGATGCGCCGCTTCGGCTCGGACAAGCCGGACCTGCGCTTCGGCCTCGAGCTCACGGAGCTGTCGGACGTCGTGCGCAAGCACGGGGGCGGACTGCCGCCGATGCAGGCGGCGCTCGAGAAGAACGGCATCGTCAAGGCGCTCCGGCTGCCGGCGGCGGAGGCGAGCAAGCTCAGCCGCGCCGAGCTCGACAAGCTCGAGGAGCTGGTCAAGGGCATGGGCGCGCAGGGCCTCGCGCGCGCGAAGGTCGCCGAGGGCGGAGCGTGGGCGCAGACGCCGCTCAAGGCGCTCTCGGACGAGCTGCGCGGAGCGATCAACGCCGCGTGCGGCGCCGAGGCGGGCGACCTACTGTTCTTCCAGTTCGCCCCGGCCAAGCTGGCCAACACTGTGCTCGGCGGGCTGCGCCTGCACCTCGGCGCGAAGCTCAGCCTCATCCCCGCGGGGCAGTGGAAGTTCCTGTGGGTGACGGACTTCCCGCTGTTCGAGGCGACCGACGACGGCTGGGCGGCGGCGCACCACCCCTTCACGTCGCCCAACCCGGAGGACCTCCAGTACCTCGAGAGCGACCGCGGCCGCGTGCGCGCGCGCGCGTACGACCTCGTCCTCAACGGCAACGAGATCGGCGGCGGCTCCATCCGCATCCACCAGCGCGAGGTCCAGGCGCAGGTGTTCGCGGCGCTCGGCCTCACCGACGAGGAGGCGCGCAGCAAGTTCGGCTTCCTCCTCGACGCCTTCCGCTACGGACCGCCGCCCCATGGTGGCATCGCGTGTGGCGTCGATCGACTGGCGATGCTGCTGTGCGGCGCGGACTCGCTCCGTGACGTGATCGCGTTCCCGAAGACCCAGAAGGGCACGGACCTCATGACCGACGCGCCGAACGAGGTGTCGAAGCGTCAGCTCGACGAGCTCCACGTGCAGCTCCGCGAGCCATGATCGGCAACGACGACTCGCTCTCCAGGCTCTCCGAGGGCAGCTTCGACGTCCTCGTCATCGGCGGCGGGATCACCGGCGCGGGCGTGGCGCGGGACGCGGCGCTGCGGGGCCTGCGCGTGGCCCTGGTCGAACGGGGCGACTACGCGATCGGCACCTCGTCCAAGAGCTCGAAGCTCGTGCACGGCGGCCTGCGATACCTGCAGCACGCGCAGTTCAAGATGGTCTTCGAATCGGTGACCGAGCGGGCGTTGCTCATGCAGCGGGCGCCCCACCTCGTCCGGCCGATGGAGTTCATGGTGCCGGCCGCGTCGTGGAAGCGCCTCGCGATGACGCAGCTCGGGGTCGTGATCTACGACGCGCTCGCGAAGTGGCAACCGCCCTCCGGGCACGAGCGCTTCTCTGCGCGCGAGACCCTCGACCGCGAGCCTGCCCTGAACGGCCGCAAGGATCTCGTCGGGTCGATCACCTACTTCGACTGCCACACCGACGACGCGCGGCTGACGCTCGAGAACGTCCTCGACGCCGAGGCTCTGGGCGCGACGTGCGCCAACTACGTCCGCGCGGTCGAGCTCGTCACGGGCCCCGGGGGGCGCGTGACCGGCGCCATCGTCGAGGATCCCTACGGCCGGCGCGCCGAGGTACAGGCGCGGGTGGTGCTCTCGGCGGTCGGGCCGTGGACCTCGAAGCTGCTCGGCAAGGACGTACTGCGGCCGACCAAGGGCGTGCACATCGTCGTGCCCGCGCAACGGCTGCCCGTCCAGCGCGCGATGGTGCTGTTCCTCCGCGACCGCGTGATCTTCGCGATCCCGGAGGGTGCCCGCACCGTCCTCGGCACGACGGACACGGACTTCGACGGTGATCCGGCCGACGTGCACGCCACCGCGGACGACATCCGCTACCTGCTCGCGATCGCACGCTACTCGTTCCCGCAAGCGAAGCTCACGCAGGACGACATCATCTCGACCTGGGCGGGCGTGCGGCCGCTCATCGCGTCCGGCGCGATGGCGACGAGCGCCGTGCCGCGCGAGCACGAGATCTGGGACGAGCCGAATGGCCTCGTCGTCGTGGCGGGCGGCAAGCTGACCACGTACCGTCACATGGCGGAGGAGATCACCGACCACGTGGTCGACCGCCTGCGGGACGCGGGCTTCTGCGAGGACGCGCGGCCCTGTACGACCCGCGACCGCGCCCTGCCGGGCGCTCCCGAGGGAGAGACCGTGGAGCAGCTGCGCCGGCGCCTCCTCGAGCAGGTGCCCGAGGACGTCGCGGATCACCTGGTCTTCAACTACGGCGCGCGCGCGGACACCGTGCTCGTCAGCGGCCCGGTCGAGCGCATTTCTCCGGACTTGCCACACCTCTGGGCCGAGATCGACTACGCCGTGCGCTACGAGCTCGCCAAGACCGTCGAGGACGTGCTCGCCCGGCGAGTGAAGCTCCTGCTGTACGACCGGGACCAGGGCATGCGCGCCGCGCCGGTGGTGGCGGACCGCATCGCCCACCTGCGGGGGCTCACGCCGACGGAGCAGGCGGCGCAGCTCGCCGCCTATCACCGCACCGTCGCGCTCTCCCGCCGCTGGCGCGCCGCCTGAGACGGCGGTCGCGCGCGCTGTCTCTCTTCTACTTGCTGACGTCGACGCGGATGCCGTAGTGGTCGCTCAGGCGACCCTCCTCGATGCCCGCGTCCGGCACGGTCACCTGGATCGGCTGGTCGAGGATGCGCGCGCTCTTGAACTGCGTCGCGTCCTTCATGAACACGTGGTCGATGATGGAGCGGTTGTCCATCGGCGAGACGTAGGGGTTCTCGCCGCGGCAGAACGTGCACAGCGGGTTCGACATCCCCTCGATGTAGAGATCCTTGTAGCCGTGCTGGGCCCAGATCGGGTAGTTCGCCATGACCTCGCCCTCGACCGGCGGCATGGCGGTCGGGATGGCCGGCCCCTGGTTCATGTCGCCCATGATGACGAGCCGCTCGCCCGCGCGGACCTTGGACTCACCCCAGCGGATCATGAGCTCGATCTGCTGTGCGTTCTCGTCGTCCCAGCTCGCGTACGGGCCGCTGTAGGGGACCGAGCTCGAGAACGACGCGGTCAGGTGCGTGCACAGCACCCGGGTCTTGCCGAGGCTGGGTAGATCGACGAGCGCCGACACGGCCACGCGCCGGTTGAGGAACGACGGGAAGACGAGGTGGTCCTCCTCGAGGATCGGGAAGCGCGAGAGCAGCAAGAGGCCATTCGAGCCGTCCTGCGCGAAGCGGTTCCCGCCGCCGGGCATGGTGCAGGTGTTCACGATCCCCTGGATCGTCATGCTCAGGTTCGCGGCGATGCAGTTGAGGCACATCTCGTTGAGGTTGAAGATCTCGTTCGAGCAGAACTGCTGTCCGCACTGGACGAGCTGATCGTTCGGGCGGCCCATGCAGTTGGCGTTGATGCAGGTCAGCAGCGGATCCAGCTCGGCCATCGTGCAGGCGATGGCGCTTCCGCTGCCGCCTGCGCCCCCGCTGCCCCCGGACCCGCTCATTCCGCCTGCGCCGCCGGCGCCGCCCGCCCCCGCGCCACCGCTGCCCGCGCCGCCGTCGCGACCAGGCAGGCTCGCGTCGGGCGTCACGAAGCCGCCGTCGTAGGTCGTGTCGAAGCGCTGGTGGTGCGGGTACGTGGCGGCGGCCATCGCCGTGATGATGTCCGCGTCGCGCTTGGCCCACACCTCCTGCATGCAGAGGACATCGGCAGAGAGCATCGCGATGGACTGCGACACGATCGGCGTGCGGTACTCGGCGTGCCGCACGAAGCCGCGCAGCAAGCCCGCGTTGAAGGAAGCGAGCTCGGCTGCCCGGGCGTCGGCCGTCGGACCGTCGCGCATCGGGGCTCCCGCGCCGCCCGTTCCCGCGCCGCCCGTTCCCGCGCCGCCTCCGCCGGTGCCCCCCGTTCCTGGCTGCACCCTCTCGTCGCACCCGACGAGCCCGGCGACGAGGAAGAGTCCGAGAGCACCCGCACGACTGAGGTCGATGATACGCATCGGCGGCATCGTACCGCGGCGCGTGCGGCGCTCCAACTTCGGCGTGCTCCAGGGCACGGTGAGCGGGCGGTGCCCCCGAGGCACGCGGGGGCTCGCCCTTCGGCCGCCCCAGGGGGTATGGTTTGGCCCCTTGGCCGAAGCCTTCGGTCGTTACGAGCTGCTGCGTTGCCTCGGCCGCGGGGGCATGGCGGAAGTCTTCCTGGCCCGCGTGGTCGGAGAGGGGGGCTTCCGCCGTGAGGTCGTGGTCAAGCGGATCCTGCCCCACCTCCAGGCGGATCCCGAGCTCGTCCGCCTGTTCGTGAGCGAGGCCCGCCTCGCGGCGCGCCTGCACCACCCGAACATCGTGCAGGTCTTCGACTTCGGCCAGCTCGACGGCCAGCACTACATCGTGATGGAGCGCATCGCCGGCAAGAACGTGGCGGAGCTCGCGCGCGTCTACGAGGAGCGCAGCGAACGGATGCCGCCCGAGCTCGCGGTGCACGTGGCGCACGAGGTGCTGAGCGGCCTCGCGCACGCGCACTCCCACCGCGACGACGACGGCACGGCCGTGCCGATCATCCATCGCGACGTGACGCCCTCGAACGTGATGGTGTCCGCCAACGGCGAGGTCAAGCTGGTCGACTTCGGCATCGCCAAGGCGGCCGCGGCGAGCGGCGAGGTGACCCGCGTCCTGCGCGGGAAGGCCTCCTACCTGTCCCCCGAGCAGGTGGCCGGCCACCCGGTCGACCACCGTAGCGACATCTTCTCGGTGGGCGTCGTGCTCTGGGAGCTGCTCTCGGGCGCCCGGCTCTTCGCGGGCGGCAGCGAGCCGGAGCGCCTGCGCGCGGTGGTCGAGGCGCGCGTGCCGCCGCTCGGCGGGGAGGCGCTTCCGGCCGGGCTCGACGCCGTCGTCCAGCGCGCGCTCGCGCGCGATCCTGCAGGGCGCCCGCAGACCGCGGCCGAGCTTGCGGCGGAGCTCCGCCCGTTCCGCGGGCGTGCGAGCCGCGAGTGGCTGGCCGTGGAGCTCGAGCGCCTCGCGCAGCACTCGACGGGTCCGCGGGTGGTGATGGCGCCGCACACGCCTGCCAGCGGCGTCGGGCGCTTGCCCGTCGAGCCGCAGCCGCGCCTCGACGCCGCGCAGCCGGAGACGGAGGCCCTGCACGGCGGCGGCGCGCTGGCCGCGCCTCACCGGCGCCGAACCCTCGGCTGGGCCGCCGCCGGCCTCGTCGCCGCCCTCCTCGTGCTGGGGGCCGTCGTGGCGCTGCGTCGCGGGCGCTCGGGACCTTGCCTCGGCGCCGGGTGCGTGGTGACCGTCGCGGGGGACGGCCAGCCTGGGTTCCGCGACGGCCCCTCGCGGGAGGCGCGCCTCGACACGCCCTACGGCCTTGCGCTCGGTCGCTCGGGCGCGCTCTACGTCGCCGACGGCCGGAACCACCGCATCCGGCTGCTGCGCGGCTCCGAGCTCGTGACGCTGGCGGGCGACGGTGAGCGCGGCGACCGCGACTGCCCGCCGGGGCCGCGCCGCTGCGCCCTCGGCGAGGTCCGCTTCTCCTTCCCTGCCGGGCTCGCCGTGCTCCGCCCCAGCGACGATCGCGAGCTCGTGGTGGTCGCGGACGGGGACAACGCCACGTTGCGCTGGCTGCTCGTCGCGTCACCGTGCGCCGACGACGGCTGTCTGCTCGGCAGCGGGACCCTCGCGGGCGCGCCACGTCAGGCCGGCTTCGCCGACGGCCCCGGTGCGACCGCGCGCTTCGAGAACCCGAAGAGCATCGCCGCGAGCCCGTCGGGGCAGATCTTCGTGGCCGACCAGAACAACCACCGTATCCGCAGGGTCGACCTCAAGCTCGACGCGCGCGGTATCCCTGCCGAGATCGTCGTCGGGACGATCGCGGGAGACGGAGTGGCCGGGTATCGCGACGGCGCCGCGCTGCAGGCGCGCCTGCACGGGCCGCGGGCCCTCGACTGGCTCGGCGACGCGGTCTACTTCACCGACGGCGACAACCACCTCGTGCGAGTCGTCCGCGGCGGCCGCGTGGAGACAGTCGCGGGCGCCTGCCGGGCGCAGCCGTGTCCGAAGGGGCACGTCGACGGCGCGCTGGCCGATGCGCGCTTCGACGGCCCGCGTGGCATCGTGGCGGACGCGTCAGGCGACCTCTACGTGTCGGAGCTCGGGGGTCACGACGTCCGGCTGGTCTCGCCGTCGCGCGGCATCGTGCGGACGATCGTCGGCAGGCCTGGTCACGCGGGCCACGTGGACGCGCTCGGCCAGGAGGCGGAGCTCTACTCGCCCCACGGCCTCGTGCTCACGACCGAGCGGGATCTCGTGGTGGCGGACCTCGGCAATCACGTGCTGCGGCGGGTGATCAAGGTGGGCGAGCTGGTGAAGTAGCGAGGTGCGCGGGTCGCTTCAGGGTTCGAGCGCGACCTGCTGCTTGCGGAGCTGCTTCTCGCCGCGCCAGGCGGTTCGACCGTCGACGACCGCGCGGAGCGTGCCCGCGAAAACGATCGTTCGGCGGTCGCTGGACTCGCGCCTCTGGACCTCGCCCACGAGGACGAAGTCGGCATCGGAATCGCTCCCCGCGATCTCCACGCGCCCCGACGTGCCGAGCGCCTGCTCGACCAGCAGCCGGAGGTGCGCCTCGTCGAGCTCCTGCCCGGTGGCGTTCGCCACGCGGACCACGCGGAGGACGGGCGGGCGACGGAGGGTGGCGTTCTCCTCGGCCAGCCAGTCGCTCTCGAGCAAGCCCTCGGCGAGGCCACGCGAGAGCGCATCCTCGTCGCCGGCGGTCCAGGCCGGGGCCTTGCGTGCGGGTTGGCTTGCCGTTGCACAGGCGCTCACGACGAGGGCGACCGCCCAGAGCATGAGTCCTTGTCGATTCTTTCGGCTGCGCATCGAAGACCTCCACTGTTCCCTGGAGCAACCGGCGGGCCAGCGCAAGTCGCTGGATCCTCGGCGAGTGCGGGGCAGCCCACCCCCGGCGGGGCCCGACCGGCGGGCCCGGGATGCCCGTGCTACGATGCCCACGTGGCCGTGGCGTCGGCGGCGCCCGAGCGCATCGGGCGGTTCGAGGTCCTGCGCCCGCTGGGTACCGGGGGCATGGGGGCGGTGTACCTGTGCCGTGACGGCGCGAGCGGAGGGCACGTCGCCCTCAAGCGGCTCCGCGAGGCCACGGGAGAGGACGCGCGCCTGCGGTTCCGACGCGAGTTCCGGGCGGCGATCCGCCTCGATCACCCGCGGATCGTGCGCGTCTTCGAGCTCGGCGAGGACGCCGGCCGCGACTTCTACACGATGGAGCACGTCGAGGGGGTCGACCTCGCGCGCGCCTTCCGCGAGCGCGGCGCGGCGCTGTCGTCGTCCGAGCGCCTGCACCTCGTGGTCAGCGTGGTCAGCCAGATCGCGGAGGCCCTCGCGTACCTCCACGCCGCGCGGATCGTCCACCGCGACCTCAAGCCGGAGAACGTGCTCGTGGACGCGCGCTGGCAGGTCAAGGTCATGGACTTCGGCCTCGCGCGCGAGCTCGAGACCGAGAGCGTGCGGCTGACGCAGCTCGGGACGGTCCTCGGCACCGCGCTCTACATGTCCCCCGAGCAGGCCAAGGGCCTGACGGTGGACGCCCGCACCGATCTCTACGCGCTCGGCGTGATGGTCTTCGAGCTGCTCGCGGGTCGACCGCCGTTCCTCGGCGGCAGCATCCCGTCGATCCTCTATCAGCACATCCACGAGCCGGCGCCGAGGCTCGGCGTGGTGTGCCCGCAGGTGCCGCGCGGGCTCGCGCAGCTCTGCGAGGAGCTGCTCGCGAAGGCCCCGTCGGACCGGCCGGCCACGGCCGCCGCGGTGCTGACGCGGCTCGCCGCGGTGCGTCTCGATGCCGGCGAGGAGGCCGTCGCCGAGACGATGGAGGTGATGCCCGCCGCCGCGTGTCCGGAGGTGTGGACGCCCGCGGAGCCGCGGCTCGTCGGGCGCGCGGATGCCCTGGCGACGATTGCCCAGGCCGTGAGCGCGCTCGATCACGGCGAGGGGCACACCCTCGTCTGCGTGGGACCGCGCGGCGCGGGCAAGTCGCGCCTCCTGGCCGAGCTGCGCGGGCTGGTCGGGGGACTACGCGGTCGCGCGGCGGCCGTGCACCAGTTGCGGGCGGGCGAGCTCTCGCCGCGACCCTTCGGCGCCGCGGCCGCGCTCGTCGAGCAGCTGGTCGATGATCTCGACGACGCCGGCAAGCAGTCGCCCGAGGTCAGGGCGGCGGCGGCGATCCTGGCCCCGGCCTGCGGCAGCGCGGTCGCGCTCGTGGCCGCGGGTGAGGCTGCGCGCCCGGGAGACTCGGGAGATAGCGAGCGCCTCGCGGCCGCGACGGCCACGCTGGTCGCGTCGATCGCGGCGCGGCGCCCGGTCGTGTGGCTGATCGACGACGCGCACTTGCTCGACGACCCGAGCACGGCGGCGATCGAGGCGGTCCTGCGCGAAGGCCGGGGCCGCCCCCTCCTCGTGGCTCTGACCGCGCGCGCCGGGTCGGCCGACCCCGACTCCCGCGTCCTCCGGTTACTCGGGTCCTTGCAGGAGACAGGCATCGCGCTTCCGGTGCCCGCGCTCGGTCCCGAGGCGCTCGAGGAGCTGGCGAGCTCGATGCTCGGCTCGGCGGCGCCGACCGCGCTCGTCGAGCGGCTCGTGGCCGAGAGCCGGGGCGCGCCCGGGGACGCGGAGGCGATCGTCCGCGCGCTCGTCGAGCGCGGCGCGCTCCGCAAGAGCGGCATCGCGTGGGCGCTCGCGCAGACCTCCGGCGGCGGCCAGCAGGCGCCGTCCGGCGCGGTCCCGGCGGTGATCGCGGATCTCGTCGCGGAGCGCATCTCGCGGCTCGGCGACGACGCGCGCGAGGTGCTGGCGTATGCCGCGGTCCTCGGCCGCGAAGTGCCCTTCGCGACGCTCGCGCTCGCGACGGGCCTGCCCGAGGACGCGCTCCTCGACGAGGTCGATCGCCTGATCCGGGAGGGCTTCCTGCGCCCACTTCGCGGCGGGGGATCGGGAGGCGAGCGCTACGCCTTCGCGAGCGAGTGGGCCCGCGAGGTCGCGCTCGCGCGGCTCTCGGCCGCGCGCCGGGCCGCGCTGCACCGCCGGGTCGCCGAGGCCCTCGAGCTCCGGAAGTCGAGCGCCCGCGACGCCGCGTTCGATCTGGCGCGCCACTTCGACGCCGCCGGCGATCGCGATCGCGCCGCGCGCTTCCACCACGAGGCCGCGCTGCTCGCGCGCTCTCGGCACGCCCATCGCGAGGCCGCGCAGCACCTCGAGCGGATGGAGGCGCTCGTCACCGAGGGGGCGACGCCGCCGCCGGGCACGGACGCCGCGAGCCTCGCGCTCACCCGCGCCGGCACGCTCCTCGACGCAGGTGACGGCGCCGCGGCCATCGCCGCCGCCGAGCCGCTGCGCAGCCACGGCGACGCGCTCGTCCGCGCCCGCGCCGACCTCTACGTCGGCCGCGGCCTCGCAGTCGAGGGCGAGTACCGCCGCGCGATGCAACACTACCTCCACGCACTCGAGAACGTCGGCCGCCCGTTGCCGCGCTGGGTGCCGCTCCTCTGCCTTGGCGTCGTCGTCTACCAGTTCCTGACCATCTTCGCGATCGCCGGCTTCCGCCGCGGCTGGTGGCGCAAGACGCTCAAGCCCCGCGAGGAGCTGCTGCTCGACATCTACCGGAGCGCGGTCCTCGGCTACTACTTCTGCGAGCTCCCGAACCACGCGTTCGTGTTCGGCCTCCTCGAGTCGCGCTACCAGGCGCTCGGCGCCTGCCTCGCCGCGCCACGCGACCTGGCCGAGGTCCACTACCGCCACGCGCACTTCATGCAGATCCTCTTCGGGCCCGGCGGGAGCCACATCTGTGCGCACCTCGAGCGTGCCCGCTACCACGCCGAACGCACCAACGACCAGGGCCTGCTCGCGCGCGTGCAGACCTATAGCGCGCACATCCGCACGACGCGCGGGGACATCCAGCAGGCCGTCCAGCAAGCGACCGACGCCATCTCCCTCGCGGATCGACACGGTGATCCGGCGACCGCGCTGCTCGCCTGCACCGTCGCGCTCGATGCGTTGCTCGCCACGCGCGATGTGCCCCGCACGCTCCAGGTGGTCGAGCGTGCCCGCGAGCTCCTTCGCCGCGTGCCCGACCGCGCCATCGGCGCCTTCGTCTCGATGACCGAGGCCGAGTGCATGCGCCTCGGCGGCCGCCCCGCGGACGCGGCGCGGCTCGTCGAGGAGGCCCGCACCGCCGCGAAGGCCCTCGGTGCCTCGCTCGCCCTCGCCTTCTCGGAGCGCGTCCTCTCGGACCTGGCCATCGACGCCGGCGATCGGGACGGGGCCATCGCGCACGCCGAGGCGGGCCTCGCGCTCTGCAACAAGGCGCGCTTCGGCTGGCTCTACCACGCGCTCCTCGTGGAGTCCGTCGCCCGCGCTCAGCTCGTGCGTGCCGATGCCGGGGCCGGCGACGCGGTGCGGCGCACGTTGCGCCTGGTCGACCGACGGGCCCGCAAGCACCCCTACGTCCAGCTCCTGCTCCACCGCCTGCGCGCCGAGCTCGGCCGGCTCGAGGGCGATACGCCGAGTGCGATGCGCCACGGCAGGCGCGCGCTCGAGCTGGCTGCGCGGCTCGGCCTCGATGCCGAGAAGACGCGCTGCGAACCGCTCGTCGGGGCCGCCGCGGCGGCGCCCCCCGCGGCCGCGTGACCACGACTTTACGGCCCAGGCCTGCGCGTGTAGCGTGGGGCCTGTGAGCAGCACCCGCGATCCCGCCGCGCCGGCGCAGGCGCTCGCGACGGTTCGCCTGGACGTCTTCCTCGACGTCGCGTGCCTGCTCCCGACGCGCTCGCAGGCGACCAAGGCCTGCGCCGCGAACCACGTCGAGGTCAACGGGGCGGTCGCCAAGCCGAACAAGCTGGTGCGCGTCGGAGACGAGATCGTCCTCAAGTCGGCGCACGGCCGGCGCACCTTCGTGATCCAGGCGCTGTGCGAGCGCCACATCGCCAAGGCCGAGGCGCGCAAGCTGATCGAGGAGACCACGCCAAAGCCCTCGCCCGAGGAGCTCGAGCTGCGGCGCCTCACGCGCGCCGTGCGCGTACTGCGCCCCGCGGGGGCGGGCCGCCCAACCAAGCGCGAGCGCCGCGCCATCGACAAGCTCAAGGACCCATGACCGGCGGGGCGCGCGGCCGCTGGGATCACATCGACTGGCTGCGCGGGCTGGCCGTGCTCGCCATGTTCCAGACGCACCTCTACGACGCCTTCGTCCGCGATGCGGACCGCACGGGCAACGCCTGGTGGTCGAGCCGGCACGTCGGAGGCTTCCCGGCGCGGCTCTTCCTGTTCCTGGCCGGCGTGTCGCTCGTCCTGCGCTGGCACCGCGACGCCCGCGCGGGCCTCTCCGACGGTGCGGCGACGCGCGGCGCGGTCCGCCGCGGCCTCGAGGTCCTCGGCATCGGCCTCGCCTTCCGCGTCGTCGAGTGGACGCTCGGCGGCGCCCACGTCGATCACGCCGAGGACATGCTGCGCGTCGATATCCTCAACACGATCGGCGTCTCGCTCGTGGTGTGCGCGCTCGTGTGCCGCCCCTCCGAGCTGCGGCGGCGCTTGCCCTGGGTGGCCCTCGGCGCCACCGGGATCGTCATCCTCGGGACGCCCTTCGTGGAGCTCTCCCCCGTCTCGTCCGCGCAGCCGCGCTGGCTCTTCGCCTACGTCGCCGGCGAGAAGCCGCTCGCGTTCTTCCCCTTCTTCCCCTGGGCCGGCTACACGTTCGCCGGCGTCGCGTGCGGCGCGATCTGGCTTCGCGCCTCTGCCCGCGGGCGTCTCGCGCACCTCACGCTCGCGATGGCCGCGCTCGGCGTCGTGATGGCGATCGTCGGCCAGATCCTGCGCGATCCGCGCGTCACGCTCTGGAGCTTCGGCGACAACCAGGCGCGCGTCACCGGCCCGAACGCCTTCCTCTACCGCACCGGCGTGGTGCTGGCGCTGGTCGGGCTGTCCTTCCTGATCACACGCGCCCTGCCGGCGGGTCGCTTCTCGCCCCTGCGCATCCTCGGCAAGACCTCGCTCCTGACGTACTGGGTCCACGTAGAGCTGGTCTACGGGCATGCCACCAAGTCGCTCTACCACCAGCTCTCCTTCGGCGCCGCGACGGTCGCGCTCGGGCTGCTGGCGCTCGCGATGCTGGCGCTCGCGTGGTGGCGGCTCGAGCACCTGCCCGGCCTGCTCGAGCGCGTCCGGAGCCGGCTGCGGCGCCCCGCGGAGACCGCTTGAGGCGCGCCGCGCTCCTGCTCGTCCTCGGCGCGTGCGTCCGCGAGGGCGTCGGCGAGGAAGGCAGCATCGGTGACCTCGGCACGGCGACGTTCGCGGAGTCGGTGGACGAGGCCGCGCAGATGGGTTGCAGCACCGCGGCCGCAAGGCCCCTCGCGCAGCAGCTCGTCGACGAGATCGACTGCATGCAGCCGGGCGTGCTCGTGCGCATCCCCGACGAGCCACAGCTCACCCTCGCGTCGGCCGTGTTCCCGTTCATCCAGCGCCCCGCGGTGCCGCTCCTGCTACGCGTGCTCGCCGAGCGCCCGGGCGTCGGCCTCGGCGTCAACTCGATGCTGCGCACGCTCCCCCAGCAGTACATGCTCCACCGCTGGTACCAGAACGGGCAGTGCGGGATCTCGCTCGCCGCTGCCCCTGGCACGAGCAACCACGAGACCGGCACCGCGCTCGACATCAACGACAACGCCGCCTGGCGCGCCGCGTTCGAGGCCCACGGCTTCCGCTGGCTGGGCGCGAGCGATCCGGTGCACTTCGACTACGTCGGCCCAGGTGCGATGGACCTGCGCGGCGCGTCGGTGCTCGCCTTCCAGCGTCTCTGGAACCGCAACCACCCCGAGGACCCGATCGCGGAGGACGGCGACTACGGCCCGATGACCGAGGCGCGCGTGGCGGCGTCGCCCTCGCAGGGCTTCCCCACGGGCGCGGTCTGCAGCGCCCCCGCGCCGGACGCCGCGCTGGCGCCCGATGCGCCTGCCGCACGCGACGGCGCCCCGAGGGCCGATGCGCGAGGGGCCGACGCGGGGCGACCCGATGCAGGGCGGGCGCACGATGCGGCGCTGGATGCGGCCCTGAGGGCCGATGCGGGCGCCCCCAGGGACGGCGCTCCCCGGGGGGATGCCGCCCCGGCACAGAAGGTCGCGCCCGCCTCCGGATGTGCGGCAGCCCCCGTCGGATCCGCCCGCTAGACCCCTGACCTGGCGACGTTTTCCAGGCTGGCACGCGGCGGGTAGGACTGTCGCCAGCACCTGGGGAAAAATGCCATTGACAACTACAGTCACCTCCGTTACAAATCGCGCGCTCTGAGTACTGGGTTGCTCGAGCTTCTTGTGGAGGTGGCATGACGCGAAAGATCGTGTCGACGTGGCTCGCGACCTTCTTGCTGCTCCTCGGCGCACCCCGCCTGGCGGGTGCCGAGACCGCGACGAAGAAGGTCGTCTCTGACGACGGCGACAGCGAGAATCCCCTCGCGAACCTGCCACCACGCGGAGCGACCTCCTCCGAACCCGAGTCCGCCCCGGCGGCTGACGGCACCACGACGCGGTTCCGCGTCTGGAAGTGGACGGCGGCGGGCACTGCCGCCGCAGCCCTGGGGACGGGCGTGGTGTTCATGCTGCGCGCCGGCGACCAGGAGCAGGAGCTCAAGCGCCAGACGACCGGCCCGTACCACGACGGAGTCCGCGCCCTCGAGGACGGCTGGAAGCAGAACCGCCTCATCGGCTACAGCGCCCTCATCGGCGGCGGCCTGCTCGCCGTCACGTCCTTCGTGCTCTTCGTCAAGGACAAGCCCGTGGAGCCCCGCACGGCCATCGCGCCGATCGTTGGCCCCGGCTTCGCGGGCGCCGCGGCGCACGTGAGGTTCTGATGCGCAGCGCGTGGATCGCCCTGCTCGGCCTCGCGCTCTCCGCGTCGTGCGGCGAGTTCGACTACGGCCCGCACGCGTTCACCTGTGACGATGCGAGCCCCACCTGCCCATCCGGTTATGCTTGCGTCGACGGCGCGTGCGTCATGGGGGGCTCGTCGAGCGGTTCGTCGACGCAGTCGGGGCCGGGCCGTCACCAGGACGACACCGGATCGACGCCTCCGGCCACGGGCGGCTCCACCGGCGAGGCCGGCGCGGGCGGCGCGGGCGCGACCGGTGGCGCGGGCGCGACCGGCGGCGCGGGCGC
>CAZQJC010000019.1:0-34766 GCA_964593795.1 uncultured Myxococcales bacterium | reverse complement strand
CACCGAGCGGCTCCACCACGGGTGCTGCGCGTCCTCCTCGTAGCGCTGGTGCGGCACGAGGACGAGGCCGAGCTCGTCGATGACCTTGAACACCTTCTGGAAGTCGTCGCGACTACCGGGGACCCAGCCCCAGTCGCTGCCGAAGGGCTTGCGGTCGAGCAGGCTCGGCGCCCGCAGGTCGGCCACGTCGTAGAGCGAGACCTGCAGCACCCAGCGCTGCGTCTGCGGGTCCTGGTCGTGGCCGAGCGCCACGAGGCGATCGCCGCGCGGCTCGATGTGATCGAGCCAGCCGGGCGTGTCGAGCTGCGCGGTCACCGCGGGGTTCGTCGCGTCCGACAGGTCGAGCACGAACAGCGGATCACGCCGCTCGAACGTCACCACGTACGCGCGGCTGCCGTCGAAGCGCGCGGCCATGAGGGCCTCGGGCCGCGGGAGCTGGAGCTGCAGGCGGCCGACTGGCGTGAGCTGCCCGTCTCGCGCACGGAGCGTGCGCAGCACCGGGCCCTCGATCGAGCCGCCCCACGCGCGGGGCGCGGCGATGACGCGCAGGACCTCGTTGGCCATGTCGTAGTCCATCGCCCAGCGGTCGTTGATGTAGCCGTCGATGATGGTCCGGCCGCGGACGGTGATCTGCCCGCGCGGATCGGTGATGTCGATGTGCGTGAGCTGCGTGCACGGGTTCGAGCCCCAGCTCGGGTTCTGCGCCGGGCACTCGCCCTGACCGTCCCAGTAGCCGTACGCGCTCGACGCGACGAAGATCGCCGAAGACGTCGCGTTGATGTGGTTTTCCCAGCCGTTGCGCGGGAAGTTCTCGCGCGCGACCTGGCGGACGCTGCGCGGGTCCGACACGTCGATCGACGCGACGAAGGTCTGGTCCTGCACCGCGCTCGTGCCGCGGGGCGCCGAGTAGCCGCCGTACTCGTTCGAGACGACGTAGAGGATGTCGCCGACCAGGCGCGAGTCCGTGATCTCGCCCTCGACGTCGATCGAGCCGGCCAGCATGGGCGCGCGCGCATTCGTGAGATCCACGACGTGCACCTTCGAGCCGTGGAAGTTGTCGAAGCCGGTGTCACAGTCGTCGCAACGCCACCAGCTCCAGTAGTCGCTCACGATGACGTACGCGCGCGAGCCACGCACGTAGAGCTCGAGCGGGTACCCGTAGAATCGTGTGCTGCCGACGAGCGTCGGGCTCGCCGGGTTCGCGAGGTCGATGACCTGGAGGCCGCGGTAGCGGTTGAGCACGTACATCGTCGTGCCCTCGAGCTTGACGATGTCGCCCTCCTCGATGAGCCGCTGCGGGTTGGTGGTGTCGCCCCCGGGCGCGGGGGGCGCCCCGCCACCGGCGGCACCCGAGCTCGGACCGGCGGTGTCGCCGTTCTCGCCGCGGCTGTTGCCGTTGCCACCGACCGGCTGGTCGAAGCTCGACTGCCCGCGCGGCCGGTCGACCGGGGCCCCAGCGGTGCCGCCTGCGGTGCCACCTGCGGTGCCCCCGGCAGAGGCGCCGCTGCCCGCAGCCCCGCCGTCTCCTCCTCCACAGCCGGTCAGGAGCGCCGCTGCCAGGGCCGTTGCTCCGAGGACGATGTGTACCTTCTTCATGGCTTCCTCTCCGCGCGTTGCGTGTGCACCTGCCTAGAGCAGGGGGCATGCCACGAGAATTCCTCCAGTCATCCAGAGGGGTTGGGGCCATTGAGGGCCGACGCGTGGCACGGGATGGCACCTGTCCTGTGTGGTCCAGGAAACAGGCGCTGCAGCCCCAGAGGAGGCGGGACAGTTTGCCGCGCCCCTGTCGAGCCATTCTGTCCCGATCGGTCGGATCCCGTCGGATAACCACCTGGAAACACTGCTTCCTGGGACGGCACGCCGAGTGAAAAGAGGTCCAGCCAACTGGAGCCCGAGCGGGCTCCTCCAGAAACGGTCTCTCACGAGACCCACAGGGAGATGCGCACATGAAGAAGACGATGCTCGCCACGCTGATCGGGTTCGGTCTCGCCGTTGCCACCCCCGCCCTCGCCGACGACAAGCCGGCTGGCGACGCCAAGGCGGAGAAGAAGGAAGAGGGCGACAAGGCCGAGAAGAAGCCGGCCAAGAAGAAGGGCAAGAAGGCCAAGAAGGCCGAGGGCGAGGAGAAGAAGGAGTAACTTCCTTCACCCGATCGCGCTGCGAGCGAACGCTCGCTTCGTGCTGAAGTTTCTTGGAGAGGGCCGCGGTGTTCCGCGGCCCTTTCTTTTTGTGTGCGGACGGGCTCCGCGCTGGCTAGCATGCGCGCACCATGCGGTACTCCAGCCTGATCCTCGCACTCTCCCTGTCCACGACCCTGGCCTGCAGCAAGCCGGCCGAGGCGCCTCGACCCGCGGATCCCGCGCCGGCACCGGCGGCACCGGCCGCCGCGGCCCCTGCGCCTGCGGCCGCGACGAAGGCGGAGCGATTCGGCGCGCCCCTCTCCGAGGCGGCACCTGTGGCCCTGGCGAGCGTGCTCGCCTCGCCGAAGGATCACGCCGGCAAGACGGTCAAGGTGCGTGGCCAGGTGAGCGGCGTCTGCCAGAAGAAGGGCTGCTGGATGACCCTCGTGCCGCCCGACAAGACCGACGCGACGCCGGTCCGGATCTCGTTCAAGGACTACGGCTTCTTCGTGCCGACCTCGATCATGGGCAAGCAGGTGCTCGCGGAGGGCGTGTTCGAGCTCAAGATCCTGCCGCAGGCCCAGGCGCAGCACTACGCGGACGACGCGGTCAAGCCCGGGGAGAAGGCGAAGAAGGTCGTGGGTGATCAACAGACCCTGGCCCTCGTCGCGTCGGGCATCGAGGTCGTGCAGTGAAGCTGCTCCTCGTCGCCCTGCTGCTCTGGAAGCCGGTGCCCAAGGCCGGCAAGCTCCCGCCGGCGGACCAGCTCTTCGACGCCAAGGGCGCGAAGTTCTCGGTCATCTCGGACCAGAAGGCCGACGAGGCGCCGGTCTGGGCCGAGGGCGGTCGCTCGATCCTCTTCCGCTCCACGCGTACGAGCTGGCTCGGCAAGCGCTACAAGAAGCCGGCCGACGACCAGCAGCTCTGGCACGTCCGGATGGACACCGGCGAGCAGACGAACCTCGCCGAGGGCGTGGTCGGCTGGAAATCCGTGCCGTCGTGGAACGCCTCGCTCGAGCGCGTCCTCGTCTATGCCGACCTCAAGAAGGACGGGCCCGGCATCTACGCCGTCAACCCGAAGAACCCCGGGTCCTTCCACCGCATCGCCGAGGCGCCTCCGGGACAGAGCGGGCGCGCCGTCACGGCGGTCTCGTCGTCCAAGGACGGGCGGGTGATCGCGGTGGTGTCGAACGACCCGATCGGCGCCGTCTGGCTTCGTCGGCTCGGCGATCCGAACGACACGGCGTGGAAGAAGCTCGACTTCGGCGGCGCCAAGAACCTCGGGCGCCCCGTCTTCGCGCCGGACGACAAGACGCTCTACGTCGCGGCGGTCGAGGACATCATCAACCAGCGCGGACCCATCTGGCGCGCCGCGCTCGACGGCAAGCCCGAGCGGCTCCCGCAGGACGGCTGCTGCGTGAACGTCTCTCCCCTCGGGGACGAGCTCCTGTTCGTCAAGAACCGCGACGTCCAGGTGGCGGGGCTGCCGGCGGGCAACTGGAAGGGGACGCTCATCAAGCCTCGCCAGGGCATCATCGCGGACCCGAAGTGGTCGCCCGACGGCCGCTCGATCGTCTTTTCGTGGGCGTTCGGCGAGCAGGGTGGCGTGTACCTGGCGCGGTTCGAGGACAAGGCGCTGCGCGAGATCCGCGAGCCCAAGAAGGCCGTGCCGAAGACGCCGGTGCCGGCCGCGTCGCGGCAGCTCGTCGCGATCGTCACGCCCGCCTGGTCCGACGACCTCGGCCTCATCGCGCGGTACGAGCGCGGCAGCGAGACCGAGGCCTGGAAGCTCGTGTCGAAGCCCGAGCCGGTGGTGCTCGGGCAGACGGGGCTCGCGTGGGGCATCGGCCTCCACGGCGCGGGCGCACCCGCGGCGGCGGACGGTGCGCCGGAGGGGCCGCTCAAGGTCGAGGGCGACAAGCGCTCGCCGGCGGGCGCGTTCTCGCTCGGCGAAGTGCTCGGCTATGCGGACAAGGCGCCTGATGGGGCCAAGGGGCTCTACCGTCAGGCCACCGACGCGCTCAAGTGCGTCGATGACCCGGCGAGCGCCCGCTACAACCGCATCGTCGCCGAGGGGGCCGACAAGGACTGGACCACCGCGGAGGACATGAAGCGCAAGGACGACCTCTACAAGCTGGTCGTCGTGGTCGGCCACAACACGCAGGAGCCGCCCAAGAAAGGCGGCGGCTCGTGCATCTTCCTGCACGTGTGGCGCGGCGTGAAGAACAAGACCGTGGGCTGCACCGCGATGCCGTTCGATCGCCTGAGCGCGCTCGTGCAGTGGCTGGATCCCCAGGCCGAGCCGACGCTGGTCCAGTTGCCGGAGGCGGTCTACCGCCGCGTGCAGACCGAGTGGGCGCTGCCTGCCCCGCCGATGTAGCGCCCGCGGGGCAGGTTTCCGCGCAGATCGGCACCCGTTTTCACGCCCCGGGGTGGGTCCCGTCACAATCCCGTGACATCTCAAGCATTTTCGCCACCTGCGCCGAGTGGCGACCGGGCCGCCTCGCGTCTAGGATCTGGTCATGGCCCCGCAGCAGGCGCCCAGCCTCGAGGAGCTCGCCAGCCGGGAGCTCCTCATCAACCGGGAGCTCTCGTGGCTCGAGTTCAACGCGCGCGTGCTCGAGGAGGCGCGTGATCCCTCGGTTCCCCTGCTCGAGCGGCTGAAGTTCCACTGCATCTTCTCGTCGAACCTGGACGAGTTCTACATGGTGCGCGTCGCAGGCCTGCGGCAGCAGGAGCAGGCCACGATCGTGGAGCCCTCCTCCGACGGGATGACGACCCAGGCGCAGCTCGAGGCCATCGCTGCGCGGACCCACGACCTCGTCGAGACGCAGTACACGGACTTCAGGAAGCAGATCGTGCCGGGCCTCAAGGCCGCCGGCATCGAGCTCCTCCGGCCCAAGCACCTCAAGCCCGACGAGCAGGCGTTCGTCTCGAAGTACTTCCACGACGAGGTGTTCCCCGTCCTGACGCCGCTCGCGGTGGATCCGGGCCATCCGTTCCCGCACCTCGCGAATCGCTCGCTCAACTGCGCGATCACGCTCAAGAAGCGCAAGCGCGCGCAGCCGGCGGGCATCCTCGGGATCGTCCAGGTGCCGAGCGTGCTCCCGCGCCTCCTGCAGCTTCCCGGGCCGGGCCCGAGGCGCCTGTTGCTGCTCGAGGACGTCATCGCCATGCACGTCGCGGAGCTGTTCCCCGACTCGGCGCCCACGCAGTGCCACCCGTTCCGCGTGACGCGCGACTCGGACATCGACGTCGACGAGGACGAGGCGGTGGACCTCCTGCAGGCGATCCAGAAGGAGCTCAAGCGGCGCGACCGCGGCGTCGCGGTGCGCCTCGAGGTGGCCCAGGACGCCGACCTGCTGGTCGTCGAGTCGCTCTGTGCGGCGGTGCGCATGAGCCCGCGCGACGTGTTCCGCGTCGCGGGGCCGCTGAACCTCCCGGACTTCATGCAGGTCGTCGCGAGCGACGAGCGCAAGGAGCTGCACGACGAGCCCTTCGCGCCGCAGTTCGAGCCGCGGCTGGCGGGTAACGACTCCACCTTCGACGTCGTGCGCGCGGGCGACGTGCTCCTGCACCACCCGTACGACTCGTTCCAGGCCGTGACCGAGTTCATCGAGGACGCGGCGAGCGACCCGGGCGTCCTCGCGATCAAGCAGACGCTCTACCGAACCGGCTCCGACTCGCCGATCGTCAAGGCGCTGCAGAAGGCGGCGGAGAACGGCAAGCAGGTGACGGCGCTCGTGGAGCTGCGCGCGCGCTTCGACGAGGCGTCCAACATCCGCTGGGCGCAGAAGCTGGAGGAGACGGGCGTGCACGTCGTCTATGGCGTCCTCGGCCTCAAGACGCACTGCAAGGCGGCGCTCGTCGTGCGGCGCGAGCCGAGCGGGCTGCGCCGCTACGTGCACCTGTCGACCGGCAACTACAACCCGACGACGGCGCGCCTCTACACGGACTGCTCGCTCCTGTCGGCCGACCCTGCGCTCGGCGAGGACGTGGGCGCGCTGTTCAACTTCCTGACGGCGAACTCACTGCCCGCCCAGTGGAAGAAGCTGTCGATCGCGCCGCTCAAGCTGCGGGACCGGGTGATCGAGCTCATCGAGCGCGAGGCCTCCTTCGGTGCGCGGGGTCGCCTCGTGGCCAAGCTCAACGCGCTCGTCGATCCGACCGTGATCCAGGCGCTCTACAAGGCGTCGGTGGCGGGCGTGCAGATCGATCTGCTCGTGCGGGGCATCTGCTGCCTCCGCCCCGGGATCAAGGGCGTGTCGGAGCGCATCCGCGTCATCAAGGTGGTCGATCGCTTCCTCGAGCACTCGCGGGTGTTCTACTTCGAGAACGGCGGCAAGCCCGAGGTCTACCTGTCGTCGGCGGACTGGATGCCGCGCAACTTCCAGCGCCGCGTCGAGGTGCTGTTCCCGATCGAGGCGCCCGAGCTGCGCGAGCGCCTGATGCACGAGGTGCTCGGCGTGGCGCTGGCCGACAACTGCAAGGCCTCCGTGCTGGGGCCGGACGGGCAGTACCAGCGCGTGCAACCGCGGCCGGGCGAGGCGCTCCTGCGCAGCCAGCAGCGCTTCCTCGAGATCGCGAGGGTGCGCGCGGCGGGCGGGGACGTGGGGCCCTTGCGCGTGCCGCTGCCGGGCGTGGCGTCGCGTGGCTCGCTGCAGCCGCGGCCCCCTCGCGTGTCGACCTCGGCGCCGATCCCGATGTCACCCTCGCCGCCAGCAGGGCAGAGCGCGCCGGCGGTCGCCACGGTCCAGGCGTTGCCGGAGCCGGCGGTGGTGCCGCCGCTGCCCCCCGTCACGCTCAAGAACTGACCCGATCAGCGGAGGATCAGGCGCTCGGAACGCTCCGCGAGGAAGGCGAGCACGTCGTCGTGGCGCGGGATGCCGGGGCGTCCGCCGAGGGCGCGCGCCTTCATGGCCGCGGCGGCCTGGGCATAGCGGAGGCATGAGACGGCGTCGAGGCCGCGCAGGAGGGCCGCGATGAAGCCGGCATGGAAGACGTCGCCGCAGGCCGTCGTGTCGATCGCCTCGACACGGTAGGCGGGCAGGGCGAGCACCTCGCCGTCCACGAGCGCGGCGCACCCGTCGGCGCCGAGCGTGAGGCAGCAGAAGCCGTCGGTGCGCGTCGCGAGCGCGCGGAGGGCGCGCGGGCGATCGCTGGTTCCCGCGAGCGTGCACGCGAGCTCACCGGGGACGATGCACGCGGACGCGAGGCGCAGGAGGTCGTCGACCCCACGCGCGGCCTGATCGACGTCGATGACGACGGGCATCCCGGCCTCTCGGGCGATGCGCGCCGCCTCGATCGCGGTCGGCAGGTCGGTCGCGTCGACGTGCAAGACGCGCGCGGACGTGACGCGCGCCGCGTCGAGCTCGCCGGGGCGCAGCGCGAGGCGGCTGTCCTGGTCGTAGAGCACGGTGCGGTCGCCGCTGGCGTGGTCGATGAGCACGACGGCGAAGCGACTGCGCGCGCCCGGCTCGGTGAGGAGCCCGGAGACGTCCACGCCCTCCTCCGCGAGGGACGCGCGCGAGAGGGCCCCCGCGTCGTCGTCGCCGACCTTGCCGAGGTACGCGGCCGAGAGCCCGAGGCGCCGGCACGCGACCATCGCCGTCGCCACCTGGCCGCCGCCCTGCCGTTCTTGATGCAGGATGCGCACCTTGCCGCCTGGCGCGGGGTAGCGCTCGAGGACCGCGATCTGGTCGACCGAATTCTCTCCGAGCCCGACCACGTCGAAGGGGCGGTCGCGCGGCGGATCGGCGGGCAGGGCGTGGCGCATCAAGGGAGCAGACAGAATGGGCGCCCGCCGGTCAAGCGCCGTGGTTGCCTCCGCCTCGCCGGCCGTGCATCGTAGGCGCGTGACGGCGGACGCGCAGACCGCGGCGGAGCTCACGCCGGCCCTGGCCGAGGCGCGAGAGGCGTTCGCGCGCGGGGACTTCCGGCGCGCGGGCGAGCTCGCGCGGGCGGTGATCGCCGCTCCGCCCGACGACGCGGCGCGCGCCGAGGCTGTGGCGGTGCTCGCGCGTCTCTCGCCGGATCGCTTCGCGGTCGGCCTCGTCGTGGCCGCCGCGGTCGGCGTCGCCGTGATCGGGGCGCTGACGCTCGGACGATGAGCGAGCCGGGTGCGCCCCCTGCACGCGGGGCCAGGGAGCTCCGCGGCCTCGCTGCGCACCTCGTCGTGCTGGCGCTGTTCCAGCTCGGCTACTCGGGGGCGGCGCTCGGGCCCGAGCGGCTCGCGGAGCTCTACCGCACCTTCGACGACGATCCCGTCGGCGCGATGGTGCGGCAGCCGCTCGTGGCGCTGCGCTTCCAGCTCCTGCGCAACGGCGACGAGCGCCTCTACCACGCGTGGGGTGCGCTGACGCTGGGCGCGCCGGTCGATCTCGCGTTCCTCGCCTCGCGCAGCGACGCCACCGTGTCGCGGGCGCCGCGCGTGGCGCCGAGCGGGCGCGCGCTGCTGCCGTACCGCGACTTCCCCTTCGAGTACCCGCCGCTGGCGCTCCTGCCGATGCTCGGCGCCGCGGTGGTCACCGTCGATCCAGTCGCCTATCCGTATGTGTTCGGAACGCTCGCGGCGCTCGCGGCGCTCGCGGCGGTCCTGCTCGGGGCGCGCGTGCGGGAGCGCCTCGGGGTGGGGGCGCTGCCGCGCTATGGCCTCGCCACCGCCGCCGCCCTCCTCCTCGTCGGCTTCGCGGTGGAGGCGCGCATCGACGTGTTCTCCGCGGCGCTCGTCGCGGGCGCGCTCCTGTGCGCGGTCACGGAGCGGCCGGTGCTCCTCGGCGTCCTCCTCGGTGCGGGCGCGGCCACCAAGGTCTACCCGGCGCTGCTCTGGCCGGCGCTCGTGGCGCCGCTCGTCGCCGGGCGCCGGTGGCGCGAGCTCGGGCGTTCGCTCGGCGGATTCTGCGCCGTGGCCGGCGGGGCCGCCGCCCTCGGCCTCCTCGCCAGCCCCGAGGGCTTCCTGGCCGGGATGCGCTTCCAGGGGCTGCGCGGGCTGCAGGTCGAGTCGGTCGGCGCGAGCGTGCTCGCCGGCGCGGGCTGGCTCGCCGGCGCGCCCCTCCGCTCGGCTCACGCGTACGGCTCGATGGACGTGGTGGGCGCCGGGCCGACGCTCCTCGCATCCTTCCTGCGCGCGTGCGTGCCCCTCGGCGCCCTCGCCGTCGGTGCCTGCGCGGTGCGCGCGGCGCGTCGCGGGGCGAGTGCGCAGCTCGTCGTCGACGCCCTCGGCCTCGCGATCGCCGTCGTCTGGGTCACCTCCCCCGTGCTCTCGGCGCAGTACCTGATGTGGGGGATCCCGGCGCTCCTGCTCGTGCGCCCCCGCGCCGCGCGCGCGCTGTACCTCACCGCCCTGCTGGTCACGCAGATCGAGTTCCCGACCTGCTGGGGGCTCGTGTCGAACCTCCAGCCGGCGGGGATCGCCATCCTCCTCCTGCGAAACGGCCTCCTCGTCGCGCTTGCGGCGGTGCTCGCGCGGAACCTCTGGCGTGCGGGCCGGGCCTCCGCGGAGGCGAGCCCGTGACCGGTCGGCGCCTGCTCCTCGTGGCCCTCGTGACCGTGGTCCTGCACCTTCCGCTCTTCGCGCGACCCTTCTACAACGCGGACGAGGCGATCTACAGCAGCGTCGCGAGCCGGCTCGTCAGCGGCGAGACGCTCTACACCGGCGCGGTCGATCACAAGCCCCCCGCCATGTACCTCACCTACGCGGCGGTCTTCCGCGTGTTCGGCCGCAATTCCATCCAGGCCGTGCACGCGCTCTGCGTGCTCTGGGTCCTCGCGACCGCGCTCCTCGTCGGGGCGATCGCGCGGCGGCGCGCGGGTGAGCCGGCGGGGACCGTCGCGGCGCTGCTCTACGGCGCGTACACGATGGCCAGCATCCCGAAGTGGTTCATCGCCGCGAACACCGAGCTCTTCGTCATGCTGCCCGCGACGGCGGGCGTGCTCCTCGCGCTCGCGCGACCGGCGAGCGCGCTCGCGTGTGGGCTCGCGGGCGCCCTCGTCAGCGTCGGGGCGACGTACAAGGTCCAGGGCATCTTCGCCCTGGTCCCGGTCGCCTACGCGATCGTGTGCGAGCGCGAGGCCGCGTGGCCGGCTCCCTACCGCGTCGTCTCCGCGCTGCCGCGCCTCGGGGCGCTCGCCGCGGGTGCCCTCGCGCCGTGGGCCCTTTGCGCCCTGTGGCTGCACCGCGCCGGCGCGCTCCAGGCTGCGCGCTTCTGGGCCTTCGGCTACGCGAGCCAGTACGCCGTGTCGATCGATCTGCTCGACGCGCTCGGGCGCCTCGCCGCGCGCGGCGGCTTCTTCTGCTACACGCTGCCGTGGCTGCCGATCGGCGCCGCGATCGAGGCGCGCAACCTGCGTGGCCGGGACGATCGCGACGGCGTCGCGCTCGTCGTGTGGCTCGGCGCCGGCGCGCTCGCGGTCTCGCTCGGCGGGCGCTTCTACCAGCACTACTTCATCCAGCTCCTGCCGCCCCTCTGCGCGCTCGCCGCGCCGCCGCTCGTCCGCGGCTGGCGGGCCGCCACCGGGCCCGCGCGCCTCGCGCTCGCGATCCTCGCGGGCGCACCGCCGCTCGCGTTCTTCGCATTCTCGCCCTGGAACGACTGGTACCTCTCGATCGATCCGAAGGAGCCGCGCACCTACGAGGCCGTCGCCGCGCACCTGCGCGCGCACACCTCGTCCGACGCGCGCGTCTTCGTGTGGGGCAACACGCCGGAGATCTACCTCCTCTCGGATCGCGTGCCGGCGACGCGCTTCGTCTTCACGAACTATCACACGGGAAAGATGTGGGGCACGCCGGCCAACGAGGACGACGCTCCGGCGGCGCTGCGCGAGCGCTTCGTCGTCCCGGAGAGTTGGCCGATGCTGCTCGAGGACCTCTCTCGCACGCCGCCCGACGTGATCGTCGACGCCGCGGCCGGGGGCCTGCACCGCTTCCGCGGCCTCGCGATGCCGACCTACCCGCCGCTCGCTCGCGTGCTCGAGCGCTATCGCCTGGGCGCCACCGTCGAGGGCGTGCCGATCTACGTCCGCCGTTGACGGATGAGGCGCGCCGCCGGCAGGACGAGCAGCGCCACGGCGACGCAGGTGCCTTCGCCGACCATCGCGACGGTGCCGAAGGAGTTGAGCGCCATGTTCTGCGCGAGCAGCAGCGCCCCGTAGCCGATCGTCGTCGTGATCGAGCAGAGCAGGATCGCGCCGCCGGTCGTGCGCACGATCTGGTCCGCCGGGGCGTCGGGATCGAGCGTGAAGCGCTGCACCATGTTGAGCGCGTAGTCGGCGCCGACGCCGATCGTGATGGGCAGCGCCACGAAGTTGAGGAAGTTGAGCTTGAGGTCCTTGAGCGCCAGGAACCCGAGCAGGAGCGCCGCGCCGCCCGAGAGCGTCACGAGCACGGTCAGCGCGTGACGGCTCGCGCCGAACATGACAAGGACGAGCAGGACCACGCCTGCGAACGACGCCAGCACCGTGCCGGTGCCATCCGCGGTGATCGAACGGATCATGTCGGCGAAGATGACAGCCCGCCCTGACCCGTAGACGTGGTCGCCGTCCGGCATCGGCAGGTCCTCGACCGCCTCCGAGAACGCGATGAGGTGCTCGCCGTGCCAGACGCTGACCCACTTGGCGTGGCTGACGTAGAGCACGCGGCCGATCGTTCCGTCGCGCTCGCGGAACGGCGAGAGCATCTTGTTCGGCAGGTCGATCGCGGCGATCGTCCGGAGGTTCTCCGGCGGCAGGTTCTCGTCCACCACCTCGCGCTCGCGATCGTCGAGGAGGTTCCGCGCCTTGGCCGCCAGCTTGCGGATCTCGGCGAGCACCTCGAGCTTGGCCGCCTGGTCCTTGGGCAAGAGGTCCTCGATGGTCGCGACGTCGCCGATCGGCGAGCAGCCCTTGCCCGGTTTCTTCTCGTCGGGCCGCTCCTTGCACGCCTTATCGGCCGCGTCCTTGCGCCGCAGGAGCTCGGCCTTGGCGAGCGCGACCTGCTCGGGCTTGTGCGCGATGACCGCCATGCCGTCGGTGCCCTCGGTGCGGATCTTGGCGGACACGCGCGCGTCCATGTTGGCCGTCGGCTTGTGGCCCGCCTTGCGCTCCTTGTTCTTGAGGTTTCCGAAGTAGTACTCGAAGGGCTGGCCGGTCAGGTATCGCACGCCGAGCACGGCTCCCGCGAGCGAGCCGGCTACGCCGACGATGACCAGGGCGCGCGGGGCGCGGCTCACGAGCGCCGCGAAGGGCGCCGAGTAGAGCGCCCGCCAGGGCCTGGCGCTGCGACGCGCGAAGCCGGCGCCGCGGTCGAACAGGAGCGCGAGCGGCGGGATCGCGAGGTACTGCGCGATCCAGCAGAGCGCCATGCCCGTGCCGCCGATGACGCCGAACTGGTTGAAGCCGCGGAAGCTCGTGATCGAGAGCGAGCCGTAGGCGATGCCGGCGGCGAGCGCCACGCCGAGCGTGGCCGGCGCCGTCGTCTCGACCGCGATGGCCATCGCGCGGTCGGGAGCGTGCCCGCGGCGCCGCTCCTCGAAGTAGCGCGCGAGCAAGATGATGCCGAAGTTCACGCCGTTGCCGGCCACGATCGAGCCGAGGAACGCCGTCGAGCCGTTCAGGTAGCCGATGAGGAGGCGCGCGAGCCCGAACGTCCAGGCCACGCCGATGAGGAGCGACGTCCCGATGACGACGAGCGAGCGCAGCCGGCCGTAGAAGAGGACGATCGAGAGGAGCACCGCGGAGATGCAGAGCGTGGACGACACGAGGAGGTCGCCGCGGAACTCCTTGTACTCGTCGACCCCCGTGATCGCCTCGCCCGTCAGCATGAAGCGGACCGACGGGTGGAACGACGCCGGGCCGAGCGCGTCGAGCTCCCGCTGCACGCGCGCGATGAGCTGCTCGCTCTGGTCGATGTCGCCGAAGCTCGCCGCCATCGTCGCGAACACGGCGAGGAGCTTGCCGCCGTCGCCCACGTAGTAGCCGTCGGGGAACTTGTCGGCCGCCTCCGCCTTCTTCTTGAACCGCTTGCCGAGCGCGTCGAGGTCGTCGGCCTTCTCGCCGTCGTCGTCGAGCCCGAGGTCAAGCCCGCCCTCCTTGAGGACGCGCCTGTGCAGCGCGTCGCGCACGGCCTCGAGGTCCTTGAGGTCGGCGTAGAGGAAGCGGTTCTGCTTGAAGAACTCGCGCTCCTTGCTGACCGTCACGTCCACCTGCGTGAACGCGTCCTTGCCCATCGCCGAGAGCGCCTTGCCCGCCGCGTCCGCGAAGCGCTTCATCGCGGGCAGGTCGTCGCCCTCGATCGCGATCGTCAGGCTCGGGCCACCCGCCGCGGCGACCAGCTTCTGCACGCGCTCGAGCTCGAGCACGCTGCGGCGGTCCTTCGGCAGCAGGTCCTTGAAGTCGGTGCGTAGCTCGAGCTGCGTGGTGAGCCATCCCATCGGTATCGCGCTCGCGACGAGCAGCAGCACGGCGAGCACGGGCCGGGCGGCCGTGGCTCCGGCGGCCGTGGAGACGAATCCGAGCGCGCGCTTTCCGATCATCGGTCGGCCAACCTATCAGTCACGTTTACGGCCTGGAAGGGGCATCGGCCCGACCGTAGAGCGTGTAGCCCTCCACCGTCGCGACCGGCGCGTAGCGCGCGCGGAGCCAGGTGTCGAGCCTCGGGAAGAGGGTGATGGGATAGTGCTCGTAGTCGCGCAGCCGCGCGGGGCTCGTGTCGACCACGAGCGCGGGCGGGTGACGCTCGAGGTCGCCGAAGAACAGCTCCCAGACCTCGGGGCTCGCGTGGGCGAGCGTGGCCGGGCCCGGCTCGCGTCCGCCCGAGGCCCCGGTGAGAAAGCCGGTGTGGATGAGGCGGGTCGCTGGCGGCCGCCGCGCGGCCCAGAGCAGCTCCGGGAAGTGTCCCCACACGAGCACGCGATCGCCGGGTGTGGTGCGGGCGGCGACGGCGTCGGCGAGGACGCGATAGCGCGGCATGCCGGTCAGCTCGGGGCCCCAGAAGCCGACGATGGCGGCCGCGACGGCCGGCACGGCGAGGGCACCGATCGCGAGGCGCCGGCGTGGGCCCGCGAGCCAGCGCGCAACGGCCGGTGCCGCGAGCAGACACGCCGCCGGCAGGAGCTGCAGGAAGTAGTGGCCGAAGAAGCGGAAGCCGACCGAGACGCCCAGCATCGACGCCGCGAGGAACGCCCACAGGAGCCTGCGCGTGGCCGGATCGACGCCGCCGGCGCGTTGGCCGAGGAGACCGAGCGTCATCACGACGTTCGGGACGAGGAAGCCGAGCGCGCCCACCGCGAGGCGGCCGGCCAGCGTGGCGATCGCGACGCCGCCGAGGTAGCCGCCCTGGCCGGAGAACATCCAGAACCACGCTGCGGGCGCCGCGTCCCGGCCGATCGCGACCGCCGCGGCGCCGAGGACGACGGCCGCGCCGGCCAGGCCCGCCACGGCTCCCGCGAGTCTCGCGGGCCAGCCCGCGCGGGTCATCACCGCGAACGCCAGCGCCGCGCCGCCCAGGGCGGCTGGCTGCTTTGCGCGGCTCGCAGCGGCGAGCAGCGCGCCGGCGAGCAGGTCCGCCCAGGCGCGCTCGCGTCGCACGCAGAAGAGCGCGCCCGCGTAGAGCGGCAGCATGAAGATCTCGAAGTTCGCCGCGAGCGTCTCGGCAGGCGGGCCGGCCGCCTGCGCGACCACGAAGAGCGCCAGGGTCGCGCGCGTGGCGCCCGGCTGCGCCGGCTCGAGGTACCGCCGCGCGAACGCGGCGAGCAAGGCCGCCGTCACGGCCAGGGCGAGCACGGCGGCGAGGTGCACCACGACGAGGCTCGGGCCCCCCGCGAGCTCGAACAGCGCGCGGTAGATCCAGGGCACGAGGGGCGGCTTGCGATCCGCCACGTCGAGGTAGAGGCGGCCACCGGAACGGAGGACCTCGGCGGTGGTGGCGAGGTAGGCCTCGTCGGAGTTGAAGATCGGCACGACGAGCCCGGCCGAGCGCGTCGCGAAGATGGCTGCGAGAACGGCGAGCGGGCCAGCGGGCGAGCAAGGCAGTCGCGAGCGTGCCGGCGTCACGTGCGGGTGCTCAGCTCATCAGATTCGGTGGAGGGCCGGCGTGGGCGCCGGAGGTCCGGGGGCTAGCGGAAGCGGCGGGCGCCGGCGATCGCGACGCTCGGCGTCTCGACGCCGAGGGCATCGGCGCTCTTGGCGCGGGCGAGGAGCGTGCGCACCGGCGTCTTCCAGACGCGATAGCGCACCATCATGGCGGCGAGCATCACCTGCGCCAGCAGCGACTGCGGCACGAGGATGAGGTGGTGCTTGAACCAGAAGTTCACTCGGTGGAAGCGTGAGAGCGTGGACACGGGTTGGGCCCCTCTAGGTCAAACGAAGACGCTGCCAGATACAGCAAAGAACGCGCCGCGTCGAGATCGAAAGCAAGGCATTGAAATGACGTGGCCGCCATGTGTCAGGAATTCACCATTCCGTCAGCGTTGTCGAACTTTCAACACAAGGTGCGCAAGGTAAGCCGCACCGCAGGACCGGCCGATCCACCGGTTGACAGGACAGGGCAACGCCCCTATCGTCTGCTCCCGGGCTGCACCGAACGGCGGCAGGACCGGCGTGGCAACCCCCTGTAATTGCTGATTTAATCGGCAAATCTGTTCGGCCGGAGGGCCAGGGGAGCAAGCCATGCCGAGGAGTGAGCGTCCGTCTTCCGATCCGCGCGGCCAGAAGGGCCGACAGACGAAGTTCATCTTCGTCACCGGGGGCGTCGCGTCCTCGCTGGGCAAGGGCCTCGCCTCGGCGTCGATCGCGGCGCTCCTGGAGGCGCGAGGCCTGCGCGTCACGCTCCTCAAGATGGATCCCTACATCAACGTGGATCCCGGGACGATGAGCCCCTACCAGCACGGGGAGGTGTTCGTCACCGACGACGGCGCAGAGACCGACCTCGACCTCGGGCACTACGAGCGTTTCACGTCGCGGCGCATGTCGCGGCTGAACAACTTCACCACCGGGCAGGTCTACGACACCGTCATCCGCAAGGAGCGGCGCGGCGAGTTCCTGGGCGCGACCGTGCAGGTGATCCCGCACATCACCGACGAGATCAAGACGCGCGTCCGTCGTGTGGGCGAGGACGCCGACTGCGTGATCGTCGAGGTCGGCGGCACGGTCGGCGACATCGAGTCGTTGCCGTTCATCGAGGCGCTGCGCCAGCTGCGCATCGAGATCGGGGCCGCGAACTGCGTCTCGGTGCACCTGACGCTCGTGCCGTACATCGGCGCGGCGGGCGAGCTCAAGACCAAGCCCACGCAGCACTCGGTCATGAAGCTGCGCGAGATCGGCATCCAGCCCGAGGTGCTGCTGTGCCGCTCGGACCGCGAGCTCGACGAGGCCATCCGGAAGAAGATCGCGCTCTTCTCGAACGTCGGCTTCGACGCGGTCTTCGAGTCGCGCACCGTGGAATCGATCTACGAGGCGCCGCTCATGTTCCACCGGCAGGGTCTCGACGAGAAGATCGCTGACCTGCTGAACATCTGGAGCCGTGCCGCGGCGCTCACCGAGTGGGAGCGCGTGGTCGACAAGGTCAAGAACGCGCGCTCGCGCATCGTTGTGGGCTTCGTCGGCAAGTACGTCCACCTCGTCGACACCTACAAGAGCATCAACGAGGCGCTGGTCCACGGCGGCATCGCGAGCGACTGCCGCGTCGAGATCCGCCACCTCGACTCCGAGACGTTCGAGAAGGAGGGCACCGCGGCGCTCGACGGCGTGGACGGCATCCTCGTCGGTCCCGGCTTCGGGGAGCGTGGCATCGAGGGCAAGATCCTCGCGGCCCGTTACGCACGCGAGAAGAAGGTCCCGTACTTCGGCATCTGCCTCGGCATGCAGATCGCGGTCATCGAGTTCGCGCGGCACGTGGCCGGGCTCGAGGGGGCGAACTCGACCGAGTTCGAGCAGCACGCGCGTCACCCGGTGATCGACTTCCTGCCCGAGCAGCGGCAGGTGAGCGAGAAGGGGGGCTCGATGCGCCTCGGCGCCTACCCTTGTCACCTGGTCGCAGGCAGCCGGGCGGCCGCGGCGTACGGCCACGCGAGCAAGATCTCCGAGCGGCACCGCCATCGCTACGAGGTGAACAACACGTTCCGCGACCAGCTCTCCGCGGCGGGCCTGGTGTTCTCGGGCCTGTCGCCGGACGCGCGCCTCGTCGAGATGGTCGAGCTACCGGACCATCCCTTCTTCGTCGGCTGCCAGTTCCATCCCGAGTTCCAGAGCCGGCCGATGTCTCCGCACCCGCTCTTCCGCGCCTTCGTCGAGGCGTCGCTGCGCGCCCGTCGCACGAGTTGACGAGTGGCCGCCTCGGAAGGCGGCCATCAAGCCGGGCCCTCGTCTGCAGCCCTTGAGGTGCGCCGCGCCGGCATGCGATCGGGGGCACGGGTCCCACCGCATTTTCGTCCGGAGTTCAAGCAACTTCGGACTCACCTCAAGCAACTTCCGTACCGGTTGGCCTTTACTGGAGGGCACAGGAAGTGCTATGTTGGGTGCGATAGGTTCAACTATCTGATTTTCCTGGTTCCGGAGAGCGGAGAGACCCATGTCGATTGAGATCAAGCAGCAGCTAAAGCTCAGTCAGCAGCTGGTCATGACCCCTCAGCTGCAGCAGGCCATCAAGCTGCTCCAGCTGTCCCGGATGGAGCTCTCCGAGCTCGTCCGGGAGGAGCTCATGGAGAACCCGGTGCTCGAGGACGGCCTCGACACCGACAAGGAGGCCTCGCGCGAGGAGGTCCGCGGCGAGTCCGAGATCGGCGGCGACGTCCCCGAGCAGCAGCTCATGGGCGAGACCGAGATGCCGCAGACGGCATCGGCGGAGCCGCGGGACGCCACGACCGAGGTGTCGGGGGACTCGGCGACGGCGGTCAACGAGATCGACTGGGAGAACTACCTCGAGAGCTACTCGTCGCAGCCGGCGATGCCGTCGTTCCGCGACAGCGGCAGCGAGGAGCTGCCGTCGCTCGAGGCGACGCTGACCAAGCGCACCTCGCTCTTCGACCACCTGCTCTGGCAGCTCAAGCTGGGCGGCTTCAACGAGAAGGAAGAGCAGATCGGGATGCTCATCCTGGGCAACCTGGATCACAACGGCTACCTGTCGGGCATGTCGGTCGAGGACCTGGCGGCCGAGGCGGCGGCCGATCCCGAGAACGCGCTCGAGGTGCTCGAGGAGATCCAGCTCTTCGACCCGGTGGGCGTGGCCGCACGGGATCTGCGCGAGTGCCTGCTCATCCAGGCGAGGCACCTGCAGGTCGACGACGGTGTGCTCGTCTCGATGATCGAGAAGCACATGTCGAACCTGGAGAAGAAGAACTACGCGGCGATCGCCAAGGACCTGAACCAGCCGCTCGAGGAGATCGTCGAGGCGGCCAAGGTCATCTCGACCCTGGATCCGAGGCCCGGCCGCCAGTATGCGACCGAAGAGCCGCAGTACATCACGCCCGACGTGTACGTGCACAAGGTGGGCGACAAGTACTTCGTCGTGCCGAACGACGATGGCTTGCCCAAGCTGAAGATCTCGTCGTTCTACCGTTCGGCGCTTGCGGGGCCGTCGAAGACCAAGGAGTACATCCAGGACAAGCTGCGCTCGGCGCAGTGGCTCATCCGGTCGATCCAGCAGCGGCAGCGCACGATCGTCAAGGTCACCGAGAGCATCGTGAAGTTCCAGCGCGACTTCTTCGACAAGGGCATCGCGCACCTCAAGCCGCTCATCCTGCGGGACGTGGCCGAGGACATCTCGATGCACGAGTCCACGATCTCGCGCGTGACGACCAACAAGTACGTGCACACGCCGCAGGGGCTCTACGAGCTCAAGTTCTTCTTCAACAGCGGGATCTCGCGCTCCGATGGCGACGACGTCGCCTCGATCGCCGTGAAGAACAAGATCAAGGAGATCTGCGGCAAGGAGGACGCGAAGAACCCGTTCTCCGACCAGAAGATCGTCGAGCTGCTGGCCGCGAGCGGGATCAACATCGCGCGCCGCACCGTCGCCAAGTACCGCGAGCAGCTCGGGATCCTGAGCTCGTCGAAGCGCCGCCAGCTCTTCTAGACTTGGTTTCGGCGGCCTCCGCCGCAGGAGGGGTACGACTGCCGCTCCCCCAGATGGGCGAAGCCCATCTGGGCCCCCCTCCCTGCGTCTTGGCTCGCTTTCGCTCGCCACGCCCTTGCGCCTCGCTGCCGCTCGGCTCCGGAGGGAGGGCCTCGCTTCGCTCGCCTCGACGGCGGAGGGCGCCGCTTTGCGGCTCGATCACTTCTTGGCGCGGGCGATCTCGGACTGGATGGAGTCGAGCAGCTTCTTGCCGACGGGTGAGGCGCTCTTGCGCCACTCGGGCCGCATCGGGGCCAGGGCCCGATCGAGGTCCTCATGGAAGGCCGGCGTAGGCGGCCGGACGGCGACGCCCATCTCGGGTAGCTGGCGCAGGAGCTGGTGCTCGATCTCGCGGACACGCTTGATGTTCTCTCGCGCGACCAAGAGGCTCCCCTCGGTGAGCCTGGCGCGGAGGGCCTCGGGGATCTTGGCGACCGCAGTGGGGCTCAGGATGCCGATGCCCGGTTGATGGATGTGGCCGGTCAGGGTCAGGGCCTTGATGTGCTGGTGCCAGCCGGCGCCGAACATCCACACGAGGGCCGCGTCGAACGAGTCGACCTCGCGGCGATCGAGGGCTGGCGACACCTGCGGCAGGCCGATCGGCGTGTGCTTGACGCCGAGCATGGCCCACATGCGGGCGTGCTGCGTGCTCGGCTGGGAGCGGAGGCGGAGCTTGCGCAGCTCCGCGAGGGATTCGATCGGGCGCGGTGAGCCGAGGTGGCGGAAGCCGACGCTCGTGTAGACGACGATCTGGTAGCCGTGGACGGCGGCCGTCTTCTGGATGGCCGGGTAGAGGCGCTCCATCGCGCGGTCGGTGACCGGCTCGTCCGGGAACAGGTAGGGCAGCTCGAGGGCCGCCAGCTCCGGCAGGTAGTCGAACGTCGCGGCCGCCGAGACCGCCGCGCCGTCCACCCCGCCGCCGGCGAGGCTCTGCATCATCTGCTGCTCGTCGCCGAGCATGCCGGACGGGAAGATCTTGAGGCGAACCAGGCCCTTGGTGTTCTTCTCGATGAGCCGGCCGACGGCGATCGCGCCCTCGGCCCAGGGTGAGCCCTCGGGCGCGTTCGTGCCGAAGCGAAGCACGATGGGCTCGCCTGCCGGGGCGAGTGGGCGTCCCCAGATCAGGGCCAGGACGACCGCGAGGGCCGAAACCATGGGCCGCAACGGGAAAATCATCGCACATCCGCGCTGTCGGCGCCCGTGCTACCTTGCGCCCGCTTATGGCCGCCTCCGTCCTGGTCATCGACGACAGCCCGACCATCTTGAAGGTGGTGCAGCTCGTGCTCACCAAGGCGGGCTTCGACGTCCGTACCGCACCCGACGGCGAGCTCGGCATCGAGCTCGCGCGGGAGCGGAGACCGGACCTCATCCTGCTCGACTTCGTGATGCCGCGGATGAACGGCTATCAGGTGTGTCGCGCGCTGGCCGAGGAGGAGCCGCTGCGCTCGGTCCCCGTGGTGCTGATGAGCGCCAAGGGCGATCAGGTCGGCGAGCGCTTCGTCAAGGTGATGGGCATCGTCGACTACATCACCAAGCCCTTCTCGCCAGAGGCGATCCTCGCGGTCGTCCAGCACACGATCGACAAGCAGGACGGTTCACGCCTCGCGGCTCCGGACAAGGAGCCGCTCATCCCGTCGGCGCAGCTCGACGAGGAGGACCTCATCGAGGCGGCGGAGGCGATCGTCGAGGCCGCGGATCAGGCGTCGGCGGCGCGGCGCGAGGCGCTCGAGGAGGTCCGCGCGACGGTGGCGTCGCGGGTGCTCCAGCGCTTCGTGGACTCGGCGGACGACGAGGACGAGCGCATGGCGCTGTCGGACGGCGAGACGCAGGAGCGGCTGCGCGAGACGATCCGCTCGGCGCTGGAGGATTCGGCGCTCGAGGCCATCCTGTCGGCGGTGCGCGCGACGAGCCCGGAGCTCGTGAGCGGGCCCGACGCGGTGCTGACCGGCGACCTGCGCGTCATCCCGCTCGCCGAGGTGCTGCAGATGCTGTCGATCCAGCACCAGGGCGGCATCCTCACGGTGACGCGCCAGGGCGGCGGCAAGGACGCGGCGAAGGTCGACGTGTTCTTCCGCGCGGGCAAGATCGATCTCGCGGCGGCGGCGGGCGTGAGCGAGGAGTTCCTGCTCGGCCGCTTCATCGTCGAGAACAAGCTCATGACGCGCGAGGACCTGGAGCTGTTCCTGCGCTCGCGTGGGGACGCGCCGACCAAGCTCTTCGGCGCGCAACTCGTCAAGCTCGGCTACGTGACCGAGGTGGAGCTCAAGCAGGTCATCGCCCAGCAGACGAGCGAGCTCTGCTACGAGATCCTGCGCTGGAAGAGCGGTCGGTTCGCGTTCCGCGCGACCAAGGATCTCCCGCCGGTGGCGCTCGACGCGTCGCTCGGGCTCGCGGTCGATGGCCTCCTCATGGAGGGGTTCCGCCGCGTGGACGAGTGGCACCTCATCGAGCGCGAGGTCGACAACTTCGACACGGTGTTCCTGCGCAACGAGGACGCGCTCGCCCAGGTGGGACGCGCCAAGCTGACGCGCGAGGAGCTCGCGGTGCTCGAGCTCGTCAACGGCAAGCACACCGTCAAGGAGATCATCCGGCAGTCCAAGATGGGCTCCTTCGACGTGACGAAGATGCTGTACCGGCTGCTGAGCATCAAGCTCGTCCGGCGCCGCGTGCTGCCGGTGGCGGTGTGATTGGGCGGGACGCTCGCGGGTACTGAGCTGGTGGTGCTCGTCGGAGGCCGGGCCGTGGGCCTGCCCCTCGACGACGTGAGCGAGGTGATCGCGCTCGGGGACATGACCCCGGTGCCCGGGACGCCGCCGGCGGTGCGGGGGCTCGTGCACCTGCGCGGGCAGCTCGTCCCGGTCGTGGACCTGCAGTGCGTGCTGTCCCGCACCACGGCGGTCGATCCGCTGGCGGGGGCGCCGCTCGTGGTGGTCGCGGCCCGGCGAGGAGACGAGCCGCTCCTGCGCGCGGCGCTGATGGTGGATCGCGTGCTGGGCCTCGGGGCGGAGGCGGAGTCGCACCTCGACGTGGCGGGAACACTGTCGGGGCTGCGCATGGAGCGACCGTGAGCCTCGAGCGTGCGAGCGTCCTGGCGCGCGTGCGCAGGCGGCTGCTCCTGCTCGTGCTCTGGCCCGCGCTGGCGATCGCGCTCGTGCTGGGCTTCGCGTACACGGAGGGCCTGCAGATCGGCGTGCAGCGCTCGGAGGAGTCGCTGCTCCGCTCGCAGCTCGGGACGCTCGGCGGCGGCATGGCGCGGGCGGAGGCGCAGGTCAAGGAGGCGCTCGGGCGGGCACGCACGGGCGCGGTGGAGCTCGTCAAGACCGGGCACCAGCAGCAGGTGTACGCGATCGCCACGCTCATCGAGGCCGTGCTGCTCGAGGGACGCGGGCGAGGGACGCGGGCGGCGCTCGTGCACCTCGCGCCGATCCTGGGGCACCTGCGCATCGGGCGCGCCGGCGAGATGCTGCTCGTGGATCACGTGACGGGCGGCATCGAGCTCGCCCTCGACGAGGAGCTCGTCGGCACGAAGGTGGGCGAGGCGTTCCCGCCGCTCGGCGAGCTGCTCGGGCGCGCGCGCTGGCGGGGCAAGGCTGCGCCGCCGTCGCCCGAGGCGGAGACAGGCTCGCGGGCCTGGCTCGGCAACAACCGCGACGCCGAGCTCGGTGTCTTCCCGGGCGAGGAGGGGCGGTCGGCGGACTTCTGGATCCTGACGCCGCTCGCCGGCACGACGTGGTCGCTCGCGGCGCGCACGGACCTCGAGGGACGGCAGTACGAGATCCTGGCGCACGCCGAGCGGGCGCTCGAGGAGGCGCGCGCGGCGACGCTGTCGTCTCAGAAGGAGGTCGCCGAGGTGACGAGCCGCTCGGGCGCGCTGGCGCAGAACCTCGGGGTGACGCTCGGGGCGCTGCGCCGGAACCTGTCGCTCATCGCGGTGGTCGTGCTCGCGGTGGGTGGGCTGTTCTCGGCGTGGATCTGGCGGCGCGTGTCGAAGGAGCTCGCCGAGCCGGTGCACCACCTGACCGAGGTGGCGGCGCGCATCCGCGACGGTCACTACGAGGTGCGCGCCGACGTGCGGACCGGGGACGAGCTCGAGGAGCTCGCGAGGACCATGAACGACATGGTCGCGCGCATGGTGTCGCTCATCCGTTCGGACGAGGACAAGCAGCGTCTCGAGGGCGGCATCGCGCGCCTGCTGGCGCTTGTCTCGACCGCGGCGCAGGGGGACCTGACCGCGCGGGGCACCGCGACGCCGGACGAGCTCGGGTCGGTCACGGCGGCGCTCAACCACATGCTCGACAGCATCGGCTCGCTCGTGGCGGAGGTCCGCCGCTCGGGCGAGGAGGTCGCGAAGGGCTCGCGCGCGATCCTCGGCGCGTCGCGGCGCGTGGCCAAGGGCGCGGTGCACCAGGCGAGCTCGCTCGAGGTGCTGCTCGATCGGATCCGCGCGCTCGGCGATCGGGCGCTCGAGATCCATCAGATCGTCGAGCTCGTCGAGGACATCGCGTCGCGCACGAACCTCCTGGCGCTCAACGCCGCCATCGAGGCGAGCCGTGCGGGCGAGCGTGGGATGGGCTTTGCGAACGTCGCGGACGAGGTGCGCAAGCTGGCCGAGCGCTCGAGCGCGGCGACGCGCGACATCGGTGCGTTCATCGAGAGCATCCAGGAGGCCGCGAGCGAGGCCACGCGGTCGATCGACGAGATCCGGTTCGCGGTGACGGTGACGGCCGAGGCGGCCAAGGAGTCCACCGAGCTCGTGCAGGGCAGCGTGTCCGCGGCAGGGACGCTCGAGCAGGCCATCGCGCGGTTCAAGACGCGCTCGGCGACCGCGGACGAGGTGCGCCGCGACGCCGAGGCTCGGCGCGAGGAGATCCTGGCGCGCATCCGCCAGCTCGCCGAGCTCGCGGAGGCGCTGCCCGAGGGTGGGGAGCACGAGGCCACGCGGAGCTGGCTCGAGGACGCGGCCGGCAGGCTCGAGCGTGCGCTCGACAAGGCGGGGACGCCCGGATGACGCGCGACGTCGGAGCGGTCTCCGCCGAGGCGCGCAGGTTGCTCTCCCGGGCGCGCGAGGGCGGGCGGGAGCTGCCGGAGCGGCGCGACGCGGCGCGCGAGCTCGAGGTCCTCGCGACCGAGGCGGAGCTCGGTGCGCTGGCGCAGGCCGCGCAGGCGCTCGGACGGGCGCTCGACGCGGGGCGCACCGCGGAGGCGCTCGCGCTCGGGGCGCGCGTGGCGCTCGTGATCGAGGCGATCGAGGTGTGCCACGGGCCGTCGCTGCTCGACCTGGATCCGGAGGACGCGGCGGCGGTGCGTGAGGTGTTCCTCATCGAGGCGGAGGATCACCTCGAGGCGATCGCGCGGGCGATCAAGCTCCTGCGCGGGGAGCCGGCGTCGCAGGAGGCGTTCGAGGAGCTGTTCCGCAAGGTGCACACGCTCAAGAGCGCGGGAGGGGCCGGGTTCGACGCGGTCGGTCACGCGGCGCACAAGCTCGAGGACGCGCTCGATCGGATGCGCGCCAAGCGTCAGGCGGCGACGCCCGCGGTGCTCGATGGGCTCCTCGGCATCGCGGACGTGCTGCGCACGCTCGTGGAGGGCGACTCGAGCGGACAGGTGGGGCGCCTCGCGGAGGCGCTCGCGCGCATCGAGACCACCGCGCAGGTGATCGAGCGCGGCACGGCGCCGCCACACCATGACGAGCCCCCGACCGGCAAGCGCCCGAGCGGCCCTCCGCTGCCCGAACGCATCGAGCTGACCCCTGCGCTCGCGCCCGAGCGGCGCCAGCGGGACTCGAGCGGGCCGGGGCGCCGGCGCGACGACGTACAGATGCTGCGCGTCGACCCCGACCGCGTCGATGAGCTGCTCGACATCGTCGGCGAGATCGTGATCGATCGAACGCGCATCGAGCGGCGCGTCTTCGAGCTGCGCGGGCTCATCCGCGACGTCGCGGGCTCGCGCGGCACGCTGCGCACCACGCTGCAGGTGTACCGGCGCACGAACCCGCGCGACCCGGAGGCGGTCGCGCAGGCGGCCGAGAAGCTCGTGGCGGCGACGGCGCAGCTCCGCGAGGTCGAGGCGGAGCTGTCGGAGGCGCTGTCGAACTTCGAGCGCCTCGGGGCGCTCCTGGCCGACGACGCGGAGAGCGTCCGCAAGGCCTCGGCGCGGCTGCAGGAGCGCCTCCAGCGCATGCGCATGTCGCCGGTCGGGGCGCTTTTTTCCCGGGTGGCGCACGTGACGCGCGAGGCCGCGCGCGTCGAGGGCAAGCTCGTCGAGGTGGTCACCGAGGGCGACCAGACGGAGCTCGACCGCACGATGGGCGAGCGCCTCGGTGACAGCCTCGTGCAGCTCGTGCGGAACGCCGTCGCCCACGGCATCGAGACGCCCGACGCGCGCGAGCTCCAGGGCAAGCCGCGCGTCGGCCTCGTCACGATGGCGGCGCGGCAGGAGGGCGAGCTCTTCTTCGTCGACGTCTCGGACGACGGCGCGGGCATCGACACGGATCTCGTGCGCCGAACGCTCGTCCGTTCGGGGCGGGTGACGTTCGAGGCCGCCGTGGCGATGACCGAGGAGAAGCTCTTCGCGGCGCTCTTCGAGCCGGGGTTCTCGACGCGGGAGGACGCGGGCGCGGTGGCCGGCCGTGGCGTCGGGCTCGACGTCGTGCGCGACTCGATCGCCCGGATGGGCGGCTCGATCACCGTCGCCTCGCGCCGCGGGGACGGCACGCGCTTCTCGGTGCGGCTGCCTCTGCTGACCACCATCTCGCAGGCGCTGCTCTTCAAGGTCGGCGGCAACGTCTACGCGATCCCGTCGGTGCACGTGCTCGAGTCGATCGAGCTGCCCCCGGAGGCGCTGGGGCGCGAGGGGCCGCCGTCGCTCGGCCGCGTGCGCGACGCGACGCTGCCGATGCTGTGGCTCGATCGCGTGCTGGGCGCGCCGCCGCGGCCGTCGTCGCTGCAGCAGGTCCTCGTCCTCGTGTACGGCGACGAGCGTTTCCTCGCGAGCTGCGACAAGGTCATCGGACCGCGCGAGATCGTCGTCAAGTCCCTCCCGGCGCTCCTCGTCGGGCACCCGCTGTTCGTGGGCGCGACGATCTCGGGCGCGGGCAAGGTGCAGCTCGTGCTCGACGTCGCCACCCTGGCGGCCCAGGCGCGCGGGAGCCTCGCGCCGCCCGCCGTGCCGCTGGCCCCGAACCGGCCGCGGATCCTCCTGGCGGACGACTCGCGCACCGTGCGCGAGTCGGTGGGGCGCATCCTGACGGCGGGCGGCTACAGCGTCGAGGTGGCCGCCGACGGCGCGGAGGCGTGGGAGTTGCTCGGCGAGCGCGCGTTCGATCTGCTCGTCACGGATCTCGAGATGCCGCGCATGACCGGGCTCGAGCTCTGCAGGCGGCTCAAGGGTGAGCCGCGCCTCCGCGAGGTGCCCGTCGTCGTGATCTCCTCGCGCTCCGGGCAGACACACCGCGACGGGGCGTCCGAGGCGGGCGCGTTCGACATGCTGCGAAAGCCGATCCTTCGCCGCGCGCTGCTCGACTGCGTCGGTCGCGCGCTCGGCCGCGGCTCCGCCTGAGTCAGCGGCCGATCACTCGGCGAAGGGATCGCGGTCGAAGTCGCTGGTGCCGCGCTTCGACTTCTTCGACGCGGGCGCGGGGCCCGCCGGGCGCGGGTCACGAGCGGCCGGGCGCTTCGTCGTCGCAGCGGGCTCGAGCAGCCACTCGAGCTCGTGATGGCCGGGGCCGAGGGTCAGCTTCTCGCGGCGCTCGCGCCGCCCGTCAGCGGCCACGACGATCTCGTGCGCGCCGGGGGCCAGGCCCGCGAGGTCGAGCGTGCCCGAGGCATCGCCCGCCGCGTTGCCGTCGACGGTGAAGCGCGCGCCGGGGACCCGCGTACGCAGGACCAGATCCGCCGTCGCGGGGGCCGAGGGTGCCGGAGCGGCCGGGCGAGGGGCGGGCTCCGGGAGCGTCGCGGGCGCTCGGACGCCCGTCCGCAGGATCACCACCGCCGCGCCGGTCGCGCCGAGCACGGCGAGGGTCCCGCCGATCGCGATGCGCCGCAGCCAGCGGCGCCGCGTTCGCCGCAGCCAGGCCCCCGAGGCGCTCACCTGCTCGCCCGTCGCGAGGTATCCCGTGATGGAGACGCCCTCCTGCCGAGCCACGGCGAGCAGCGCCCCACGGACCTCGATCATCGACGCAGGCCGGTTCGCCGGATCGACCTGCAGGCACGCCATGAGGAGCTCCACGAGGAGCTTCGGCAGGGGGCGAGGCGTCTCGGGCGGCGGCACGCGCTCGCGCAGCTTGCGGGTGATGACGTCGAAGAAGCTGCCTGCGGGGAAGGGCGTCTTGCCGCTGAGGATCTCGTACAGCATGACGCCGAAGGCGTAGACGTCGGCCCGCGCGTCGACCTCGCCGCCGGTGCACTGCTCGGGGGCCATGTAGAGCGGCGTGCCGACCGGCGCGCCCGTCTTCGTCGGCCCCTGCGCGTCCTCGACGTTGAGCTTGGCGATGCCGAAGTCGAGCAGCTTGACGGTGAGCACGCCGGTCCGATCGCGCACGAGGTGCACGTTGTCCGGCTTGAGGTCGCGATGCACGACCTTGGCCTCGTGCGCGGCGGCGAGCGCGTCGCAGAGCGGCAGCACGACGTCGAGCGCGGCGTCGAGCCCCAGGGCGCCTCGCTCGAGCCTCGCCTTGAGGGTCTCACCCTCGAGGTACTCCATGACCAGGAAGTGCCGGCCGTCCGGGAGCTGGCCGATCATGAAGATGTCGACGATGTTGCGGTGGTTGATCTGGTTGACCGCGCGGGCCTCCTGCACGAAACGCTGCGCGGCCCGCTCGTCCGTCGAGAGCTGCGGGCTGATGATCTTGATGGCGACCCGCTTGCCGATCACGGGGTGCTCGCCCAGGTAGACCGTGCCCATGCCGCCCTCGCCGAGCTTCGCCTTGACGACGTAGTCGCCGACGGTGGTGCCCGGTGCGAGCTCGCCGAACTGGGCGAGCGACGAGCGCGCGGTCGCGAGCTGGCCGAGCTCCGTGGCCGCCACGGGGTCCACGGGGCCGGGCGCGGCGCGGCTCTCCACCGCCGGGGTCGAGCCGGTCGCCGCGACGAGGGGCGTCTCGTCGAGCGGGCACAGCACGACCGACGGCGGGAAGCGCCCGTGGCAGCGGGGGCACACTTGCATGCGCCTGTCTTCGGACGTTACGCTCATCCCGCTCTGCGTCTACGTCTGATCTTACTCTAGGGCACCACTTCGCGTGATCGGCAAGGTCCTCGGGCGCGTGCAGATCGAGGCCAAGCTGGGGCAGGGCTCGATGGGCCTCGTCTACCGCGGCAAGCACCTCGGGCTCGGGCGCGAGGTCGCGGTCAAGGTGCTCCTGCCGGAGATCGCGGCCGACGCGCGGCAGCTCGAGCGCTTCCGCAACGAGGCCATCGCGGTGTCACGGCTGGAGCATCCGAACGTGGTGCGCGTGCTCGACTACGGCGTCGAGCCCGAGCACGCGCTCGCCTACCTCGTGATGGAGCTCTTGCGCGGGCGGACGCTCGAGCGGTGGATCGACGAACAGCCCGAGCCCAACGTGGCCGGCGGCCTCGCCGTCCTGCGCCAGGTGCTCGACGGCCTCACGACCGCGCACGCGCAGGGCATCGTGCATCGCGACATCAAGCCGGGGAACATCTTCCTCGCGGACTCGCCGGACGGGGCGCTGCGGATCAAGCTGCTCGACTTCGGGCTGGCGCGCGTGCCGAGCGAGGGCGCCGCGCAGCACCTGACGAAGACGGGGGAGATCCTCGGCACCCCTGCCTACATGTCGCCCGAGCAGGTGCTGGGCAAGGCGGTCGATCGTCGAAGCGACGTGTACTCGCTCGGCTGCGTGGCCTACCACGTCGCGACGGGGCAGTACCCCTTCCGGGGCAACGCCTACGCCATGATGATGGCGCACGTCAACGAGCCGGCGACACCGCCCTCGAGGGTGGCGCGCGTACCCAACATCGAGGTGGTGGACGCGATCGTGATGCGGGCGCTCGAGAAGGATCCCGCGCGGCGCTTCGCCGACGCGGAGGACATGCGCGGCGCGGTCGAGCACGCGGTGGCCGAGCTCAACGCCAGCACGAGCGGCGCCTTCCGGCTGCCGCGTCGGGTCGAGACCGACCTCGAGGGGCTCGTGACCGAGATGGACTCGCCGGAGCTCGAGGCGGCCGCCAGGGCCGCGCTCTCGACCGCCGGGGCGCCCCCCGCGGCGCGCGCTCCTCGGCGTCTCGGCGTCGCCATCGCGATCGCGGTGGGCGTCGCGGTGATCGCGCTCGGGGCCTGGCTTGCGCGCTAGGATCGAGGGCCGCGGGAACCGCGGAGGGACGATGACATCGAGGATCCTGCGAATCGGAGTCGCGGTGGTAGCGCTCGTCGTCGCCACGACGGTGCGGGCGGAGCCACCGGCGTCGCCGGCCGCGGGCGCCACGGCGGCGCGCGCGAGGTTCCAGGACGCCATGGCGGCCTTCGGCGCGGAGCGCTTCGCGGAGGCCGCGGCGAAGTTCGAGCAGGCCTACGCGCTCGACGCGGGGCTCCTCACGGCGCTCCGGAGCGCGGCCGCCTCGCACCGACGGGCCTTCGAGACGACCGGCAAGATCGAGCCTCTCCGCCGGTCGATCGAGCTCTTCGAGCGCTACGAGCGCGTCGATCCCGCGCAGGCCCTGCAGACCGGGCGCGTGCTCACGCAGCTCCGGGAGCGCCTCGCCGACGAGGAGCGCCGCACGAAGACCGCCACGCAGAGCGATCTCGAGCTCGCCAAGGGCAAGTTCCGCGACGCCATGGTGCGGCTCAACCTGGGCGACTTCGCGGCGGCCTGTCCGCTGCTCGCCGAGGCCTACCAGCACGCGCCGCAGAACTTCAAGCTGCTCAAGAACCTCGCCTACTGTCACCGCACGCACTGGGAGCGCGGGCAGGGTGGCTGCGCGGCGCTCCGCCAGGCCGTGCGCCTCTACACGCAGCTCCGTGACGTCGCGCCGGAGGAGGCCGCGGCCACCGACGAGATCCTGCGTCGCCTCAAGCCCTCCCTCTTCCGCGAGGAGTCGGCGGAGCTGCAGCGGCGCGCGCAGAGCGCGAGCGGGCTCGAGGCGATCCAGCTCGCCGAGGAGGTCTTCGCGCAGAAGGAGGTCGCGCTCGCCCACACGCTGGTCGAGCGAACGCTCCGCGAGGCGCGGGCCCCGCGCGCGCTGCTCTTCGCGGCCCACCGCCTGCGGGCGCTCGTGCAGGCCGCCCAGGGCAACGCCGCCGGGACCGAGCAGGCGTTCCGCGCGGCGCTGTCGCTCGAGCCGGGCTACCTGCCGCCGGCGGGCCTCGACGAGGTCGCCCGCATGGCTTTCGAGCGCGCGGCCCGCGCGGCCCAGGGGCAGCCGACGCTCGGGGTGCGCCACGTCCCGGTGGCGAGCGCGACGCTCGGGGCGCCCATCGCGCTGTCGCTCGCGATCGAGGGCGATCCCGCCGGCCTCGTCGTGGCGCTCGAGATCGCCTATCGCAAGCGAGGTGTCGCGGTCTACGCGCAGGAGCGCGTGCCCGTGGCCGCCAAGGACGCAAGGATCCCCGAGGCCTTCAGCCGCTCGCTCGGCGCCGGCGACGTCGTCGAGTACCACGTCGCCGCGCTCGGCGAGCATGGTGGGGTGCTCGCCCAGCTCGGCGCTGCGGAGACGCCGTTCTCGATCGAGCTGCGCGCTGCCCCGTCGGCCGTCGCGCCGCCCCCGGGTGCGATCGTGGCCGAGCCGGGATCGACGTGGCAGGACACGGCGGGCAACGTGGCCCTCGGCGCAGGCGCCGCGAGCGCCCTCGTCGCGGTGACCACGTTCGCGGTCGCGCGCTGGAGCCTGCAGGGATCGCTCGACAAGGACTGCACCCTCGGGGAGACGCGCGATCGCTGTCCGCCGAGCCGGAAGGGCGACGTCGACACCTACGACACCGTCAAGGGCGCCATCGTGCCGTTCTCCGTCCTCGCCATCGTCGGCCTCGCGGGGGGCGCGGCCCTCAAGCTCCTGCTGCCGAAGCGGCCCGCCGAAGGGCGCCCGGTCGTGCGCCTCGACGCCGCCGGCCTCGTGGTGGCGTTCTGATGCGCGCGCTCCCGATCCTGCTCGCGCTCCTTAGCGGCTGCGGGCTCAAGGACTACAGGATCGCGAACGTCGACGGCGGGGCCGGCGCGGTCGATGGAGGGGCGGGCGGGGCCACCGACGGTCCGATCGCGCCCTCGGCCCAGGCGACGCGGCTATCCGGGACCGGCTCCGACTGGTACGCGATCGCCGTGGGCGACGACGGCGCCTGGGTGGTGGCCGCCACTCGGACCGTGCCGGGCACGATCGAGGTCACCGCGTGGGAGACCGCCGCGCCATCGGCGCCGGTGAGCCTCGGCACCGACGTGGGCGTGGTGACGGTCTCGAACGGCGTGGTCCTCCTCGCGCACGGCGGCTCGCTGCCCCGCTACCGTGGCCAGCTCGCCTACTGGAAGCCGGGCATGCGCGAGCGCCGCGACTTCGCGCGACAGACGCTCGTGACGGGCACCCACGCGGACGAGGACCCGCTCACGATTCCGGCCACCGTCTCGCCCGACGGCGCGTTCATCGCGTTCGTGGACGGCTTCGTCGAGGCGACCGGCCTCGGCGACGTCGAGCTCCTCGACGTCCGCACGCCGGGGGCGCCGGCGATCACGCTGCGCGCCGGTGTGGTCGCGGGCGACACCGACAGCGATCCCGTCCTGGCGTTCTCCGGCGACTCGCAGAGCATCGTGGTCGCGTCGTCGGCGACGACGGCGGAGGAGGAGTACGCCGTGGAGGCTTTTTCGGTCGCGGCGCCCGCTGTCAGCACGCTGCCCGCGGGGACGAGGGCGTGGGACGTGCTCGTCGCGGGGCAGGCGGTGGTGCTCGAGCAGGAGCACAGCGCGTCGGCGAGCACCGTGAGCCTCGCGCTCCTGGATCTCCGCGCCGGCGCGGCGCCCCGGCCGATCGCGACCGGCGTCAACCTCGCCGAGAGCGACCTCGACACGACGGCGGTGGTGACCCCGCTCGTCTCGGGGCGCGGCAACTACCTCGCGTACCTGACGGCCTTCGACGGTGAGGCCGGCACGCTGTCGGTCGCGCCCGTGACCTCGGGGGCGCCGGTCGTGATCTCGCGGCACGTCCAGAGCCTCGACCAGTTCTCGCCCGACGGCGAGAGCCTCCTCTACCTGTCGCGCTACGACGGGTCGATCCTCGGCGGCGATCTGCTGCGCGCCGCGTCCGCGCAGGCGGGCCCGGGCACGATGGTCGCGGAGAACGCGAGCACGTACTTCTTCCCGGCGTTCTCGCCGGACGGCGGGCTCGTCTTCTACACCGACATCGACGCGCAGCTCACCGGGCGCATGCACGTCCGCCGCGCCGACGGCAGCGAGGCCGCGATCCGGCCGGTGCAGGTGTGGCAGCACGGCTTCCAGGCGGGCGGCCGCGTCGTCTACTGCAGCAGCGGGCGCTTCGTGCCGCCCGATGGACCCGGCTACTGCGACCTGCGGGTGCTCGAGACCGCCACGGAGCTGGACGTCGAGCTGCAGCGGCGCGCCACGATCCAGAGCGTCGATCGGCTGGCCTTCCACCTCGGCGGCGCGGACACGATGGGTCGCGTCGTGTACACGCTCGCGGTCGGTGTGGCGGCGACCGACGGCGTCTACCTGCACCCCGGCCGGTAGCGCCGCACGATTCTCAGGCGGCCCTTCAGCCGACCAGGCCCACCTTTGCGCCCTTGCGGCCGACCACGCCGTAGGCGTGGACCTGTCGCGCGTGGCCGGGCAGCACGAGCTCGCCGAGCTCGACGAGATCGAAGCGATCGCGGAGCAGGCCCGCGGTCGCGTGCGAGATCAGGATCTGCCCGCTCTTCGCGCCGGCGCACAGCGAGCCGGCGAGGTCCACCGCGCCGCCGATGGCGGTGTACTGCATGCGCTCGAGGGAGCCGAAGGTCCCGACGGTGCAGTAGCCGGTCGCGATACCGATCTGGATGCCGAAGGGCACCTCGGTGCCGAGCTGCTCGCAGGTGCGCACGAGCCTGGCGGCCCGCGCGAGCAGCTCGAGCGCCATGTCGACGCAGGCCTCCGCGCCGTCGCCGTCGGGGCGGGGCTCGGGCGCGCCGAAGAGCACGCCGAGCGCGTCGCCGGCGACCCGATCGATCGCGCCGCCGTAGTCGTCCACCGCCTCCGACATCTCCTCGATGTAGCGCTGGATCAGCCGGCCCGTGTCCTCGGGGACGAGCGCGTCGGCGAGCGCGGAGAAGCTCGCGATGCGGACGGAGCATACCGTCAGGCGCCGGCGCTCGCGCTTGAGCTCGGGGGCGGCGCCGCGCAGCAGGCGCTCGGCGACCTCGCGCGGCACGTAGCGCGTGAGCTCGAGCGCGCCCAGGGACCGCTGCACCTCCGACTGCACGCGCGCCTTGAGATCTCGGTTGCGCGCCGTGAGCTTGTCGCGCGCGCGGTCGAGCTTGCGCCTCGTCTCGTAGTCGACCTTGGCCTGGCGGCGGGCGGTCACGCACACGGCGATCGACCCGAGGCCGCCGAGGAACAGGGTCAGCGCCGCCGCGCCGATGGAGCGCCCGGACGCCTGGGGCGCGAGGCTGGCCGCGAGCGCGAGGAAGAGCGCACCGCCACAGAGCTCGGAGACGGCGAGCCTGACCGGCGTGAACGCGAAGGCGAGCGCGCCGTAGCCGAAGATGGAGAGCTGCAGCGCGAGCCACGGCGACGAAGGACCCCCCGAGAAGCCAGCCAGCACACCGAGCGTGCCGGTCGCGAGCGCGCCGAACGGCGCGAGCACCGAGACCACGCGGGACGCCGCGACGGGCTGCAGCGTGAGCGCGAGGCTCGTCAGGCACACCGCGGCGAGTGCGCCGAGCGCGTACGGCAGCTCGCGCTGCACCGTGATGAGCGCCAGGAGGCCGCAGGCGGGGGCCGCGATCGCGCCCGTCCGGAAGGCGATCCTCGCCTGCCGCTGCGCCATCGCGCGCAGCTCGTCCTCGAGCTCGTCCTCCGAGGCCGGCAGGTCGAGTGAGTCGAGGTCTACGGGCTTGGTCTCCTCGATGCTCCGCTCCTCGGAGCCGATCGGGATGCGCGCGGAGGCCGAGTCGTCGCGTGCGACGAACACCGGGCCCTCGGAGGTGGGGCGCGACACGCTAGTGCTGCCCGTCAAAAGCTATGCGGCATTCGAGCATGACGCGCTCCTCGGCTTGCCAGGAGAAAGCAGCACTCGCGCCCGCGAGCGGGCGCAAGACAAACACCTAGTGCCGCTCGTCGGCCCCGCTGGATTCTGCTGGGTCACGGGCAGCACTAGTGCTGCCCGTCAGAAGTGGACCGGCATTCAGACACGTGAGCGCTGTGCACGCCAGGTGGGGGCAGCACTCGCGCACGCGGAGCGTGCGCAAGACCAGCACCGAGGGCCGCTCGTCGGACCAGCTGGAAGCCTGGGGAATCCCGGACGGGCAGCACCAGGTGTCTCGTTGGCTCGCGCTCCGCGCTCGCGAGTGCCGCCTCCACCACGGTCCCATGTCGCCCTCCAGGTGCAAGACCGGTCGAACATTTGACGAGCGGCACTAGG
>CAZQJC010000018.1:0-26335 GCA_964593795.1 uncultured Myxococcales bacterium | reverse complement strand
CAGGCGCCGTCACGACTTAGCGAATCGGCCCGTCGAAGCCACCGACCTCAGGCGTTCCCTGTTCCTTGTTGCTCTGTTGTTCTATTGATCTATTTCGTCGTTCAGCCCTTCGACTCGGTCGGTACGAAGATGTGACGAATCATGAGAGTCATTGGCTAGTGCCGCCTCGGAAGGCGGCACCAGGAGGGGCGCGCCGCGAGGGGGCGGCCTTGCGGCTCGCTGCGCACGCCTCGAAAGTTCGGCTCATCCTCCGAGTCCGTCCTCGTTCCGGTTCCTTGTTCCTAGTCCCTCGTTTCTCCGTCGGGGCGCCCCCTCGATCCGGGTCGCGCTACGGCGCCGGGAGCAGGACGCCGGGGTTGCAGATGCCGGCCGGATCCAGCGCGCGCTTGGCCGCCGCGAGCGCCAGGGCGAACGGGGCCGGTCGCTGGCGCTCGTAGTACGGGCGGTGATCGCGCCCCACGGCGTGGTGGTGCGTGATCGTGCCCCCCGCCGCCAGGATCGCCTCTGATGCGGCGGCCTTCACCTCGCCCCACATCGAGAGCTCCGAGCCGAACCTCGTCGGTGCGTACACGGTGAAGTACGGCGCCGGACCGTCGGGATAGACGTGCGTGAAGCGGCACGTGATCGCGCCCCCGCCACATATCCGCATGAGCGCATCGGTCACCGCGCCCACCACGCCTGCGTGCAGCCCGGGGAAGTCGCGCCACGTGCACGCCGTCTCGAACGTCTCGGCGATGATGCCGAGCCGCACGAGCGCATCGCGCAGGTAGGGCGCGCGCAGAAACGTCGTCCGCCACGCCTCCACCTCGCCCCCGCGCCCGCGCTCGCCGGCCTGCGCGTCCGACAGCTTGATGCCGCCGGGGACCTCGCCGCCGCAGCCGCGGCAGAGCTCCACCGCGCGCTCGATCCAAGGCCCCACCGGGTGATCGGCCGACTCGAAGCCCAGCACGAGGAGCGCCCCGACCACGCCCGCGCCGGCCGCGAGCGCCGCCTCGCCCCCGTCGAGCAGGCGGCAGTTTGTCGGAAAGAGCCCCGACTGCGCGACGAGGCGCGTCGCGGTCACGCCGTCCTCGTAGCGCGCAAAGCGCACGCCCGCCGAGCCGCGCCACCGGGGCGGCGCCTGCACGCGCAGCCACGCCTCGGTGATGACGCCGAGCGTCCCCTCCGAGCCGAGGAACATCCGGTCCGGCGACGGCCCCGCGCCCGAGCCGGGCAGCCGCCGCGACTCGCTCGTGCCCGCGGGCGTCACGACGCGCATCGACTCCACGAGGTCGTCGATGTGCGTGTACACGGTCGCGTAGTGGCCGCCCGCGCGCGTCGCGAGCCAGCCGCCGAGGGTCGAGAACTCGAACGACTGCGGGAAGTGCCGCAGCGTGTAGCCGTGCGGCTTGAGCTGCTCCTCGAGCACCGGGCCGCGCGCGCCGGCCTGGATGCGCGCCGCGCGCGAGACCGGATCGACCTCGAGCACGCGGTCCATCGCCTGAAGGTCGATCGACAGGGCGCCAGTGAACGATCCGCCCACGGCGCACTCGACGCCGCCCACCACCGAGGATCCCGCGCCGTACGGCACCGCCGCCACGCGCGCGCCCGCGCAGAAGTCGAGGAGCGCCACGAGGTCCGCCTCGGTCCGCGGCGAGGCGACGACGTCCGGCGGGCTGGCGAGCTCTCCGTGGAAGCCGCGCACGACGTCGCGGTAGCTCTTGCCGTACGTGTGCGACGCGCGCGCGCGCGGGTCATGGGTGCACAGGTGCGCGAGCGCGGCGGGTACGGTGAACCGCGGGGCCGGCAGCGCGATCGACTCGAGCGCCCGCGGGGCCCGGGCCGAGAGCGCCACGCCGAAGCGCGCGCCGAACGCGAAGCCGAGCCCCGACACCTCCCCCTCCGAGCACGCGGCGTCCTCGAAGCCCCAGCCCCACCACGACCGGACGCGCTCGGTCACGCGCCCGCCTTCTCGGCGATGACGACCATGAACCCGCCGAGGCGACGCAGCCCCGGCAGGCCCGACGCCGCACGCTCCGCCGCCGCGAGCGCCCGCCCCGCGAGCGGCACGTCGAGGAGTTGCGGCAGGAGCGTCAGGACCCGCACGCCGCGCACGCCGCTGATGCGCACGCCCGGCGGCAACGCGCGCCGCACGTCGGCGAGCGTATCGAAGCGCGTGTAGACCTCGGCGTCGGTCGTCTTCTCCGAGATCTTGAGCCCCGGTCGCAGGAGGCGCACCACGCGCCGCAGGCTGTGGGCGTTGTAGAACTCGAGCACCAGCGTGCCGCCCGGGCGCGTGACGCGCGCCAGCTCGGCCAGCGCCGCCTCGATGGGCGCGACGTGCGCGAGCACCTTGAACGAGTACACGACGTCGAACGCGTGATCCGAGAACGGCAGGCGCTCGACCGAGGCCTGCGCGACGCCGAGGCCCTTTTGCCGCGCGTGCCCGAGCATGCCGCGCGAGAGGTCCACGCCGAGCGCGAGCCGCGCGTCCTTGCGCGCTCGCGAGAGCAGAAGGCCCGTGCCGCAGCCCGCCTCGAGCACGCGCGCCCCCGGCAGGAACGGCGCGAGGGCGTCGAGCTCCAGCCGGTCCACGAGCGCGTGGTAGCCGTGGTCGCGCTCGCGCTCGTACCAGGTCGAGAATTCGTCGTAGTAGCTGCGGTTGTCTCGCAAGTGCGTCTCCGTCACGCGCGCTCCAGCGCCGCCGCGAGGTCCGCCTCGAGGTCGCGCACGTCCTCGATGCCGACGGACAGGCGCACCGTGCCCGGCGTGATCCCCGACCGCGCGAGCTCCTCGGCCGACTGGCCGCGGTGGCTCTGCACGACCGGCAGCGTCACGAGGCTCTCGACGCCGCCGAGGCTCGCGGCGTTGCGCACGAGCCCGAGCGAATCCGCGAAGCGCCGCGCCGCCGGCTCACCCCCGGCGAGGTCGAACGACAGCACGCCGCCGAAGCCGCCCGTGAGCATCCGCAGCGCCAGCGCGTGCTGCGGGTGGCTCGGGTGCCCCGGGTAGTGGACGCGCGCGACCTTGCCGTGGGCGGCGAGCACGCCCGCCAGGTGCAATGCATTCGCCGAGGCGCATGAGACGCGGAGCGCGAGCGTCTTGATGCCCCGATCGAGCAGGAACGCCGAGTTCGGGTCGAGCAGCGCGCCCGTCATCCGGTGCGTCGCCTCGAGCGCCGCGAGGTGCGCCCCCGACGCGCACACCGCCCCGCCGAGGAGGTCCGAGTGGCCGCCGAGGAACTTCGTCGCCGAGTGGAGGACGACGTCGATGCCGAGCGAGGCAGGCTTGCACAGGATCGGCGTCGCGAACGTGGAGTCGACCGCGGTGGGTACCCCGCGCGCGCGCGCGACCCGCGCCATGGCGTCGAGCGGCACGAGCCGCAGCGTCGGGTTCGTGGGTGACTCGAGGTACACGAGGTCCGCCGGCGTCTCGAGCAGGCGCTCGAGGCCCGCCACGTCGTCGCTCGCGAACGTGTCCACGGCGATGCCGAGCCGCGGCAGGAGCGTCCGAAAGAGCTTCGTGGTGCCTCCGTAGAGGTCGACGTTGGCGACCACGCGCCCGCCCGACCTGCAGAGGCCGAGGACCACGAGCGTGATCGCCGCCATGCCGCTGCCGCAGAGGATGGCGCCGTCCGTGCCCTCGAGCGCGGCCAGGTGCGCGGCGGCGTGCGCGACCGTGGGGTTCCCGTAGCGGGTGTAGAGCAGGCCGGGCGAGCGTCCCGTGTAGCGCGCGTCGAGCTCGTCCTGTGACTCGGCGAGGAACGTGCTCGACGCGACGATCGGCTGGACGAGGGGGCCGTCGCGTTCCTGTTCTGGTGGATGCACCGCGCGCGTGGAGTCGTGCATGCGCGGACGATAGCCGAGGAAGGGGTGCTACGCGGAGGCGGAAGCGCCGGCCTCGCCGGCCTCTGGCGGGTACATGGCCTCGATCTCGGCCGAGTACTTCTGCGCGACCACCTTGCGCTTGAGCTTCATGGTGGGCGTGAGCTCGCCCGTCTCGACCGTCCACTCGCCCGGCAGGATCTTGAACTTCTTGATCGTCTCGTACTTCGCGAGCTGGGCGTTCATCGCGTCGATCTGCTTCTGCAACCAGCCGAGGAACGCCGGGTCGCTCGCGAGCTCCGCCGGCGTGCTCCCGCGCGCGCCCGCCTCCTCGGCCTTGCGCTTCGACTGCTCGGGATCGAGCGTGAGGAGCGCCGTCAGGTACTTCCGCCGGTCCCCGATCACGGCCGCCTGCGCGATGCCGCCGATCGACTTGAGCAGCGCCTCGAGGTTCTGCGGCGCCACGTTCTTGCCGCCCGCCGTGATGATGAGGTCCTTCTTGCGGTCGGTGATCTTGAGGAAGCCCTCGCGATCGAACTCGCCGACGTCGCCCGAGTGCAGCCAGCCCTCGGCGTCGAGCGCCTCGGCCGTGCCCTCGGGGTTCTTGAGGTAGCCGGCGAACACGTGGTCGCCGCGCATGCAGATCTCTCCGTCCGGCGCGATCTTGACCTCGGTGTCGGGCAGCACGCGCCCCACGTAGCCGGTCTTCCAGCCGTCGGGCGTCGACACGGTCGCCGGGCCGGTGTCCTCGCTCATGCCGTAGACCTCGTAGATCGGGATGCCGAGCGAGAGGAAGAACTCGAGCGTGCTCTTGGCGATGGGCGTGGTCGCGGTGACGCAGTAGCGCGCGCGATCGAGGCCGAGCTTCTCGCGCACCTTGCTGAACACGAGCTTGTTCGCCAGGCCATAGAAGAAGGGCAGGCCCTCCTTGCGCTGCTGGCGGTAGCCGCCCTCGAGGCCGACCTTGCGCGCCCACGCCGCGATCTTCTTCTTGAGCGGCGGGTTCTGCGCGCCCGCCTCGACCATCTTCGCCTGGATCTTCTCCCACACCCGCGGCACGCCGAGGAAGATCGTCGGCCGCACCTCGCGCAGGTTGTCGCCGAGCTTCTCGAGGCTCTCGGCGAAGCTCACCGTCGCGCCCACCGTCACCGGCATGTGGATCGACATCATCTGCTCGGCGATGTGCGACAGCGGCAGGTACGAGATGAGCTGCTCGTCCTCGCCCACCTGCATCCCCTTGAGGAGCGCGAGCGGCGTGAACACGAGGTTCTTCTGCGTGAGCATGACGCCCTTGGGCGGGCCGGTCGTGCCAGACGTGTAGATGAGGGTCGCGAGCCTGTCGGGCTCGATCGCGGCGAGGCGCGCGTCGAGCTCGGCGTCCGGCGTCTTCTCGCCGAGCGCGAGCAGGTCGGAGAACGTCATGCAGTCCGCGCCGTCGGGGGCGCCGTCCATGAGCACGATCTTCGCGAGCTTCGGCAGCTCCGCCTTGCGCTCGCGCAGCTTCCTGAGCTGAGACGCGTTCTCTGCGACGGCGATCGTCGCGTCGCAGTGCCCCGCGACGTAGGCGACCTGCTCGGGCGTGCACGTCTGGTAGATGGGGGCGGGCACGCCGGCGGCGGCCATCGTGCCGAGGTCGGCGACCAGCCACTCCCAGCGGTTGTTGCCGATGATCGCCACCGCGCCGCCGACCGGCAGCCCGAGCCCGATGAACCCGCGCGCCGCGAGCCGCACCCGCCGCGCGTACTCGGTCCACGAGATCGCGGTCCACCGTCCGCCCTCCTTCCACCGGAGCGCGTCTGCCGCACCGCGTCGTGCGGCCGTCTTGAAGAAGACGTGCAGGATCGACTTTTCCACGGGCCCTCCGTCCGAAGTGCGTCAAGCGTGACGCGGAGGGTCAGAGTACCCCTGGTTTCCCTGCGGGATCAACCGGGCTACGGGCTTCGGGCTTCAGGCCCCTTCGTCAGAACCAGTAGCCGATGCCGGCGCGGAAGGACGGGAGGATCAGCGTGCCGTCCTCGAGCTGCTGGCCGCTGCTCCAGGAGCAGTCGCGGCCGCAGCGGTCGACGTGCTCGGCGCCCGAGAGCGAGACCGCGACGCCCGCGGACACGGAGACGGAGAGGCCCGAGCGCAGCGCGTGCTCGTAGCCGAGGATCTCGGCGTCGAGCCAGAGCACGTTGCCGCGCAGGCGCTCGAAAGGCTGACCGGCCGGCGTCGCGAGCGACAGGCCGAGGCCCGTGGAGATGCGGTGTGCCTCGGTGCCGAACACGAGGTGCGGCATCGCGAACCCGCGGACGCCGGTCTGGCCGTAGTCGGCGCCGAGCTCGATCGCGGTGTGCACGCTCGTGCGGTGCAGGAGCGACGCGCCGCCGAAGCCCATCGCCGAGGACAGCCCCACGTCGGCCTGGACGCGCGTCTGCGGGCCCTCGAGCAGGACCTCAGGCGTTCCGAGCATCGACAGGGTGAGCAGCGTTGCAGCGAACATGATGCGGGAGCTGAAGCAGGAAGCGATCCCGCCCGGCCGACCCAGGAAAAGCACGCGGTTCCGCGCCCCGAGGTGGTGAAGATCTGACGGTGTCAGCCTGCCCGGCCGACGGGCATCGGGCGGTTCGACGCCGAGCCGCCGCCCTCGGCGCCGACCGCGATGACGCCCACGTCGAGGTGCGGCGCGAAGCGCGCGACGCCGCGTGCGCACGCCTCGTCGGCGGACACCCCCGCCGCGAGCCAGTCGTAGACGGTGCGCGACAGGAGCTGCCGGATGATCTCCTCGCCGATGCCGGTCGCGCACACCGCCCCCGCGCGCCCCGCGTAGAGGCCCGCGCCGTAGATGGGCGAGTCGCCGACGCGGCCGCGCAGCATGAGCAGCGTCCCGCCGGTCGAGCACGCCGCCGCGAAGGTGCCGTCCGCCGCGCGCGCCACCGCGCCGATGGTGTCGCAGCCGTCGTCGAAGTTGGAGAGGCGCTCGAGGAGGCCGCCTCGCCACGGCGCGACCGTCGCCTCGTGGTCGGGATCGAGGCCGGCCTCGCGGAGGGCGGCGAGCGCGCGCTCGAGCTTGGCCCTGGCGCGCGGGGTCGTGGGGTCGTGGTCGGCGTGGCCGGTGCGGCGTGCGAGCGCGGTCGCGCCGGGCCCCACCACGAAGACGTGCGGCGTCCCGAGCACCTCGCGCGCGACCAGCACCGGGTTCTTCACGCGCTCGATCGCGCCGACGGCTCCGTAGCCGCCCTCGCTCGTCGCGACCGCGGCGTCCATCTGGATCGTGCGCCCGTCGAGCCGCAGGTTCGAGCCCGTGCCCGCGTTGAAGCGCTCGTCGTCCTCGAGCACCACGGCGGCGGCGATCGCCGCGTCGAGCGCGCTGCCCGAGCGGACCAGCGCCCCGAGGCCCACGTCGGCCGCGCGATCGCACCCGTCCTTGTTGGCCGCGCTGGCGCCGGCCCCGCCGTGCGTGAGGACGAGCGGCATCGCCCGCGGGCTCACTGCACCTGGTCGAGGACCTTGAGGAACTGCTCGGGCGGCACGAAGCCGGCCACGCGCGGCGACTTGAGCACCTGGCCGTCCTTGCCCACGAACACGATCGCCGGCAGGCCCGACACGCCGTACTTCGCCTGGAGCGCGTCGTTCTCGTCGGTCGCCTGGGTCATGTCGAGCATGATCGGCACGAAGCGATCGAGCGCCTTGGTCACGCGCGGGTCGGGGTACGTCTGGTGCTCGAGCTCCTTGCAGGCCACGCACCAGTCGGCGCCGAAGTCGATGATCGCGGGCTTGCCGAGCTTCTTCGCGAGCGCGAGGCCGTCGATCTCGCTCTTGACCCACGCGAGCGTCGTCGCGCCAGCGGGGCCCGCGGGCGTGGCCGTGAAGCTCGCCGACACGCCGTAGCCGGCGATCACCGCGAGGGCGACGCCGACGCCCTTCCGCGCCGCGTGCAGCGCACCGCCAGAGAACGACAGGTGGATGGCGCCGAGCGCGAGCCCGACCGCGGCCGCGCCGAGGAGCGGCAGCCGGAAGGCCCAGGAGTTCTCGAGCGGCGCGCGGAGCTGCGGCACCACGTCCTTGAGGAAGTAGAGCGCCGTGGCGAGCAGGAGGATCCCGAAGACGCTCTTGACCGCGTCCATCCACGGCCCGCTCTTCGGCAGCGCCACCGAGAACGTGCCGAGCAGGAAGAAGGGCGTCCCGAGGCCCACCGAGTAGACGAAGAGGAGCGAGCCGCCGAGGGCGAGGTTCTTCGTCGTCGCGACGTACGTCAGGAGCGCCGCGAGCACGGGGCCCGTGCAGGGGGCGGCGATGAGCCCCGCGACGAGGCCCATCAGGAACGCACCGACCGGGCCCTGCCCGCCGACCTGCGAGAGGCGGTTCTGCAGGACGGGCGGCAGCGCCAGCTCGAACGCGCCGAACATCGAGGCCGCGAGCGCGACGAACACGACGGAGATGACGCCGATGATCCACGGGTTCGCCATCACCCGGCCGAACACGGTGCCCGTCAGCGCCGCGAAGAGCCCGAGGCCCGTGTACATGGCCGCGATGCCGAGGACGTAGAGCGCCGAGAGCTTCGCCGCGTCGAGCTTCCGCTGCGCCTTCTTGGCGCCGAAGATACTGACGGTGATCGGAATGAGCGGGTAGACGCAGGGCGTGGCCGCGGTCAGAAGGCCCATCACGTAGACGAACGGGACGGCCACGAAAAGGCCCTGGCCGAGGGCGCCTTCGAAGTTCATCGATCGCATCCTTAGCACATCCGGGCAGGCTTGCCCGGGCGTGCTTGCCCGCGCGTGCCCGGCGCGGATCCGGTATCCTCGCGGGCCCAGAGGGGCTACATGAACCTACCCACGCTTTCCGCGCGCAACCTGCTGCGCAACAAGACGCGGACGTTCCTCACCGTGCTCGGCGTCACGATCGCAGTTTTTGCGTTCGGCTTCTTGCGCACGGTGATCGACGCCTACTACATCGGCGTCGAGAGCGCCGCCAACGATCGCCTCGTCACGCGCAACGCCGTGTCGATCGTGATGCAGCTGCCCATCAGCTACCGCGACAAGATCGCCAAGATCCCTGGCGTCACCAAGGTCGCGGCGGGGCAGTGGTTCGGCGGGATCTACAAGGACCCGAAGAACTTCTTCGCCAAGTTCGCGGCCGACGGCGAGCCGCTGCTCGAGCTCTACCCCGAGTTCCAGCTCACGCCCGAGGAGAAGAAGGCGTTCCTGGCCGACCGGCAGGGCTGCATCGTCGGCGCCAAGATCGCCAAGCAGTACGGCTTCAAGGTGGGGGACACGATCCCGCTGCAGGGCGACATCTTCCCGGGCGAGTGGAAGTTCGTCGTGCGCGGCATCTACACGCCGCGCGACAAGGCCACCGACGCGACGCAGATGTTCTTCCACCTCAACTACGTCCTCGAGTCGCTGCCCGAGCGCCGGAAGAACCTGGCCAACTTCTACTGGATCGGGATCTCGGACGCGAACCGCTCGGCGGAGATCGCCAAGGCCATCGACACCGAGTTCAAGTCGAGCCCGTACGAGACGCTCACCGAGAGCGAAAAGGCCTTCCAGATGAGCTTCCTCTCGATGGTGAGCGCCGTCGTCACGGCGCTCCAGGTCGTCTCGCTCTTCGTGCTGGTGATCGTGGCGCTGATCCTGGGCAACACGATCGCGATGTCCGTGCGCGACCGCTCGAGCGAGGTCGCGATCTTGAAGACCCTCGGCTTCCGCGGCGGGCACCTGGCGCTCCTCATCTCCGTCGAGTCGGTGCTGGTGGGCGCGCTCGGCGGCGCGTTCGCGATTGGCCTCTCGATCCCGCTCATCAACGGGTTCGGCAAGTTCATCGAGGAGAACATGGGCTCGTGGTTCCCCGTCTTCCAGCTCGAGAAGCAGACCATGCTCGCGATGGTGGGCCTGTCGATGGGCCTGGGCCTGCTGGCGTCGCTCGTGCCCGCGATCGGCGTGGCGCGGCTCGGCGTCGCGAACGCCTTCCGGCGGCTGGGGTGATGCGATGATCCCGCTCTACTACAACCGGCGCAGCCTCTTCGTCCGCAAGGTCACGACGGCCGCGAGCCTCTTCGGCATCGCGCTCGTCGTGTTCGTGTTCTCGACGGTCATCATGCTGTCGGCGGGCATCGAGAAGACGCTCGTCGCGACGGGCTATCCCGACAACGCCATCACCCTGCGCAAGGGCTCGCAGGCCGAGCTCATGAGCGGCATCGAGCGCGAGGCGATGAACATCATGACGGTGTCCCCGGAGATCGTCTCCGACGCCAAGGGACCGCTCGTGACCGCCGAGGCGGTGGTCCTCATCGTCCTCGACCGAGAGGGCGGCGGTATCTCGAACGTCACGGTGCGCGGCGTCGGGCCGCGCTCGCTCGACGTGCACGCGGGCGTCAAGCTCGCGGGGGGCCGGATGTTCGAGCACGGCAAGCGCGAGATCGTGGTCGGCCAGAAGCTCGGCGGGCGCTTCAAGAGCACGCGCCTCGGCGACGAGCTCAAGCTCGGGCGCGACAAGTGGAAGGTCGTGGGCGTGCTCGACTCGGGCGGTTCAGGCATCGACTCCGAGATCTGGGGCTCGGCCGAGGAGATCATGGTGACGTTCCAGCGGCCCGTGTTCTCGTCGGTGACCGCGCGGCTCAAGCCGGGGGCGTTCGCCGCGTACCAGGCGCGCCTGCAGGGCGACCAGCGCCTCGGCGTCGACGTCAAGACGGAGCGGCAGTACTACCAGGACCAGTCGAAGAACCTGTCGCTCTTCGTGAGCGTGCTCGGCATCTTCGTGGCGGTGGTGTTCAGCATGGGCGCCGCGATCGGCGCGATGATCACGATGTACGCGTCCGTGGCGGCGCGCATGCGCGAGATCGGCACGCTGCGCGCGATCGGCTTCTCGGCCGGCAGCGTCCTCGTGGGCTTCGTCATCGAGTCGATCATGCTGTCGCTCTTCGGTGGCGCGATCGGCGTGGCGCTGTCGTCGCTCATGCAGCTCGCCAGCTTCTCGACCATGAACTTCGACAGCTTCTCCGAGGTGGTCTTCAAGTTCCACCTCTCCCCCGGGATCGTGGTCGCGAGCCTGGTCTTCTCGCTCGTGATCGGCCTCGTGGGCGGGCTCGCGCCGGCGTGGCGCGCCTCGCGCATGAAGGTCGTCGACGCCGTCCGCGCCTGAGCTTCACTCGATCTCGTAGCGCTTGAGCTTCTCGTAGAGCGTGCGCAGACCGATGCCGAGGCGCGCGGCTGCCTGCCGCCTGTGACCGCCGCACGCGTCGAGCGCGCGCCGGATGGCCTCGCGCTCGATGTCCATCATGCTCTTCGGGCCGCTCAGCTCGTCGGTGCGCGGCTGCGCCGGCGAGTCCTCGGGCATGAGCGCGAGCAGCGCCGCGGTGATCACGTCGCCGTCCGCGAGGATCACGCTTCGCTCGAGCACGTTCGCCAGCTCGCGCACGTTGCCGGGCCAGAGCGCGTCGGTGATCGCGGCCTTCGCGTCGTCCGAGAGCACGAGGCCGCGCCTGCCGAGCGCGGCGGCGCTCTGCGCGAGCAGGCGCTCCGCGAGGGGGACGATGTCCTCGCGGCGCTCGCGCAAGGGCGGCAGGCGCACGGGGAAGACCGAGAGGCGGTGGTAGAGGTCGTCGCGGAACGTGCCGTCGCGGACCATCGCGTGCAGGTCGCGGTTGGTGGCCGCGATCCAGCGCACGCTCGCCTCGACGGTCTGGTGGCCGCCCACTCGCTCGAAGCGCCGGTCCTGCAGGACGCGCAGGAGCTTGGCCTGCAGCGCGGGCTTGAGCTCGCCCACCTCGTCGAGGAAGAACGTGCCCGTGTCGGCGAGCTCGATGCGACCGCGCTGACGCGCGTGTGCGCCCGTGAAGGCGCCCTTCTCGTGGCCGAAGAGCTCGCTCTCGAGGAGCGTCTCCGCCAGCGCCGCGCAGTTGACCGTCACGAACGGCCCCGCGGCGCGCACGCTCCAGCGGTGCACCGCGCGCGCCGCGACCTCCTTGCCCGAGCCGCTCTCGCCGAGGAGCAGCACCGTCGCGTCGGTGGCGGCGACCTTGCGCAGCGCGCGCTCGGCCGTGGCCATCGCGGGCGATCCGTAGCCGAGCGGGGCCTCGCCCTTTCCTGCCGTCGCTTCCCTCGCGGCGCACAGGCGGTGGCGCTCGACGGCGCGCGCGACCACGAGGCGGAGGGCGGCCGGGCTCTGCACCGGCTTCTGCAGGTAGTCGAAGGCGCCCTCCTTCATGGCCTCGACCGCGCTCTCGATCGACCCGTGCGCGGTGAGCACGATGACCTCGATCTCAGGCTGCTCCCGGCGGATCGCGCGCAGGAGCTCCATGCCGCCCATGACCGGCATGCTGAGATCCGTGAGGACGACGTGGAAGCTCCGGCTGCGCAGGAGGGCGAGGGCCTCTCCCCCGTGCGTGGCCTTCTCCACGTGGTGGTCGTCCTCGAGCGCGTCGGCGAGGAACTCCCGCAGGCCCTCTTCGTCGTCCACCACGAGCACGTTGGCCATCGGTCCTCCTGATCAGGCGGGAAGCCGCACGCGGAACGCCGCGCCGCCGCCCGCGACGTCGTCCACCTCGAGGCGACCGCCGTGCAGCTCGACGATGCGCCGGGCCACGGCGAGGCCGAGGCCGGTGCCGCGCAGCTTGGTGGTGTGGAAGGGCTCGAAGATACGCGCGCGCTCCTCCGCCGGGATCCCCGGCCCTTGATCGCAGATGGAGAAGCAGAGCTCGGCGCCCTCCATCTCGACGCGCGCGACGACGCGGGCGCCCGCGGGGGTGACGGCGAGCGCGTTGTCGAGCAGGTTCACGAGCACCTGCTGCATGCGCGGCTCGTCGATGGGCCAGCTCGCCGGTGCGCCGGCGTGCTCGCACGTGATGCGCTCCGGAGCCGTGGCCTGCGCCGCTGCCTCGAGGATGCGCGCGGGGGACGTGGGCGTCGGGTGCACCTCGCCCGAGCGCGCGAAGTCGAGCAGGTGGTTGGTCAGCGTCTCGAGGCGCAGGGCCTCGTCCACCACGCGGCGGACGCGCGCTGCGGTCCTCGGATCGTCGGTCACGCGCTCCGCGAGGAGCTGGGCGTGGCCCTTGAGCGAGGCGAGTGGGTTTCGGATCTCGTGCGCGAGCACCGCGCTCATCTCGCCGAGCGACGCGAGGTGGCGCGCCTTCTCGGCGCTCTGCTCCATCTCCTGGCGCCGGCGGGTCGAGTGCCAGACCCACCCCGCGAGCACCAGCACCGCGAGCGACGCCAGCGCGCCGATCGCGAGCGTGCGCTGCGAGGTGGCGACGAGCGCCGAGAAGACCCGCGGCTCGAACTCCACGACGAGCCACGTCTGCGGTCGCCAGGGCCGGCCATCCGGGCCGATCCCGAACGGCGGAAGGGGGGCGCCGCGCGGGCGCTCGGCAGGAGCTGCGCCCGGCTCGGCGCGTGGTCCCCGCTCCCGCGGGCCACCGGGTGCGAACCCCGGCGGTCGTCCCTCGTCCGAAGGTGTCCCCCGATCGCCCGGTCCGCGCTCGGCGGGGCCGTGGCGGTGCGGTGGGCGAGGTGGCTGGCCGGGGACCGCGAAGCGCACCACACGACCGATGAAGTCGACGCGGCCGAGCTCGAGGTCCTTCGTCTCGTACGGGGCCGCCGCAGGACCGGCCTCCGCGCGCCCGTCCTCGGTCAGGTGCGCGACGTGGACGAGGCCCTCGTCGCGCCCGTCCTCGAGCACCTCCTCGAGCGCCGCGCCCACGGCGGCTCGCGACAGCGGCCGGATGCGACTTCCGAGCCGGCGGCTCCAGGCCTCGGCCTCCGCGTGCAGGACCGAGTCCCCGGCGGCGCGTACGGCGTGTTGTGTGTAGAGCACGCTGCCGAACAGCAGCGGCGCCAGCGCGACGGCGGCCACGAGCGCGCCCGTCGAGAGCGGCAGGCGCACCCTGGCGGGCCGCGGAGGACGGTCGAGCGGCGTCATGGGCGTGCCTGGCCTCGGAGGTTCATGCTCTCACGCCCACGATCGGAGGTTTGCACGCGCCGATCCACTCTGTGGAGCCCCGATCTCGGCCACTTGTCGCCGTCGCACGCATCGCGACGTGCCGCACGCGCACCCCCCGGATGCGGAATCCGCACCCCGCCCCGGGTCCGGACTACTCGCCGCAGACGTCGAAGCGGAGCGGCATCGGGTAGAAGCTCGAGATGGCGGCGGTGATGTCGGCCAGGGTCTCGCCGAGGTGGTCGGTGGCGCTCGTGCTCGGGTCGGGGATGCAGATGCTCTTGCTCGCCCCGCAGACGCTCATGGCCTCGCACATCGTGCGCGGCGACGCGCGCATGAGGGACGCATCGCCGTAGCGGAGGTCGCCCGCGACCATGACGAGCCGGACGTCCTCGAGCCGCGAGTCGACCAGCGATTGATACGCGTCGCCGCCCCGATCGGTCACGACGAGCACGTCCGCGAGCTTGCCCGGCTCGAGCGAGCCGATGACGGTGTCGAGCGCGAGCGCGCGCGCCGGCGTGATCGTCACCATCTCGACCAGCTTCTGCGCCGAAAGCGGCGTCGGCCACGCCATCGACGTGTCGCGGGCGACGCGGAGCTCGTGCAGGAGCGAAGGGCTGCCGGAGAGCGTCCAGTCCGGCGCGAGCGAGACGGGGACGCCGGCGGCCAGCGCGGCGGGGATGTCGGTCGTGCGGCCGTACAGGACGAGGTTCGACAGCGGCGACCACACGAGCTTGGCGCCCGCGGCCCCGATCTGCGCGAACTCGGCGGCGCCGAGCGCGGTGCCGTGGATGATCACGGTCGCGCGCTGGAGCATGCCCTTTTGCACGAGCTGATCGAACTCGCGGCGCGAGGTCTCGTCGATGCCCTCGGCCAGGTGCAGCACGTACGCGTTGATGGCGCCGGACATCATCATGGAGACGATGCTCGCTGCGTCCGTCGCATTGACGCTGGCGATGCCGCCGATGTTCGTGCGCATCTTGTCGGGGCCGAGCTCGTTGCCGTACTCCGCATTGTGGACGAGCGTCCGGAAGCACACGCGATTGGAGTTGAAGGTCCCCTGGATCGTCGTCGTGCCGCCGATGAGCGCGCGGATCTCGCCGTACTTGACCTGCTCGCAGACGAACATCGCCTCGTTTGCATTGACCGACGCGGTCCAGTCCTTGTAGCTCTGCACGTCCGCCCATTGATTGCGGTTCATGTAGAGCACCGCGCCGGGCGAGTGCCACGTCGGGATGTAGTTGTATTGCGTGTGATTGTGGGCGTCGACCAGACCCGGGAAGATGACGCCGCCGGTGTCGATCGACGTCGCGCCCTGCGCCATCGGATCGGCCGCGCAGCTCGCCGCCACGCACTGGATGTTCTTGCCGACGACGAGCACCTCGCCCGGCGCGAGCACCTGGGTCGGCGTCACCACGCGGCCGCGCAGGAGGAACCGGTCCATCGCGCCGCCGTCCACGGAGCCGGGCTGGCCGTCGGGGCGCGGGCCGCTGTCGGGCCGGGGCGCCGCATCGGGCCGGGGCGCGCCATCCGGCCTCGCCGCCCCGTCACCGCTCGCGCCGGCGCCACCGTCGCGGGGCCCGTCGGCCGTTCCGGGCGCGCTGTCCGGCGGCAACGGGATCGGCGGCGCGTCGGGCCTCCGTGGGCCGTCCATCGCCTGGCCGCTGCGATCCGTGGTGCAGGCCCCGAGGAGGAGCACGACGGCGAGGGCTCGTCTCACTTCTCCACGGTATCACGCGGCGCAGGCGCTTCCGTGTGCGCCCAGTCCCGGCTGCCCCCGGGCGATGTAAGGATCAGTGCGACTTGAGGTACGCGACGAGCGCCCGGCGATCGGCCTCGGGCGCGTCGCAGCCGAAGGTGTGGCCCTGCGCGCCCTGGGCGGGGATCGCCGCGTCGGGCCGGGGCGCGAGGCAAAGGAGCTGCTCGAGCGAATCGAGCGCGCCATTGTGCAGGAAGCGCGTCATGGCCCACAGGCCCACGAGCCGCGGCGACTTGAGCGCGTGCGTGATCGTGTCGCCCGGCTCGAGCGTCACGCCGCAGCAAGGCTGGCCGTCGAGGTCGGGATCGATCCAGCGACGGAGCGCGTCGTCGGTGCCGATCTCCTCGTACGTGTAGAGCGCGCGGCCGCTGCTCCGCGGGCCGTCGTGACAGCGCGCGCAGTCCAGCGCGGCGAACACGGCGGCGCCGCGCGAGGTCTCCGCCGCGGGCTGCGCGGGCGGTGCCGGCGGACGCAGCGTGTGCACGTACGCGGCGAGCGGCTCGAGGCGCGCGTCCGGCCATTCGGCCACGTTGCCGCCGCCGAGGTGCACGAAGCCGCGCAGGAAGTTCTCCACCGACTGCGTGCTGCCGGTCCAGCCGAGCCACGCGCTCGGCACGCGCTCGGCGGCGCGCTCGGCGGCGTCCGGGATGCCCCAGAGCGCGGAGATCTTGCTCACCGTGTGGACGCCGTCGTCGAACGCGAGCGGCTGGATCATGAAGTCCATCGTGCCGCTCCGCCAGTTGGCGTAGTGGCCCTCGGCCTCCTTCGAGAAGACCGGCATCGCCGCCGCGCCCGCGCCCAGGAGCGGCAGGAGCGCGCTGAAGAGCGCGCTGCCGATGCTCGGGTCGGCCATCATCCGCTCGCGCAGCGGCGCCACCAGCGCGAGCGCGTCGGGATCGTGCGCCGCGGGATCGGCGCCCGGGATCGCGAGCGAGGCGACGAGCGTCAGGGACAGCGTCATCTGGCCGTAGGCGTAGCCGTGGTTCGGTGCGCCGACCGCGTAGCCACCGTCGGGCAGCTTGCCGAAGTGGCAGCTCGCGCAGGTGAACGACAGCGTGTCCACCTGGCCGCCGAGCTTGTTGCCCGCCCCGAGCCCGAGCGGCAGGTGCTCGGCCGACGTCGGATCCGCGATCATCCCGAGCCTGCCGAAACCCGGGCCGAGCTGGTCGGGGAAGCTCTCGAGCGCCCAGGTGACGAGCGGCTTCGGGACGCCCGCGGTGCCGAAGCTCTCGTAGAAGAACTGGTACTTGCCGCAAAGGAGCTTCTTGCGCCGGTTCCCTGGCTCCGCGGCCCACGCGTCGCACGCCCCGGCGAGCGCACCGCCCTCGAGGACGGCCATGAGGTCCGTGCCGGCGTTCGTGAGCCCCTCGGACGTGTCGGGCTGTGCGGCGAACGGTCCGGCCTCGGCCGCGCCGGCACCGCCCCCTCCGCTCGCGCCCGCGCCGCCCCCTCCGCTCGCGCCGGCACCGCCCCCTCCGCTCGCGCCGGCACCGCCCCCTCCGCTCGCGCCCGCACCTGCCGTCCCTTGCACGGGCGGGCTGTCACCACATCCAGCCACGAGGACGAGCGAGGTGAGGATGGCTCCGAGGCCGCGCCGGGATGTCATGCCGGGGAGGCTACCCGGAGCCGCGGCGAAATGGCAAGTTGGAAGTTCAGCTCTCTACTTTGTGCAAGGGGGCCGGGGCGCGACAGTGGATGCCGGGTCGGCTATCCCTGCCGGGCCGCCAGGTACCGCTGCCACGCGTAGGAGCCGTCGAGCTTGCGCCCCTCCCTGGCTGCCGTGGTCGTGAGCTCCACCATCTTCTCGAGGCACCACTCGAAGTTCTCGACGAGGATGTGCTCGCGGGTCATGTCCGGCGCGGGGTTCGTGAAGTCGATCGCGTAGGGGATGCCGTCGCGCACCGCGAACTCCACTGAGTTCATGTCGTAGCCGAGCGCGACGTTCAGGCGCATCGCGTAGTCGCAGATCGTGTCCTCGAGCGCGGCCGGCATGAACTTCCGCCCTTCGACGTAGCAGCGGCGCTTGGGGTCGTACTTGATCGGCAGGATGTGCTTCCTGCCGATGCAGATGCAGCGCACGTACTCCTCGAACTCGATGCCCTCCTGGAGCGTCATGACGAGCTGGTCGCTCTTGTTGTACTCGGCGAGCAGCTCCTCGAGGCTCTCGACGCGCGAGACGTGCTTCCAGCCGCCGCCCTCGGCGGGCTTGAGGAACGCCGGGAAGCCCACGTAGCGCGCGATGCCCTCCCAGTCCGTCGGGTAGACGAGGTTGCGCAGCGACTTGAGCGGGTTGATCGCGGGGATGTAACCGCGGCTCGGCAGCACGACGGTGCGCGGCACCGGCACGCCGATCTTCGCGGCCAGGGAATAGCCGAAGAACTTGTCGTCGGCGGCCCACCAGAACGGGTCGTTGATCACGAACGTCCCTGCGAGCGCCGCCGCCTTGAGGTGGATCTTGTAGAAGGGCACCTCGTGCGAGAGGCGGTCCACGAGCACGCGGTACGGCGGGACGAAGCCCTCGGCCGGCGTGCCGGTGAGCCGCGCGATCTCCGCGTGGAATCCGGGGATCTTGTTGACCGCCTCGCAGAAGTACGCGGGGAAACTCTCTTCCATCCCGACGATGACGCCAATACGCTCAGGCAAGGTCCCCTCCGGTTGGGCTACGGTTCAAGGCTACAGGCTACAGGCTACAGGCTTCAGGAGAAACCGGAGCCGTCGCGCGGTTTCCGGCCTGAAGCCCGAAGCTGACGCCTGAAGCCTCCTACCCGCCTTCGCCGGGCTCGATGGAGAGGCGCCCGGCGGGCTCGCCCGAGCCTTGACCGGGCGGCGTGCCGAACTCTCGCAGGACCGCCGTCTCGTCGTAGACGGGCGCGGGCACCTCGCGCCAGCCGTGCAGCGGCGCCATCGCGTTCCAGCGCCGCGCGAGCCACCCGGGGATCGTGAGCGCCCGGGTGCGCGCGAGGCGCATCGGATCGTCGAGCGTGCGCAGCATGCGCAGGTAGGTCGTCTCACCGTACGCCTCGATGACCGCCTGCGCCTGGTCGGGGCTCGCGATCCACGCGAGCGCGCCCGGCCGGTCGGCCTCGGGATGGAAGAGCGTCGTCTTGATGCTCTGGCCGATCTTGAACGCGAGCAGGCTCTCGCCCTTCGACACGCCGTCGCGGCTCTCGCGCGCCCAGCACGCGCCGCCGAGCGACTCGAGCTTCCGCGCGTCGAGGTCCACGGCCTGCCAGCTCCGGTGCTCCCACGCGAACAGCCGATCGCCGAACGGCTCGAAGAGGTCGCTCTTCATGCCGGCCTCGGTCATGTAGACGGGCATGACGCCGAACTTCCGCGTCGGGCGCGGCTCCATCTTCGCGATGCCGAAGTGGACCATCGACAGCTCGAACGAGAAGCACACGGCGAACAGGCCCCGCGACGCCTCGCCCTCGCGTTCGCCTTCTGCGTAGATCCAGTCGAGGAAGTCGCGGTAGGCGGCCGCCCAGGGCTCGTCCTTGCCGTCGAACGGCGAGCCCGGCCCGCCCGAGGACAGGTAGATGTGGCAGTCGCGAGGCGGCGTGTCGCCCAGGTTGCGCGGCTCGACGTGCACGATCTCGAGCTCGAGCTCCGGATTCCGCTCCCTGGCGTGCGCGTAGAAGCTCTCGATCAGCGTGCGCAGGCAGCGGATGCCCTGGTTGGGCACGCCGTTGTTCATGTCGATGATGCAGGCTCGCAGCGGCGGGGACTTGCCGACGAGCGAGACAGGGGCGCTGGACTTCCGATCGAGGTGCATACGGATTGCGCGCAACAACTAGCACGTTCCTCTGACAGGGAAAAGGTGGGGGCCGTTACGCCCCTTGCGACAAACCCGTTGCGACGACCGGATGCGGCGCGCATGCTGCGCGGCCGAAGATGGCCAGATCGTCACGCAAGACCCTGCCGCCGATGGAGGCGATCCTGCCGATCGCCGAGCGGCTGCACTCCGACACGCGCTTCGCGGGCCGCGGCATCACGGCGGCGTTCATCGACGCCGGCTTCTACGCGCACCCCGATCTCACGACGCCGCGCCAGCGCATCAAGGCGTACTACGACCTCCTGCACGTTCGCTCGGGCGTCGAGAACCTCGAGAGCTCCGACGTCTCCTCGTGGCACGGCATGATGACGAGCGTCGTGGCGGCCGGAAACGGCGCGCTCTCCGAGGGCCGCTACAAGGCGCTCGCGCACGAGATGGACGTCGTGTTCGTCAAGGCCGGCGAGATCTCGCGCGTCCGCCACGACGACATCACCGCGGCGATCGACTGGGTCATCTCGCACCGCGAGCGCCTCGGCATCCGCATCCTCAACATCTCCTGCGGCGGCGACTACGAGGCGAGCTACCTCACCGACAAGCTCTCGCAGCGGGCCGAGGAGGCCGTGCGCGCCGGCATCGTCGTCGTCGCCGCGGTCGGCAACCAGGGCCACGGCGACAAGCCGCGCGTCCTGCCCCCGGCCTCCGTGCCCGCCGTCATCAGCGTGGGCGGGCTCAACGACGAGGGCGACCCGCGAAAGGGCCAGATCAAGCGCTACTGGAGCTCGTTCGGCCCCACGATCGATGGCCTGCAGAAGCCCGAGCTCATCGCGCCGGCCATCTGGATCGCCGCGCCGATCCTGCCGGGCACGCCGACCAAGGACGAGGCGGAGCTCCTCGCCGAGCTCGACGAGACCGAGGACGCGGACCTGCACGAGGTGCTCGCGCGCCGCCCCGGCGTCTCGAAGGAGCTCGACGCCGCCAAGGAGCTGCAGCCGTATCTCCTCCGCGAGCTCGTGTCGGCGCGCGTGCGCGATCAGAAGGTCATCAGCGGCCACTACAAGCACGTCGACGGCACGTCGTTCGCGGCGCCGATCGTGACGAGCGTGGTCGCGCAGATGCTCGAGGCGAACCCGCACCTCGGCCCGCTCGAGATCAAGCGCATCCTCATCGAGACGGCGGAGCGCCTGCCCGACGTGCCGATCGATCGCCAGGGCTGGGGCGTCGTGCAGCCCGCCAAGGCCGTGGCCGAGGCCGTCCGCCGCCGCTGACGGAAGCCGGACCCGGGTCGAGCACGAGCACGAGCACGAGCACGAGCACGATCTTCGGACGGGCGTTGGTGGCGATCGACGCGGGCGTGCCGGTGTACGATCGGCGCCTGGTGCGTCGGATCGCTCTTGGGCTCGCGCTCTTCCTCGCCGCCGAGGGCAGCCTCTCGAGCGCTCCGCAGAGGAGCTGGGTGTTCGCGACCGCGACGCCCTCGGGCTCGCCCACGGCGCAGCTCGTCGAGCAGCTCACGCGCGAGCTCGAGAAGGCCACGGGCATCAAGATCCGGCTGCGGTTCGACGCCGTGCTCGGGACCGAGGCGCAGATGACCACGCTGCTCCGCACGGGCAAGATCCAGCTCTGGGCGGGGTCCACGGGCGCGCTGGCGGATCACGTGCCCGCGCTGACGGTGCTCGAGTCGCCCTACCTGTTCGCCGACGTGCCCGCCTTCGCGCGCTCGATGGCGCCCGCGGTGCTCGAGCGCCCGGCGGTCGACGGGGCGTTCCGCTCGGCCGACGTCTGGCCCTTCGGGGGCTACTTCCTCGGCTGGCGCGCGATGTCGAGCCGCAGCCGGCCGCTCCTCCTGCCTGCCGACGTCAAGGGCGTCAAGATGCGCGCGCAGCCCGCGCCGCTGCACGCCGCGATGTGGAAGCGCCTCGGCGCGCAGGGCCTGCCGATCGACCTGCCCGAGGTGGCTGGGGCCTTCAAGACGGGCATCGTGGACGCGGCGGATCTCCCGGCGCTGTTCCTGCTGGCGACCGCGGGGCACACGGTCCTGCGGCACCACGTGCGCACCGAGCACATGCTGCAGTCGGTGTTCGTGGCCTTCCACCGGCCGACGTTCGAGGCGCTGCCCGAGCCGGTCCGCGCCGCCATCCGCGCGCTGCGCCCGGCGCAGGCCGAGCGCGTCAACGCCCGCCACGAGGCGCTCGAGGGGGAGCTCGTGGCCGCGCTCGAGCAGGCGATGGAGGTCGTCGTCCCGACCGCGGATCAGCGCGCCGCCTGGCGCACCTCGCTCGCACCCCTCGAGGCCGACGCGCGCCGCCTCGGCGGACGCGCCGGCGCGGACCTGCTCGACGCCGTCCGGGCGCGCCTGCGGTAAGGGCGTCCCTACGCCTCGCGGACGCCGGCCTCGATGTCGGCCTGCTTCTCGGCGCGCTTTCGCAGGTTGTGATCGAGGATGCGCTTTCTGATGCGGATCGACTTCGGCGTCACCTCGACGAGCTCGTCGTCGTTGATGAACTCGAGGGCGGCCTCGAGCGTCATCACGCGCGGCGGCGTGAGGAAGATCTTCTCGTCGGCCGACGTGGTGCGGATGTTCGTCAGCTTCTTGGCGATGCACGGGTTGACGACGATGTCGTCCTCGCGCGCGTTCTGCCCGAGGACCTGCCCGCCGTAGACCTTCTCGCCGTGCCCGAGGAACAGGATGCCGCGCTCCTGCAGCGTGTTGAGCGAGTAGTTGCTGGTCTCGCCGATGTCCTTGACGATGAGCGTGCCGTTCGGCCGGCCGCGGAGCTGACCCGCGAACGGGCGGTACTCGAGGAAGTTGTGGTGCAGGATGCCGGTGCCGCGCGTGTCCGTGAGGAACTTCGAGCGGTAGCCGATGAGGCCGCGGCTCGGGATGATGTACTCGAGCTTGGTGCGCCCGCCGCTCTCTGGGTTCATGCCGACGAGCTGGCCGTAGCGCCGCCCGAGCTCCTCGATGACCGCGCCGGTGAACGCGTCCTCGACGTCGATCTGGACCTCCTCGTACGGCTCGAGCTTGGAGCCGTCCTCGGCGTCCTTCAAGATCACCTTCGGCTGCGACACGCAGAGCTCGTAGCCCTCGCGGCGCATCGTCTCGATGAGCACCGACAGGTGCAGCTCGCCGCGGCCCGCCACGTCGAACACGTCGGGGCGGTCGGTCTCCTTGACGCGGAGCGCGACGTTCGACTTGACCTCCTTGATCAGGCGGTCGCGCAGGTTGCGGGACGTCACCCACTTGCCCTCGGTGCCCGCGAACGGCCCGTCGTTGACGAGGAACTGCATCGAGATCGTCGGCTCGTCGATGGCGAGCATCGGCAGGACGGTGGGGTTCTGCGGATCGGTGATGGTCTCGCCGACCGAGAGGTCCTCCATGCCCGTGACGGCGACGATGTCGCCCGCCTGGGCGCTCGAGATCTCGAAGCGCCGCAGCCCCTGGAACGTCAGGAGCTTCATCACTCGGAAGTCCTCGTTGCGCGCGTCCTTGTGCACGATGCGCACGCGCTCGCCGGTGGCGATCTTGCCCGCCTGCATGCGGCCGACCGCGACGTAGCCGAGGTAGTCGTCGTAGAGCAGCGTCGCGACCTGGAGCAGGAGCGAGCCCTGCAGGTCCACCTCGGGCGGCGGCACCTTGGCGACCACGAGGTCCAGCATCGGGTGCAGGTTCTCGCGCGGGTCCTTGTCGATGTCGGTGACGGCCCAGCCCTCGCGCCCGGAGGCAAAGATGACCGGGAAGTCGAGCTGCGCGTCGGTCGCGCCGAGCGACACGAAGAGGTCGAACACCGCATCCACGGTGCCGTGCGGATCGCAACCCTGGCGGTCGATCTTGTTGACGACGACGATGGGGCGCAGCCCGAGCGCGAGCGCCTTCTTGGTCACGAAGCGCGTCTGGGGCATCGGCCCCTCGAACGCGTCGACGAGCAGGAGGACCGAGTCCACCATGCGTAGCACGCGCTCGACCTCGCCGCCGAAGTCGGCGTGTCCGGGCGTGTCCACGATGTTGATGCGCGTGCCCTTCCACGTGATGGCGGTGCACTTCGCGAGGATCGTGATGCCGCGCTCGCGCTCGAGCTCGTTCGAGTCGAGGGCGCACTCGGTGACCACCTCGCCCGTGCGGAAGGCCCCACCCTGGTGGAGGAGGCCATCGACCAGCGTGGTCTTGCCGTGGTCGACGTGGGCGATGATGGCGATGTTTCGGACGTCACTGCGCTGCACTGCGATGCTCCTGGAGGATCAACCTGGTCTTGGTCGTGGTCGTGGTCTTGGTCTCGTCGCGGAACTTCGGACCAGGTTCAGGACCAGGACCAGGACCAAGTTGTCTACCGAAAGCGGTGTAGGTACACCGAAAGGGCGCTCTTCTCCAGCACGTCGAGGCCGGAGAGCAGGAAGACTGCAGCCGGTCGGACCGAAAAGCCAGTGATCTTGCCGCGGGAGGTGCCGTCGGGGCCGAACAGCAGCGTGGACGGTTCGGCGACCTTGGCGCCCGGGGGCTGCTCCTGGCGCGCCTTTCCGAGCACGGTGCCGTCCTTGTCGAGGACCGTGACGCTCTGCGCGTCGGGCCAGTCGACGCGCAGGCGCGCCCCGACCGTGCCGGCCTCCTCGATGAGGTCCACGCCCATCGGGTGCAGCTCCGGCCGGAGCCGCCCGCCGCGGGCACGCGAGAGCGAGCCGGACAGATCGATCCGCACCGGCCCCGCGACCACGAAGGCCTTCGCGACCGCCTGGTTGCGCGGCAGGTGGACGCGCGCGCGCAGCGAATGTGCGTCGTCGAGGAGCGCGTAGCCGTACTCCCGGGCGCGCAGCTCGAGGACGGCCTTGCCCTCGGGCGAGGTCCAGCGCACGTGGCCGCCCGGCAGGTCCGGCGGCTCGCGATCGCACGCGAGGGCGAGCCCCATGCCGAGACATATCTGCCAGAGCAGATGTATCCCCGGTGGCCGTGCGCGCGCGTGCGGGGTCGCGCGCCCGCTCAAGTCGTGACCCGGAAGAGCCGGCGCGAGCCTTCGGCGCCGGTCTGCCGGAACCGCAGGACCTCGAGCGAGAGCCGCACGATGCGGCCGGAATCCCGGCGCACGGTGGCGAACTCGTGGTCGCCCTCGATGCGCTCGACCACGCAGCGCCCGAGCACCGGGTGCTGGATGATGTCGCCGGTCTGGATGCGCAGGCTCGCGTCGTCCTCCTCGGGGGGCTTCTCCGCCGCGGACTTCTGGGAGGACGCGCGCACGACGTCCGACCACGACGGGCCGGCCGGCGGCTGCGGGGCAACCGCCTCGAAGCGCGGCGGCAGCGTCTCGGAGGCAGCCTCGGGCGAGGCCGACGGCGGACGCGGCACGGGCGCGGGCGCGGCGGACACCACCGGCGCTGCGGGGCGCGGGACCGGCGATGCGCTGGGCGGCTGCGCTGCGGGCGGCGGTGAGGGGGCGGCCCCCGCGGGCGCCGTCGGCGCCACGGCCGCGGGGCGCGGGGCCTCGGTTGCGGGGCGGCTCTCGGCCGCGAGGGGCACGAGGCCCACGAGCCCGCCGCTGTCGTCGCGTCGCAGCACGAGGTCGTCGAACGTCTCGAGGACGGCGATCGCGCTCGCGATCCGCGCGCGCTCGAGGCGGCCGCCGAGCACCTCGAGCCCGGCGTCGCTCTCGCGCGCGACGGCCACGGTCGCGTCGAGCGCCAGCGTGCCGCCACGCTCGGCGAGCAGCCCCTCGAAGCTCACGATGTCCGCAGGGCCGCCGAGCACCCGCCGTGGCCCCGTCGGCGCGGACAACGTCACGTCGTCGAGCGTGCCGACGACCCGCACGAGGGCCGAACGGACGCCGGCGCCGCGCGCCAGCCCGAGCAGGCTCGCGGAGAGCTCGGTGCCCTCCTCGAGCCGCGCCACGATGCGCCTTCCACGGAAGCTCTCGGCCTGCACGGCGGTCCTATATCATGCCGCGCCGCGCGCGGCGGCGATTCTGCCATCATCCTGCGGTGCGCGATCTCTCCGACCTGCCGCTGCCGCGCCTTTGCCTCGCGACGCTGCCGACGCCGGTCGAGCGGGCGCCGGGGCTCGCGCGCGCGCTCGGCGCCGGAGACCTGTGGGTCAAGCGCGACGATCGATCCGGGACGCTCTACGGCGGCAACAAGGTGCGCAAGCTCGAGTGGCTCCTCGCGGCGGCGCAGGCTCGCGGGCGCACGCGCCTGGCCACGGTCGGGGGCATCGGCTCGAACCACGTGCTCGCGACGGCGCTCTACGCGCGGCCGCTCGGGCTGTCCCTCGACGCGGCGGTGTTCCTGCACCCGAAGAGCGCGTCGTCCGAGCGGTCGGTGCGCGCGGCGCTCGCGGCGGGCGTGCGCTATCACGTGGCCCGCTCCCCGGCGTCCCTGCCGGCGGCGATGATGGCGGCCAGGCGTGGCCGCCCCGCCGCGCACTGGATCCCCGCGGGCGGGAGCTCGCCGCTCGGCTCGCTCGGCTACGTCGAGGCGGCGCTCGAGCTCGCCGCGCAGATCGACGACGGCGAGTGCCCGCGCCCGGACGTCATCGTGCTGCCGCTGGGGTCGGGCGGCACGGTGGCGGGCCTGCTCGTCGGCCTCGCCCTCGCCGGGCTCGAGGTCACGGTCCTCGCGGTGGCGGTCGTGCACCGGTTCATCACGAACGAGTCGGGCACCCGCCGGCTCGCCGCGCGCACGGCCGCGCTCCTGTGCGGCCACGGCGTCGACGTCCCGCCGGGGCGCCGCCCTCTCGAGGTCGTGCACGACGCGTTCGGCCGTGGCTACGCCTACCCGACGGCGGAGGGCACGGATGCGGTGCGCGCCGCCGCGGACGCGGGCCTCGCGCTCGAGACCACGTACACCGGCAAGGCGCTCGCCGCCGTGGCCGCGCGCAAGGAGCGCTTCTCGCGCGCGACGGTCCTCTTCTGGAACACCTACTCGAGCGTCGATCTCGCGCCGCTCGCCGCGCAGCCCCCCGCGAGCCCCGTCCCCCCGCGCCTCGCGCGCTGGCTCGAGACGGAGCTCGCGCCCTAGGCCCAATGCCGGTCACTTTGCGCCGGCCTGGTCCTGGCCCTGGTCCTGGTCCTGGTCCTGGTCGAAGCCCCAGAACCACGCAGGCGAAGACCA
>CAZQJC010000017.1:0-113387 GCA_964593795.1 uncultured Myxococcales bacterium | reverse complement strand
CCGCTCAACCTCGCCGAGGGGGCCTGTCGCACCGGCAAGGACCGCGCTCACGCCTACCGCATCGCGCAAGGGAGCGCGGCCGAAGTCCGCAGCGCCGTCAGGCTCGCGCACGTCTGGCAGTACGTCGACGCCGACCTCGTCGCCGCGGCCGAGCCCGGCCTCGATCGTCTCGCGGCCCTTCTCTGGTGCCTGGTCAACCCACGGCGGTAGCTCACCGGCGGTGACCGGGCTCGGTGTCCCCGGGCCCGGTCGCCCGATCCCGGTCACGACGACCGATCCCGGATGCCGGGCACCGGCGACCGATCCCGGATGCCGGGAACCGGCGACCGATCCCGGACGCAGGCGACCGATCCCGGATGCCGGTCACCGGCACCGAGGCGGAACCGGAACCGGAACCGGTCCCGTCACGGTCTCCGTACCCGTCTCGCAGCACTGCGCCTGTTTCGATCAACCCTCTCAACCGCCGAGCGCGGCGATGGCGTCGTCGAGCACGCTGCGGAAGTGCTCATCGCACTCGCCCTCGCGGTCGCGCAGCGCGATCAGGTCGGGCAGGAGCGACCGGTCGCCGAGGGCCTGGGCGGCCTCGACCGCGAGGATTCCGACGCTGTCCCGCGCGAGCTCGGCGCGAATGCGGCCACGCATGCGCACGTCCCCGCGCTGCGCCAGGCCGACGAGCGCCTCGTCGCGCACGTCGGCGCTCTGGTCGGCGAGGCGAGCCTCGAGCGCGGCGCGCAGCGCCGGCGTATCGAGCGCCATCCCACGATGGTACGGCGCAACCGCGCTGCTATGCTCCGCGCATGACGAAGCCGGTGTACGAGTTCTCGGCCCGCACCATTCGCGGCGAGGACGCCTCGCTCGAGGTGTATCGCGGCAAGGTGCTGCTCATCGTGAACACGGCGAGCCAGTGCGGCTACACGCCGCAGTACAAGGGGCTCGAGGCGCTCTACAAGAAGTACAAGGACCAGGGCCTCGAGGTGCTCGGCTTCCCGTGCAACCAGTTCGGGGCGCAGGAGCCGGGCGGCGAGGCGGAGATCGCGAAGTTCTGCGAGCTCAACTTCGGCGTGTCGTTCCCGATGTTCGCGAAGATCGACGTCAACGGCTCGGGCGCACACCCCCTCTTCAAGCACCTCGAGGCCGAGGCGCCCGGCATCCTGGGCAGCAAGTCGATCAAGTGGAACTTCACGAAGTTCCTGGTGGACCGCACGGGGCAGGTGAAGAAGCGCTTCGGCCCGCGCGACGAGCCGGCCGACCTCGCCCCGGACATCGAGGCCGAGCTCGCGAAGAGATAGGCGGCCCCACGACGCCGGCCGGCCGCGCGGAGCGCGTGGGCGCGCGCTCAGCCGGTCTGGATGGGCAGGTTGCCCATGTAGTCCATCTTGCCGACGTCGACGCCGTTGTGGCGCAGGATCGCGTACGCGGTCGTGACGTGGAAGAAGAAGTTCGGCACGGCGACCTGCGCGAGGTAGTCGTCGCCCTTGAGCCACGCGCCCTTGAGCCACGCCGGCGAGACCTTGCGGTCCGCGGCGCCCGCGAGGTCCGCCTCGCTCACCGTCTCGACGAACGCGAGCGCCTTGCCGATCCGCTCGTGCAGCTCCGCGATCGTCTTCTCGTTGTCGGGGTGCACGGGCGGCGCCTTGCCGGACAGGTACGCCGCCGCGAACTTCGCCGTGTCGCAGGTCGACTGCACCTGCTTGGCGAGCTCGTACATGTCGGGCGCGAGGCGCTGACCGACCAGCACGTTGGCGTCGAAGCCCCTGGCCTTGGCGTGGGCCTCGGCCTTGCCGAGCCACTGGTCGAGGTTGCGCAGCATCTTGGAGAAGAGCCGGAGCGTGTCGAAGGTCGTCATGGGTCCTCCCTGGGTGCGCCCGCCGACGGCGGGGCGCGTGGCGTTGTCGGCCCGCCGAATGGCGGGACGCGGAGGATAGCCGATCGGGTACGATGCGCCATGCGTCGCCTCCTTCCCTTCGCTCTGCTCGTGTTCGTGGCCTGCGGCTCCGATGGGAACAAGGGGGCCGCGGGCGGCACCGCCGGTTCCGGTGCTGCGGGCCAGGGTGGAGCCGCCACGCCCGACGCCGGCGTCGGCGGGAGCGCGGAGTGCGACGACCCGCCGTGCCTGCCGCTGCCCGCGCAGGGCTTCCAGATCCGCTCGTCGGGCACGAACATCGAGCCCGGCGACGACCGCGAGTACTGCGAGGTCGCCAAGCTCCCGGGCAGCCCCAGCGACACCTACTACGTCAACCGCTTCGAGCTCGGCCTCACGCCCGGCAGCCACCACCTCATCGTGACGGCCATCGATCCGGGCTCGGCGACCGAGGCCTCCATGCACGAGGGCGACGTGGTGTCGTGCTCGCCCTTCGGGGCGCAGGCGTTCGGCGAGAACCAGCAGCCGGTCATCGGCATCCAGCACAAGTACTACGACGAGAAGTACCCCGAGGGCGTCGGCCGCGAGTACCACGGCGGCCAGTACATCGTCTTCGACCTGCACATGCTCAACGCCACCGCGTCGCGCGTGCGCGCCCGCGCGGCGATCAACTTCCACACGATCGACGCCTCGAAGGTGCAGAAGAAGGCCCGCGTCTTCGCCTTCGTCAACTACACGATCAACACGCCCGCGGGCCAGCAGAAGGACTTCCTCGGCGAGTGCCGCTTCGATCACGACCTCATCGTGCAGAAGATCGTCCGGCACACGCACCAGTGGGGCACCGACTTCAAGGTCTGGTACACGGGTGGCGAGAAGGACGGGCAGATGATCTTCGCGTCGCCCGACTACGAGACCACCGACTACTCGTTCGACTCACCGGTGCTGATGAAGGCGGGCACGGGCTTCCGGTTCCAGTGCAGCTACAACAACACGACGGACCACGCGCTCTCGTTCGGCTTCCTCGCGAGCGACGAGATGTGCATCCTCGGCGGCGTCTGGTACGTCAACGATCCGGCGGATCGCGTGGGCGGACAGGGGTGCATCCTCATGTCCACCGATCCCGACGGCATCGCGCGCGAGCACTAGGTGTTGCGTGTGACGGCCTCGGAAGGCCGTCACCAGGAGGGGCACGACTGCCCCTCCCCCAGTCGGGCACAGCCCGACTGGGCCCCCTTCCCTGCGTCTTCGCTCGCGCGCTCGCTACGCCCTTGCGCCTCGCTGCGCTCGGCTCGAACGCGCCGGCGCGAATCACCACGCCTCGGTCGAGGCACTAGCCGCCGTCGGAACGCGCCAAGGAGCCAGAAATGCCCCAAATGAACATCATCCAGGCCGTCAACGATGCGCTCAAGCTCGAGATGCGTCGCGACGACCGCGTCGTCGTGCTCGGCGAGGACGTCGGCAAGTTCGGTGGAGTCTTCCGCGCGACGAGCGGCCTCTTCGACGAGTTCGGCGGAGAGCGCGTGATCGACACGCCGCTCGCGGAGGCCGGCATCATCGGCGCCGCGATCGGCATGGCGCTCTATGGCCTGCGGCCGGTGCCGGAGATCCAGTTCGCCGACTTCATCTACCCCGCGTACGACCAGATCGTGAACGAGCTGGCGAAGTTCCGGTATCGCTCGGGCGGGCAGTACTCGGCGCCGATGGTGATCCGGACGCCCTACGGCGGCGGCATCCGCGGCGGGCACTACCACTCGCAGTCGCCCGAGGCGTACTTCTGCCACACGCCGGGCCTCAAGGTCGTCATCCCCGCGGACCCGTACGAGGCCAAGGGCCTCTTGCTCTCGGCCATCCGCGAGGACGATCCGATCATCTTCATGGAGCCCAAGCGCGTGTATCGCGCAGCGCGCGCGGACGTGCCCGAGGGCGAGTACACGATCCCGCTCGGTCAGGGGCGCGTCGTGCGCGAGGGCCGCCACGTCACCGTGATCGCGTACGGCGCGATGCTGCACACGGTGCTCGAGGCGGTCGAGCCGGCCGCGGCGGCGGGCATCGAGATGGAGGTGATCGATCCGCGCACGCTCGTGCCGCTCGACGTCGACATCATCATCACGAGCGTCAAGAAGACCGGGCGCGCCGTGGTGGTCCACGAGGCGCCGCGCACCTGCGGCTACGGGGCCGAGCTCATCGCGACCATCCAGGAGCGCGCGATGCTGCACCTCGAGGGGCCGATCCTGCGCGTGACGGGCTTCGACACGCCGTTCCCGTACACGCTCGAGCACGAGTACCTTCCTGATGCGCCGCGCGTCCTCGAGGCCGTCAAGCGCGCGATGGAGTTCTGAGATGAGCTTCGAGTTCAGGCTTCCCGACATCGGCGAGGGCGTGGTCGAGGGCGAGATCGTCAAGTGGCTGGTCAAGGAGGGCGACGTCCTCCGCGAGGACCAGCCGATGGTCGAGGTCATGACCGACAAGGCCACCGTGGAGATCCCGACGCCCAAGGCGGGACGCGTGGAGAAGCTCCACGTCGCCGAGGGCAAGATCTGCAAGGTCGGCCAGGTCATGATCAGCCTCGCCGTCGTGGGCGAGGCCGCCCAGGCGGCGCCCGTGGAGGCGCCCCGGGCCGCACCCCCGAGCCACGGCAACGGCAGCGGCAACGGCAGCGCGGGGCACGCGCACGCGGCCGCGCCGATGGCGGCGCCCATCCCGCCGCTCGTCACCGCACCCGCGCGTCCCGCGCCCGCGCCGGCGCCGTCGGCGGCGCCGATGGTCGCCTCCGCGCGCGAGGTGCTCGCGACGCCCGCGGTGCGAAAGCTCGCGCGAGACCTCGGCGTCGACCTTCGCGGCGTGCGGCCGACGGGCCCGCGCGGCCGCGTGACCGTCGAGGACGTGCGCGGGGGTGGAGGCGCCGCAGGCTCGGGGCCGATGATCGCCCCCGCCGCCGGCTGGCAGCCGCCTCCCGCGCCCGCACCGCGCGCGCCCGCGGGCCCCGACGAGCCCGAGGAGCGCACCGCGCTCCGCGGCCTGCGCCGCGCGATCGCGCAGAACATGGCGCTCTCGAAGCAGCGCGCCGCGCACTTCACCTACGTCGAGGAGTGCGACATGACCGAGCTGGTCGCGCTCCGAAAGCGTGCCGCGAAGGCCGCCGAGGCGCAGGGCGTCAAGCTGAGCTACCTGCCGTTCATCGTCAAGGCGGTCGTGGCCGGCCTCAAGAAGTACCCGATGATGAACGCGACGCTCGACGACGCGGCGGGCGAGATCGTCTGGAAGCGCTACTACCACGTGGGCGTGGCGGCTGCGACCGAGCAGGGCCTCATGGTCCCGGTGGTGCGCCACGCCGATCGGCTCTCGATCTTCGAGATCGCCAGGGAGATCGATCGCGTCTCGGCCGCCGCTCGCGCGGGCAAGGCCAAGCGCGAGGAGGTGACCGGCTCGACGTTCACGATCTCGTCGCTCGGTGTCCTCGGCGGCGTGCTCGCGACCCCGATCATCAACTATCCGGAGGTCGCGATCATGGGCGTGCACAAGATCAAGCGCACGCCCACGTATGACGACGCGGGCAACGTGGTCCCGAAGGACCTCATGAACCTGTCCGTCTCGATCGATCATCGCGTGGTCGACGGCTACGAGGGCGCCCTCTTCCTCCAGGAGGTCGTGCGGCTGCTCGCCGATCCGGCCATGATGATGCTGGAGGCCGTGTGATGCCCCCGCGTCCGACGACAGGTCGCGGCAAGGCCGCGGCGAAGAAGCCCGGCAAGGCCACGAAGGCCGCGCCCAGGAAGGCGGCACCGAGGAACGGCACGCACAAGGACGGCGAGCCCTCGGGCCGCGCGACCACCGTGTTCCTGCCGGCGGACCTGCGCGACGTGCCGGGCCTGACCGAAGCGGAGATCCGGCCGTGCCTCGAGCTCTTCCAGGTCCTCCGCGAGGACGGCACGGTGGGCGCGCCGGACGCGTTGCCCGACCTGGCCAAGGACAAGCTCCTCGCCCTCTACCGCGGGATGCTGCTCATTCGCGTGATGGACGAGCGCCTCATGGGCCTGCAGCGGCAAGGGCGCATCGGCTTCTACGGCGAGGCCAAGGGCCAGGAGGCCACGGTCGTCGGCGCGGCGCTCGCGCTCGAGGAGCGCGACTGGGTCGTCCCCGCGCTGCGTGAGGCGGGCGCGGCGATCCTCCGCGGACTGCCGCTGCGCACGTACGTGGCGCAGATCCTCGGCAACGCGTCGGACCCCTCCAAGGGACGCCAGATGCCCTGCCACCCGGGCTCGCGCGCGTCGCACTACGTGACGATGTCGAGCTGCGTGGCCACGCAGATCCCGCACGCGACCGGCATGGCGTGGGCCGCCAAGATCCGCAAGGACCCGGTGGTCGTGCTCGGCTTCATGGGCGACGGCGCGACGAGCGAGGAGGACTTCCACGTCGGCGTGAACTTCGCCGGCGTCTACAAGGTGCCCGTGGTGTTCATCTGCCAGAACAACCAGTGGGCCATCTCGACGCCCGTCGGCGGCCAGACCGCGGCCCAGACGATCGCGCTCAAGGGCCTCGCGTACGGCATCCCGAGCCAGCGCATCGACGGCAACGACGTGCTCGCCGTGTACGCCGCGGTCAAGCGTGCGGTCGATCGCGCGCGCGCCGGTGGCGGCCCCACGTTCATCGAAGCGCTCACGTATCGCGTCAGCGCCCACAGCTCGTCGGACGATCCGTCGCGCTACCGCGACGAGACGATCACCGAGGCGTGGAAGGGGCGGGACCCGCTCGTCCGGATGCGCGCGTACCTCGGGTCGCGCGGCTTCTGGTCCGACGCCGAGGACGCCGCGCTCACGGCGGCGCTCGACGCGGAGGTCAAGGCAGCGGTCGAGGCCGAGGAGAAGGTCGGTCCGCCGCCGATCGACTCCCTGGTGGAGGACGTCTACGAGGCGGTGCCCCGTCACCTCCGCGATCAGCTCGAAGAGTTCAAGGCCGCGCGCGCGCGCGGCTAGCGACAGCGCACCAGCGCAGACAGCCAGCAGGAGCTTCCATGAAGACCGTAGAGATCAGCGCCCTCGTCATCGGTGCCGGCCCGGCCGGATACCCCGCGGGCATCCGCCTCGGCCAGCTCGGCGTCAAGACCGTCGTCGTGGACAAGGAGTACGCGGGCGGCGTGTGCCTGAACGTGGGTTGCATCCCGTCCAAGGCGCTCATCACCGCGGCGAAGAACTTCGAGAAGATGCGCTCTGGCGAGGAGATGGGCCTTTACGCCGACAACCCGCGCATCGACATGAAGCGCCTGCAGGCGTGGAAGGGCGACATCGTCAAGAAGCTCACCGGCGGCGTGAAGTCTCTCCTCAAGGCCAACGGCTCCGAGTTCGTGCTCGGCGAGGCGCGCATCGGCAAGCTCGAGGGCCAAAAGCGCGAGGTCTTCGTCAAGACCGCGGGCGAAGAGGTGCGCTACCTCTGCGATCACGTCGTCGTCGCGACGGGCTCCCGGCCGATCGAGATCCCCGGCTTCAAGTTCGATCAGCAGCGCGTCCTCGACTCGACGGGCGGGCTCGCGCTCGACGCGGCGCCGCCGCGCCTGGCGGTCATCGGCGGCGGCTACATCGGCCTCGAGCTCGGCATGTGCCTGGCCAAGCTCGGCAGCAAGGTGACGGTGGTCGAGGCGACCCCGACGCTCCTGCCCGGCACCGATCCGGAGATGGTCAAGCTCGTCGAGAAGAAGCTCAAGAAGCTCGGGGTCGAGGTGCTGCTCGAGACCAAGGCGATCGCCATGACGCCGAAGGGCTGCAAGGTGCAGCCGAAGGACGGCCCGGAGCGCGAGCTCGAGGCCGACAAGGTGCTCGTCACCGTCGGGCGCCGGCCGAACCTCACAGGCTTCGGCCTCGAGGAGGCGGGCGTCAAGATCGACAAGGGCCGCGTCGTGGTCGACGCGCAGCTCCGCACGAACGTTCCCGGCATCTACGCCATCGGCGACATCGCGCCGGGCCCGATGCTCGCGCACAAGGGCACGCACGAGGGCGAGGTGGTGGCCGAGGTGATCGCGGGCAAGAAGGCCGCGAACGACGTGCGCTGCATCCCGGCCGTCATCTTCACCGACCCGGAGATCGCGACGGTGGGCCTGACCGAGGTGGAGGCCAAGGCGGCCGGCAAGAACATCAAGGTCGGCAAGTTCCCGTTCGTCGCGAGCGGTCGCGCGCTCTCGACCGGTGACTCCGAGGGCTTCGTGAAGGTGATCTGCGAGGCGGCCGAGCCGCACGTGGTGCTCGGCGTGCACATCGTGGGCGCGGGCGCGTCCGACCTCATCAGCGAGGCGGCGCTCGCGATCGAGATGGGCGCCGTCGCCGACGACCTCTCGCTCACCGTGCACCCGCACCCGACCCTGCCCGAGAGCCTCATGGAGGCCGCCAAGGCGGCGCTCGGCGAGGCCGTTCACATCGTCAATCGCTGACAGGCGCCGGGGCACCGCCTCCGAGGAGGCGGGCGGCCGGCGGGCTGGCCACCCTCGGGTGGTCCTCGTGGCATTTCCCGGCCTCCGGGCGCGAGCGCCCGGAGCAGTCGAGGGCAACCCCCTCCCTCACAGACCCCTACGCGGAGCCCCGGTACCGCGATTTCCCGCCGACCGCCTCCTCGGTTGTCAGTTCATTCCCGTCGCCGCGATCAGCCGATCGCCGGCTCCCGTGCGACCAGGGTGAGCACCGCGTCCTTGAGCGCGTAGATGCCGTCCCAGTGCCAGAACGTTCCGGTGTCGATGCCGAGGACGTCGGCACGGAGGCGCCCGTTCGAGTCGACGCCGACGTGCAGGTAGAGCGTCGCTCCCTGGAGGGACTGCTCCGCGAGCGGCCAGGCCCGACCGGAGTTTCCGATGACCTGCCACAGCAGCCTGAGCTTGACCGGGGCCTTGAGGAAACCCTGATGGCCGGGCTCCCGCCAGGCGACCGGCAACGCGAGCCCCGGCTCCGACTCGAGGCGGATCCCGGTCAGCACCACGTCCCCGCTCGACTGCGTGGGCACGTGGACGTCCCCGAGCACCACCTGGATCTCGTCGAGGGCCAGCGCCCCGCTCTCGTCGGGAGAGAAGCCCAGCACGCCGCCCAGGACCGGCAGGCTGCTCGGGGTCTCCGTATGCCCGACGAGATCGGCCACCGTCAGCCGGAGGCTGGAAGCCTCTGAATTGATGAGCAACTCCCGGCGGGCCGTCGGATCCGGCCAGTCGGGGAGCTCGGACGCCCCGTCGGGGGGCAGCGGGTAGTCGTCCGCAGGACGATCCGCGCCGGTGCTGGCGTCGTAGTAGCAGGCCGGGGCGGCCGCCATGACGGCGAGCACGAGAAACCTTCGAGGAAGGTGCTTCAGCATGTGGTCATACCTCCTGACAACTGAAGGCTAGCCACGACAACGCACCGCGTCAACGTCGTCTGCGTTAAATCTAATGACGCGGTGCAGAAATTGCCGACCATGCTAGTCTTTTTTCGTGGGGCACCCGGAGATCCGCTGGGTTGGCAGGGTCGAATACGGCGCCGCCTGGGCCCTCCAGAAGGAGATCCTGCAGGCCCGGATCGCAGGAACCGCCCCGGACACCCTCCTGCTCTGCGAGCACCCCGACGTCATCACGCTGGGACGGCGGCTCGGCTCGGTGGCCAACGTCCTCGCACCGGGCGATATCCCGATCTTCGAGGTCGAGCGCGGGGGCGACGTCACGTACCACGGCCCGGGCCAGCTCGTCGGCTATCCCATCCTCCGGCTCGACGGCCCGCGCCGCGACCTGCACCGCTACCTCCGTGACCTGGAGGAGGTGCTCATCGCGGTAGCGGCGCGGCTGGGCGTGCCCTCGGGGCGCGCCGAGGGCAAGACCGGCACCTGGGTGGACGGCCGGCGCAAGCTCGCCTCGATCGGCGTGGCCGTGCGCAAGTGGGTGACCCTGCACGGCTTCGCGCTGAACGTCAGCACCGACCTCGAGAAGTTCCGCGCGATCAACCCGTGCGGCTTCGCCGCGGGCGTCATGACCTCGCTCTCGGTCGAGGCCGGCCGGGAGATCGCGATGGCCGACGTCCGGGCGCTGGTCGAGCCGGCGTTCCTCGAGGTGTTCGCCGACCTCTGGGCCTAGTACCTCGCCACAGGGGTCTTGATCGGCTGGTGGGAGGTGGCGGGGCGAGGTACTAGCTGTTTTCTCCCGCTCCGCCCTCCGGGCTGCGCGGGTCCCTGTGGCGTGCCTTGGGGCGGCCCGGCGGCCCGCCACGTAGTACCTCGCCACAGCGTTCCTCCAGAGCTCGAAGCCATCATCTTCACTGTGGCGAGGTACTAGGCGGCGATTCGCGGCGCCGCCGGCGCCCTGGTACGATCCTCCGGTGATCCGGGCGCGTGGGCTGGGCAAGCGGTTCGGATCTCGCGTCGCCATCGCCGACCTCGACCTGCAGGCAGGGGACGGGGAGGTCGTGGGGCTGCTCGGGCCGAACGGAGCCGGCAAGACCACCACGGTGCGCATGCTCGGGGGCCTCATCGCGCCGAGCGAGGGCGAGGCCGAGGTCGGCGGGCTGCGCGTGGGCCGGGACAACGACCAGATCCGGGCGCGGGTCGGGTTCCTGACCGAGACCCCCGGCCTCTACGACCACCTCACGCCGGTCGAGAACCTCGCGTATTTCGCCGCCCTCTACGGCCTGCCGTCCGCCCGGGCCAGGAGCCGGATCGACGCGCTCCTCGGGGACTTCGGCCTCGGCGACCGCGCGAGCGATCGGGTGGGCGGGTTCTCGAAGGGCATGCGCCAGAAGGTCGCCCTCGCCCGGGCGCTGCTGCACGAGCCGGAGGTGCTGTTCCTCGACGAGCCGACGAGCGGGCTCGACCCGGAGGCGGCCAGGGCCGTGCGCGCGCTGGTGGCCGCGGAGGCCGCCAAGGGGCGCACCATCCTGCTCTGCACGCACAACCTCGACGAGGCGGCGCGCCTGTGCCGTCGTGTGTTCGTGATCCGTGGGCGGCTCCTCGGGACGGCGGAGCTGGAGGCGCGGCCGCCGTCGCTCGTGCGTGTCGACGGCGACGCGCGGAGCTTCGAGGCGTGCGCGCGTGCGGTGCCGGGCGTGCGAGACGTCCGCGCCGAGGGTGGCCGCCTCGAGGTGCACGTCGACGACGAGGCGCGCGTGCACCCGGCGCTCGTGGCGGCGCTGGTCGGCGCGGGGGCGCGCATCCTCGAGCTCGGCCGCGCGACGCCCAAGGTGGAGGAGCTGTACTTCCGCCTCGTGGGTCACGCGGGCGGGGACGCCACGGGAGGGGACGCGTCGTGACGGGCAAGGTCTGGATCGTGACGAGGAAGGAGCTGCGCGATCTCGCCCGCCGGCCCGGCCTCCTGTCGGGCCTCGTCCTGCCGCCGATCTTGCTGGCCGCGCTGCCGGGCTTCGTCGCCGCCGCGATCACGCACGATCCGCGGGCGCTCGAGCAGCTCCAGGCCGCCAAGTTCTCCGGGCTCGACGTGGCGGGCCTGGCGCCTGCCGCCGCAGCGACGCGCATCGTGGTCGCGCAGTTCGCGGCGGTTTACCTCCTCCTGCCGACGATGCTGTCGTCGGTGCTGGCCAGCTACTCGGTCGTCGGCGAGAAGGTCGCGCGGACGCTCGAGCCGCTCCTCGCGACGCCGGTGACCGTGCGCGAGCTCGTCCTCGGCAAGACGCTGGCGGTGACGATCCCCGCGCTCCTCGCGACGGTGGGCTCCGCGACCGTCGGGGCCGCGTTCATGATCATCGTGTCGCACCCGGACGCGGACGCGTGGAACGCCATCTGCTCGAGCTGGCCGCTCGCGCTCGGCGTGGTGACGCCGCCGCTGACGCTGGCGGCGGACCTCCTCATGCTCCTCGTGTCGGCGCGCGCGCGCGACCCGCGCTCGGCGCAGCAGGCCGCGGTGCTGCTCATCCTGCCGATCGTCGGCATCATCGCCAGCCAGGCCGCGTTCCGGCTCGTGCTCGGCCCGAGCTTCTACGTGACGTTCTCGCTGGTGCTAGGCGCCGTCGATGTCGGCATCCTGCTCGTCGCGCGCCCCCTCTTCGGGCGCGAGCAGATCCTGAGCAAGCTGGGCTGACGGGCGCCGGCTACCGCCGCTGGTGGACGGACAGCACGCCCACGTACGCGTAGCCGACGAGGAACAGGAGCAGGAAGGGCACCGAGATCCAGTGCCCGCCGACCGCTGCGAAGCCGATCGCGACGACGAAGTAGAGCGCGAGGCCGAGCTCGACGAAGGGCGTGAGCGACTTGGCGGCGCGGTAGCGGCGCTGCGTCCAGTGCTCGAAGCGCTCGCGGACGCCGTGCTTGGGTGTGCGGACGAACTCGCTCTCGTGGCCGAACAGCGCCTCGAACACCGCGCGCGTCTGGTTGATGCAGAGGCCGATGCCGACGGACATCACGAGCGGCAGCCGCTTGAGCGAGCGCTTCCAGTCGAGCGGCCGGATCTCGCGCTGCGAGGTGATGTAGAAGGATGCGATCGACAGCGTCGTGCCCAGGAAGAGGGGCAGGTCGATGAGCAGCACCTCGCGCATGCCGTGGCGCGTGCGCACGAGCAGGTTCGGCAGGAGCAGCAGCGACAGGAGGAGCAGCAGCGGATACGCGAAGTTGTTCGTCAGGTGGAAGAACGCCTCGAGCTTGACCTTGAGCGGCAGCTTGGCGCGGAAGATCTGCGGTAGGAGCTTGCGGGCCACCTGGATCGAGCCCTTGGCCCAGCGGAACTGCTGGCTCTTGAACGAGGCCATCTCCATCGGCAGCTCGGCGGGCGCGACGATGTCGGGCAGGTAGACGAACTTCCAGCCGGCGAGCTGCGCGCGGTAGCTGAGGTCCATGTCCTCGGTCAGCGTCTCGTGGTGCCAGCCGCCCGCGTCCGTGATGGCCTGCCGGCGCCAGATGCCGGCCGTGCCGTTGAAGTTGAAGAAGCGGCCGGCGCGCGCGCGGCCCGCGTGCTCGATCACGAAGTGGCCGTCGAGCATGAGCGCCTGCACCTCGGTGAGGCGCGAATAGTCGCGGTTCACGTGCTCCCAGCGCACTTGCACCATGCCGACCTTGGGATCGGAGAAGTGGTGGATGGTGCGGCGGACGATGTCCGGCTGCGGCACGAAGTCGGCGTCGAAGATGAGCAGGAACTCGCCGCGCGCGACCTTGACGCCGGCCTCGAGCGCGCCCGCCTTGAAGCCGGTGCGGTCGGTGCGGTGGAGGTACCGGAGGTCGAGGGTCGGATCGATCGCGCGCAGGGCGGCGATCTTGCGCTGCGCGATCTCGGTGGTCTCGTCGGTGGAGTCGTCGAGGACCTGGATCTCGAGGCGGTCGTGCGGGTAGTCGATCTTCGCGACGGCGTCGAGGAGCCGCTCGACGACGTACATCTCGTTGAACATCGGGAGCTGCACCGTGACGACCGGCAGCTCGTCCTCGGACATCTGGCGCTGCGCGACCGGGAGGTTCCGCCGATGGCGGAAGTACAGGTAGACCAGGTGGCTTCTGTGGAACCCGTAGACCGCGAGCAGCAGGAGCACCGCCAAGTAAGCGACAATCAAGGCTTCTGCAGGCATCGCGGCGAACGTAGCGCCGGGCCATGACGCATGCTGTCAACCAGATGTAATTCCTTGTAAGCCCGATGCCCGCGAGGTCCAACGGGTCGCAATCGCGATGGTTTCCGGCTGGCGTGCGGACCGCACAGGGATCGCGCCGCGGGGGTCCGACGCGAGGTGCTAGGCTGGGCGGGCCATGATCGGCGCCTTTCTCGGGATCTTCCTGACAGTCATCACGGGTTACGACACCAAGGGCCTCGTGGAGGCCTCCGACGTGGTGGTCCACGGGCGGGTGGTGGAGGCCCGCTCGCGCTGGGACGCCGCGCACAGGCGCATCCTCACGGAGTCACGCGTGGAGGTCGCGTCGCCGTGGAAGGGCGCGCCCGCGCGCGAGGTGATGGTCCGCCAGCTCGGGGGCTCGGTGGACGGCATCGGCATGCGCGTCATGGGCGAGTCGCTCCTGCGCGAGGGCACGGAGGTCGTGCTCTTCCTCGCCGAGATCCCGCGGGTGCAGAAGCTCCCGCTGGCGTACCGCCTGGTCGGCATGGCGATGGGCAAGCGCGAGGTGGTGCGGACGGGCGACAAGGCGCTCGTCGTGTTCGGCGGCGCGGGCCTCGAGATCAAGGGACAGGCTCCGGCCGCGTCGGAGTCCCTCGAGGCGCTCTCGGCGCGCGTACGAGCGCTGGTGCAGCGTTGAGCCGGCTCGCCCTCGCGCTGCTCGCGCTCGTCGGGATGACGAGCCCGGCGGCCGCCTACGTGCGCGCCGCCAACAAGACCGGCAAGGCGGTCTACTGGAAGAGCGGCTGCGTGTTCCTCACGCCCTCGGCCGGCGGTGCCAAGGACCTCGGCGAGGCGGCGACGCTCGCGGAGATCCAGCGCTCGATCGACGCCTGGATGAACGCGACGGCGTCCTGCTCGTACCTCGAGCTGCGCCTCGATCCGGTGGCGGCGAGCCAGGGCACGAGCTACGACTCGGCGAATCGCATCACGTTCCTCGAGGACCAGTGGGGCTCCGGCAGCGGCAACGACTTCGTCCCCTACGACCGGCAGGCCGCGGCGCTCACCACGCTGCGCTTCGTCGAGAGCGAGACCGCTGCGAACAACGGCGAGATCGTGGACGCCGACATCGAGCTCAACGCCGTCAACTTCACCTTCGCGGTGGTCTCGGGCGGGCGGCAGACCGACGTGCAGAACACGCTCACGCACGAGCTCGGGCACCTCATCGGGCTCGACCACACGTGCGACGACGGGGCGCGCAGCCCGACGCCGAAGGACGACCAGGGCAACGCCGTGCCGCGCTGCTTCGGCACGCTGCCGGCCGCGCTCACCGACGCCACCATGTACAACTTCGCCGACCCGGGCGAGACCAAGAAGCGCTCGCCGGAGGCGGACGACGTCGCCGGCTTCTGCGGCATCTACCCGACCACCAAGGACCCGGGCACGTGCGAGACGGTGTCGAGGAAGGCGGCGGGGACGAAGGGCTGCGCCGCGGGTGGAGAAGGTCCGAGCGGGCTCGCCGCGCTCGCGCTGCTCCTGCTGCTCGCGCTGCTGGCGAGGGCCCGGCGTCAGGGCGACGGGATCTGGTGCTTGGTCTCGAGGGGGGCGGGGCGGTCCGTTCGCAGGTCGAAGGACACCACGTAGAGCGCGTACACGAAGTGCTGCACGAGGCCCGAGCGATCGAGCGGGAGGTCGCGCTCGTAGGCCACGTGGAGCTCGTGGCGGCCGGGGTGACCGATGATCTCGGCGGTCAGATCGAGCTCGGTCGGCGCGAAGGGAAGATCGCTCTGTCGCTCGCGGTCGGTGAACATCGTGCCGTCGACGCCGACGGACAGCAGGTCGGACCAGAGCGACAGCTCGAGGTGCGCGGCGTAGCGCAGGAGCGCCTTGCCGGTGTTGTCGGGCCGGGCCGCGTAGGTCGGGTTCCAGGCGAACGCGCCGAGCGTGAGCCAGCCGTTGACGTCGCCGTCCGAGAGCGCGTCGGCGAGGCGCGGGAACGTTTCGGCCAGCGAGAACAGGTAACGCATCCGGATATCCGCATACGTTTGGCTGAAGCCGCCCCGGTCGACCGGACGATCGTGCTCGACGCGCAGGCCGAGCTCGAGCGCGCCCGGGCAGAGCTTGTGCGTGGTCGTGACGCCCGCGATGACGTCGAACTCGGTGGGGGACGCCTTGCCTCCGCCGGCCTCGCTGCTGTCGGTGAAGAAGTTGAGGTCGAGCGGGAACGAGAGCGCCTGGCCGAGGACGTCGGTGTCGAGGTGGAGCGCGTAGCAGAAGAGCGCGCTGCCGGTGTTGTCGGGGCGCGCCGCGTAGGTGGGGTTGTAGAGCGCGACGCCGAAGGACAGGGCGCCCGAGACGTTGAAGCCCGTCGGGTCGACCGCGACGGCGCCGCCGTGCGCGGAGCCCTGCTTGTCGAGCGCCTGCGCGGGGCGCGGCAGGAGGAGGAGCGCGGCGAGCGCGAGGCGACGCATCACCGACCCGAGAAGCGCGGGGCGCGCTTGTCGGCGAAGGCGCGGCGCGCCTCGGCGTGATCGGCGGAGGCGAACGAGGCGGCCCGGAGCCGTGCGATGGCCTCGAGGTCCACGGGATCGAGCGCCTCGAGGCGCGCGCGGCACAAGGTCTCGAAGACCCTGCGCATGCCCTGGACGGCGAGCGGCGCGAGGGCCGCGATCTCGGCGGCCATCGCCAGCGCCCGCGGGAGCACCTCGCCCGCGGGGACGAGCTCGTCGCAGAGGCCGATGCGATGCGCCTCGGCGCCGTCGAGGGTGCACGCGGTCAGGAAGAGACGCCGGGCGCGGGACTCGCCGCACAGCGCCGAGAAGCGGGCGAGGCCGCGCGGCGAGTAGATGATGCCGAGCCGCGCGGGCGGCATGGCGAGCTTGAGCTCGGGGTGCCCGACGCGGAGGTCGCACGCGGCCGCGAGCTCGAGGCCGCCGCCCATCGCGACGCCGCGCAGGGCCGCCACGATCGGCAGGTCGCTCGCGGACACCGCGTCGAGCAGGCCCTCGAAGGGGTCACGCGGCATCGGCTCGCCCGGCGCCGGCAGCGCCTCGAGGTCGAAGCCGGCCGAGAACGCCTTCTCGCCGGCTCCCGAAAGGACGATGGCGCGCGCGTCGCCCGGGTCGCGCAGCGCGGCCGTGAGGGCGTCGCAGAGCGCCGGGTCGAGGGCGTTGCGCTTGTCGGGGTTCTGGAGCTCGAGGACGAGGACGTCGCCTCGTCGCGTCGTGCCTAGCGTGCCGGGCATCCGCGCAGCATAGCCGCAATCACAGCGACCAGAGCAGCGTCAGCTTGACGGCGAGGACGTCGTCGGCCGGCACGCGACCGAGCCCGCGGAGCGCGCTGCGGAGCGCCCATTCGCCGTCGGCGACGCGTCCGAGCTCGTCGGCCGTGACCTGCGAGTTGTGCGTGTACACGAGGTACAGGGCGGAGCCGGGGCGGAGCTCCCAGCGCAGCACGGTGTTGACGATGACCGACGTGAAGTCGCCGTTGAAGACGGCGGGCGGCGCCGCGTCCGCGCAGCCAGCCTCGCACGCCGCGAGCGTGTCAGGGTCCGCGAGCGTGCGCACCGCCGTGTAGCGCTGCACCGAGCGCAGGAGCTGGCCGAACGACTGCAGCGTGAGCGCGCGCGAGAAGGCGAGCGTGCCCCGCAGCGACAGGCCGAGCTGGCGTAGCTCGAGGTCCGCGAAGCGGGGCAGGCCGCTCGGGCCGTCGTCGACCCAGCGCGGGCGCCCGTACCAGCCGTCGTAGTTGACGCCGCCGCCGAGCTGGAAGCGTCCGCCGAGGCGCAGGCCGAAGTCGGCGCCCGCGGTCTGCGTGTACGTGCCGCGCTCGAGCGTGATGAGGTGGCGGAGCTGGAGCCACACCGCGCGCGTGTCGTCGCTGCGCACGCGCGTGAACAGGAAGTGCTGCGCGGGGCGGCCGAAGATCCGGACGAGGGCGTTGCCGCGCGTCTCGGCGTCGTCGTAGCGCGGGAAGTGCTCCTGCGCGAACCACCCGAGCTCGGCGTTGCCGCGGAAGCGTAGCGTGCCGTCGAAGCCGAGGTAGTTGCCGGTCATCGGCACGCCGTGGCGCTCGTCGCCCACGGTCGGATCGAAGGACGTCCCCTGGACGAGCGCGAGGTACGTGTAGTCGATCGGACCGAGCGGCCGGTTGCGGTAGAGGCCGACGGAGGCGCTCTGCCAGAGGTTCTGCGTGCCGAGCGAGTGCTGCAGGAAGCCGAGGTCGTTGACGTCGAGCTCGGCGCCGAGGTAGCCGACCTCGCCGCGGACCTGGAGCTCGCCGGCGGTCTTGCCGCCGCTCACGGAGGTGCCGATGGGATCGCAGCCTCCGCCGAACGCGGGCCGCAGGACGGGATCGCACGCCTGCGTGAAGCTCGCGCCCGCGCGGCCCGAGAGCGTGTAGTCGCCCTGGCCGCGCAGATCGAAGTCGGCGCCCGCGACGAGGGCGTCCTGCCGCCCGGCGGCCCTTCCGACGTGGGTCACCGTGCCGCCGACGGTGGAGGCGTCGCCCACGGCTTGACGAATTCGTGCAACCGAATAGATCGTGTAAGGCGTCGCGAGCAGGCGATGTGCGGCGCCGTCCTCGGCTCTCTCGACGGCGAAGGCCTCGTCGACCGCCGCGGAGAGGAGGCCGATCGCGGTGCCGGGGCGGACGTTGCCGGTGAGCTTGAGGGCGCCGAGGATGCGCGCGCGCGGCGTGACCTCGACGAGGTCCCCGCCGTGCTGCGGGGCCGGCACCGGCGGCGCGGCGCCGATGCGGCGCGTGTAGAGCATCTGGCCTGCGGACTGGAAGATGTCGACGCCCTCGAGGAAGAACGCGCGCCGCTCCTGGAAGTAGACCTCGAAGGCGGACAGGTTGATGACCGCGGGATCGAGCTCGACCTGGGCGAAGTCGGGGTTCACGGTGGCGTCGAGCGTCAGCCCCCCGCCGACGGAGTACTTCGCGTCGAAGCCGACGTTGGCGCTCGCCGTGTCGCGCGGCGCGAGGCTGCCGCCCTGGAAGCTCGGCTGCAAGGTGGCGGCGGCGTACGGCAGGAGCTGCAGCGAGAGGCCCGGTCGCACGCCGTCCAGGCCCCGCACGTCGGCGAGGTTCGGCATGAAAGTGGGCGAGTTGATGGGCACGAACGGCCACATCGACTCCTCCTTGCGGCGGCTGAGCCAGCGCTTGAAGCCGATGCCGAAGTGCGGGGGGCGGTCCCCGGAGAAGCGGAGCGTCGAGAGCGGGATCTCGAACTCCGCCGCCCAGCCGTCGGGGCGGCGCGCGACCTCGACGCGCCAGACGCCGTCCCACTCGGTGTCGCCGCCGCCCTCCACCGAGGCGCCGTCGGCCATCGTGCCGGCCGCGTTGACGAGGAACCAGTTCGAGGCTCGGCGGTCGCCCTGGCTGTCGAGGAGGACGGCGACCCAGTCGGACTCGGGAAAGTCGTCGCGCCTGCCGAGGGCCGAGACGATCTCGTCGGGGGCGCGGTCGAAGGCGACGATGGCGACGTAGAGCGCGTGCGCGTCGAAGGCGAGGCGCACCTCCGTGCGCTGGCTCGAGGGGCGTCCCTCCTCGGGACGGAGCTGCCGGAAGAGATCGACCGCGGGCGCGCGGCGCCACACCTCGTCGTCGAGGCTGCCGTCGAGCACGGGCGGCCGCTCGGCCCGCGCCGCGGTGATCTCGGGCGGGGCCGCTGCCGCACCGGCGCTGGCGCCGATCGCGGCGAGGACGGCGAGGAGGGCGAGGGCCGGCCGCAAGCGCCGGCAGGATAGCCGACTCGGCCGCCGGTGGTGTGCTACGTCCCGGGTGGTGACCGACGACGACCGCATCCTGTCGCCGCGCTTTCTCCTCTTGTCGCTCGTCCACTTCCTGCACGCGCTGGCGTTCAACCTCTACCTGCACCTCGGGGGTTTCCTGCAGGGGCTCGGCGCGCGCGAGCTCGAGATCGGCTTCGTCGTCGGGATCACGGGCGCCACGGCCGTGCTCGCCCGCCCCGCGCTCGGTCGCGCGATGGACCTCCGCGGCAGGCGCCTCGTCATCGTCTTCGGCGGCGCGCTCCACGTCCTCGTCTGCCTGGCGTACCTGTCCGTCTCCGTGCTCGGGCCGTGGGTCTACACGGTGCGCGTGCTGCACGGCCTCGCGGAGGCGGCGCTCTTCGCGTCCCTGTTCGCCTACGCGACGGACATCCTGCCGGCCTCGCGGCGCATCCAGGGCATCGCCCTCTTCGGCGTCTCGGGCCTGCTGCCCATGTCGGTGGGTGGGCTGCTGGGCGACGCGCTCCTCGAGGCGGGCGGGTACCGGCCGCTCTTCGCCGTGGCGGCGGGCCTCGCGGCGACCGCGCTCGCGCTGTCCACACCGCTGCGTGAGGTGCCGCGGCCTCCCGGCGAGCCGCCCCGCGGGCTCCTCGCGGCGCTCCTGCAACGCGATCTCCTGCCGCTCTGGGTCACGGGCCTGTGCTTCGCGACGGCGATCGCGAGCTACTTCAGCTTCATGAAGACGTTCGTGCTCCTGCGCGGCGTGGGCACGCTCGGCCTCTTCTACTCGGCCTATTCCATCGCCGCGGTGGGGCTGCGCCTCGTGGGCTCGAGCTGGCCCGAGCGCCTCGGTCCGCGGCGGACTCTTCTTCCGGCGCTGGCCTCCCTGTGCGCGGGCCTGCTCGTCCTGGCGATGGCCAGGGACGCTCGCGCGATCGGCTGCGCCGGCGTGCTCTGCGGACTCGGCCACGGCTTCACCTTCCCGATCCTGCTCGGCCTCGTCGTCACGCGCGCGCGCCCGACCGAGCGCGGCGCGGCGCTCGCGATCTTCACCGCGCTCTTCGACGGCGGGACGCTGGTCGGCGGGCCGCTGCTCGGCGCGGTCGTCACGCGGCAGGGCTACGGCGCGATGTTCGTCACCGCGGCCGGGATCGTGGTGGCCGGCGCCCTCGTGTTCTCGGCGTGGGACCGCCGCGCGACAGCCCGCGCGAGCTGACGCGGTGGCCAGCGGGGGCGTTTCGAAATACCCTCGCGCCGCGTGCTGATCCTCGGGCTCTCGGCCTTCTATCACGACAGCGCCGCGTGCCTCGTGCGCGACGGTGAGATCGTCGCGGCGGCCGAGGAGGAGCGCTTCTCGCGCAGGAAGCACGACGCCGGCTTTCCCGCGGGCGCGGTCCGCTACTGCCTCGAGGCGGCCGGCGCGACCGCCGCGGATCTCGACCTCGTCGTGTTCTACGAAAAGCCCCTCCTCAAGCTGGAGCGCCTGCTCGAGACGTGGCTGCACACCGCGCCGCGCGGCTTCCGCGCCTTCGCCAAGGCGCTGCCGGTCTGGCTCGAGGACAAGCTCTTCCTGCCCCGCGCGATCGATCGCGGCCTCGGCGGCGCCTACCGCGGGCGCTTCCTGTTCCCCGAGCACCACGAGTCGCACGCGGCGAGCGCGTTCTTCCCGTCGCCCTTCGAGGAGGCCGCGATCCTCACGCTCGACGGCGTCGGCGAGTGGGCGACCGCCTCGCGCGGCCACGGCCGCGGCAATCGCATCACGCTCACCGACGAGCTCCGCTTCCCGCACTCGCTGGGCCTGCTCTACTCGGCGTTCACCTACTTCTGCGGCTTCCGCGTCAACTCCGGCGAGTACAAGCTGATGGGCCTCGCGCCCTACGGGACGCCGCGGTTCAAGGATCTCATCCTCGAGCACCTCCTCGACCTCAAGCCCGACGGCTCGTTCCGCCTGGACCTCTCGTACTTCGACTACCTCGCGGGCCTGCGCATGACCTCGCGCAGGATGGACGCGCTGCTCGGCGGGCCGCCGCGCGCGGCCGAGGCGCCGCTCACCGAGCGCGAGATGGACCTGGCGGCGTCGATCCAGGCGGTGACCGAGGAGATCGTGCTGCGCATGGCGCGCGACCTCCACGCGCAGACAGGGCTCGACGCGATCGTGCTGGCCGGTGGCGTGGCGCTCAACTGCGTTGCCAACGGGCGCCTGCTCCGTGAGGGGCCGTTTTCACGCATCTGGATCCAGCCCGCGTCCGGAGACTCGGGCGGGGCGCTCGGGGCGGCGCTCTTCGCGTGGCACCAGCTCCTCGACAAGCCGCGCACGCCGGGGGCCGGGGACGCGCAGCGGGGCTCGCGCCTCGGGCCGGGCCTCGACAGCGACTCCGCGGCGGCCGCGCTCGACCGCGCCGGCGCCCGCTACCACCGGCAGCCGGATCAGGCTGCCACGGTGGCGCTCGTCGCGAGGGCCATCCAGGACGGCAAGGTCGTCGGGGTCTGCGAGGGCCGCATGGAGTTCGGCCCGCGCGCGCTCGGCGGTCGCTCCATCCTCGGCGACGCGCGCTCCGCGAAGATGCAGTCGCAGCTCAACCTGCAGATCAAGTTCCGGGAGTCCTTCCGGCCGTTCGCGCCGGCGGTGCTCGCGGCGCACGCGCACGAGTGGTTCGAGCTCCCCGAGGGCACCGAGAGCCCGTACATGCTGCTCGTCGCGGGCGTGCACCCATCGCGCAGGCTCGCCGCCGAGGGGCCCGAGCCGGCCGGCCTCGAGCGCCTGCGCCGTCCGCGCTCGACCATCCCGGCGGTCACCCACGTCGACGGCTCCGCGCGCGTGCAGACCGTGGATCCGCTGCGCAGCCCGCGCTTCGCGGCGCTCCTCGCGCGCATGCTGGCCGACACCGGCTGCCCGGTCGTCATCAACACGAGCTTCAACATCCGGGGAGAGCCCATCGTGTGCACCGCCGAGGACGCGTACCGGTGCTTCCTCGCGTGCGACATGGACGTCCTCGTGATCGAGGATCTCGTGCTCTGGAAGGCCGAGCAGCCGGCGGTCCCGGCGGCCCGCGCCGCGCACCTCGCGCGCTTCGCCTTGGATTGATCAAGATAACCGGGATCGGAGCAAACGCGTGTGTGCTAGTGTACGCACCTCTCTTCCCGGGGGTTTCATGCGGCTCTGCGCAGGTCTCTTGTTCGCGCTCGTCGGCTGCTCGGGTTCGAGCACTCCGGAGGCACCGCCGCCTCCGCCGCCCATCGCGGCGGCGCCGGCCGGTACGCCCGCCTTCACCGTCGTGGAGGACAAGGTGTCGGCGGACCGCGACACTGTCGAGGTGCGCGTCGCGCTCTCGGCCGTCCCCGAGCGCGAGGAGCTCGACAAGGTCCTGCAGCACCTCTATCGCCAGATGATGACGCGCGCCGGCGAGCCGCTGCAGGTCTCCGCCTTCGTCTTTCCCTCGGCCGAGGCGGCCCAGAAGAGCCCGGACAAGGGCTGGATCGCGAGCGTCACCAAGAAGCGGGGCGACTTCGGGCCGACGTTCGACAACAAGGTCGAGCTCTCGTTCGGCAAGCAGGTCGCCGCCGTGCTCGCGGGCGACACGTTCGTCGGCAGCAAGAAGCCGAAGACCGAGATCGAGGAGGCGCAGAAGGCGGTCGTCCTCACGCTGCCGTTCGTCGAGCCCGGCAAGGACGAGTGGCGCGCCAGCATCAACTACGTCGCGGCCGTGACGGACTTCCTCGACTACGCGGATCGCCTGTACGAGAAGGTGCCGGCCCTGGAGAAGCTCACGTTCGTGGGCGTGCACAAGGACGGAGAGGTCCTCCGCGTCAAGGTGGGCTCGCGCAAGGAGTGGGACACCGTCGGCGCCCGCGACGTCCACGAGCGCATCGGCGCGCAGCAGGGGCGCGCGTTCGCCGAGCTCACGATGGGCAAGATGAGCGACGCCGCGGTGGCCAAGGAGAAGGCCAACCGCGCGAAGAAGGTCTACCAGGAGGCGCTCAAGCGCCTGCCCTCCGGCGCCGTCACGGCGTCGAAGAAGCTGCAGTAACGTTCGGCGCCCTTTCGGCGCCCGCCTTGGGCGCCCGCTTGCGCAGCATCTCGGCGAGCTGGGCGAGGGCCGCGTCGGCGGTGGCGATGCGCGCACCGCCGAGCGTGGCGACAGGCGCGCCCGCGTGGGTCGCGAACACGTCGGGGGTGACGACCACCTCGAGCTTGCCGTCCGGCCCCGTCGTGCCGCTCGCGAGCGTGGCGCCGTCGGCGAACGCGATCGCGATCGGCGCCGCGACGGGCGCGGACTCGCACACCTCGACCTCGGTGCTGGTGCGGCTCGCGCTGCCCTGATCGCCCTCGCCAGGCGAGGCCTTTCCGATGCGGTAGGTGTTGATCGTGCTGACCACGCAGCGGCGCTCGTCGGCGGCCTCGAGGGACATCACGACCTGGCCCGGCGACTTCTCGTAGGCGTGCAGCGCGAGCACGCGCGCGGTCGCGCCGAGCGGCCCCTTGACGCGACGAGACGACACGAGCTGCTCGCCGGTCGGGCTCGGGTCCTGGACGCGCTCTCGCGACGCACCGCCCCCGCCCCCGCTCGAAGACAGGTCGGCCAGCTTGATCATGAGGTCGCACCCACCGAGGAGGAGGACCGCGAGGACCGAGGGGATGAGCGCCGTCATGGTCTGCCGGCTCCGCTGCTGCGCGCGAGCTTGAAGAGGGGCACCGCGCCGTCGGGGATCTCGCGTCCCCCGGCGCGCAGTCGCAGCCACGCCACGTCGGCCAGGCGCGTCACGGGGACGGTCGCCTCGGCCCGGCCAGTACCGTCGCTAGTCGCGGAGAGCACGACCCTGTGCTTGTCGTCCTCGATCACGACCGGCACGCCCCCCGCCGGCGCGACCTCGCACAGCTCCGTCACGCGCGACTCCTCTGCCTTGCGGTCGATGGCGCGCTCGGTGCCGTTCTCGTAGCGCGCGAACTTCGCCCAGGACTCGGTGACGGTGACGAGGCAGTCGCGCGCCCTGGCGGTGCTGACCCGCACGACCACCTGGTCCCCGCGGGCCTCCGGGGCCATCACCGCGTGCGGGTGCTCGCCGCCGACCACCTGCGAGCGGCGCTCCGTGCCCGTCTTGCGCCAGTCGGTCGCGATGATGGCGCCGCCTCCGGCGGCGGCCGACGACGAGCCGCTCGAGGCGTTCGACGACACCTCCATCGTGCCGCGGCTCGAGACGTCGATGAAGTCCTTGCAGCCGCCAGCCGCGAGCGCCAGCCCCACGATCCCGATGCTTCTGCGCCAGTCCATTCGTAACCAGGAGCACAAAGCAACCGGCGTACCACCACACGACGACGGACTTTCGCGGCCTTGCCGGCCGGATCATGTCGAGTTGTGTCAGAGGTCGAGCAACGGTGGCGTTCCATGGGGCGCCACCCCTAGCCACTGGCTACCGGGTCAGGGGCTTGTACTTGATGCGCTTCGGCTGGTCGGCGTCGGCTCCGTACTGCTTGTGCCGCCAGGCCTCGTATTCCTGGTAGTTGCCCTCGAACCAGTTGACGACGCTGTCGCCCTCGAACGCCAGCATGTGCGTGGCGATGCGGTCGAGGAACCAGCGGTCGTGGCTGATCACGACGGCGCAGCCCGAGAACTCGAGCAGCGCATCCTCGAGCGCGCGCAGCGTGTCGACGTCGAGGTCGTTGGTCGGCTCGTCGAGCAGGAGCAGGTTGCCGCCGCGCTTGATCAGCTTGGCCAGGTGCACGCGGTTGCGCTCGCCGCCCGAGAGGTCCTTGACGCGCTTCTGCTGGTCGGTGCCCTTGAAGTTGAAGCTCGACACGTACGAGCGCGCGTTGATCTTCCGCTTGCCGAACTCCAGGAACTCGGCACCGCCCGAGATCTCCTCGTAGAGGGTCTTCGAGCCGTCGAGCGAGTCGCGGCTCTGGTCGACGTGCGCGAGCTGCACCGTGGGGCCGATCCGGAGCGTGCCCTTGTCGGGCGTCTCCTGGCCCGCGATCATGCGGAAGAGCGTCGTCTTGCCAGCGCCGTTCGGGCCGATGACGCCGACGATGCCGCCGCGGGGCAGCCGGAACGACAGGTTCTCGAAGAGGAGCTTGTCGCCGAAGGCCTTGCCGATGCCGTCGGCGATGACGACGTCGTCGCCGAGGCGCGGCGCGGGCGGGATCGCGATCTCGATCGTGTCGACCTTCTCCTTGGCCTCCTCGGCCGCGAGCTCCTCGTACTTCTGCACGCGGGCCTTGTTCTTGGCCTGGCGCGCGCGGGGCGAAAGGCGCACCCACTCGAGCTCGCGAGCGAGCGAGCGACGCCGCGCCGACTCCTGCTTCTCTTCTTGCGCCAGGCGCTTCTGCTTCTGATCGAGCCAGCTCGAGTAGTTGCCCTCCCACGGGATGCCGCTGCCGCGATCGAGCTCCAGGATCCACCCGGCCACGTTGTCGAGGAAGTAGCGGTCGTGCGTGATCGCGACGACGGTGCCCGGGTAGTCGTGCAGGAACTTCTCGAGCCACGCGACGCTCTCGGCGTCGAGGTGGTTCGTGGGCTCGTCGAGGAGCAGCATGTCCGGCTTCTCGAGGAGCAGCCGGCACAGCGCCACGCGCCTGCGCTCGCCGCCGGAGATGACCTTGACCGGCGTCTCGGGCGCGGGGCAGCGCAGCGCGTCCATCGCGATCTCGACCGTGCGGTCGAGGTCCCAGCCGCCGGCCGCCTCGATGGCGTCCTGCACCTTGCCGTGCTCCTCCATGACCTTGTCCATCTCCTCCGTGGACAGGTCCTCGCCGAGCTTCATGTTGAGCGCCTCGAACCGGTCGAGCAGCTTCTTGACCGGCGCGACGCCCTCCATCACGCACTCGACCACGGTCTTGGTGTCGTCGAGCTGGGGCTCCTGCGGCAGGTAGCCGATGCGGACGCCGTCGGCGGGCTTGGCCTCGCCCTGGAACTCGTCGTCGCGCCCCGCCATGATGCGGAGCAGCGTCGACTTGCCGGAGCCGTTCGAGCCGAGCACGCCGATCTTGGCGCCTGGGAAGAACGACAGCCAGATTCCCTTGAGAACCTCGCGGTTTGGCGGATAGACCTTCCGCAGGTCCTTCATCGTGTAGATGTACTGGTGCGCCATGGGGGCGGCGAGTATAGCGCCCCCGGCCGCCTGGATCATCGAAACGCAAGTCGCCTCGCTTCGCCGGTGCGCTATAAGACGCGCATGTCGTCGCTGTCCGTGATTTCAGAGGAAGCGGTCCCCGCGCAGAAGCCCCCTGTGGACCCGAAGTCGCTCGCGCACCGCGAGCTGCTCGGTGGGGATTTCTGGCGCCGGATCCCGTCGTACGCGGGCGTGTCGGAGGCGGAGTTCCTCGACCACCACTGGCAGGCCAAGCACTCGATCACCAACGCGAGAAAGCTCCTCGACGCGATCAAGGGCCTCGCGCCGGAGAGCTTCTTCCAGGACGCCGAGGCGGGCTTCGCGCGGGCGCCCATGAGCGTGCGCGTCTCGCCGTACCTCCTCTCGCTCATCGACTGGGCGGATCCGTACAACGACCCGCTGCGCATCCAGTTCATCCCCGTCGGGACGAAGCTCCTGCCGGACCACCCGAAGCTCGGGCTCGACTCCCTCGGCGAGCAGGCGGACGCGCCGGTGCCGGGGCTGACCCACCGCTACGTCGACAAGGCGCTCTTCCTGCCGCTCAACACGTGCCCGGTGTACTGCCGCTTCTGCACGCGCAGCTACGCGGTCGGCATCGACACCGAGGAGGTCGAGAAGGTCCAGCTCAAGGTCAACGAGGAGCGCTGGAAGAAGGCCTACCGCTACATCGAGTCCCGGCCGGAGCTCGAGGACATCGTGATCTCGGGCGGCGACGCGTACAACCTGCGCGCCGAGCAGATCGAGGCGATCGGCATGACGCTGCTCGAGATGCCGAACATCCGCCGCATGCGCTTTGCGACCAAGGGGCCGGCGGTGATGCCGCAGAAGATCCTGACCGACCACGCGTGGCTCGACGCGCTGACGCGGGTGGTCGAGCGCGGGCGCAAGATGCACAAGGAGGTCGTCCTCCACACGCACTTCAACCACCCGGCCGAGGTCACCGAGATCACGCGCCGCGCGATGGACGTGCTGTTCGAGCGCGGGATCTTCGTGCGGAACCAGTCGGTGCTGCAGCGCCGGGTCAACGACGCGCCCGAGGTGATGACCCTCCTCTTGCGGCGCCTCGCGCTCGTCAACGTGCACCCCTACTACGTCTACGTGCACGACCTCGTGCAGGGCGTCGAGGATCTGCGCACGACCCTGGCGACCGCGATTGCGCTCGAGAAGCACGTGCGCGGGGCCACGGCCGGCTTCAACACGCCGACCTTCGTCGTGGACGCGCCCGGTGGCGGCGGCAAGCGCGACGCGCACTCGTTCGAGCACTACGACCGCACGACCGGGGTGTCGGTGTTCACGAGCCCCGCCGTGAAGGCCGATCGCTACTTCTATTACTTCGACCCGATCGACGAGCTACCGGCGGCCGGCCAGGCGCGCTGGGCCGATCCCGCGCAGCACCAGCCCATGCTCGACGAGGCGCTCGACAAGGCGCGCCGCTTCCAGCGCGGCTAGTTACGATCGGACGCCTCGGAAGGCGTCCGCAGGCGGGGCGCGCCGCCCCACCCCCGCTCGGCATGGCCTCACGGGCCCCCCACCCTGCGTCTTCGCTTCGCTACGCCCTTGCGGCGAGCTGCGCTCGCCTCGAAGGCGGATGCCGCAGCGCATCCAAGCGCTGGTTCGAGCCCATCGGGCCTGGGGCCTGGCGTCAGGTCTTTTTCTTCTTCGCGGGATCGTCCGTCAGGTAGTCGTAGAGGAGGAAGTCGACGTTCGCGGGCCTGGCGGCCGGTGCCGGGCTGGCAGGAGGCTCGGGAGGCGGTGACGGCACCTGCTGGGCCGCCGCGGGCTCCTCCACGACGTAGTCGCGCAGCATGCTCGCGAACGCCTCGTCGGGCGGCGCGGGCGCGGGATCGGGGGGAGCCGTGGTGGGCGCGGGCGGTGGCTCGGGCGAGGCGAGGTATTCGGACAGGAGGTCCGCCACCTTCGCCTCGGCGTCCCCCCCGGGAGCCGCGGGCGGCGGCGCCGTTCGCGTGCGCTCCGCGGGCGGAGCCGTGGCTCGCGGGGGAGCCGAGGGCGGCGGCGTGGTCCGCGCGGGCGGTGGCGGCGCGGGAGTCGTCCGCGGCGCAGCGGGCAGGGGCGGCTCGAGTGGCGCGCTCGCCGGGTCCGGCGTCATGATCCGCCCACCCGGCCCGCGCCACATGGGGAACGTCTCGTCGCGCCTGGTCGGGGGCGGCGGCGTGCCGGTCCGGGCCTGCTGCGCCGCGCGCGCCACCTCGGCGACCTCGCGAAGGCCGATCGTCGCCTGGCGCCGAACCGGCGGCACCACGGGGGGCGGAATCGGCTCCGGTGGCGGCGCCTCGCGGGCCAGGCGCTCGGCCTCTGCGACCTCGAGCTGCGCGAGGTACTGCTCGTACGCCGGGGAGAGCGTCTGTCCCGACTCGAACTGGACGCCCATCGAGCCGGGGCGCCCCTCGGCGGGCGCCACCGACCAGCGCACGACGGCCAGCATGCGGACCTTGTCGCCGACGGGCAGCTTGAGGTGCACGAACGCGCGCGAGAACGGGGCCTCCTTGCGCTCGCCGGTGCTCAGGCGACAGCCGCCACGGCTGACGTCGAGGATCTCGCCGAGGTGGTTGCGCTCGGCCACCGGGCCCACGAAGAACTCGTACCGCGCCTCGAGCTTGCAGTCGAAGCGCGGGAACTTCCGCGACTCTCGCCGGCCCCCGGCGCGAACGGCGCGACGGATGGTGCTGCTCCGGGCGGTGCGCGGGTCGTCCACGGGACCAGGCGCGGGTGGGGCGACGAGCTGGGAGTCGGTCGCGGCCGGGCGCGGGGCGGTGCTCTCGGGGACGCCGGTCAGTCGAAACACGAACGAGGTCCACCGCGGGTCGATGGCGTCACCGAAGGTCACCTCGAGGAGCGGCGGGCGCACCGTGGTCGGATCGCCGGGGACGACCGCCGAGACCTGACCCTCGAAGGCGACGCGCGCGCTCCCGCCGGACTGGGCACCTGGCAGCAGCGCGTGGCCTCGGACCGGCGTGCCTACCTTGGCGAGCCGACGCGTCTCGAGGGCGAAGCCGGCGTCCCAGAGCGCCGAGGTGAACCCGACGTCGAGGTCGTCCCCGACGGACAACTCCACCCGCACGCGTCGAGAAACCCTGCGTTCCTTCACGGACCCCGGCTCGATGGTCGCCGGCACGCGTGGCGCTGGCAAGTCAATCCGGGGAGCCACGAAGTGCAGAATCGGCCGTCGACGCGGTGGTCACCCCAGGATGCGCGCGATGGCCTCGGCGACGCCTCCGCCCGTCTCGTCGGTGGCGGAGAGGCGCTCGTTGGCCGCGGCCGCCACCTCGGCCGGTGCCTGGCCCATCGCAAAGGATCGCCCGACGGCCTTGAGCATCGTGAGGTCGTTCCACCAGTCGCCTACGGCCGCGAGCTCCTCGGGCGCGTGACCGAGGCGCGCGCCGAGCGCGACCATCGCGCTGCCCTTGGTCTGACCCGCCCGCCGCAGGAGCAGCGCCCAGGTGCCGGTCCCGCGGCGCGAGGGGAACTTGATCACCTGCAGCCGCTCGCCGTGGCGCGCCAGCATGAAGTCCGCGGTGACCTCGATGAGGTCACGATCGCCGAGGGCCACGCCCATGAGGACGTCGTCGGTGGCCGTGACCGCCGGCAGCGAGCGGAGCTCGGGGCTCCAGCCGCGTACGTACGGCAGGTGCGGCGCGCCGCGCAGGTCGTGGCGCACCTCGTGGTTCGAGAGCAGGAAGGGCGCGAGCCCCGGCGCCGCGGCGCACTGCCCGAGCAGATCCTCGAGCTCGGCGACGCTCAGCGCGTGGGCCTCCACCTCGAGGGAGCGACGGGCGCAGACCACGCTCGAGCCGTCGGCGCACACCACCTCGAGGTCGATGCCCAGGGCCGCGGCGAGCGCCGCGGTGCCCGACCAGATGCGCCCGGTGCACAGGGTCACGCTGAGGCCGGCGCCGCGGGCTCGTGCGATGGCCGCACGATCACGCGGATCGATCGTGCCGTCTCGCCGCAGGAGCGTGCCGTCGATGTCGAGGGCGAGGAGCCGGATCATCCGCGCGGGCGCCGGCGCAGGAGGAGGAGGAGCACCATCGGCCAACAGGCGCCGCGGCCGGTCCCAGCCGCGGCGCAGCCCTTCTTCTCGTCCACCGGCAGCGTGCTCGAGCCGCCCGGGAAGTTCCCCATCGCCCGCGCGGCGTCCGGGGCGCCTCCGTCCACCGGCCCCGCCGTGCCGCCATCGCCCGCCGCACCGCCGCCGCCGTCGAACGGCGGGCGCCTCGTGTCGCACACGGGGCCCGGCAGGAGCTCGAGCGCGCCGAGGTCCGGGACGCGGTTCGTCGCGCCCGTGCGCGGATGGCCGCAGTAGTCGTCGGTCACGTCGGCGAGGGGCTCGCCGCGGTCGAGCATCATCGACAGGTCGCCCACCGGGGCGAAGTCGGCGGCGCCCGGGTTGCGGAACGCCAGATCGAGGTAGCCGAGGGCTACCTCCTCGAGGTTGAGGCCGGTCATCAGCACCGCGCCGTCGCGGGTGCGGATGCGCCCGTCGGTGACGTTGTTCCGCACCTCGGCGGACGTCTCGGCAAAGCGCACGTCGATGCCGGTCGTGAGGTAGAGCGTGTTCGCGAGGATCCGCGAGCGAGCGCCCTTGTTGACGTAGACGCCCACGTCGCTGCAGCGCAGGATGATGTTGTTGCGCAGCGTGCCGCCGTCGTGCTCGGGCGTGCACGTGCCCTCCTCGCAGATGGTGTCGGGCGACGAGCCGCCGCCGCCGAACGAGAGCCCGATGCGCGTTCCCGTGCGCGTGCCGCGCGATTCGCAGGCCACGAGGTTGCGCTCGAAGAGGCCCCCCATCGAGTGGCCCTTCAAGAAGGCGCCGTAGCTGATGCCGTCGCCGCCGCCCTTCTCGAAGTCGTGGATGTGGTTCGCGCGCACCACCCAGCGCCGCCCGCCGACCACGTCGAGCTTCGTCACCGGGTTCGAGGTCTGTCGCGCCGCCTCGTCGAAGAGCTCGTTGCCCTCGATCACCACGTCGTCGGGGTAGCGCCCGCCCGCGCCGGTGGGGTCCCCGTTCGACTTCACCTGCGCGTTGAAGTTGCGCAGCCGGTTGCCCCGCAGCACGACGCCGTCGGCGTCGCCCGAGAGGTGGAACGCGTGCTCGCAGAGATCGTCGGTCGAGCAGGTCCCGACCACGTCGAGCCCCTCGAACCGCCAGTACGCGGCCTTGACGCGGAAGCCCTCCTGCACGCTGACGCGAAGGACGGCGCCGAGCGGCGTCGCGGCGCGTACGACCACCGGCGCGGTCGCCTGCCCCGGCCGCGTGCAGTCGATCGTCTGGTCGATCTCGTAGGTGCCCGGCGCGAGCTCGAGGACGTCGCCGGGGGAGGCGGCCGCGACCGCCGCGCGCAACGCGGCCACGTCGCCGACCGCGATGGTGCGGGCCTCGGCTCTGCCGGCGAGCAGGCCCGCGAGCGCCACCGTGGCGAGGCCGATTCGGCCCCGGATCCGGCTCGGCAGCCGCCCTCTGCCCCCTGCTCCTATCGACACGGCCCAGGAGTATATGATACGTCGCCGGGCCATGATGCACGGGGACCGTCGGTGGCTCGGGATCGCGGCGCTCGCCCTGCTCGCAGGGGGGTGCCCCAGCAAGCAGGTGGACAAGGGCGCGGCCGGATCCGCGGGGCCTGCGCCATCGGGCGCGACCATCAAGGTCGGCGAGTACGGCTCGCTCACGGGCGCAACCGCGACCTTCGGCGTGTCCACGCGTGACGGTGTCGAGCTCGCGCGCAAGGAGCTCAACGCCGCGGGCGGGGTCCTCGGCAAGCAGTTCGAGGTCATCGTCTACGACGACCAGGGCAAGCAGCAGGAGGCCGCCACGGCCGTCACCAAGCTCATCACGCAGGACAAGGTGATGGCCGTCCTCGGCGAGGTCGCGAGCTCGCTGTCGCTCGCGGCCGGGCCCATCGCGCAGCGCCACGGCGTGCCGATGATCTCGCCCTCGTCCACGAACCCGAAGGTCACCGAGGTCGGTGACATGATCTTCCGCGTGTGCTTCCTCGACCCGTTCCAGGGCGAGGTCATGGCGAAGTTCGCGTGGAACACGCTCAAGGCGAAGAAGGTCGCGGTCTTCAAGGACCAGGCGAACGCCTATTCCGTGGGCCTCGCCGAGTTCTTCGAGAAGACGTTCACCAAGCTCGGCGGCAAGGTGGTCGCGCAGCAGGCCTACTCCGCGGGCGACAACGACTTCAAGTCGCAGCTCACGAACATCCGCGGCGCGAGCCCCGACGCGATCTTCGTGCCCGGCTACTACACCGAGGTCGGCCTCATCGCGCGGCAGGCCAAGGCGGTCGGCCTCAAGGTGCCGCTCCTCGGCGGAGACGGCTGGGACTCGTCGAAGCTGACGGAGATCGGCGGCGACGCCATCGAGGGCTCGTACTTCTCGAACCACTACTCGGTCGAGAACCAGGAGCCGCACGTGCAGAGGTTCATCGCCGCGTACGAGGCGGCGTTCAAGGCCAAGCCCGACGGCCTCGCCGCCCTCGGCTACGACGCGATGATGATCCTGGCCGATGCGATCAAGCGCGCCGGCTCGGACGATCCCAGGAAGGTGCGCGACGCGCTCGCGGCCACCAAGGGCTTCAAGGGCGTCACGGGCATGATCACGATCGACGAGAACCGCAACGCCAAGAAGTCGGCGGTGGTCCTCAAGATCATGTCCGCCGGCTTCAAGTACCAGGAGACCATCGCCGCCGACTGACCGAGCGCCTTTGCCCACGCCGCCCCCTTCCCCGATCCCCGCCGCCCCGGCAGCCGCAGCAGAGCGGGCCGCCCGCTAGACCCATGTCCGAGCTCCTCCAGCACCTCGTGCAGGGTGTCGCCCTCGGCAGCCTCTATGCGCTGCTCGCGCTCGGCTACACGATGGTCTACGGCATCCTGCAGTTCATCAACTTCGCGCACAGCGACGTCTTCATGCTGGGCGCGTTCTTCGCGACGTACTTCTCGCGCTGGCTCGGCTTCGGCGCGTCCGAGGCGCGCATGCCAGCCTGGGGGCCCATCTTGCTCGTCGCGCTCGCCGCGGCGATCGTCGCGGGCGGCGCGCGGCTCATCGATCGCAAGGTCCCCGGCCGGTTCCAGTCGCTCGCGAACGTCGGCCTCGGCGCGCTCGCGCTCGGCGTCACGGTTCCGCTCGGTCGCGCGCTGCAGTCGCCCTCGCAGGGCAAGACGGGCGCCGGGATCGTCGGCATCCTCCTCGTGCTCCTCCTGGCGATGTCCGCGAGCGCGCTCGTGGGTTTCCTCATCGAGCGCATCGCGTACCGGCCGCTCCGGAAGTCGCCGCGCCTGACCGTGCTCATCACCGCGATCGGCGTGTCGCTCTTGCTCGAGAACGGCGGCCAGCTCGTGTTCGGCGCCGCCCCGCAGGCGCCGCCCGACCTCATCGTCGAGGCGCCGCTCATCTCCATGGGGGGCCTCGCGGTCACGAACCTGCAGGCGCTCGGGCTCGGCGTGTCGCTCGCGCTCATGGCGCTTCTGCAGTGGATCGTCTACCGCACCAAGCTCGGCATGGCGATGCGCGCGGTGAGCTTCTCGACCACCAACGCGGCGCTGATGGGCATCCACGTCGACCGCGTCATCAGCTTCACGTTCATCATCGGCTCTGCCCTGGCCGGCGCTGCGGGCCTCATCATCGGGCAGACCTACCACCGGGTCGAGCCGCTCATGGGCGTCATGTTCGGCCTCAAGGCCTTCGTCGCCGCGGTCGTGGGCGGCATCGGCAACATCCCCGGCGCGATGGCCGGCGGCCTGCTGCTCGGCCTGTCCGAGGAGCTCGTGGCAGGCTACCTCGCGTCGAGCTACCGCGACGCCATCGCCTTCGCGCTCCTCATCCTCATCCTCCTCTTCCGTCCTGCGGGCCTCTTCGGCCGCGCGCTGCAGGAGAAGGTCTGATGAAGAGCGTCTGGACCTCGATCGGCCCGTTGCTCGTGGGGGCGGCCGTGCTCTTCGGCCTCGACCTCGCGGTGCAGCACGTGCTCGGCGGCTACGTGCAGAAGGTGCTGCTCGACATCGGCATCAACGTGATCGCCGCCGTGAGCCTCACCGTCGTCAACGGCTTCACGGGGCAGTTCTCGATCGGCCACGCGGGCTTCATGGCCGTCGGCGCCTACGCGTCGAGCGCGGTCACGCACTACTTCCTGCTCTCGCACGGGATGTCGATCGTGCCGCCCGATCCGATGGGCGTGCCGCTCTTCGCGGTGGCGCTCCTCTCGGGGGGCCTGCTCGCGGCGGGCTTCGGCTACGTGGTGGGCCTGCCGTCGCTGCGGCTGCGCGGCGATTACCTCGCGATCGTCACGCTCGGCTTCGGCGAGATCTTCCGCGTCATCGTGCAGAACACGGGCGGGCAGCTCTCCGCCGGCGAGATCAAGGCCGTCTCGACCCTCTCGTGGTTCGGGCACCTCGGCGGCTCGCTGGGCTTCTCGAACGTGCCCGTCTACACGACCTTCTTCTGGGTCTTCCTGTTCGCGCTGGTGACCGTGGGGGTCGCGGTGCGCCTGCTGCACTCCACGCAGGGCCGCGCGTTCCTGTCGGTGCGCGAGAACGAGGTCGCCGCCGAGGCGATCGGCATCGACACCACGCGCTACAAGGTGCGCGCGTTCGTGCTCGGCGCCTTCTTCGCAGGCATCGCGGGCGGCCTCGGTGCGCACCTCGTCGGCGCGATCGATCCGAAGGACTACGGCTTCATGCGCTCCTTCGAGATCGTCATCATGGTGGTCCTCGGCGGCATGGGCAGCATCTCCGGCGCGATCCTCGCGGCGATTCTGCTCACGTTCCTGCCCGAGGGGCTGCGCGCGCTGCAGGGCACGTTCGGCTCGGGCGACTACCGCATGGTGCTCTACTCGGTGGCGCTCATCGTCCTCATGCTGGTTCGCCCGAAGGGCCTGTTCGGCACGGGCGAGATCTGGACGTCCTTTGCGCGCAAGCGGAGCGGCTCGTGAGCGAGCCCATCCTCGTCACGGGGGGGCTCGGGATCTCCTTCGGGGGCCTGCGCGCCGTACAGGGGCTCGCGCTCAGCCTGCCCGAGGGCGGCTTGCACGGCCTCATCGGGCCGAACGGCGCCGGCAAGACCACGGCCTTCAACCTGCTGACCGGGGTCTACGCGCCCACGGAGGGCACGATCGCGCTCGAGGGCCGGTCGCTGCTCGGCCTGCGCCCGAGCCAGATCGCGGCGGCCGGTGTCTCGCGCACGTTCCAGAACATTCGCCTCTTCTCCGAGATGTCGGTCATCGACAACGTGCTCACCGCCTGCCATGTGCGCGCGAAGACGGGCCTGTTCGGCGCGATCCTCCGGACGCCGCGCATGCGCGCGGAGGAGGCGGCGATGCGGCAGAAGGCCGAGCGACTGCTCGCGATCTTCGAGCTCGCCGGCCGCGCCGACGAGCGCGCCGCGAGCTTGCCGTACGGCGATCAGCGCCGCCTCGAGATCGCGCGCGCGCTCGCCACGGATCCGCGCGTGCTCCTCCTCGACGAGCCCGCGGCGGGCATGAACTCGAGCGAGAAGGTCGAGCTGCGCAAGCTCATCGCCCAGCTCCGCAAGGACTTCGCGCTCTCGGTGCTCCTCATCGAGCACGACATGGGCCTCGTGATGGAGATCTGCGAGCACATCACCGTGCTCGACCACGGCGTCACCATCGCCGCGGGTACTCCCGAGCGCATCCAGTGCGATCCCAAGGTGATCGAGGCCTATCTCGGCGAGCCGGAGAGCGCGCTCGAGGGAGCGACCGCGTGAGCTTGCTCGAGATCGAGGGCCTCGCGGTCTCGTACGGGGCCATCCGCGGGCTGCACGGCATCTCGCTCCACGTGGACGAGGGCGAGGTCGTCACGCTCATCGGCGCGAACGGCGCCGGCAAGTCGACCACGCTGCGCGCGATCTCCGGCATGGTGCCGTTCTCGGGCTCGATCCGCTTCGCGGGGCGGTCGCTCGGGGGCCTGCGCCCCGACGAGCTCGTCGCGCTCGGCCTCGTGCACGCCCCCGAGGGCCGCGGCATCTTCGCGAACCTCACGGTGGCGGAGAACCTCGCGCTCGGCGCGTTCCAGCGCAAGGACGGCGAGATCGGCAAGGACCGCGCGCGCGTGATCGAGCTCTTCCCGCGCCTCGGCGAGCGCATCGGGCAATCCGCGGGCACGCTCTCGGGCGGCGAGCAGCAGATGCTGGCCATCGGGCGCGCGCTCATGGCCCGGCCGAAGCTGCTCCTGCTCGACGAGCCGTCGCTCGGCCTCGCACCGCAGGTGACGCAGACGATCTTCAAGATCATCCGCGAGATCAACGCGAGCGGGACGACGATCCTGCTCGTCGAGCAGAACGCGCACATGGCGCTCGGCGTGGCGCGACGCGCCTACGTGCTCGAGACCGGCGAGATCGCGACCTCGGGCGACGCCAAGGCCCTCGCGCAGAGCGACGACGTGAAGAAGCACTACCTCGGCATCGGCTAGTGCCGCTTGCCGCAAGCTCGTTCCGGGTGCCGCCCTGGTAGAACCGGTTGCGGATCGATGCCCCGGCCGGCACTGCGAGCGCGGAGCGCGAGCGAACGCAAGCACTCCGGCTCCGGCATGCGGCGGGGAGGCACCGACGCTACGACGATCGGCAACCCGGAACGAACTTCCGGCAGGATGAACTAGGGACAGCCCCCCGCGGTCAGCGCTTCGATTCGCGCTGCGCGATGTCTGCGTACGAGGTGTTCTTGACGAGCTCGACGAGCCGCTCGGTGTACGACTGCACGAGGTCCTCGCGCCTGCGCTCCTCGGCGTCCTTGAGGGCCCGCCGCGTCACCACGTAGGCGCGCTCCGAGTTCACGAAGAACTCGACGCACGCGGCGACCGTGCGCACCGCGCCCGCCGTGAGCGAGCGCGACTCGACCGAGAAGTCGAACTGGCGGCCGGCGCTGTTCTTGACCGCGAGGTGCACCTCGCCCGGGCTGTCCGCGCCGCCGCGCGCGCTCGCCTCGAGCTTGCCGTTCACCTGGAAGCGCACGAACGTGATGGTCTGCAGGGACGGGTACTCGACCCGCAGCCGCGAGACGAGGGACGCGAACACCGCGTCCACGAGGCCCACGCCCTCGCCCTCGAGCGGCACGCCGCCGCCGCGGAGCTGCAGCCGCACCGTGCTCTTGCCCCCAGCCAGATCCTCGACGAGCTCCAGCCGCTCCACGTCGAGGTGCACGTAGTCGTCCTTGAGGATGTCATTGACCAGCGCGAGGCTGGCTTCGTGGTCCATCGGCATCGAGTTCACCATAGCACCCCCCTCCGACCGAGCCAGTCGCGGCCCCGACCGCGCCCTGGGCGCTGCTCCCTTGAAATGTATGTGTAATTACAGGGTTACGCGCAATAAATGCGTGACGCATCCCTCCGCCGTTGCTACTGTGAGCCGGTGCCGCGCTTCGGCGTCTTCTCGGACGTGCACGCGAACCTGGAGGCGCTCCAGGCGGTCGCGCGTGCGCTCGAGGGCGATCAGGTCGACGAGCTGATCTGCCTCGGCGACGTCGTCGGCTATGGCGCGAGCCCGAACGACGTCTGCGACGCCGTGCGCGGGATGGTCAAGCACACCATCCTCGGCAACCACGACGCGGCGGTCGCGGGGCGGATGGATTACTCCTTCTACTACGACGCCGCCAGGCACGCGCTCGACCTGCACTCGCGGCAGATCTCGGCGTCCAACATGGAGTGGCTCAAGGCGCTGCCGTACGAGGTGCGCGCGCCGGAGCACGCGGTGACCTTCTGCCACGGCTCGCCGATCAACCTCGAGGACTTCGAGTACATCTTCGCGCCCGAGCAGGCGCAGGCCTGCTTCGCGATCTGGGAGGGCCTCGCGCCCCTGACGCTCATCGGGCACTCGCACCTGTGCAAGGCCTTCGCGCTCGCGGGCGACACGCTCGGGCAGCCGGGCGGCGGCGAGGTGTTCGAGGTCGTCGCGACGGAGTTCGAGCTGCGGGCGGGCTACAAGTACATCATCAGCGTGGGGTCGGTGGGCCAGCCGCGCGACTACGACAACCGCGCGAGCTACGTGATCTACGACAGCGACCGGCGCCGCTTCGAGTTCAAGCGCGTCGAGTACGACATCGAGCGCGCGGCGCAGAAGATCTTCGCGAGCACGCTCGAGCGGAACTTCGGCAACCGCCTCTTCATCGGCGTCTGACGCCGGAGGGCGCGTCGTGTCCCGGTCTGCCGGCTACGGCGCGCCGGTCTTCGGCGCGGCGCCCTTGTCGCCCTTGGGCGCGTCGCCCTTGTCCTTGGGCGCGTCCTTGTCCTTGACGATCATCTTGCCGCCCTCGGACATGGCGCGGATCTTCGCCTTCATCTCCGGCCAGTGCCAGTCGAGCACCACGATCTCGGGCTTCTCGGGCCTGTGCTTGGGGTCGATGACGTACTTGTTGCTCGTCGCGCGGACGACGCCGGTGCGGCCCGCGATGAAGTCGTTGTAGTCGTTGAGGAGCGGCAGCGAGACCACGTCCGTCTTCCAGTGCATCGGGATGGTCGCGATCTTCGGCTCGAGCTGCTGCTTGACCTTGTAGGCCTTCGGGCCCGCGATGGTGAACTTGCCGCCGACCGGGATGAGCAGCACGTCCACGGGGCCGATCGCCTTGACCACCTCCTCGGGCAACGCCTGGTTGAGGTTGCCGAGGTGCACGACCTTGATGCCGCCCACGTCGAGCACGAGGATGCCGTTCGGCCCCGAGACGCAGGGCGGCTCCTCGCAGGTCTGCGTGCCCGGCACGCTGCGGATCTTGATGTCGCCGATGGTCTCGCTGAGCTCCTTCCACACCCACGGCTTCTCGGTCGTGAGCGCGCTCATCACCTTGGGCTTGCCCTGGGCGAAGTCGCGGTAGGTGTGGTCGAGGTACTGGATGCTGCTCGCGATCGCGTCGACCTTCATCTTCGGGATCGCGGGGTAGCCGATCGCCATCGGCGGGTACGGGTCGAGGAACACCGTCTTGCCCTTGGGCGACTTCACCAGGAAGGCGCTGTGGCCGTACCACGAGATCTCGACCGCTCCCTTGACGGGCTTGGCGGCCGGGGCCGCCGGCGCGGCGAGGAGGACGAGGGGGAGGATGGTCGTCGTCAGCATGAATACTCTCTCTTCCGGATCTAGCGTTTGTGCCCGCGCATGGCCTCGCGCACCTCGCGCTGGGCCTCGGCCTCGCGCTTGGCGTCGCGCTTCTCGTGCGCCTTGCGGCCCTTGCCGAGGCCGAGCTCCACCTTGACGTGCGAGCCCTTGAAGTAGAGCTCGAGCGGGATCAGCGAGAAGCCGCGCTCGCGCATCTTGGTGCCGAGGCGGTCGATCTCCTGGCGGTGCAGCAGGAGCTTGCGCGCTCGCATCGGCTCGTGGTTCCGCGCGTGCGCGTAGGCGTAGGCCTGGATGCTCGCGTTCACGAGGTAGACCTCGCCGCGGCGCCACTCGCAGTAGGCGTCGTCGATGCTCGACTTGCCCTCCCGCAGGGACTTGACCTCGCTCCCCTGCAGCGCGAGCCCGGCCTCGTAGGTGTCCTCGAAGTCATAGTCATGGCGCGCGCGTCGGTTCCTGGCCAGAACCCGCCGCTCTGGCGAGTCATTCCGCTTCTGTCCCTTGGCTGCACCCGTCTTCTGCTTGGCCATGCCGCCAGGTTGCGGTTTATACAGGAGGACCGCCCCGGGATCCACGCCCGCCTCCGGGACGGGCCTGGCCTCGCATTTCGATCGAGCCTGTCAGGGGGCCTCGGCCAGCGCCAGGGCGAGCGTGAGCACGGAGCGCGCTCCGGCTGCACGGAGCGTGCGGGCGCACTCGGCCGAGGTGGCGCCCGTCGTCACCACGTCGTCGAGGAGCAGCACCCGCGCTCCGGCGAGCCGGCCGCGCACGCGGTCCGGCACGGCGAACGCCCCGGCCACGTTGGCGGCGCGGGCCGGGCGCGAGCGGCCACGCTGGGTGGGCGTGTCACGCGTGCGCTCGAGCCAGAGCGGTCGCACGGGGCGACCGGCGTCCGACGCGCGGGCGAGCTCGAGGGTGTGGTCGAAGCCGCGCTCGCGCAGGCGCCGCGGGTGCTGGGGCACCGGGATCACGACGTCGGCGTGCGCGCCGAGGGCGCGGGCGGCCGGGTGGAGGAGCGCCCCGAGCGCGCGGGCGAGGTCGGGCCTCGGGACGATCTTGAAGCGGAGGACGGCGACCTGGAGCTGACCGCCGTACGCGAAGGGCGCGTGGATGCCGGGGCCGCCGGCGGGCGCCGGCTCCACCGTGTCCCAGCAGGGCGCGCAAAGGGACTCCCTCGGGCGCACGGCCGCCCCGCAGGCCGCACACTCCGGTGGATACACGACGTCCAGGAACGCTTCGAGCATGCGCATGCGCCCGTTATCGGCGCGGCGCCGCGGGAGTTGCGCGCTACTTGTGGTAGGGCTCGCCGGCGATGATCGTGAGCGCCCGGTAGAGCTGCTCGGCGAGGACGAGGCGCGCCAGGCGGTGCGCGAGGGTCATCGGGCCGAGCGACAGGCGCAGCGTCGCCGCGGCGCGCACCTCGGGGGCGAAGCCCTCGGCGCCGCCGATCGCGAAGGTGATGCCCTGCGTGCCCTGCTGCATGCGGCGGCCGAGCTGCGCGGCGAGCTCCTCGCTCGACCACTGCGCGCCGCCGACGTCGAGCACCCACAGCTCGTGACGCGGCGGGCGCCTGGCGAGCACGTCGTCACGCTCGCCGAGCTCACGGACCTCGAGCGGGAGCTTCTTCTTGATGCGCTTCCAGTACTCGTCGCACGCGTCGGCGTAGTGGCGCTCCTTGATGCGCCCCACCGCGAGGACGAGCAGCTTCACGCGTCGTAGTCGTAGGCTTCGGGCACGTGGCGCTGCTCGGGCGGCACCTCGATCGGCAGGCGCGGCGCCTCCTGCAGCATGCTCTCGAGGTCGTAGAAGTCGCGCGTCGGGTGGAAGAACACGTGCAGCACGAAGTCGCCGTAGTCGAGCAGCGCCCAGGTCCGCTGCGGGCTGCCGATCTCGACGCCGAGCGGGCGCTTGCCCTGCTGCTTGAGGCCCTCGACCACCGCGTCCGCGATGGCCTCGACCTGGCGCTCGCTGCGGCCGCTGACGATGCCGACGAAGTCCGTGTAGGCCGCGAGCTCGCGCACGTCGAGTACGACCGGCACGTACGCCTTCTTGTCGAGCGCGAGGTCGATCGCCTTGCGCACGAGCAGCTCCGACGCCTCCGGCTCGCCCGCGCGCCTCGCGGCGGGGGCGACGGACTTGCGCGGCCGCGGCGGCTTCGGGGTCTTGTCGCGGACCACCGACGCCACCCGCAGCTTGGGCGGGCCCGCCTTCTTCGCGGTCGCCTTCTTCGGGCCGAGGCCCGCGCTCTTGGTGCTCCTGGTCTTGCTCTTGGGCTTGCTGATCTTGCGCACTCGCTGCCGTCCTCCGCCTGTTCCTGCTTCGTCTACGTCCGCACCTGGCCGGCGCCCTCGACGACGAACTTGAGCGCCGTCAGGCCGAGCGCCCCCATCGGGCCGTACGCGTGGAGCTTCGAGGTCGAGATGCCGATCTCGGCGCCGAGGCCGAGCTCTCCGCCGTCCGCGAAGCGCGTCGAGGCGTTGACGCACACGGTGGCGCTGCCGACCTCGTCCTTGAACCGCTGCGCGGCCGCGAGCTCGCGCGTCACGATCGCCTCGGTGTGAGAGGACCCGTACGCCTCGATGTGCGCGATGGCCGCGTCGATCGACGGCACGACCTTGAGCGCGCAGACGAGCGCGAGGAATTCCTCGTGGTAGTCCGCGTCGGTGGCGGGCTTCCAGGCCGGGACGCGCCGCCGCGCGGGATCGCACGCGCGCACCTCCACGCCGTGCCGCGCGAACCGCTCCGCGAGCCTCGGCAGGAACGCGTCGGCCGCGGCCTCGTGCACGAGGATCGTCTCGACCGCGTTGCAGACGCCCGGCCGCGAGACCTTGCCGTCCTCGCAGATCGCGAGCGCCATGTCGAGCTCGGCGCTCTCGTCGACGTAGACGTGACAGTTGCCCTTGTAGTGCTTGATGACGGGCATGCGCGCGTGCTCGGTGACGAAGCGGATGAGGCCCTCGCCGCCGCGCGGGATGCACAGGTCGATCTCGTCGCCGCGGGCGAGGAGCGCGAGGAGGGCCGCGCGCTCGGTCGTCGAGACGAGCTGGACCGTGTCCTCCGGCAGCCCCGCCTCGACGACGGCCGTGCGCAGCGCCTCGGCGATCGCGCGGTTCGAGGCGAACGCGTCGGAGCCGCCGCGCAGCACGACCGCGTTGCCCGCGCGCAGGCACAGGCCCGCCGCGTCCGACGTCACGTTCGGCCGCGACTCGTAGATCATCAGCACCACGCCGAGCGGCAGGCGCTGCTGCGAGACGCGCAGGCCGTTGGGGCGGCGCCAGCTCGCCACGATCTCGCCGACCGGATCCGCCTGCGCCGCCACCTCGCGCAGGGCGGCCGCCATCTTGGCGAGGCGCGCCGCGTCGAGCCGCAGCCGGTCCACCATCGCAGGCGCGGTGCCGTGCTCCACGGCGGCCGAGACGTCCCTGGCGTTGGCCTCGAGGATGGCGGCCTCGGCGCGCTCGAGCGCGCGTGCCATGCCCTCGATGGCGCGCGTCCGCACCCCGGCCGAGGCCTTGGCGACCGCCCGCGCGGCGACGCGTGCGCGACCGGCCGCGGTGGCGGCGATCGCCTCGAATTCCTGTGGATCACGCACGTTCAAGGCCCTGAGAGCTTATAGCAGCACGAGGTCGTCGCGGTGCACGATCTCGTCCCCCGCGCGGAAGCCGAGCGCGGCTTCGATCTCGCTCGTCCGCTTGCCCGCGAGCTTGCGCACGTCGCCGGCCGCATAGGCGCAGAGCCCTCGCGCCAGCTCGCGTCCCGCCGCGTCGGTGATCGCGACGGGGTCGCCCACGTCGAAGTCTCCCTCGACGCGCACGACTCCGCTCGGCAGCAGGCTCTTGCCCTGGCTGCACAGCGCGCGCGCCGCGCCCTCGTCGACCACCAGCGTGCCCGCGGGGCGGAGCGCGTATGCGATCCAGTGCTTGCGCGAATCGAGCTTCTTTCCCGGGTCCGCGACGAACAGCGTGCCGCGCTCGGTGCCGGCGAGCAGCTCCGCGAGCGCCCCGGGCACGCGGCCCGAGGTGACGACGGTGGGCACCCCGAATCGCCCCGCGGCGCGCGCGGCCTGGGCCTTCGACGCCATGCCGCCCGAGCCCACGCCCGAGACGGCGCCGTCCGCGTGCGCGGCCTCGCTCGCCTCGCGCACGAACGGCACGAGCTTGCCGGCCGGGTCGAGGAGGCCCTCGACGTCGGTGAGCGCCACGAGGAGGTCCGCGCCGACGAGGTTCGAGACCAGCGCGGAGATGAGGTCGTTGTCGCCGAACTTGATCTCCTCGACCGCGACCGTGTCGTTCTCGTTGATGATGGGCACGACGCCGTGCGCGAGGAGCGCCTCGAGCGTCCGCCGCGCCGACAGGAAGCGGCCCCGCGCCCCGAAGTCGTCGTGCGTGATGAGCACCTGACCGACGGTCAGGCCATGCACGCCGAACGCGCGGTCGTAGGTCTGCATGAGCGCGCCCTGCCCGACGGCGGCGCAGGCCTGCAGCTCCGCGAGCTCGCCCGGCCGCGCCGCAAGGCCGAGCTTGCGCACGCCCATCGCGATCGCTCCCGACGTCACGAACACCACCTGCACGCCGCGCGCGCGGGCGGCGGCGATGTCGGCGGCGATCTCCGCGGCGCGCCTTTCGAGCTCCTCCGCGAGGATCTTGCTCCCCGCCTTGAGGACCACGCGCTTGATCGCCGGAAGGGCAGGTCTCATCGGCGGCCTCCGAGCGCCCGCTCGAGGCCGTCCTCGATGGTCCGCGCCTCGGCGGCCAGCGTGCGACCGAGCTCGGATTCGAGCGTCTGCTGTGCGGATTCCACGAGGCCGGGCGCGAAGTCCACGATCTCGTCTTTCCTCCCGAGCGCCCGCGCGAGACGGCCCGGCGCACCGCCCGCGATGCGCACGCCTCCGCGGAGCGCGGCCGAGAACGCACGGTAGAGCGGGCCTATCGTCGCGGGCTCGGCGTGGATCGCCGCGTGGAGGCGCGCGGCATCCGCGACGCCGAGGCGCCCGCCCACGTGGTGCCGCTCGGCGTAGGCGTCGAACGCCACTCCGAGGCGAAACGTCGCCACCGCGGCCTCCGCCGCGCGCGCGAGCAGGAACGCCGGCAAGAGCCGCGACCGCGTGGCGCGCACCCCGAGCCGCACCGCCGATCCGACGAGGCCCCCCGCGCGCCCCGGGGCCGGCGCCGCTGCAAGGGCCTCGAGCGCCGGCCTCTCGAGGTCGACGCCGCGCGCGCGGGCGAGCGACGAGACGAGGCGCCTTCGCACGCCCGCCACCGCGAGGTCGTCGAGGAGCGGCACCGGCAGGAGCGCCACGGTCCCCGCGAGGAGCGCTCCGGCGAGGACGCCCTCGGGCACCCCCGACCGCGCGGGCGCGCCGGCCTCGTCCTCGGGCACGGCCACGACGAGCTCGGGCTCGCGCGGGCTCACGGCGCCCCCTCGAGGCCGCGCAGGAGCTGGCGCCGCTCGGGCTCGTAGCGGGCACGCCGCGGCGTCGCCACGACGTCTGCCGGCGCCACGATCGCAGGCTCTTGTCCCACGGACTCTACCTTCCGATCCAGGATCAGGCTCGCCTCGGCCTCGCTCTTCTCGCGAGGAAAGCGGTAGCGCGCCTCGACGTGCGCCCCGAGCGCGAGCCCGGTCTGCGCGTCGAGCAGGATCTCGCCCTCGACCGACGCCACCTGCAGCCGCTGGCGCCACGCCTGCTGCGCGCCGAGCGAGACGACCTCGCGAGGCCTCTTCGAGAGGCCGAGCCGCGCCTTGCGCACCGGGCGCCCCGCGACCTCGGCGGCGCCGCCGTCGGTCACCTCGAGGAACGCCTCGAGCAGCCGGAACGTCGCGGGCAAGAGGTCCCCCGCGTCGTCGAGCAGCCGCGCCGCCTCTCCGTGCTCGGGCCGCCGCTCGATCGTGGCTCCGTAGCGCATCTGCACGTAGAGCTTGCCGCCCACCGAGGTCACGACCCGCCCGAGGTCGCGCGAGTTCTCCTGCGAGAACGTGAAGTCGCCCTGCTTGCCGGCCTGGATCCGCGCGCGCTCGTCGAGCGTCTCGATCTCGCGGCCCTCGGATCGGACGCGCAGCGAGAGCTTGTCGTCGAAGACGACGCCACCGCTCCGGCTGGCGAGCTCGTGGGCCGGCATGGCCGCGGGCACCGCCAGGGCCGCGAGCGACTTCATCGCCGCCGCCACGTCGATGGGCGCTGCGCCCGCGACCTTCTGCTTGGCCCCGCCGCAGCCGCCCACGAGCGCTGCGAGGAGCGACAAGCGCGCGATCGTCACGCGGACCACGTGCATGGGTTAGCGGAGCCCCGGGGGCGTGTCAACGCCGCCAGGCCACCGCGTCCGCGCGTGCTACGGTGGGGACGGTGCCCCTGCCGCTGCCGCCCCTGTTCGGCCAGTTCATCGCGGTCTGGTGGGGCGCCGTGTGGGGCAGCTTCGCCAACGTCTGCGTGCACCGCATCCCGCGCGGCGGGTCGCTCGCCTGGCCCGGCTCGCACTGCCCCGCGTGCGGCGAGCCGATCGCCTGGTACGACAACGTCCCGGTCCTCTCGTACGCCGTGCTCGGCGGGCGCTGCCGGATCTGCAAGACGCGTATCTCCGCCCGATACCCGATCCTCGAGGCGCTCGTCGCCGGGCTCTCGCTCGTCCTCTGGCAGCGGCACCCGGGCTCGCTCGCGTACCTCGCCGAGTTCGCCTTCGTGCTCTCGCTCGTCGTGATGTCGGCGATCGACCTCGAGCTCAAGATCATCCCCGACGCCCTCACGCTGCCCGGCATCCCGGTCTTCTTCGCCGCGGGCTTCGCGATCGACGTCGCGCCCTGGCCCGAGCGGCTCGGCGGGGCGGTCCTCGGGTACGCGCTCGTCTGGCTCCTCGCGCGGGTCTACGAGAAGCTGCGCGGCCGCGCGGGGCTCGGGCTCGGCGACGGCAAGCTGCTCGCCGTCGTCGCGGCGTTCCTCGGGGCCCGCGCGCTGCCGTGGGTGATCATCTTCGGATCGCTCCAGGGCCTCCTCGTCACGGTGCCACTGCTCTCCCTCGCCCGTCGCCGCGGCCACGTTCGCTCGGTCGCGCGGACGGAGGTCCCCTTCGGGCCCTTCCTCGCGCTCGGCACGCTCGAGGTGCTGCTCATCGGCCCCGAGCGGCTCGCCACCAGCGTCCTCGCGCTCCTCTCCCGCGGCTTCTGATCCCCTTGGGACCCCCTGGCACGCAATGGGGGTAAGACGCCCCACACTTATTACAAGTATTCGAAATTACTATATTATCTTCTCTTTCACCCTTGCTGGCATTCGCATCTTGGATTACTGTTTTCATAGATGAGGATCCTGCTCGCACGCTTCCCGAGTGGCCTGGCGCTGCTCGAGCACTACGATGCGAGCGCCACCTTCGGCGCCCTGATCGTGCCGACCCGCGCACGGCCCCAGGCCGACGAGCCGCTCGTCGTCGAGGTGAGCTTCCCCGAGCTGCCCGGGCGGGTGCTCCTGCGAGGGCGCGCGGACGGCGCGGCCTCCGACGGGCAGCCCCGGCTTCACGTTCGCCTCCTGCCGAGCGAGCGCAGCAAGCGGGACTACATGCTCGCGGCCGCCCGGGGCGAGGCGCACGGTGACCGCGCCCGGCGGCACCGCCGGTTCCCGCTGCGCGTGTCCGTCCGCTTCTGCGAGGCGGAGGGCGGCGGCTGCACCGAGGGGGTCACCGAGGATCTCAGCACGGCCGGGCTCTTCATCCGCACGCCGTTCCTCTTGCCGACGCGTACGCCGGTCATGGTGGAGCTCATGCCGGGCACGCACGCAGCGCTCGCGGTGCACGGTCGCGTCGCGTGGCAGCGCACCGGCGCGCCGTCGAGCGGCTTCGGGGTCTCGCTCGATGCCGAGGGGCGTCGCGAGGCACGCGCGCTGCGTCGTCTGGTGCGCGCGCTCAAGTCGTCGGGCGCTCTCGACGAAGGCGCCCGCGAGCACACTGGCGCGCTGCCCCTCTTCGCCTCGTAGCGATGGGCGGCCTCGGGAGGCCCTGCGTCTTCGCTCCGCTCCGCTAGCCGGCCTTCGCGGCGGCGAGCTCGCCCTCGATCAATGCGCGGATCTCGGCGAGGCGTGCCGGCGTGGTGGCCTCGAAGCGCGTCACCAGGACCGGCTGCGTGTTCGAGGCGCGCACGAGGCCCCAGCCGTCGGGGAACGTGACGCGCACGCCGTCGATGTCGATGACCTCGTAGCGCCCGCGCAGCCGCTCGGCGAGCCTGCGCACCACGGCGAACTTCACGTCGTCCGCGCAGTCGACGCGGAGCTCCGGCGTGTTCACGAAGGCCGGCAGCCCGTCCACCATCTCGACGAAGGTCTGCTCGCTCCGCGTCAGGAGCTCGACGAGGCGCATCGCCGAGTAGATCGCGTCGTCGAAGCCGTAGTAGCGGTGCGCGAAGAAGACGTGGCCGCTCATCTCGCCCGCGAGCGCCGCGCCCGACGACTTGAGCTTGTCCTTGATCAGCGAGTGGCCGACCTTCCACATGATGGTCTTGCCGCCCGCGCGCGCGATCTCGTCGTACATCGCCTTCGAGCACTTCACCTCGCCGACGAACGTCGCGCCCGGCGTGCTCTGCAAGATGTCGCGCGCGTAGAGGATCATGAGCTGATCGCCCCAAACGATGCGACCCTTCGGATCGACGACGCCGATGCGGTCCGCGTCGCCGTCGAACGCGATACCGACCTCGGCGCGCGTGCGCGTGACCTCGGCCCGCAGCGCCTCGACGTTCTCCTCGACCGTGGGGTCGGGGTGGTGGTTCGGGAAGCGCCCGTCGAGCTCGCAGAAGAGCCCCGAGACCTCGAAGCCCAGCGCGCGCAGGATCGGCACGGCGTCGATGCCGCCCATGCCGTTTCCGGCGTCCACCACGACCGGGAAGCGCCGGGGCCCGAGGTGCGGGCGAACGTTGTCGACGACCGTCTTCTGATAGGCGGCGTGCACGTCGACCTCCTCGACGCGGCCGCCCGGGGCGCGGACGAAATCGCGTGCCTCGATGAGGCGCCGCAGCGCCTGCACGTCCTCGCCGTGGATCGTGGTCTTGCCGCGCAGGATCTTGAAGCCGTTGTCCTCGGGCGGGTTGTGGCTGCCCGTGAGCTGCACACCGCCGTCGGTGTCGAGGTGGAACACGGAGAAGTAGAGGACCGGCGTCGCGACGAGCCCCACGTCGCGCACGACAAGGCCCGTCTCGCAGAGGCCCGCGACGAGCGCCGCGTGCAGCCGCGGCGAGGACACGCGGCAGTCGCGCCCGACGGCGAAGGTCGCCTGCTTGCCGGGACACGCGCGCACGATCATCGTGCCGATGGCGCGGCCGAGGTCGCGCGCGAAGTCGTCGGAGAGGTCGCGGTCTGCCACGCCGCGGACGTCGTACTCGCGGAAGACCCGCGGGTTCACAGCCAGCCCTCGCGGCCGCTCGCCTTGAGCGCCTCCACCACCTGCTTGACCTCCTGGGCGCGCGCCTTCGGACACACGAGGATCGCGTCCCCGTCGGCGACCACGACGAGATCGCTCGCGCCCACGAGGGCGACGAGCTTGCCCGGCGCGTAGACCACGTTGCCCCGCGCCTCGCGCAGGACGGCGTCGGCCGAGATCACCACGTTGCCGTCCGCGTCGGTCTCGTGGACCTCGCCGATGGCCTGCCACGCGCCGATGTCGTTCCAGCCGCAGTCGGCGACCACGCACTGGATGCCGCTCGTCTTCTCCATGACGGCGTAGTCGATCGAGATCGACGGCGCGCCGAGGTAGCGATCGTCGGGCTCGAAGAGCGCCACCGCGTCGGGCAGGTGGGTCTCGAGCTCGCGCTCCATGCGCGCGGTGCGGAAGAAGAACATGCCGGCGTTCCACGCGAAGCGCCGGGCGGCGAGGAACTGCGCGGCGCGCTCCGCGGTGGGCTTTTCGACGAACCGCGCGACCTTGCGCGCGGGCCACGAGGTCGGCTCGCCGAGCTCGATGTAGCCGAAGCCGGTCTCGGGCCGCGACGGCGGGATCCCGAGCGTCACGATGGCGTCGTCCTTGTCGGCCAGGCCAAAGGCCATCTCCGCGGCCTTGGTGAAGGCGGCGCGATCCGCGATGAACTGATCCGAGGGGAAGACACCGACGACGGCGTCCGGATCCCGCCGGCCGAGGAGGCGAGACAGAAGGCCGATCGCAGGCGCGGTGTTGCGGCCCGCCGGCTCGACGATGACGTTGTCCGCGGGGAGCTCGGGCAGGTCGCGACGCACCGCGTCCGCCTGCTCCGCCGTGGTCACGACGAGCGTGCGCTCGGGCGGCGCGAGGCCCGCGAGGCGCTCGAAGGTCGCGCGGAGCAGCGTCTGTCCTCCGGCGCCGAGCGCGAGGAGCTGCTTCGGGTGCTTTCTGCGGCTGGCCGGCCAGAGACGTGTGCCTCCGCCGCCCGCCAGGATGGCAACGTACGAATGAGCATTCATGAGCCCGGCAAACCTACCGCCGCGAGCGCGAGGCAGGGCCCAAAAAAGAAGCCGCCCAAAAAGAACGGGGGACCCGCCAAAGGCGAGTCCCCCGTGGGTTCAGCGGATGAAGGAGGCGACTAGTACTTCGCGCCGACGGCCGTGAAGCCGAGGCCGAGCGAGAGCGCCTTGGTGCCGTTCAGGGTCACGTCCGGCTTGAGCACGCTCTTGATGATCGCGTTCTCCTTGATCTCGACGTCCGAGATGCAGCCCGCGGGCGGCATCATCATGGGACCGAAGTTCGCGCAGTCCGCCGAGTTCGCGGCGCACTTGGGGTCCATCGTGTCGAAGATCTGGCAGAGCGTGGAGGCCGTCGAGCCACCCTGCGCGACGCGATCCTTGAGCAGGGTCGCGATCGTCGGGAGCACGTTGTTGTTGAGGTCCGACTCGGTGATGGCGCCGCAGATCTTGCCGCCCATCAGGCCCGCCGTGGAGACCGTGACGTTGTTGACCGACGCGTTGATGAGCGCGGCCGAGAACGGCTCGCCGCCCTCGACGAGCGCGATCTTGAGCGTCAGGTTGCCGGGGCCGAAGTTGCCGACCGAGTTCGCGAGCGAGCCGCCCAGGTTGTACTTCATGCCGTCGATCGTGAACATGCCCATGCCCGAGAAGGCCATCGCCATGTCCCACATCGCGCCCGAGTACTTGCCGAACGACACCGAGACGCCGGCCTGACCGGCCGCCGCCGTCATCGCGCCCGACTTCGACACGACGTCGAACAGGACGATGATCGAGCCGCCGTTGACCGAGCTGTCGATGCCCATCTGGGTGTCGACCATGCCGCGGAGCGCCGACAGGATGTTGCCGAGCTGGTTGTCCGGCGTGCCGTTGCCGTCGAGGTCGCAGCCGAGGTCACGCGCCTGGCTGGAGGTCGACGGGAGGGTGATCTTGTTGGCCACGTACTTGCCCACCGAGGTGGCGTCCGTCGGGAACGCGCCGCCCGAGGGCATACCCGCGGTGCCCGCCGAGCCCGCGCCGCCCGCCGAACCCGCGCCACCCGCTGCGCCGCCAGTGCCCGCCGTGCCGCCGCCCGAGCCAGCCGCGCCGGTGCCGCCATCGCCACAGCCCGCGACGAGGAACGTCGCGAATCCGAACCCCAGGAATGCCTTGGTGATCTTCGTCATTATGTTGACCTCTCCGTAAGGTGCGGAATGATTACACGAGCCCAAAAGCCGCTGGCAAGGAAAACAGTCCTTCCTGTGCGCAGTGATCGTGATCGGGCTAACAGGCATGTCGTGACGAGGCGAGGTTGATCGTGAGGATCCTGGGGCTGGCGCTGGCCGCGTCGGGCGTCGTGCTCGCCGGCTGGGGCGCGATCGCGGCCTTCGAGTCGCCTCGGCGGCGCGCGCTGGTCGGCACCCTCGGCGCGCCGCTCGGCGTGCTGCTCGCCGCGCTCGGCGCGGTGCTGACCTTCGTGCCGGGCTTCTTCGATCCCTGATCGCGTAACACGCCGCGTCGCTCCGACGCGCCGGGAGGTCCATGTCAGACGCGCATGAGAGGGTGCCGGCATGGCTCGCCCCTGGACCGTGCTCGCTCCGGACCCCGACGCGGTGCGCCTGCTCGCGAGCGCGCACGCGCTGCGGGAGGAGACGGCGAAGATCCTGGTCAACCGAGGCGTCGACGCCGCCTCGGCGGAGCGGTTCCTCGAGCCGAGGCTCGCGGATCTCCGTCCGCCCGTCGGGATGGCGGGCTTCGACCGCGCGGTCGCGCGTCTCGAGGAGGCCCTCCTCGCGGGCGAGGTCATCGGCGTGTTCGGCGACTACGACGTCGACGGGGCGACGACGACGGCGCTCCTGACGAGCTTCCTCCGCGGGGCGGGTGCGGCGCGCGTCGAGGCGCGTGTCGCCTCGCGTCATCGGGGCTACGGCTTCGGTCCCGCCGACGCGGCCTGGTTCCGCGATCTCGGGTGCACGCTCATCGTGACCTGCGACTGCGGCACCTCCGATGCGCCGTCGATCCAGCTCGCGAACGCCGCGGGCATCGACGTGCTCGTGGTCGATCACCACCAGGTGCCCGACGGACCGAGCCCCGCGTACGCGATGATCAACCCGCACCAGCCGGGGTGCGCGTTCCCGTTCAAGGGGCTCGCGTCGGTCGGCGTCGGGTTCTACCTCGCGGCCGCGCTGCGCACGCGGCTGCGCTCGCTCGGCCGGGCGATCGATCCCGCGAGCGATGCGGCCGATCCGCGCCGGCTGCTGGATCTGGTCGCCGTCGGGACCGTCGCCGACCAGGCGCCGCTTCGCGACGAGAACCGCATCCTCGTCCAGCACGGGCTCCGCCAGCTCTCTCGCGCCGCGCGGCCCGGGCTGCGCGCGCTCGCCGCGATCTGCGGGCTCGATCCGACGCTCGCCCGGAGCGAGACCGACATCGCGTTCCGCATGGCGCCGCGGCTGAACGCGCCGGGACGCCTCGGGGACGCGCGACCCTCGCTCGAGCTCCTGCTCGCGGCGGACGAGACCACCGCGACGCGCCTCGCCGCCGAGCTCGACGACGCGAACCGCGCGCGCCAGGAGGTCGAGGCGGGCGTGCTCGAGGCCGCGCTCGAGGCCGCGGGGGCCCAGGCGGACGCGCCCGTGCTGGTGGTGGCCGGGCAGGGCTGGCACCCGGGCGTGCTCGGCATCGTCGCGGCCAAGCTCGTCGATCGCTACGGCCGGCCCGCGGTGGTGATCGGCCTCGAGGGTGCGGAGGGGCGCGGCTCGGCGCGCTCCTTCGGGGGCTTTCACCTGGTCGAGGGCATGCGGCGCTGCGCGGAGCACCTCGTGCGCTTCGGCGGGCACGCGCAGGCGGCGGGCCTCACCGTGCGGGCCGAGCACGTGGCCGCGCTCGGCGAGGGGCTGTGCAGGGCGGCGCGCGAGGGCGGCGCGAGCGGCGAGAGCACGCTCCTCGCGGACGCGGAGATCGAGCTCGGTCGCGTGGACGAGGGGCTGGCGGCGGAGCTCGGCCGGCTGCGTCCCTTCGGCGCGGGAAACGCCGAGCCGGTCCTCGTGACGCGCGCGCGGACGGTGTCGAGCCGCGTGGTGGGCAAGGACCACCTGCGAATGCTGCTGCAGAGCGCCACGGACAAGCTCGGCGCGGCGCGGGAGGCGATCGCCTTCCGGCTGGCCGCCCACGATCCGGGCCCGAACGCCGCGGTCGACCTGGCCTTCGTCCCCGAGATCGATCACTTCCGGGGGACGCCGAGGCTCCAGCTACGCGTGCGCGAGCTCCGGCCGGGCGTGGTGTTCTAGATCTACAGGCCCTGGACCGGCCCGTGTCCGACGGCACGGATCCGTGGAAACCCCTTGGCGATTCCTCGGCTTTCCCGTAGCCTCAAGTGGGAGGCTCCGTGCACCCTGACGCCGAGAACGAGGCAGCGGTCGCCGGCACCGGGGCGAAGCGATCCCGCGTGGTTCCCATCATCTGGACCGACCTCGAGATCGCCTTCGAGCGGAACGCGGCGGACGTCTCCAGCTACCTGGATCTCCAGACCGGCGCCGTCTTGACGCTGATGGGCGAGGATCCGGCGTGCGAGGAGCTCCGCGCGCGGATCTCGACGCGCCCCGGCGCCTACCAGAAGATCGAGCCGGCGTCGTCGCGCGAGCAGTATCGCTGGATGGAGCGCTTCGTCGCGTCGGTCACCGACGAGCCGCTGCGCGAGCGCCTCCTCATCGCGATCGACGGCAAGGGGGCGTTCCGGCGCTTCAAGGACGTGCTGCTCGCCTTCCCCGCGGAGCGCGAGCGGTGGTTCTCCTACCGGACGGAGCTCCTGCGCTACCAGATGCAGATCTGGCTCGATCAGGTGGGGATCCAGCCCAAGGAGGCTCCTCCGTGGGGGCGCATGCAGCCGCCACCGGATCCGGTGCCCGCGGTGCAGGTGCTCAAGCCGATGGCCGAGGCGCCCGGCGAGATCCTGCGGCGGCAGGCGCGCGACCTCATCGACGCGCTTCCGGCGATGGAGCTGCCGGCGGCGATCACGTTCCTCGAGTTCCTGCGCGATCGCGGCGGCGGTCCGATGCTCGGCAAGAAGGAGCCTGACGGCAACAGGTAGCGCGTCAGCGGATCGGCGGCGCCCAGATGAAGCCGTCGGCCGCGAGCAGCGCAGCGTGCTCCGCCGGTAGCGTCCACTCGTCGCGAGCCCACAGGTACGTCGTGTACGCGGCGATGAGGGCGTCGAAGCAGTGGTCCACGTCCGCCGAGGTGTTGCGCATCATCCCGGATCGCGGGGGGAAGCGCAGGTCCGCGAGCGCGTGCAGGATCCGCTGCCGGACCTCGTGGTCGTGGCGGTAGTGCTCGCCCTCCGGGCCTGGGAACAGGGCCTGGATGGTGGCCTTCGGGTACACCTCGATGAGGTTCTCGTGGAGCGCGAAGCGCGGCCGTAGCGCGAGCGTGAGGTGCCTGGCGCGCGCGGTGAGCGGGCCCATGCCCTGTCCGAGCGTCTCGCGCGGGATGAGGTCGCGTTCGAGCTCGAGCCAGACCTCCGCGGGGCGCTGCGTGTAGGGCGTGAAGGCCGGCTTGCCGCCGCGCGTGGGGCCCCGGCGGCTGAGCAGGCCCGGCTCGCCGACGTCGCGGAACCAGACCACCGCGGGATCGACGCACGCCGCGACGCCCGGGCAGCGCTCGAGCTTGCAGCGCACGCACGCGGGCAGGGTCAGCGGCGCATCGATCCCGAGCGCGGTCCCCGGCTCGGCGGCCTCGAGGTACGCGACGAGGCGCGCGTCGAACCAGCGCTCGCCGCCGGGGTCGCGCAGGCCCACGTGCTCGACCGAGACGCCGCCCTCCTCGAGGCGCAGGCTCGCCACGGCCGTCGTGCGGCCCTTGCCGCCGCCGAGGTCGATGCCCACGAAGCGATCGAACGCGCGCCCCATCGGCGAGATCATAGCGGGTTGTTGCGCGGGCGTTGGCAGGACAGAATCCCGCCATGCCCATCGACCGCGAGTCCATGCTGCGGAAGTTCATCGACCAGAAGCCGGATGATCCGTTCCCGCGCTACGCGCTCGCCATCGAGCTCATGAACGGCGGGCGCGCCGAGGATGCCGTCACCGTGTTCGCCGCGCTCGTCGAGCGCATCCCCGGCTACGTCGCGACGTACCTGCACTACGCCGCGACGCTCGGCAAGCTCGGGCGGCGCGACGAGGCGAGGAGCGTGCTCGGCGCGGGCATCGAGCGCGCGCGGGCGGCGGGCGACGGTCACGCCCTCGGCGAGCTGCAGGGCGCCCTGGCCGCGCTCTGACCCCGGGGCTCCCCGGCCGCCGCTTCCACGGATCCCACCGGCCGGCCGCGTGGTAAAGTAAGCAGGGCCGTGGCTGCGTCCTTCGCCTTCCACATCCGCAAGGGCGGCAACGAGTGCGAGATCGCGCTCGTCGGGGAGATCAGCGAGCACGCGCGGCTCGACGAGGTCGTGCGCATGCTGCTGCGCGACGGAGGGCCGGGCAAGCAGATCACGCTCGACTGCGGCGAGGTGCGGCGGCTCAACTCGTTCGGCTGCCGGAGCTGGACGCAGTTCATCCAGGAGATCGGCAAGTACACCAAGCGCGTGGCGATCCGCCGGATGACACCGGCCATGGTGCAGCAGGCGAACCTCGTCACGGACTTCCTCGGCGGCGCCGCGGTGGAGAGCTACTACGCGCCGTACGTCTGCTCGCGCTGCGACGCGGAGCACCTCTACCTCGCGCGCGGCCGGCACCTGCCGGACGAGCTCGACTGCCAGGCGTGCCGCCTCCGCACCATGAGGTTCGACGGCGACGCGAGCGTCTACCGGTCGTTCCTCCTGTCCGCCGCGCAGAGCGACGGGGGCAAGCTCCGCGTCCTGCTCGTGGACGACGAGGGCTTCTCCCGCAGCATGTTCCGCCTGGGCCTGCGCGCGCGCTTCGAGATCGACGTCGTCGAGAGCTACCAGCAGGCCGTCGATGCGATCAAGCAGCGCGAGTACGACGTCATCGTGTCGGACTACCGGATGCCCGGCCAGCATGGCGGCGAGCTGCTCGGGGTCGCGATGCGATGGCTCCCCGGCTCGCTCCGGATCCTGCTCACGGCGTATCCGCCCGACGACCTCGACCAGCTCGAGAAGTCGGGCGTGATCCACGCCGTCATGCACAAGCCCGCCTCTCCGGCGGAGGTCGAGGCGAGGGTGCGCGAGGAGATCGACAGGCGGGGGCTGGGCAGAGCGCGGGGAGATGCGCCGGTACGGACGTAAGCAATCGAGGGCCGCAGCCTCGGGCATGGCGGTCGCGCGCCAGAGCGTCGTGCGGCGCATGGCGCTCTTCGTGCTGGCGCTGTTCGCGGTGCCGGCGGTGCTCACGTACGCGGCCTTCGAGCGGTCGGTCAAGAGCGTCGCCGAGATCGAGCGCCACACCTCGCGCAACGCGGACACGGTGCGGAACAGCCTGCAGACCGCGTACGGCGCGCTGCACGGCCTCGGGCTGACGGACGCCAAGCGCCAGCTCTCGGGCGTCGCGCGCAGCCTCGAGTACGCGATGCGCATGCACCCCGAGGTGCTCGACCGGCCCGAGGAGATGGCCTTCGACGTCGATCTCTACACCATCGTGCGCAACGAGCTGCTCGGCAAGTCGGGGTTCATCCTCGTGGTCGACCCGAGCAAGGGCAAGGTGTTGCTCGATCGCGAGACGGGCGGGCAGATCGCGGAGCGGCACCCGGGGCTGCACAAGGCGCTGCAGGAGACCAAGTACGTCGAGACGCTGCGCGCCGAGCGCATCGCGCCGATCGCGGCGACGGGCCTCGCGGGCTGGCGCCGCATCTTCACGTCGGAGCAGCCGCCGACGGGATCGCTGCCCGCCGGGAGCTGGCTCATCACGCCGCTCCGCGCGTCGAACAACATCGCGATCGCGGGCTTCATGCCGCACGATGGCCTCTTCGAGAAGGTCGAGTCCGAGGTCAAGACCGCGACCGCGGGCATCGACCACAACCTGCGCGAGGTGCAGACGGGCCTCGCCGGGCTGCGCAGCACCATGAAGGTCACGCTGGCCGTCATCGCGGTGGTCGCCGTCGCGGCCTTTTTTCTCGTCGCGATCTACGCGCGGCGCCGGCTCGTGCAGCCGGTGCAGAAGCTCACCTCGCTCGCGTTCGCCGTGCAGAAGGGCGATCTCGCGATCCGCGCGACGCCGGAGGGCGAGGACGAGATCGCGATCCTCGGGCGCGCGTTCAACGTCATGCTCGAGCGCGTCAACCGGCACATCGAGGAGCTCCGCGCCGCGCAGCAGCAGCTCGTCGTCGCCGGCAAGATGGTGGCGGTCGGCACGCTCGCCGCGGGCGTGTCGCACGAGATCAACAACGCGGTGGCCTTCGTGCACGGCCACGTGCCGATCCTCCGCGACATGCTCCAGACGTACCAGAGCCTCATCGGAGAGCTCGCCGAGCTGTGCGAGGCGAACGGCTTCGCCGAGCACGCCGCGGCCATCCGCGCCGCGCACGACCTCGACCAGATCGAGGCGGATCTGCCCGGGGTGCTCGACGCGATCGAGGAGGGCTCGCGACGCGCCAAGGCGATCGTGCGTGACCTCAAGACGTTCTCGCAGTCGGACGACGTCGAGCGGCGGCGCGCGGACATCCGCGAGTGTCTCGAGAGCACGGTCCGCCTGGTCGAGGGCACGGTCAAGCAGCGCGTGACGTTCGTGCGCCAGTACGAGGAGGGCGTGCCCACGATCGAGTGCTACCCGCGCCTGCTCAACCAGGTGTTCCTGAACATCATCAAGAACGCGACCGAGGTGCTGACCGGCAAGGGGCACATCTGGGTGGCGCTGCGCTCGATGCCGGGCGGCGTCGAGGTGCGGCTGCGAGACGACGGGCCAGGGATGCCGGCCGACGTGCGCGAGCGCATCTTCGAGCCATTCTTCACGACCAAGCCCGTGGGGCAGGGCACGGGGCTCGGGCTCGCGGTGAGCCACGGCATCATCGCGCGCCACGGCGGCAAGCTCGAGTGCATCCCGCCCGAGACCGGCGGGACGGAGTTCGTGATCTTCCTGCCCGAGAAGCTGCCGGCCGCCGCGGACGGTCAAGGCGCGCGCGAGGCGGCGCAGGCGCCGTCTGTCGCCGCGTAGCGTTCGACGCCGAGGCCGGGAGGATCCGCTCGACGGGGCACGTGGGGTGCCGTATCCTGACGTCCGGGAATGTCTGCTCCGAATGGATCCGAGCTACCGACCGGCGCGAAGAAGCCACTCGTACTCGTGGTGGACGACGAGCCGTTCATCCGACAGATGATCCGCATCGCGCTGCGGCGGCAGTTCGACATCGTGGAGGCGGGATCCGCGGAGGAGGCGCTCGCGATCATCGACAAGTCGCCCGCGCTCCGCGCGGTGGTCTCGGACGCGCGCATGCCAGGTGCGGGCGGCATCGAGCTCATGATGGAGGTCCAGCGCCGGTTCCCGACGATCCGTCGCCTGCTCGTCTCCGGCTACACTTGCGAGAACGCCGATCGCCTGCTGCGCGAGGGCATCATCGACAAGTTCCTCGAGAAGCCCCTCGACGTCCGGGAGATCTCCTCGGCGTTGCGCGGGCTCGTGCCCTGAACGTAGACTCGGGGCGCCTCCTCGAGGATCGCAGGGGAGCGCCGAAGTGGCGGAACGGCAGACGCGGCGGACTCAAAATCCGCTGTCCGGAAGGGCATGAGGGTTCGAGTCCCTCCTTCGGCACCAGCGTGATCGAGGGCGAGCTCCGCGTGCGGAGGGGCGCCGCAGACGAAGGATGCGTCGTGCAATGAGCACAACTGACGGGCAGCGCTAGCTCCGTGGTGGCCGGACGCATCCTCGTCATCGACGACGAGCCGTCGATGCGCGAGTTCCTGTGCATCTGCCTGCAGCGTGTGGGGCACACGGTCCGCGCGTGCCCGGGCGGGCGCGAGGGCCTCGCGGAGTACGACGCGGGTGAATACGACGTCGTGCTCACCGACCTGCGCATGCAGGGCATGAGCGGGCTCGAGGTCCTCGAGGCGGTGCGAAAGCGCGCCCGCCTGACGGAGGTCGTGCTCATCACGGCGTACGCGACCACCGAGACGGCGATCGCCGCCATGAAGAGCGGCGCATACGACTACCTCACCAAGCCCTTCAAGATCGACGAGGTGACGGTCGTCGTCGAGCGCGCGCTCGAGAAGGTCGGCCTTGTCCGCGACAACACGGTCCTGCGGGACGAGCTCGCCAAGAGCTTCCGCCTCGACCAGCTCGTCGGTCGTTCGCAGATGATGCAGCGCCTCTTCGAGCTCGTGCGCCGCGCGGCGCCCACGCGGTCGAACGTGCTCGTGCTCGGCGAGAGCGGGACGGGCAAGGAGCTCGTCGCGCGCGGCATCCACCACCTGTCGGGGCGCGCGGACAAGAGCTTCGTCGCGGTCAACTGCGGGGCGATCCCGGAGACGCTCCTCGAGAGCGAGCTCTTCGGGCACACGCGCGGCGCGTTCACCGGCGCGTCGCAGAGCCGCGCGGGCCTGTTCGAGATGGCGCAGGGAGGGACGCTGTTCCTCGACGAGATCGGCGAGGTCTCCGCGGCGCTGCAGGTCAAGCTCCTGCGGGTCTTGCAGGAGCGCAAGCTGCGGCCCATCGGCGGCTCGAGCGAGATCGATCTCGACGTGCGCGTCATCGCGGCCACGAACCGGGATCTCGAGCTCGAGGTGCAGCAGGGGACGTTCCGGCAGGATCTCTTCTACCGGCTCAACGTCATCCAGGTGCGCGTGCCGCCGCTGCGCGCGCGCCCGGAGGACATGCCGCTCCTCGTGGAGCACTTCGTGCGGCGCTTCTGCGCGGAGGCACGGCGGCCGCCGATGACCGTGGACCCGGCAGTGCTGGCGCGGCTGCGCGAGCACGACTTCCCGGGCAACGTGCGCGAGCTGGAGAACCTCATCGAGCGGGCGGTCGCCCTCGCGCCCAGCGAGCGGCTCACCCTGGACCTCCTGCCGGACCTCCACTCCGGCAAGGGCCTGCCGCCGGCGGCGGCGATGCGCATCCCCACCGAGGGCGTCGACCTCGAGGGCATCCTCGGCCAGGTCGAGCGGGAGCTCCTGCGCGAGGCGCTCGAGAAGGCGGGCGGCGTGCGCAAGGAGGCGGCGCGCCTGCTCGGCGTGACCTTCCGGTCGCTGCGCTATCGGCTCGCGAAGCACGGCATCGCGGACGCGGGCGACGAGGAGGCGGGCTGACGCGGCAGGGGGGTCGATCCGAGGGCGATGACGCGGCGGCTCGATTCCGCGCCATCGTCCCCGGATCGGCCCCCCAACCGGTTGGGTTGGGCCCGGAGGGGGTCGATCCGAGGGCGATGACGTGGCGGCTCGATTCCGCGCCATCGTCCCCGGATCGGCCCCCCCCGTTCCTCACGGCGCGAGCTTGACCCTCAGGTAGCGGCCACCGGGCTCGGGCGTCACGTCCATCGGCGTCAGGGGCACGCCGATGTTGGGCAGGGTGATCGTGAGGTCGCCGAACAGGCTCGCGGCGGCGCCCTGGATCTGCGAGGCCACCGCGGACTCGAGCGCGTCGTCGTCCGCGTCGGCGATCGGCTCGTCGTGCATGTGCACCTTGGCCTCGACGCTCTTGATGACCGGCTTGACGCCCGAGCCCATCGGCATGAGCTCGAGCGTGACCTTGAGGTAGATGCCGAGGCGGAAGAGCACCTCGTTCTCCGCCATGAGGTCCACGAAGAGGTCGCCGAGCTCGACCACGAGATCTCCCGCCATCGCGTTCGGCGCCGCGCGCACGAGCGGCGGCAGGCCCGCGTCGATGCGCACCGAGATGGCCGCATCGTCGGGGTGACGGCCCGCGAGACCGGGGGCCAGCGCGGTCAGCAGGCCATAGCCGACGCCGCCCGCGGGCGCCTCGCCGGAGATCCCGCCCGCCTTCCAGAGCGAGAACATCACCTGGCCGAGCAGGTTCGCGTCGAGGAGCAGCGTGCCCGGCTGGACCTCGGGCATCGGCGCGTCGAGCAGGACCGGAGCGCCCGGCGCGTTCTTGACCGGCATCATGCCCATCGGCATGCCAGCGTTGAGGCCGAGCTGCGCCTTGACGGTGTTGCCCGCGCCGCCCGTCAGAGACGTGATGCAGAAGCCCACCTGGATGGGCACGTTGCGGAAGTTCATCGTCTCGGTCTTGTTGAAGAGCGACAGCATCATGGTCTGCTGCTCGATGAGCGTGTTCGCCGAGGCGGTGACCTGCTCCTGGATCTTCGACTTGACCGAGCCCTCCATGATGGAGCTGATGATGGGCGAGAGCAGGCCAATGAGGCCTCCGCCGGCCTGGATGCGCAGGTTGAAGTCGGGCAGGTCCACGCCGGGCGCGCTGTGCGCGAACGTGGAGACGCAGGTCGGGACGGGTGTCGTGGCAGGCGCCGTGACGTTCGTGGTCACGGCGACGCTCGTGTCGATGGTGCCCGTGAGGTTGACGTTGCCGACGAGCGGCAGGCTGCAGGCGCCGTTGAAGTCCACATGCACCATCGGGACGTTGAAGGCGATCGCGAGGCCCATCGAGCTCGCGTCGGCGCCGAGCTGCGGGCGACCGGCGGTGATGTTCGTGACCATGATGTTGCAGCCCTGCTGCGAGATGGCGCCCGTCGCGCCGCGGAGCTGCGCGGCGATGTCGATGTTCTGCGCCATCGCGGCGAGCGGGGCGGCGATCGCGCGGACCATCGCGGAGTCGAGCGCGGCGCCGGCCGCGGTGGGGTTGACCTCGCGCTCGGGCAGGAACGACGCGCGCAGGAGCGAGCGATCGCCCTTGCGTGTGTTCTGCGGCATGCCGCGGTCGTAGGCCTTGATGGGCACGTACGTGATGCCGGGCGTGGTGGTCACCGGGATGTCGAAGTTGCCGGCCGCATCGGTCATGGCGGGCATGCCGCCGAGCTCGACCTTCTCGACGCCGCGCGCGGCCGACGCGCGGCCGACCATGTGCACCGGCATGGCGTTGCGGACGTAGGGATCGACGCGCGAGGTGTCGATCTGGACCAGGCCCGCGCCCGGCGCGCCTGCGCCTGCGCTGCCCCCCGCGGCACCACCTGCCGCGCCGCCTGCCGCGCCGCCGGCGGTCCCGCCCGCCGCCCCGCCTGCCCCTGCCGCGCCCGCGCCTGCTGCGCCGCCGGTTCCGGCCGCCGGCTCTCCGCCGGTGATGAGATCACCCGAGCAGCCGCCGAGCGCGAGCGCGCTCGCGAGGGCCGCACCGGCGGTCAGGGATCCGAGCTTCGACAAGGCGACAGCGCGATTCATGGGGCCTCTCCTCCGCACCGCAGCGTCCGACCGACACCGCCGAGCCTGCTCCGCTCCATGATCAAGAGCTGGGCCAACTCCTGGCGCCGCGCGCAGACCGCGAAAAACCGCGAAAACTGGCGGCACATGGCGCGGATCGGGGGTCGATCTGCTTGGTCGGGACCCGGGGGCCCTTCTCCCACACGGGGGGACAGCGAGCCTTAGCTGCGCGCGATTGACGCGACTTGACGCGCTGCGCGCGCCCCGTGCGGAGTCATCCGGAGAGCCGAATGTGTCGCTACGGCGGTCCGGCCACGTCGCCGGGGGCCAGCACGACGCCCGGGTGCAGGGCGAACGCCTGCAGCCCCTCGGACACCGCGCCCGCGGCGCGCGCGATTGCATCCGCCAGGTCGCGCACCGTGCGAAGGCCGATGCCGCGCTGCCCTGCGGGGTCGGTGGTGTAGAGCGTGACGTGCGGTGGCGGCGGCTCCTCGAGCGCGCGCGCGAGCTCGGGGGACAGCGCTTCGGGGGCGACGAGGGCCCGGGCCTTTGCGAACAGGTCCGCGATGGGGGCCTCGATGCCGAGGATGAGGGTCTCGAGCGCGGGCTCGCGCTGCACGAGGTGGAAGACGCGGTCCTTGCTCGCGCGGAAGGACCATTCATGCGTCTTGATGCATGCATCGAGGAGGTCCCGCAGCCCGGGCTGCGCGGAGAACGCCTTCCTCCAGAGCTTGCCCATCGGGTAGCCGAACACCGTGAAGTGGTGCTCGGCCTTGCGCACGAGCTGGACCCGCCCGAGCGAGAGCGCGTCCGCGAGCGGCGGCAGCGCCTCCCGGGCGACGGGCACGATGCAGGTTCCCTGGTCGGAGATCCCGAGCTCGCTCATGGCGTGATACGAGGTCTACTTGCCGCCCGGCGGCAGCGCCTTGCCCGCGCTCGGGCCGTTCGGCGAGCTCTTCGCCTTGACCCGCTCCAGCACGCCCTCGAGCGGCGTGCCCGCGAAGATGCGATCGATGACGTCGGTCAGCGTCTTGCCGCCGATGAACGACTGCACGCTCATCGCCTCCGCGATCTTCGCGAGGGTCTCCTGGTTCGACAGCGCGAGGAGCGCCTCGGAGAACCCTCCTTGCGCGGCGGCGAACCGCTGCACGACCGCCTCGACCTCCGCCTTGAGCGCCGCGAGCCGAAGCTCCTGGATGCCGCGCTGGATCTCCTGCCCCTGCAGCGCCTTCGACCGCTCGCGCGCCAGCTCCGCCGAGTGGTCCACGTCGATCGCCCGGTGCCGCGCCTCGGCCGCCTTCTTCTTCTCGTCGAACTCGCGGATGGTCGCGCCGACCTCCGCGAGCGCGACCGCGAGCCGCGCGCCCGCGACCTCGATCTCGAGCTCCGACTTGCGCTTCTCCGTCTGCGTCTTGGCCTCGGCCTCCTGGCGCGCGATGTCCTCCTGCTTCTTGGTCACCTCGAGGTTGCGGTTCGCGCGCAGGAGCGTGATGTTCGATTCGACGGCCTCGTGCTGCGCCTGCCCGAGCAGCGCGCTGATGCGCTCGTCCTCGATCGACACGTCGAGCACCTCGACGTCCGTGACCAGCATGCCGTTCTCGGCAAAGCGCATCCCCGGGCGCTCGCCGGGCTTGTCGGCCGGCGCCTTGCCGAGGATCGCGTCGCGGATGATGTCCACGGCGCTCACGTAGAACGACTCGATCGAGTGCTTCTTGACGCCGCCCTTGAGCACCGAGCGGATGTGGTCGGTGAGGAACTTGACGTAGTTCTCCACCTCGAACCACTTGTTCGGCTCGCCGAGGAAATTCACCCGCAGCGAGTAGCGCAGCTTGACGTTGACGTGGTCGTGCGTCTCGACCTCGCAGATGTCGCTCACCTTGTTGTTGAGCACGCGCAGGTAGACCGTCTGGATCGTCTTGTCGGTCGTCTTCGGCTGGCCGGTCGCGAGCTCGATCACCTCGAGCGTCTCGTCGTACTCGAGCAGGATGCTCTTCGGTCCGTGCTCGACGCGGCGGTTGCCCTTCTTGTCGACGATGAGCACCGCGTAGCCCACCCACACGTTCACGCTCGGCACGCCGTCGAACTTCATGTTGAAGACGATCGAGCGCGGCTGCGTGAACGTGCTGCCGCGCTCGAGCACGTCGCCCACCATGGCCGCCGTGTCACGGGAGACGCTCGACGCCTCCATCGCGACCTGCGCCGCCGGCGCCGGCGATCGCGGCCCGCCGCCGCGCTTCTGGCTGCGCTCGTAGTCGCCCTCGCTGACGACGCCGGCGCGCGTGGTCGGCGCCACCTGCGCGAGCTGGCGGAGGCTCCGGTTGTAGGTCGCGGCCTCCTCGTTGCCCGGGTACCAGGTCGCGCACTCCTTCTCCGTGAGGACGCGCCGGATGATGACCTCGTTGACCGGGTTCGGCAGCAGCATCGCCGGGCCCTGCGTCATCCGGATCTCGCCGGTCTTGCGGTTCATGACGTAGCGGCCCTCGCCGGCCGGCACCGCCACGGCGAAGTGCTTGTCGCGCCCGTCGTAGCGCACGAGCGAGTGCTCCTCGCGCGGGAAGTAGATCGCGGTCTCCCGGCCCGTGATGAAGAGCTCGTCGCCCTCCTTGAACTTGCGCCCGGCCTCCTCGTACGGCGCGATGATCTTGATGTGCAGGCCCTGGATCTCGTTGAGCTCGAGGGCGCGGAACTTGCGCTGGTTGTCCTTGACGATGAAGGACTCGGTCGGCTCGGGGAACACGACCTGCGGGCCGCGCTCGTAGCGCTTCTTGCCGTTCTGGTCGACGAGGATGCAGTACTCGAGGCGCTCGAGCGTGAGCGCGTCGCGCACGTAGAGCGCGTTCTCGTCGGGCACGACCGAGACGCCCGTCGGCGGGATGTAGAACGAGACGTCGGTGCCCTTGATGATGAGGAGCTTTCCGACCGTGAGGTCCGCGGGGGGCCTGCCGATGGCGCTGCCGGTGGCCTCGGGCGTGGCCTCGCCGCCGGCGGGCTTGATGATCGCCTTGCCCCAGTTCTTGCGCGCCTCGTCCTCGTTGTAGATGCGGATGAGGAGGTACTGGTTCGAGCGCAGGTGGTGTCCCTGCACGAGCTTGACCATCTGCCCGGGCCAGAGCGCGAAGTCGCACGGGCCGGTGATGTTGATCTTGCGGCCGATCTCGAGGTCCGGCGACGGGTGCACGCCGCCTGCGCCCGGGTGGTCGCCCCGGGTACCACCCGTGACGGTCGAGGGGTTCTTGAGGATGAGGTAGTAGCCCTCGGGCGCGATCGCGGCCTTCTGCACGGCCTCCTCGAGGCCGCAGGGGTCGAAGATCTTCTTGACCTGATCGAAGCGGATCGGCCGCTCCTGCGCGGTCGGGTTGATCACGGTCGGACCCGTGTACGTCTTGATGACGCCCTTGGTGACGTCCTGCATGTACGCGTACTCGCCTGGCGCGAGCACCAGGTCGCGCTTGTTGCCACGCTCGTCCATCGACCCCTCCGAGAGATGTGGCGCGCTGCCGGAAGGCAGCGGCGGAAGGAGATCGTTGATCGGTCAGGGCCAATCTGCAACGGCCACGATACGATGGCGCATGCGGCTCATCGCGCTCGGCGTCGGCGACACCTTCACCGCCAGACACCACACGACGGCCCTGCTCCTCGAGCACGACGGCTTCCGTCTGGCGATCGACTGTCCCGATCGCTACCGGCGCGTGCTGGCGGACGCCTCGGGCAGGTGCGGCACGGCGCTCGAGCTGCCGACGATCGACCACGTCCTCGTGACGCACGTGCACGGCGACCACATGAACGGCGTCGAGGGCGTGGCGTTCTGGAAGCGCTTCGCCGAGGGAAAGCGACTCGAGCTCGTGTGCTCGCCCGAGGTTCGCGGCGCGATCTGGGAGGGGCGGCTCGTCGCGTCGATGGGGCAGCTCTGGGACGGCCAGCGCTTCCATTCCATGGGCTTTGACGAGTACTTCGTGCACACGGAGCTCGGCTTGGACGGCGCGACGCAGGTGGGGCCGTTCTCGATCCGCACGTACCGCACGGTGCACCACGTGCCGACGAGCGCGCTGCGGGTGACGGCGGGCGGTCGGACGCTCGGCTACTCGGCCGACACCGCGTTCGATCCGGGGCTCCTGGCGTTCTTCGGGGGAGCGGACCTCATCGTGCACGAGACCAACCACGGGCCGGCGCACACGCCCTATGCGTCCCTGGCGGCGCTCGATGCCGGGGTGCGCGCGCGCATGCGCCTCGTCCACTACCCGGACGAATTCGACCTCGCCGCGTCGGTGATCGCGCCGCTGCGCGAGGGCGACGCGCTCGAGGTCTGACGCGGGCATCGGAGAACGTGCGGAGCGCCGCGACCTGGGCGAAAATGTCCCCTTTCTTGCCCGGAGGGGACTCGAACGATGAGACGAACGACGATCTGGATGGTCTCGAGCGTGGTCGCGCTGGGCCTCGGAGCCGGCTGTGACGAGAAGATCAAGGCGGCGGGCACGGCGGGCGCGGGCGCGTCCGGCGGTGCTGGCGCTGGGGCGGCTGGCGGCGCGGGCGCGGGTGGCGCGGGTGCGGGTGGCGCGGGCGCGGGTGGCGCGGGTGCGGGTGGCGCGGGTGCGGGTGGCGCGGGCGCCGGTGGCGCGGGCATGGGAGGCGCGGGCGCCGGTGGCGCGGGTGCCGGTGGCGCGGGCGCAGGTGGCCTCGGTGGGATGGGCGCGGTGGTCGAGCGCGGGCGCTACCTGGTGGAGAACGTGGTCGGCTGCGGGGACTGCCACTCGCCGCGCGACGCGATGGGGGCGATCATCCCGGACAAGAAGCTCTCGGGCGCGGAGTGCTTCATCGACACCGACCCGACGGACGCGACCAAGGGCTGCCTGCACTCGCGCAACCTGACGAACCATGCGACTGGCCTTCAGAACCGTACGGATCAGCAGATCAAGGACCTGTTCCAGAAGGGCCAGCGCCCCGACGGGACGGCGCTCTTCAACGTCATGCCGTACTACATGTTCCACGCGTTCACCGACCAGGACGCGGACGCGATCGTGGCGTTCCTGCGCTCCGTGCCCGGCGTGGACCACGCCGTGCCGGCCCACCAGGCGCCCTGGAACGTCCCGCCGCCGGCGCCCTCACCGCCGTTCAACGCGTCCGCGATGCCCGATCCCGGTCCGACCGCGGCGATGCGCGAGCGCGCCGTGCGCGGCAAGTACCTCGCGATCACTTGCTCCGAGTGCCACACCAAGCACAACCCGCCCGGCATGTCCGGGCCGGTGCTCGACGAGGCCAAGCTCTTCGCAGGCGGTGAGGAGTACACGGGCCTCGTGCCGTCGCCGCCGTTCCCGATGACGATCACCTCGCGCAACCTGACCTCGGACGCGACCGGCCTCGGCGGCATGTGGACCGCCGAGCAGATCGCGCGGGCGCTCAAGATGGGCCTCGACAAGGACGGCCACGGGATCTGCCCGCCGATGCCGGTCGGCCCGATGGGCGCCCTCGGGGGCCTGACCGACGACGACGCGCTCGACATCGCGTACTACATCCTGTCGCTGCCGCCGATCGCCAACACGATCGCCACGCAGTGCATGGTCCCGGGCACCTGACATGAGCGGGGCCGGCACCCCCGAGGCACGCGCGCGCGGCGGAATCCATCTGCTCACGCGCATGTGTCGGGTGGCGCCGGCCCTGGCCGTCCTCGGCGTGGCCGGCTGCGGGGGCGGCGGGGGCGCCGTCGCTCCGCGAGACGGGGCGCCCGCGGATGCCCCGCAGGCAGATGGCCCGCTCGCCGATGCACCGGGGTTGGACACGCCGCGTCCGGACGGGCCGCCCGCGCCTCCCGACGCGCCGCGCGATCCCGACCTGCTCTCGTCGCGGGGCCTTTACGCCGACATCCGCACGAAGACGCTGGCGCCAGACCTCCTGGCCTTCGAGCCGGCGCATCGGCTGTGGTCGGATGCCGCCGACAAGCGGCGCTGGGTGCGGCTGCCGCCCGGCACCACGATCGACACGAGCACGATGGACCACTGGCAGTTGCCGGTCGGGACGCAGCTCTGGAAGGAGTTCTCCCTCGGCGGCGTGCTGCTCGAGACGCGGCTCATCGAACGGACGGGGCCCGGGCGCGAGGACTACACGATGGGCGCGTTCGTGTGGCGCGCCGACCAGGCCGACGCGGTGTGGACGCCCGCGGGGGCGAGCGACGTCAACGGCACGCCGCACGACGTGCCGGAGGCGCGGTTCTGCACGACCTGTCACGCCGGAGAGCCAGGACGCGCGCTCGGCCTTTCCGCCCTGCAGCTCCACGGCTCGCCCGCGCTCGATCAGCTCGTCGCGGACGGGCGCCTGTCTCGGGCGCCTGCGGCCGGCGAGATCGCGGCGGTGCCGGGGACGCCCGAGGTCGCCGCGGCGCTCGGCTACCTGCATGCGAACTGCGGCCATTGCCACAACCCGATGGGGACGTCGTGGCCCGACACGCAGATGGTCCTGCGCCTGTCGGTGGGCGAGCGCGATCCCCTCGCCACGCAGCTCTACCTCACCACGGTGGGCCAGGCGCTCACGCGCTGGCAGCACGCCGGAGTGTCCAGCCGCATCACGCCCGGCATGCCCGATCGCAGCGGCGTGCTCCTGCGCATGGAGGTGCGCGGGAGCCGCGACCAGATGCCCCCCCTCGCGACCGAGGTCGTGGACCCGGCGGGCGTGGCCGCCGTGCGCGCCTGGATCTCGTCCCTGCGCTAGCCGAGCGCTAGCCGCGCTGATCAGAGGATGGCGGCGAGCGACGCCGCGTGCTCGGCGGTGAGCAGGCCGAACACGCCGCCCGTGTGCACGAAGATCACGCGCTCGCCGAGGCAGCCCGGGGTCCGCCGCTGCAGCTCGCACAGGCCGTGCATCGCCTTTCCCGTGTACACGGGGTCGAGCACGAGGCCCTCGGCGCGCGCGATGGCGACGAGCGAGCGCAGCTCCTCGGGCCGCGTCTTGGCGTACCCGACGCCCACGAACTCGTCCACGATCTCGGCCGCGGGCAGCGAGCCCAGGCGCGGAAGGTCGAAGCGCGAGGCGAGCTCCGCGAGGATGCGCGCGATCTCGCGCTGGAAGTAGGCGGCGTCGTCGCACACCGCGAAGCCCACGATGCGCGCCTCGAGGTCGGCGAGCGCCGCCCCGGCGACGAGGCCCGCGCCCGTCCCGCCCGAGCCGGCCGCGTACACGATCGTCACCTCGCGCGCCTTCTCGCGCCACTGCATGGCGGCGAGCTGCGCGCGCAGCTCGAAGATCGCGCGCACATAGCCCCACGCGCCGATCGCGTTCGAGCCGCCCTCGGGGATGACGTAGGGGACGGATCCCGCGGCCGAGAGCCGGGCGACCTCCTCGTCCATGAGCGCCGCGCGCCGCGCGTAGTCGGGCCGCGAGATGAAGCGCACCTCCGCGCCCGCGACGCGATCGAGGAGGAGATTGCCCTCGAGGGGTGGGGGCGCCGCCGGATCATCGGTGCGCAGGAGCAGGCGACAGCGGAGGCCGAGCTGCGCGGCGGCGAGGGCAGTGGCGCGGCAGTGGTTCGATTGCGCGCCGCCGCAGGTGATCACGGTGTCGGCGCCGACCGCGCGCGCGTCCGCGAGCAGGTACTCGAGCTTTCGGACCTTGTTGCCCGAGAGGGCCGATCCGGTCAGATCGTCACGCTTGCACAGCACCTCGATGCCGAGCCGCTCCGACAGGCGCGGCAGGTGATGCAGCGGCGTCGGCAGCGGCGCGAGGTGGACGCGCGGTGGCTCGCCGGGGACCTGGAGTGGGCCGCCGCCGGCCGTGCCCTGAGACGCCGCCTCTGCCACGCGCGTGTCGCCCCGAGCCGCTCTACTCGAGCTCGATGCCGTCCTTCTGACAGGCAGAGCGCATCATCGACTTGTACTGCGGCGGCAGCTTGGCGAACACCGCGGCCGCGGCGTCCTTGTGCTTGAGCTTGCACAGCGCGAGGCCGCTCGTCGACAGCGCGGGGATGTAGCCGCGGTTGACCTTGAGCACCTTGCGGGCGAGCTCGAGCGCGCGCGCGTACTGCCCGGTCATGTAGGCGTTCTGGGCCTCCTGCGCGGTGGCCTCGATGTTGATCTCCTCGCGCGGCGGCGGCGTCACGCGCTCCGGCGGCGGCGTCACGACGCGCTCGGGACGCTCGGGGCGCTCGCGGGGCGCGGGGCGCTCCTCCGGCGGCGCCTTGACCGGCGCCTGACAGGTCCGGACGATCTCGTTCGCGGCCGTGTTGCCCTCGTCGTACATGAGGACGCTCTTGGCCTCCTTGCTCGCGGGACCGCAGCGGCCCTGCGCCTTGGCCTGCTCCGCCGCCGCGAGGTGCTTGGCCACGTAGCCCTTGCGGGCCTGCTCGAACAGGGGCTCCGCCTTGCCGCGGAGCGGGCTCGTCGTCGGCAGCTCCTCGAAGGCCACGATCGCGTTGTCCCAGTCCTTCTTGGCGACGGCGGCCTCGAGTCGCGTGAGCGCTTCCGCGCCGGCCGGGGGGGCGTCGAGCTGCGCCACCTTGACCTGCACGGCGTCGCTCGGCGGCGGTACGGCGATGGCCGCGCTGGCGTCGGGCGCGGATGTGGACGGGTCCCCGCCGAAGCCGAGCTTGTCGCGGAACAGGAACAGCACGACCGCGCATGCCGCCGCGACCAGCGTCGCGACCACCACGCCGCGCATGCCGCGCCGCTCGCCGAGGTCGTAGATCTCGGCGTCGCGATCGAACACGAAGTCCTCGCCCGCCTCGACGAAGCGCAGGCGCACGTGCCCGAGGTCGATGAGGTCGCCCTTGCGCAGCTCGACCTTGCCGTACGGCTCGCCGTTGACGCGAACGCCGTTGGCGCTCTGCAGATCGACGATGTTGAAGCGGCCGTGCTCGCGCACGATCTTCGCGTGGTGCCGCGAGATCGATCGGTGGTTGAGGACGACGTCGTTCTCCTCGGTGCGTCCGACGACCACCGTGGGCTTGTCGATCAGGAACTCCTGGCCGGCGAAGTTGGCGCTGACGACGACGAGGCGCACGGGCCGCTGCGGCTGCGTCCCCTCCGACGGCGTCGCGCCTGCCTCGGCCGGCGCAGCGGGTGCGGGCGCGCCCGGGTAGCTGATGCCGACGTCGCCCGGCAGGCGCGTGATGTCGTCCGAGCCGAAGTCGCCTGCGCCCCCGCCGCCGCGGAACGCGCCGTAGTCGAAGGAGCTCGCCGGCACGGTCTGCATGCGCACGGTGTCGCTCGACTCGCGCCCGTCGCGGACGGTGTCGCGCTCCCGCTCGACCGGCGGGGGCGTGGCGGCGGTCATCGGCCTCGTGTCGCGCTCGGTCTTGTCCTCCTCGGAGCGCTCGATCGGCTGCGTCCGCATCTCGTGGAACGGATCCCGGCTCTCGGTCGAGGGCCGGTCCATGCGCAGCGCGAGGAGGTAGTCGCCGATCTGGATCCGATCGCCCTCGCCGACGGCGATCTTCCCCTGGATGCGGGCGCCGTTGACGCGAATGCCGTTGTAGCTGCCGCAGTCCTCGATCTGGATCGCGCCCGAGGCCTTGGTCAGCTTGGCGTGGCGCCGGGACACGTTCCGCTCGGTCAAGCGGATGGTGTTGCCCTCCTTGCGCCCGATGGTGATCTCGTCGCGGATGAGCGGAACGACCGTGGTCTTGCCCTCGTCGTCCTCGATCAGGAGCTTGAACATGCTAGCGCCGCTCGCCCGGGGGCCGCTGGCGCAGGGGCGCACGACCCCCTCGCTGCGCGCGGCAGCAGGGTGGTTCGAACAAGACCCCGGCCCTCATGAGCGTCCCATGATCGTCACGAGCCCGAACGAGGCTGGACAACGCCACCTTCGCTGGCCCTCATACCCCTCTGTTGCGAGCCCTCGACGGCGCAACCCACGGTAATCGTAGCCGTGATGAAAAAACGACGCGAGCGGAAAGTTGTCCCACCGTGTCCGATCAGCCGCCCTTCTGCAGACCCAGGCGATCGGCCGCGCGCAGGTGGTCGAGCGCGCTCTTGAGCTGGAAGTCGCCGCCCGCCAGGCTCGCCTGGGCGCCGCCCTTCGCGCCCTGCTCGTTCCGCAGGTGGCGATCCATGTCGCGCTCGCGCGTCTTGGGCTCGCCGCTGTCGTCCACGATGCGCGCGATCTCGGTGGTCTTGAGCTGCTCGACGAGCACGTCCGGCTGGATGCCGCTCTCCTGGATGGAGCGGCCCGACGGCGTGTAGTAGCGCGCCACGGTGAGCTTGAGGCCGCTACCGTCCTCGAGCTCGATGACGCTCTGGACCGAGCCCTTGCCGAAGCTCGGCGTGCCGAGGATGAGCGAGCGCTTGTGGTCCTGCAGCGCGCCCGCGACGATCTCGGAGGCGGACGCCGAGCTGCCGTTGACGAGCGTGACCATGGGGAAGCCCGCGTGGGTGCCGCGGGCGCGGGCCGTCTCCTCGTCGATGACGCGGCCGCTCTTGCCGATGGTGCGGACGATGAGCCCGTCCGACAGGAACATGTCGGCGATGCGCACGGCCTGATCGAAGAGGCCCCCGGGGTTGCCGCGCAGGTCGAGCACGAGGCCGCGCAGCCTGCCACCCGCCTGCTGCTCGAGCTCGGCGAGGCGCTGCTCGGCGTCGCGGTCGGTGCGATCCGAGAACTGCGTGACCTTGAGGTAGCCGATGCCCGGCTCGAGCATCTTCGCGCTCACGCTCACGACGCGCACGATGTCGCGGACGAGGCTGATCTCGCGCGGCTCGGCCCAGCCCTGGCGCCCGACGAGCAGCTTGACGCGCGTGCCGCGGTTGCCGCGCATGCGCTTGATGGCCTCCTCGATCGACATCGCGGCGCTCGAGCGGCCGTCGATCTCGAGGAGCTGGTCGCCCGACTTGATGCCGGCGCGCGCCGCGGGGGTGCCCTCGATGGGCGCGACCACGGTCAGGGGCTGGTCCTTGCCGCGGCGGTCGACCTCGATGCCGATGCCCGGGAACTCGCCGGTCGTCTCGTCCTTCATCTGCCGGTAGGCGTCCGGCGACAGGAACGTCGTGTGCGGATCGAGCGACTCGGCCATGCCCTTGATGGCGCCGTACACGAGCCGCTCCTGCTCGATGTCCTCGACGTAGTTGTTCTCGATGTACGAGAGCGCCCGCGTGAAGACCGACAGCTTCTTGTAGGGGCTGTACTTCGAGGGGATCGCGAGGGCGAGGCCGGAGACGGCGAGGACGCCTGCCGTGGCGCCCAGGATCGCGAAGGCCAGGTCGCGGCGGCGCCGCCTCGGGTGGTGCATCCGGAAATGATAGCCGATCCCCGGAGGGGAGGCTTATCGACGCAGCGCCGGGGCCGGATCCACGGGGGCGCCGTGCCGGCGGAGCTCGACGTAGAGCGTGCCGCCCCCGGTCTTGCCGAGCGGCGCCCGCTGGCTGACGGGGCCCCCGGCGCAGCTCGACCCGGTCACCGGCGCGAGAACGACCGACACGTCGTGGGCGCCGCGCAGCAGGAGCGCCGGCCCGAGCCCCGGGAGCTCTCCGAGGGGATGGCAGGTCGCACCGAGCGGCGACGAGACGACCTCGCCGGGACGGGCCTGCAGGAGCACGCCGCGGCGCTCGCGCTCGAGGCCGCTCGACTCGCGGACGCGACCGAAGCCGCCGACGATGCTGCCCTTGACGGGCCTCGCGAGGGGCGGGGGCGGTGCGGGCGACTCGGCGCGGCGGGCCATCCAGGCGCTCGCGCGGCGATCGATGGCGGCGCGCTCCTCGGCGAGGAGGCCGCGCTCGGCGCGGTACTTCGCGCGTTCGTCGAGGTCGCGCCGCAGCACGCGGAGCAGGGCCACGCGCGCGCTGCGCTGCTCGACCGACGGTGGCTCGGCGAAGCGTCGGGCGTCGCCGCCTGCGACGAGGTGGTGGAGGGCGCGCGTGCGGGCGCCGGCGCGCTGGCGGTAGAGCGCCTCGGCCTCGTCGACGGCGCGGGCGCGTCGCTCCACGTCGGCGCGATCGGCGTCGACGACCGTGAGGGTCGGTGCGAGCAGCATGGCGAGGAGCGCGCTAGACGCGAGCATGCCTGCGCACCCCGATCGACGCGGCGAGCGCCGAGAGCAGGCTGACGAGGAGCACCGCGAGCACGGCCTGCGCCGGCGGCAGCAGGGCCGACAGCTCGAGGCGGAAGCCGCCCTGGAGCGCCGTGGCAGGCGCGGCCGCCACCAGCGGGGCCACGAAGTGCAGGACTCCCCGCAGGAGGCCGATCCCGAGCGCGGCGCCGCAGAGGCCGACGAGCAGACCCTCGAGCACGAAGGGGGCGCGGACGAAGCGGTCCGTGGCGCCGCACAGGGCGAGGACGGCGATCTCCTCGCTGCGCGCGAGCGCGCGCATCCGCGCCGAGGCCGCGACGGCCCACAGCGCACCGAGCCCGCAGAGCGCGAGGGCGCAGAGCACGATGGCGCGCGCGACCGAGACCAGCGCCCCGAGGCGCGAGACCCAGTCCCCGAGGTACGTGACGTGCGCGACGCCGGTCGTGCGCTCGAGGCGATCCGCCAGGGTGCTGACGGCGGTGCTCCCGGCGGTGCCGGGGCGGAACGTGACCTCGAGTGCGCCTGGCAGGAAGTCGGGCTCGACGCCCTCGAGCACGGTGGCCTCGGCGCCGAGGCTCGCGCGGAGCTGCTCCATGGCCTGCCCGGGCTCGACCTTGCGCACGGACTCGACGACGGCCAGCGCGCCGAGGCGACTCTGCAGGTCCGCGACGTGCGCCGCGTCGAGGTCGTCGGTGAGCTCGACGATCATTTCTGCGCGCGGCAGGCCCCGCGCGGCGACGTCCCCGAGGCCTCGCGCGACGAGGCCCAGGAACAGCGTCGCGAGCACGCCGAACGCGACGGCACCGATCCCGAGGAGCGCCGCGCGCGGCTCGCGGACGAGCGCGCGACCGAGCGACGAGAGCGCGACCCGGAGCGTGCTCACTGCGTGCGCTCGCGCCGCTGCGCGGTGACGAGGGACGGCCGCGACACGCCGTCGGATTCGACGCGCCCCGCGCGCAGCGTGACGCGCCGGAAGCCGCGCTCGGCGGCGAGGGCGAGCGCCGCCGGATCATGCGTGGCGACGATCGTCGTCGCGCCCCGCTCGTGCGCGCGCGCGATCTCCGCGAGCACGGCGGCGCCGGCCTCGGCGTCGAGGTTCCCGGTCGGCTCGTCGCACAGGAGGATCGCCGGGCGACCGACGAGGGCGCGTGCGAGCGCGACGCGCTGCTGCTCGCCGCCCGAGAGGGCGCGCGCCGGCACGTCGGCCCGCGCGGCCAGAGCGAGGTCGTCGAGCGCGAGGAGGGCCCGCTCGCGCACCACGCGGCGGGGCAGGCCCAGGATCTCGAGCGCGACCATCACGTTCTCGAGCGCGGTGCGATCGCCGAGCAGGCGGAAGTCCTGGAAGACGACGCCGACGTTGCGGCGCAGGAGCGGGATGGAGCGCCGGCGCAGCCGACCCACGTCTCGCCCGCCGAGCTCGACCTTGCCGCGGTCGGCCCGCTCGGCCGCGTAGATCAGGCGCATGAGGGTGGTCTTGCCCGAGCCGGACGGGCCCGTGATGACGACGAGCTCGCCCTCGCGCACCTCGAGCGAGACGTCGTCGAGCGCGACATGCGCCCCGTACGCGCGGGTGACGTGCTCGAAGCGGATCACCGCGCAAGCGTACCCGATGGAGCGCCGCTTGGCAGGTTTCGCTCCCGACGCCTCAGGTCAGGGGGCCGAGGCGCGCGCGCAGCGCGAGGCGCGCGCGGTGCAGCCGCGACATCACGGTGCCGACCGGAATGCGAAGCGCGTCGGCCGCCTCGGCGTAGGAGGCCTCCTCGAGGTCGACCAGCACGAGCACCTCGCGCTGTGCGGCGGGCAGGGTATCGAGCGCCCGGGCGACGAACGCGCCGTCGCGAGGGGGCGCAGGCGCGGCCAGCTCGGGCGGCAGGGCGACCTCGGTGCGGTGCTTTCGGAGGTAGCTCACCCACGTGTTGTGGAGGATGCGCACGAGCCACGGGCGCGCCGGCGCCCCTTCGCGAAAGGTGGCGCGGGCGGCGAGCGCGCGGCAGGCGGTCTCCTGGGCGAGGTCCTCGGCCAGCGCCGGATCGCCGCACCAGCGGCGCGCGATGCGGCCGAGCTCGGGCAGGAGGCCCACCAGCGTACGCGTGAGCCCATCGGGGGGCAGGGCGGCGACCGAGGCAGACACGACCCCAGGCAAAGCACGCCCGATGCCCGGATGGCGGCGGCCCTAACCCCTCGATCCGAGGCCGCGCCGCGCCCGGTCCGTGACAATTCGGCACGACCCGGGGGCGGCCGTGGGCGCTTCGTCAGCGCCGCAGCGTGGCGAGCGCATCGGGGAGCGCGTCCGCCACCTCGGACGCTCGCAGGCCCACGGGGACGCCTCGGGTGGCGACCCGCAGGTCGGCTGCGCGCCCGTGCAGGTACGCGCCCACGGCCAGCGCATCGAACGGCTCGAGCCCCTGCCCGCACAGCGCGCCGACCGCTCCCGCGAGCACGTCTCCCGTGCCCCCGGAGGCCAGGCCCACGTTGCCCGTCGGGTTGATGGCCAGGACGTCACCGCGCCCGGCGAGGACGGTGCGCGCTCCCTTGAGCGCCACGGCGCACTGCCACTCGCTCGCGATGCGCCGCGCGGCCGCGACGCGGTCCGACTGCACCTCCGCGTGCGGCACGCCGAGGAGCTTCGCGGCCTCGCCCGGGTGCGGCGTCAGCGCCACGCGCGCTCCCGCCGCCACGACACGATCGCGCAGCGCGCGATCCGCCGCCACGACGCCGAGCGCGTCGGCATCGAGCACGACGGGCAGCTCGGTCGCGTCGAGCGCGTGCGCGATGGTCGCCGCGGTCGTCGGGCCCTGCCCGGCGCCGGGTCCGATCACGAGCGCGTGCTTGCGCGCGCACAGCGCCGACAGCACCTCGGCGAAGTCGGGTTGCCCCGCCTCGGGCAGCGCCGCCGTCATCTCCTCGAGCACGCGCGCCTCGAGGGCCGCGCGCGAGGCCGCGGGGGCCGCGATCGTCACGAGCCCCGCCCCGGCGCGCGCCGCGCCCCGCGCCGCGAGCAGCGCCGCGCCGGTGGTCCCGGGCGCGCCCGCCACGACGAGGACGTGGCCGAAGGTCCCCTTGTGTCCGCCGAGTGGCCGGAGCGGCAGCCGCGCTCGCACCTCCTCGTCGTCGAGGAGGCGCCAGCCGAGGCGGCGCGTGGTCAGCGCCGGCGGGATGCCGATGTCGACCACCACGAGGCGGCCGGTCCGCTCGACGCCCGGCCAGCTCACGAGCCCCACCTTCGGCACCGCGAACGTCACCGTCACGTCGGTGCGGAACACCTCGCCGAGCGGGCCCCCCGTGTCGGCGTGCAGGCCGCTCGGCAGGTCGACCGCGAGGCGCAGCCGCGCCAATGCATTCGTGTTGGCGAATGCGATCGCCCGCGCGATCGCGCCCGCGGGCGCGCGCGTGGCGCCGGTGCCGAGCAGCGCATCGACCAGCACCTCCTCCGACTGCAGGCTCGCGCGGTGCTCGTCGAGCCGGGCCTCGGTGGTGCAGTCGAGCACGGGCACGCCGCCCACGCGCCGCAGGATGGCGAGGTTGAGCGCGCCGTCGTCGCCAGGCGCCGCCTCCTTGCTGCGCGGGGCGCACTGGTACACGCGCACGTCGGCGCCGCGCGACGCCGCGAGCCGCGCGATCACGTAGCCGTCGCCGCCGTTGTTGCCGGCGCCGCACAGGACGCCCACGCGCACGCCCTTCTCCGCGAGGCCCTGGGCGCGCAGCGCGTCGAAGAGCGCGTCCGTGGCGCCCCGCCCTGCGACCTCCATCAGGACCGCGCCCGGGATGCCGAGCTCCGTGATCGCCTCCAGATCGAGCGCGCGGACGTCGGCGGCGGTCGCGATGCGCATCAGGCGGCCCGGCGGCCGATCGCCACGAGCATGTCGCGCACCGCGCGGTCGAGGCCGACCATCACGGCGCGCGCGACGATGGCGTGGCCGATGTTGAGCTCCGTGATGCCGGGGATCGCCGCGACCGCGGCGACGTTCGGGTAGTCGAGCCCGTGCCCGGCCGCCACGTGCAGGCCGAGCGTGACGCCCTCGCCGGTCGCGCTCGCGAGCCGATCGAGCTCTGCGTCGCGCCGGGCGCCCGAGGCCTCGACGTAGTCGCCGGTGTGGAGCTCGATGCGCGGGACGCCGAGGTCCGCGGCCGTACGCACCGCGAGCACGCTCGGGTCGATGAACAGGGACACCGGCACGTTCACCTTGCCGAGCGCGAGCACGGCGCGCTCGACGTCCTCGCGCGCGCGCCCGAGGTCGAGGCCTCCCTCGGTCGTGCGCTCCTCGCGCTTCTCGGGCACCAGCGTCACCACGTCGGGCCGGAGCTCGCACGCGAACGCCACCATCTCCGGCGTGGCGGCCATCTCGAGGTTGAGCACGGTGCGCACCGTCTCCTTGAGGATGCGCAGGTCGCGATCGCACATGTGGCGGCGGTCCTCGCGCAGGTGCGCCGTGATGCCGTCCGCGCCCGAGAGCTCGCACAGCGAGGCCGCCCACACCGGGTCCGGGTACCTCGTGCCGCGGGCCTGCCGGATCGTGGCGACGTGGTCGATGTTGACGTGGAGCTTGATGATCTCGCTCATCCGAGGAGCTTCTCGATCTCGCCAGCGATGTCGCGCGCGTGCTGCTCGACCGTGGCCTTGTCGGTGCCCTCCACCATGACGCGGCACTTGAGCTCGGTGCCGCTCCAGCGGACGAGCACGCGGCCGTCGCGGCCGAGCGCGCGCTCGACCTCGGCGATCCGCTGGGTGACGGCGCCGAGCTCCTCGAGCGGCTGGCGCTTCTTGACCTTCACGTTGACGAGCACCTGCGGGAACGTGGTCATGACGCGCTCCGAGAGCTCGGAGAGGGGCTTTTCCGTCTCCGCCATGATCGCGAGGACCTGCAGCGCGGCGACCACGCCGTCCCCGGTGGTCGCGTGGTCGAGGAACACGAGGTGCCCCGACTGCTCGCCGCCGAGGTTGTAGCCGTTCTTGCGCATCTCCTCGACGACGTAGCGGTCACCCACCGCCGTGCGCACGAGGCGGCCGCCCATCTTCTCCATCGCGTGCTCGAGCCCGAGGTTCGACATCACGGTGGCGACGAGCGTCTGCCGCGAGAGCTTGCCCTCGCGCAGCATGCGCCGGGCGCAGAGCGCCATGATGACGTCTCCGTCGACGACGCGGCCCTTCTCGTCGCAAACGATCACGCGATCCGCGTCGCCGTCGAGCGCGATGCCGAGCTGCGCGCCCCGCTCGACCACGGTCTTGCACATGACCTCGGGGTGCAGAGCCCCGCATCCGGCGTTGATGTTGCGGCCGTCCGGCTCGACGCCGAGCGCGATCACGTCCGCGCCGAGCTCGCTGAACACGGCGGGCGCGACCTTGTAGGCCGCGCCGTTCGCGCAGTCGACCACGATCTTGACGCCGTCGAGCGTGAAGATCTTCGGGAAGACGCCCTTGAGGAACACGACGTAGCGACCGACCGCATCCTCGATCTTGCGCGCGTGGCCGAGGTCGCCGCCTGTCGGCCGGTTCTTGTCGAGGAAGTCCGACGCCATGAGGGCCTCGATCTCCGCCTCGGACTGGTCAGGGAGCTTGAAGCCGTCGCGCGCGAAGATCTTGATGCCGTTGTCCTCGTACGGGTTGTGGCTGGCGGAGACGACGACGCCGGCGTCTGCGCGCATCGACGTCGCGACGAACGCGATCCCCGGCGTCGGCAGCGGGCCCGTCAGCAGCACGTCCCCGCCCTGCGAGACGATGCCCGTCTCGAGCGCGCCCTCGAACAGATAGCCCGACAGGCGCGTGTCCTTGCCCACGAGGATGCGCGGGCGCCTGGAGCCGCGGCTGAAGTAGTGCGCGATGGCGCGCCCGAGGCGGAGCACGACCTCGGGGGTCATCGGGTCCACGTTGGCGACGCCGCGGACGCCATCAGTGCCGAAGAGCTTGCGCTGCGCGGTCACGCGGTCACCGTGAGGGAGGCTGGGGCGAGCATATCCGGAGCATAGATCGCCCGGGGCCGGGATCGCAGCCCGTGCTTCGCCGCTCCTTGCGCCCGCGCGTCAGCGCGCGCGCCGGATCGCGTCGGCGACCGCGAGCGCTTGCCTCGTCACGGCGACGTCGTGCACCCGCACCACGTCCGCGCCGGAGGTCGCCGCGAGCGCCGCCGCGACCGCGCTCGGCAGCGCTCGCTCGGCGGGCGCCAGGCCCGTCAGCTCGCCGAGGAACCGCTTGCGGGACGCGCCCACGACGAGCGGGCGCCCGAGCCGCGCGCGCAGCGTCCCGAGCCCACGCAGAAGCGCCAGGTTCTCGCGCGTGCCCTTGCCGAAGCCGAGCCCGGGATCGACCCAGATCTCGCGCACGCCCGCCTGCTCCGCCGCGAGGGCCCGCGCGGCGAGCTCGTCGCCCACCTCCGCCACCACGTCGCGGAACGAGACGGTGTCCATCATCCCTGCAGGCGACCCGCGCAGGTGCCCGAGCACGATCGGTGCGCCCTTGTCCGCCGCCACGGCGAGGATCCCGGGATCGAGGGTGCCGCCCGAGATGTCGTTGACGATCGTCGCGCCCGCGTCGAGCGCGGCCCGGGCCACCTCGGCCTTGTACGTGTCGATGGAGAGCGGCACGCCGATCCCGCGCAACCCCTCGAGCACCGGCAACACGCGCGCGAGCTCCTCGGACTCGCCGACGGGCGTCGCACCCGGCCGCGTGGACTCCCCGCCGATGTCGAGGAGGTCTGCGCCCTCGGCGACGAGCGCCCGAGCATGCTCCAGCGCCGCCGTCGCGTGCGCGTAGCGGCCCCCGTCCGAGAAGGAGTCCGGCGTGACGTTGACGACGCCGAGCACCAGCGTGCGCGCGCCGTCACCCGAGAGCCGCTCGAAGAGCCCGGCCACTGTCACCCTCGCGTGATAGGAACCCACCCACCCCGAGGCGGCGGGGGAAGAGATCGCGCCGCCCTCGGGCGCTGGACTTGCCTACGCCTTCTCGGGCTCCGCCGACGGCACGAACAGCGGGCGCTTGGGCGACTCGCGCTCTTCCTTCTTGCGCGTCACGGGCGCGGGGGGCGGCCGGCGCGGCGGGATGGGGCGCCCCTCGATGACGGCCTCGATCTCCGCCCCGTCGAGCGTCTCGTACACGAGCAGCGCCTCGGCCATCGTCTTGAGCGTCTCGAGGTGCTCGACCACGATCGCCTTGGCGCGCTCGTAGTTGTCCATCACGATGCGCCGCACCTCGGCGTCGATCTCGAGCGCCGTCTGCGGGCTGTAGTCCTGGTGCGTGGACAGCTCGCGACCGAGGAAGATCGACTCCTCCTTCTTGCCGAACGCCAGCGGGCCCATGCGCTCGCTCATGCCCCACTCGCACACCATCTTGCGCGCGAGGTCCGTCGCCACCTCGATGTCGTTGCCGGCGCCGGTCGTCTTCTGGCCGAACATCACCTCCTCGGCGATGCGGCCTCCCATGAGGATCGCGATCTGGTTGTTCGCGAAGTCGGCCGCCATGTTGAAGCGGTCCTCCGCGGGGAGCTGCTGCGTCAGGCCCAGCGCCCTGCCGCGCGGGATGATCGTCACCTTGTGCACGGGGTCGGTGCCCGGCAGCATGCGCGCGACGAGCGCGTGACCCGCCTCGTGATACGCGGTCGTGCGCTTCTCCTGGTCGCTGATGATCATCGACTTGCGCTCGGTGCCCATGATGACCTTGTCCTTGGCACCCTCGAAGTCGCTCATGTCGACGCGGTCCTTGTCGAGCCGCGCGGCGTAGAGCGCCGCCTCGTTGACCAGGTTCTCGAGGTCCGCGCCCGCGAAGCCGGGCGTCCCGCGCGCGATCACCTCGAGGTCCACGCCCGGGTCGAGCGGCACCTTCTTGGTGTGCACCTTCAGGATGCCGAGGCGCCCGCCCACGTCGGGGCGCGGCACGATGATGCGGCGGTCGAAGCGGCCCGGGCGCAGGAGCGCCGGGTCGAGCACGTCGGGGCGGTTGGTCGCCGCGACCAGGATGACGCCGTCGTTCGACTCGAAGCCGTCCATCTCGACGAGGAGCTGGTTGAGCGTCTGCTCGCGCTCGTCGTGGCCGCCGCCGAGGCCCGCGCCCCGGTGCCGGCCGACCGCGTCGATCTCGTCGATGAAGATGATGCAGGGCGCGTTCTTCTTGCCCTGCTCGAACAGGTCGCGCACGCGGCTCGCGCCGACGCCCACGAACATCTCGACGAAGTCCGAGCCCGAGATCGAGAAGAACGGCACGCCCGCCTCGCCCGCGATGGCGCGCGCGAGCAGCGTCTTGCCGGTGCCCGGCGGGCCCATCATGAGGACGCCCTTCGGGATGCGACCGCCGAGGCGCGTGAACTTCTTGGGATCCTTGAGGAAGGCGATGATCTCCTCGACCTCGTCCTTGGCCTCCTCGATGCCGGCCACGTCCGCGAACGTGACGCGGTTCTGGTGATCCGACAGGAGCTTCGCCTTGGACTTGCCGAAGCTCATGGCCTTGCCGCCGCCCGACTGGAGCTGCCGCATGAAGAAGAAGAAGATGAGGAACAGAAAGAGCATCGGCAGCCAGCTGATGAGCATCGACTGCCAGAACGAGCCCTCGCTCTCCTTCTGGATCTCGTAGGAGATGCCTGACTGCGAGAGCTTCTCGACCGTCTTGTCGACCAGGATGCCGACGGTCTGGAAGCGCCGGTTTCCGTCCGCGAACTCGCCGGTGATCTCGGCCGCGCTCGAGCCCGTCGCCTTGATGATGACGTGCTTGATCGACTTCGGCTCGCGCTCCACGCGCTGCAAGAACTCGGAATACTGGATCTTCTCGTCCGCCTGCCGCGGGCTCGCGAACAGGTTGTAGACCGAGAAGAACATCAGGAACAGCAGAGCCCAGAGCAGGATCGTCTTGTGAGACTGCTTCACCGGCGCCTCGTCGAGTTGACTACCCAAAAAACGAGCCCGGTTGCTCGAGCAGCACGCGGGTCGCCGCGCCCCCCAGTCAGCAGAGCCTGCTTCGTCATCACAAATTATTGCACCGCGTTCGGCCGCGTCAACCGCCGCGGATCCGTTCGTGTCCCGCGGCACCGCTCAGGGCACTCCCCAGGCGGGCCCGGGAGACCGGCCCGACCGGGGCGGAGAGTCCCGGCACCACGAGGGCGCGCTCGCCCGAGGGATCGCAGATGACCGGGAATCCAGCGCGATCGGCGCGCGGGACCTTGGCATCCGCGAGGACCCTGGACACCTTCTTGTGCCCGCCGCCCGGCAGGGCGATGCGATCTCCCGGGCGCGGCGACCGGATGAGCACCGGCCCGGACAGCTCGAGGTGCAGCGTGTGGGGCCCGAAGCCGACGGCGCCGCTCCCGGTCGCGGCGACCGCCGCCGGAGGCGCGACGGCGCGGCTGGCAGCAGACAGCCGGCGATAGCTCCGGCGCACGCGGATCCCCGCGACGTCGAGCTCCTCGGTGCCCTCGGTGCGGTCGGCCAGGTGCGCGAGCGCGAGTGCCTCGCGCCTCGAGAGGGCCCGGCCGGCGGTCGAGGCGACCGCGTCGCGGAGCGCCCGCCCCCGAACCGGCGCCGGGAGGCCCGAGAGCCGACCGAGATCGAGGTCGAGGGGCACGCGCCCGGCGCCGAGCTCGGCCGACGCCCAGGCGAGGACCTCGGCGTCGTCGCGGAGGTTCGCCGCGCTCCGCGCGAGCGCGCGATCCGCATCCGGCTGGAGCTTGCGCAGGGCGCCGAGGAGCGCCCGGAGGCGCACGCGCCGGAAGGCGGGGTCGCGGTTCGACGGGTCGCGGACCGGTCGCAATCCATTCGCTTTGACGAATGCTTCGACCTCGGCGCGCGTGACCTCCAGCATCGGCCGCACGAGGTGGCCGCGTCGGGGCGCCATCGCCGCGAGCCCCGCGGATCCGCTCCCGTCGAGGAGGCGCATGAGCAGCGTCTCGGCCTGATCCGTCGCCGTGTGGGCGAGCGCGATGCTCGCCGCGCCGACGCGCGCGCGCTCGGCCTCGAGCGCCGCGTAGCGTGCCTGCCTTGCACGGGCCATCAGGTTTCCTCCCGCGCGGAGCCCGAGCGCGAGCACGCGCGCCGGGACGCCGAGCGCCACGGCGGACGCCACGACGCGGCGGCCCTCCCGCGCGGCCGCCGGGCGCAGGCCGTGATCCACGTACGCCGCGGCGAGCGAGCAGCCGACCAGGCGGCGCAGCCGCGCGAGAACGTGCAGGAGCACGAGCGAGTCCGGTCCGCCCGAGCACGCCACGAGCACGAGGTCTCCCTGCGCGGCGAGGGGCCCCTGCTGGAGCGCCGCGAGGACGGTGCGCTCGAGGGGCTGCAAGCGTGCCACGCGCCGATCCTAGTACCTCCGAGACGCGGGTCTCCGGCCGATTCGTGGGGTGACGACGCAGCGCGGCGTGGGTCGGCTCACGGCGAGGTCCGGGCCCGAATCGAGCTCTCTTGACGCTCTCGGGGGCCGAAGTCCATAGTCCGCGCACTTTCGCGCCCGGTGGGGACTGTGATCCTCGCCGCGCGCCAACGGGTGGAACGAATTTCGTAGTGGAGGTCAGTGATGAGGAACGTCTTCGGAAAGAGCGCGTGGCTCGCCCTTCTTGCGGCAGGCGCGTTCGCCGTCGGATGCGGCGACGACAACACCGGCACCGGTGGCTCCGGCTCGTCGGGCCGCGGTGGGTCGTCGGGGCGTGGTGGCGCGGGTAGCGGCGGCGGCCAGGGCGGCGCGGGCAGCACCGCGGGCTCGGGCGGCGCGGGCATGGGCATGGGCGGTGCGGGCTCCGGCAACGCGGGCGCCGGTGGCGCGGGCATGGGCATGGGCGGCGCCGGCATGGCCGGCGGCCTCGGCGGCTCGGGCGGCATGATGATGGCCGACGGCCCGGTCGTGATGCCCGGCATGGGCATGCGCCTCAACGGCACGGGTCAGGACTGGTACTCGATCGCGGTGGCCGACGACGGCTCGTGGGTCGCGGCCGCCAAGGGCACCACGCCCGGCATGATCAACGTCAAGGTCTGGGACTCGACCATGCCGGCCGGCATGGGCGTCGATCTCGGCACGGACATCTTCGCCGTGCAGGCGTCGAAGAACACCCTCCTCGTGGCGTACGGCAACCAGCCCGCGCCGATGGGCGGCATCGTGGGCTTCCGCGGCAAGCTCGCCTACTGGAAGACCGGCATGGCGGCCAAGGCGGACTTCGCGACCTCGGTGGCGATCTTCGGTCAGGGCACGAACGCCGATGTGTACTTCATCCCGGCGTCCGTCTCGAACGACGGCAACTGGATCGTCTACGCGGACAACTGGCAGCTCGTCACGATGGGCGCGCCGGCCAACCCGCTCTGCGACGTCAAGCTCGTGAACATCGGCATGGCCGGTGCGACCGCCGCGACGCTCCACGCGGGCGTCTACTGCTCCGGCACCGCGCCGGCGCTCGACGCGCGCTTCACGTTCACCGGCAGCAGCAGCCACGCGATCATCGCGACGGCGGCCAACAACGGCGCCTCGGATCAGCTCCTCGAGGCGTTCGCCGTCGGCACGCCGGCCACGAACATCCTGCCGGCCATGACGCGCGCGGCGGGCTTCGTGACCGCGCCCGAGGGCAGCGCCCTCATCGTGATCACCGCCGTCAACACGACGATGGGCACGGGCACGCTCAACGTCATCAACGTGGGCATGGGCAACAACATGCTCCGCCAGCTCGCGACCGCCGTGAACGTCCGGGCGAGCATGATCTCCGGCGCGGACCTCACCCCGGTGATCTCGAAGACCGGCAACTACATCGGCTACTTCACGAACGTCGCGACCAACGCGGGCACGCTCAACGTGATCCCGACGGCGATGGGCGGCACCTCGGTGGCCGTCGCGACCGGCGTCCAGGACTTCGATCAGTTCTCGCCGGACGGCACGAAGGTCCTCTACCACACGCGCTTCGACGCGGCCCTCAACGGCGGTGACCTCGCGCAGGGCAGCTCGACCGCGGCGATGTCCGGCATGTCGATCGCGAACAACGCGACGACCTACGGCATCCAGGCGTTCTCGAACGACAGCGCCTACTTCGTCTACTACACCGACCTCAACAACGAGTACTCGGGCACGATGCACATCAAGCCGTCGAACGGCATGCCCGAGTTCGCGATGCCGCCGGCGCGCGTCTGGGCGCACGCCTTCCAGGGCAATGACCGCCTCGTCTACAACTCGAACTCGCACTGGCTCGTGACGGCGGCCGGCGACGGCCCCGGCTACGGCGACATCCACACGCGCGCGCTCGGCGCCAACATGGACGTCGAGGTCCAGCAGCACGCCATCATCCAGAAGGCCGACGGCTCGGGCTTCAAGGTCGGCGGCGCCGACACGATGGGCCGCATCGCCTTCACGCTCGGTCAGGGCGTGGCGGCGGACGGCGTCTACCTCTTCAAGCCGTAAGCTCCGAAGCGGGAGGCCTTCGGGCCTCCCGCTTCCGCCTCTCTTCGCCTGTCATCACGCCCACAGCAGCCTCTGCTCGCGCCTTCGCCTCTCTCGCAGGCGAGCTTCGCCCACAGGACCATCGCGGCCCCATCTTGCGTGGCCATCATCTGGGGATCGAGCCGCACTCTCGCCGCCGTGTCCCGAGCACCGGCCCGGTGTCACGCGCCCCGTCGCGGCGGCCACCGTTCGTGCGCAGGGCCGGCGCGCAGAGCTTCGCCAGGCCCGCGCATGCGGTGTCGTGAGGGTGAAGGCCGGAGGGCAGCTGTCGTCGGGCAGCGCGCACCACGTGCTGACGCAGCGTCCCTGAAAGCCCTGGAAGACGGTCAATCGCTGCTGGAGCGACTGGTCGTGCTCAGATCCACCAGTCGAAGAGCGTCGGTGTGGCCATCGTGCCGCAGCGGTACTTGACCCTGCTGCTGACAGTCCTGAAGAAGACGCACAGCTCGCTGCTGGAGGGCGCGATGACGGACGGGGGCTCGAAGGGGAGATTGACCTCCTGGGCATTCATCGGGGACATCCTCGTGGGGGTGCCGTCCCCCCATCGGCTGAAGCTCGATGTGTGAGGAAAGACATCGTAGTCGGGGGCCTGCAGGAAATCGACTCGATAGGAGCCCAGGGAGCCCAGCGAGGCTGCTCCGAGGTCCGCATGCGAAATCAAGTTCAGGAATGGCCTCCAGCCACTCCAGGTGCTGCCGCTGAGGAGCTGCCGCTGTAGCCGGCTGCTTGCATCCCGCATGAACACGCTGATCTCTCGCGAGCTCGTCTGCACGGCGATGAGCCTTCCGTTCGGCTCACCCCCGAGGAGCTGCCACCTCCCGAAGGAGGGCGAGACATCGGTCAGATCGGTCACCCACCAGGCACGACCATCGCAACCCTTGGCAACGACGATGACCTTTGGGCTCGTTCCGCGCGCGAATGTTGCTGCCGCTGGTTCGCCCGCAATGCATCCTCCGCCCGACTGCCATTCGCTCCACATGCCGCCGCGCAAGGATCGCTTCCAGAGTGCGGAGTCGGATCCCCGCGCGTAGACGTCGATGCGCCCGTCCATCGTCGAGACGGCAGCTGGATTGGAGCCAAGCTGCCCGCCCAGCCACGTCCAGCTGCCGAACCCTCTCCTGGGCGCACCGCGCGACATCCACAGCGCATCGTCGGACCCGCGCGCGAAGACTGCCGTATCACTTCCGTACGTGGTGACGACTGTGGCGCTGGGAGATCCCTTGATGCTGCCTCCTATGTCCACCAGCCCGGACGCGAGCTCACCGACCTCGTAGCCCTCCTCCTCGCCGCCACAGGCGGGCAAGGCCAGCCCGGCGAGGCACAGGGCCGTCGAGAGGTTCTTCATGTGCGAAGTGATGTTTTTGTACATGCGGCGCTCTAGTGCAGCCGCTGTGCCACCACAGACTCCGAGGGGCCACGTACACTTGTGCGCCACGCCGACCGGCCGCGCCGTGTTCCATGGTGCAGCCACCTCCGGTCGGGCCGGGCTACAAGCAGGCGCCGATCGTGCCGCCCATCATGCCGGTGCGGCACATCGTTCCGGCCGGGCAGGCCGGGCCCACGCCGGCCGTCGTGCTGCAGAGCTGTCGGCACGTCATTGCCACGCAAGAGCTGCCGGCGACGCAGTTCTCGGGGCTCGTGCACGCCGCACCATTGGCGGTCGTCCCCGCCGGGCGACAGACGGACGCGCCGGTAGCCGGATAGCAGGCCTGCCCCATCGCGCAGCCGCCCTGCGGCACGACCGAGCATCCGCCGCTCATGCCGCCCGTCCCACCGGTGCCGCCCATGCCCATTCCACCGATCCCGCCGGTGCCGCCCATGCCCATGCCGCCGATCCCGCCCATGCCCATGCCGCCCATGCCCATGCCGCCCATGCCCATGCCGCCCATGCCCATGCCGCCCATGCCCATGCCGCCCATACCCATGCCGCCCATGCCCATGCCGCCCATGCCCCTGCCGCCCATGCCGCCGCGCCCGCCGATGCCGCCTGCGCCGCCCACGCCGCCGCGGCCACCCATGCCGCCCGGGCCGAAGCCCCCGAGGCCGCCCGCCCCACCCACGGGCGGGGGGAGGTTGCGCGTCCCTTCGAACGAGCAGAACTTCTGCCCGATGTCACCGACCGAGACGACCGGCTGGATGCACTTGAATCCAGCCGCGGCGTAGCAGTCGCTGTCCGAATCGCACTTGTGCTGGCAGATGCCGACGGTCGAGGCCGGGATGGTGACGCATTCGGATTTCGAGTCGAAGCGCTCGCAATCGCGGCGCGTCTCGCACGCCGAGTTGCAGAAGCCGCTGGAGGTGCCGTCATTGAGGGGCAGGCAATTCTGCTCTCCGCAGTCCGGGCTGACGAGCTCCTCTCGATAGCAGCGCTCCGACGCGAGGGACGACGCGGCACAGCTGCGCGAGAGCTTGCACTCGCCCCCGAAGACCCCGCTGCCATTCGACGGTGGCTCCTTGAGGTCCATGTCGATGGTGCCCTTGATGCGCGCACGCCCCTTCGGGTCGCTGAACCGCTCCACGGTGACGGTGCCGCCCCAGAAGAGGAAGGCGAGCTCGTTCGGGTTCTCGGAGGGCAACAGCGTGCCGCTCTTGACCGCGTAGAGCGCGCCGAAGACGTCATGGGGAGCGCTCAGCTGCCCCGAGGATCCCTCGAGCGCCGACTCGCGGGCCACGAGCATGCCGGTGCCGATCTTCGTACCGCCCTTGCGCACGTCGAGCAGCATCACGACGAGCTTGTCGCCCTCGCCGATGTCCAGCGTGCTCACCTCGCACTGGCCCCCGCGCGTGCAGGCCTCGGCGGGGCTCTCGGTGGGATCCTTCGAGCCGCAGGTCGCCTTGCCCGCCACGTTGAGGTTGGCCAGGAAGGTGCCTGGCTCGCCCGGGTCCGGCGGCATCACGGGACCCATTCCGCCTTCGCCCCCGGCGCCCGCGGCGGCCAGCCGGAACAGCACCTCGAGGCCACCCGGACCTGGTCCGAGGCCGCCCATGCCGCCCATGCCGCCCATTCCAGGCCCGAGGCCACCCATGCCGCCCATTCCAGGCCCGAGGCCACCCATGCCGCCCATCCCAGGCCCGAGGCCACCCATGCCGCCCATTCCAGGCCCGAAGCCACCCATGCCGCCCATTCCAGGCCCGAGGCCACCCATGCCGCCCATTCCAGGCCCGAATCCGCCCATGCCGCCCATGCCTGGCATGCCCGGCATCGGCATCCCGGGCGGCACGCCTCCCACGCTGCGCACGGGACAGTTGAAGTCCGCGTAGATCGCGCCCTCCCGCGCCGCAGTCATGGGCTTTTGGCAGAGCCCGGTGACGATGTTGCATTGCTCTCCCGCGCCCTTGCAGTCCCCGTTGGTCTTGCAGGTCACGGCGCGATCGGACCCGGTGCAGGTCCAAAAGGGCAGGACGAGCAGCAGCGCCCAGCGATTCACGAGCCACCTCCCAGCTTGCCGCCCATTCCGCTGGCGGCCTTCTTCAGATCCACGGTGCCGGTCACGAAGAACATGAAGTCGAAGACGCGCGCCGGCGTCTTCTCGAGCGCGGTGCCGAAGCCCATCGGGGTGGCCGAGCGGATGGGGTCGAGGCGCACGGTGTCCCCCTGCGCGTAGCTCGCCGCGATGCCGATCGTGCTGTCCACCGGGCCGGTGATGGTGCCGAGACCGAACGTGCCGCCGAAGCGGTGGAACGGGAACGAGAGCACCTCGGAGCGATTGAGCTGGTTGCCGAGGTTCTTGTTCTGGCCCACCGCGGGATCGAGCGAGAGGTCCGTGAATGCGCCCATCCGGATCCACGTCTCGTCGCCGACGCGGATCTCGCCGCCGACCGAGCCGTTGACCCGGTGCTCGCGCTTGCGCTCGGCGTCGAGCACCGAGCTGGTCACGGTCGGGCTCTTGCCGCTCGTGACCGACGACTCGGTGTGGTCGGCCTTGATGCGGCGGTCGTTCTTGATCGCGACCGAGCCGGTGACGTCGACCGCGATGCTCCAGCAGTCGCTCTTGCGATAGCCCGCGCCGACGCCGATCTTCATCGGCGGCGCATCGATGCTGTCGCCGCTCTCGCGCACCTTGCGGAGGGTGGACGTCCCGCTCGGGTCCGAACGGTTCTCGTCCTGCGAGAAGTCCCAGTTGCCGTGGACGTGGAGGGCGGGGGTGTGGAACACCGCGCCCACGCTGAGCGAGTCGCTGAGGTCGAGCTGCGCGCCGAAGATGCCGTCGAGATCCAGGCTCGAGGACTCGCGCGTGAGCGAGTCGTTGATGAAGTTGAACTGCGTCGCCGTCGCCGGCACGGACAGGCGCGTCGATTGCTGCGTGATGAGCGAGCTCGTGTACACGACCCCGAGCGTCCCGCCCACGCGCAGCTTCTCGGAGAGCGTGCGCGCGTACGAGAACCCGAGCACGTACTGACCGAAGTTCTCCACGAACGTGAGTTGATCGCGGATCACCTGGCCAGTGCCGCCCGACGGGTCCTGCGCGGCGAGGTCGAGGTTCTGGACGAATCGTCGGGACGTCGACCGTGGGATGGTCACGCTCGCGGCGAGCACTTGATGGTGCTCGCCGCCGACGTGATAGATGTACGCGAGCGACGAGGGCAGCGTCTCGACGGTGTTCGACTCGATGCCTTGCCGAGACACCTCGATGGTCCGGAATCCGTCGTCGAGCGTGTCCGTGTCCGCGTTGAAGTGCGGGATGCTGACGTGGTGGAACGCGTAGAGCGACGCCGAGAGCGACAGCGTCGAGCTCGACACGAGCGCGAGGCCGGAGGGGTTGAGGACGGGCATGGCCGAGTCGTCGCCGCGCGCGATGCCGGTGCCGCCCATCGCCGCCGTGCGGCCGCCGAACGGGATGGCCTGGGCGGCCGCAGGGCCCGCCGAGCCGATCAGGCAGCCGCCGAGCGCCGCGCCCAGCCACATGGCCCGGGTCCTGGAGCCGCGGCCGCGGTGCGGCTCGGGTGCGCCCTCGGCGCGCGAACGCTGTTCTTGCACGCCGTCGGCGCGCGCAGGTCGATACAGTCTCACGAGGCCCCCCTTGAAGGTCGGACACGCAGCGCGCGCCCGTTCTCACTGTATCTTCCCTGCGAATCCCCCGTCAACTCGCGGGGTTCGGATCACACGTGTGGGCCCGCCACGCTCCTGGGCCCGGCCAGCCGACCCGTTTGACACCCGGGGGCCCTACAGGTAGCGTTCCGGCGCCTTTTTCGGAGTTCACGTTCTTCTCCGGCCCGACCCGCAGGGTGGGCCGCTAAGCTCGGAGGCCCATGCTCAGCCAGTACGTCCCGGCGCTGGTCACGATCCTGTTCGGTCTCGCGTTCTCAGGCCTGTTCCTGGCGGGCGCGGCGCTGCTCGGGCCCAAGCACACCACCGCCATCAAGTCCGCGCCGTTCGAGTGCGGCTCGGATCCGATCGGATCCCCGCGCGGTCGCTTCTCGGTGAAGTTCTACCAGATCGCGATCCTCTTCCTCATCTTCGACATCGAGAGCGCGTTCCTCTACCCGTGGGCCGTCACGTTCAAGGACATGGCGCGCACGCCCGACGGCGGCGCCTCGTTCATGGGCATCGGGATCATGCTGACGTTCCTGGCGATCCTGCTCGTCGGCCTCGTCTACGTCTGGAGAAAGAAGGCGATCGGATGGGAGTAGAGTTCTACACGTCCAAGCTCGCGGACGCCGTCAACTGGGGGCGCAAGTACTCGCTCTTCCAGTACCCGTTCGTCACCGCCTGCTGCGGCATGGAGTTCATGGCGACGGCCGCGTCGAAGTACGACATGGCCCGCTTCGGCGCCGAGTTCCCGCGCTTCTCGCCCAGGCAAGCGGACCTGCTCATCGTGGTCGGCACGATCACCGAGCGACAAGGCCCGGTGCTCAAGCGCGTCTACGACCAGATGTGCGAGCCCAAGTGGGTGGTCGCGTTCGGCGTCTGCGCGTCGACGGGCGGCTTCTACCAGAACTACTCGGCCATGCCCGGCTGCGACCAGGTCATCCCGGTGGACGTCTACATCCCGGGCTGCCCGCCCAGGCCCGAGCAGGTGCTCGACGGGCTCATGCTGCTCATGGATCGCATCCAGCGCGGCGAAGGCCACAACCAGATCCGCGGCAAGCTGCGGCAGGAAGCCGAGGCGGCCGCGAAGGCGGCGCCTTCGCGCCTGCCGGTGGTGAGGTAGCGATGAGTCAGGTGTTGCGATGAGTCAACTGGCCATCGACCGCGTGCTGGATCAGTTCGGCTCCGCGGTCCTCGAGACGCACGCCAAGCACGGCGACGAGACCGCCATCGTCAGCCGCGGCGAGATCGTCCCCATCTGCACGTTCCTGCGCGACGACCCCGCGGTGCGCATGGACATGCTGACCGACCTCACGGTCGTCGACTACCTGACGTGGCCCAAGCGCCGCACGGGCGAGCGCTACGAGGTGGTCTATCACCTCTACTCGACGTCCACGCGGCAGCGGATCCGCCTCAAGGCGCCGGTGCCAGAGGACGACCCGTCGATCGACACCGTCACGCGCGTCTGGAAGGGCGCGGACTGGTTCGAGCGCGAGGCGTGGGACATGTTCGGCATCCGCTTCGTGGGGCACCACGACCTGCGCCGCATCCTCATGTACGAGGAGTTCGTGGGCCATCCCCTGCGCAAGGACTACCCGAAGGAGCGGCGTCAGCCGCTCGTGCGCCGCGATCCAGAGCCCTCATGAACAGCAAGAGCAGAAGGACCCGATGAGCCAGCAGAGACGCGTGGTGATGGGCGCCAAGGAGGTCTCCGACCTCGACGACGACGCGCTGCCCACCGAGCCGATGATCGTCAACATGGGGCCGTCGCATCCCGCGATGCACGGCACCGTCCGCATCGTGGTCACGCTCGACGGCGAGACCATCCAGCACGCCGACGTGCAGGTCGGCTACCTGCACCGCTGCTTCGAGAAGGAGTCGGAGCACGCGACGTACACGCAGATCTTCCCGTACACGGACCGCCTCAACTACGTGTCGCCGATGTGCAACAACGTCGGCTTCGCGATGGCGGTGGAGAAGCTGCTCGGCATCACCAAGCAGATCCCCGACCGCGCCGAGTACATCCGGGTCATCGTCTCGGAGCTGTCGCGCATCTCGGACCACCTGACGTGCAACAGCGCCTCGGCGATGGAGCTCGGCGGGTTCACGCCCTTCCTCTACGGGATCAAGGCGCGCGAGTGGATCTGGGAGATGCTCGAGGAGCTCTCGGGCGCGCGGCTGACGTATTCGTATGTCCGCATCGGTGGCGTGGTCAAGGACCTGCCGCCGGGCTGGGCGGACCGCCTGCGCGCGCTCCTGCCGAAGGTGATCGAGACGCTCATCGAGTGCGAGCGCCTCCTCGTCCGGAACCGCATCTTCCGTGACCGCATGGACGACATCGGCGTGATCTCGGCGGCCGACGCGATCGCGTGGGGCTGGACGGGGCCGTGCCTGCGCTCGACCGGCGTCGCCTACGACGTCCGCAAGGACCACCCGTACTCGGTGTACGACCGCTTCGACTTCGAGGTCCCGGTCGGCTCGAAGGGCGACAACTTCGACCGCTTCGCCGTCAGAGCCGAGGAGATCCGCCAGTCGGTGCGCATCGTCCAGCAGTGCCTCGACCAGATGCACGACGGGCCGATCATGGCCGACAACCCCCTCGTGATGATCCCGCCCAAGAAGGACACCTACGAGACGATCGAGGGGATGATCAACCACTTCAAGATGATCGTGGACGGCATCCGCGTGCCGCCCGGCGAGACCTACTCGTACACCGAGGCGGGCAACGGCGAGCTCGGCTTCTACATCGTCGCCGACGGCACGGGCCGTCCGTTCCGCTGCCGCGTGCGGCCGCCTTGCTTCGCGATCACGCAGGCGCTCGGCTCGCTCATCACGGGGCGCATGATCCCCGACGTCGTGCCGACCTTCGGCATGCTGAACATGATCGGCGGCGAGTGCGACCGCTAGGTCGCAGCGCCGCAAACCCGGATCGGACATGACCACTGAGCTCGTGAAACTCAAGATCGACGGGGTCGACGTCGAGGTGCCGAAGGGGACGAACATCCTCGAGGCGGCGAAGTCGGCCGAGATCGAGGTGCCGTACTTCTGCTACCACCCGGGCCTGTCGTCGCCCGCGGTGTGCCGGCAGTGCCTGGTCTCCGTCAAGGGCATGCCGAAGCTGGTACCGGCCTGCTACACGCCCGTCAGCGAGGGCATGGACGTGACCACGAGCTCGCCGCAGGTGCTCACCGCCAGGCGGCAGATGCTCGAGTTCACGCTGGTCAACCACCCGGTCGACTGCCCCATCTGCGACAAGGCCGGCGAGTGCCACCTCCAGAAGCTCTACCAGGAGTGGGACCACAAGGCCTCGCGCCTCGACCTCGTCAAGGTGCGCAAGAACAAGGTGGTCGACGTCGGGCCGCACATCGTGCTCGACCAGGAGCGCTGCATCCTCTGCTCGCGTTGCATCCGCGTGTGCAACGAGGTGGCCAAGGAGCCGCAGCTCACGATGGCGATCCGGGGCGATCGCGAGCTCCTGACGACCGCGCCGGGCAAGCAGCTCGACAACGCCTACTCGCTCAACACCGTGGACGTCTGCCCGGTCGGGGCGCTCACGGCCAAGGACTTTCGCTTCTCCATGCGCGCGTGGGAGCTCTCCGCGACGCCGAGCGTCTGCAACGGCTGCTCGACCGGCTGCAACGTCGAGATCCACACGTCCAAGGGGCGCATCCATCGCCTCGTGCCGCGGCACAACCCCGACGTCAACCAGTACTGGATGTGCGACGAGGGCCGCTTCACCTACAAGCTCATCCACGACGGCCGGCTCGCGGTGCCCCGGCTCGCGGGCAAGCCCGCGGCCTACGACGCCGTGCTCGGCGAGCTCGCGGGCCGGCTCGAGGCGGCGATCGCGAAGAACGGCCCCTCCGTCGGCCTCGTGCTGACGGCCGACATGGTCAACGAAGACGCCTACGCGCTCCGGACGCTCGCCGTCGAGCACCTCGGCATCGGCCGCGTGTACGTCGTCGGCTCGCCGGCGGTCCCCGACCGCGACGACAAGATCCTGCGCTCGGCCGACATCAACGCCAACACGCGCGGCGTGCGGGCGATCGCGGGGCCGGGCGCCGCGGGCGCGGCGGAGCTGGCCGCGGACCTGCGCGGCGGCGCGCTCAAGGCGCTCGTGGTCCTCGGCAACGACCTGCCGGGCGCGATGGACGCGCTCTCGGGCCTCGAGCTCCTCGTGGTCCTCGGGACGCACGACGGTGACCTCGCGAAGGCGGCCACGATGGTCGTGCCGATCGCGGCGTGGGCCGAGGTCGACGCGACGATCACCAACAAGGACGGGCGGACGCAGCGGCTGCGTCAGGCGCTGCCGGCGCCGGGCACGGTGCGGCCGGGCTGGCGCGTCGTCCGCGACCTCGCGCGCAAGACCGGCGCCACGCTCGAGCACGAGGACGCGCGCGGCGTGTTCGCCGAGCTGCAAGGGCGCGTGGCGGAGCTCTCGGGCGCGGAGTTCGGCCGCGACGTCGCGCCGTTTTCCCTGCGCTTCGCCGGATCGAGGGGCTAGTCGACATGTCCATTCTCGCCATTGCGCTCATCGCGCTCGTCAAGATGGTCTTCATCGTCTTCGCGTTCGTCATGCCGCTCGCGTCCGTGCTCACCTGGATGGAGCGCCGGCAGAGCGCGATGATGCAGGACCGCATCGGCCCGAACCGCGCCAACATCGGCTCGGTCAAGGCCTGGGGCCTGCTCCACATCGCCGCCGACGGGCTCAAGATGTTCTTCAAGGAAGACTTCATCCCGGCCAAGGCGCACAAGATCCTGTTCACGATCGCGCCGATCATGGCGCTCGTGCCGCCGCTCGTGATCTTCGCGATCGTGCCGTTCGGCGACTTCCTCTGCCTGAGCTTCTCGCAGCTCTTCGAGAAGGTGCCGACGGCGGCGCAGTGCGCGGGGAACACGACGCCGCTGCAGATCGCCGTCCTCGACATGGGCATGCTGTTCTACTTCGCGATCGCGTCGCTGTCGGTGTACGGCGCGATGCTCGCGGGTTGGGCCTCGTACAACAAGTGGGGCCTGCTCGGCGCGCTGCGCGCGAGCTCGCAGATGATCGCGTACGAGGTCACGATGGGCATGTCGATCCTCGGCATCTTCCTCGTGTACGGGACGCTCGAGCCCGGCGCCCTCGCGAGGGCGCAGGGCACGCACCTGCTCCACTGGGGCATCGTGACGCAGCCGCTCGCGTTCGTGCTGTACCTCGTGGCGTCCATCGCGGAGACCAAGCGCACGCCGTTCGACGCGGTCGAGGGCGAGCCGGAGATCATCGGCTACTTCGTCGAGTACTCGGGCATGCGCTTCGGCATGTTCTTCCTCGGCGAGTTCATCGAGATCGTGCTGTCCTCGGCCGTCATCGTCACGGTGTTCCTGGGCGGCTGGTACCTGCCGGGCTGGGACTACGCCCAGAGCCTGCCGCACATCCTGGCGGTGCTCGTCGGCCTGGGCGTCTGGGGCGCGAAGGTCCTCGTGCTCTGCTGGTTCCAGCTCCTCATCCGCTGGACGCTGCCGCGCTTCAAGCCCGACCAGATCATCCGCCTCGGGTGGCTGCGCCTGCTGCCAGCCTCGATCGTCAACGTCGTCGCCACCGCCGTCGGTGTGGTCCTGCTCGGCGCCCGCTGAGAGGACGAGAGGAACAGATGGGAAGCCACGGACACGCGCAGCCGGATCACGGGCACGGAGGCCACGGCCACGGGGGCCACGGCCAGGAGGCCCCGAAGAAAGGGGTCACGGTCAAGGTGGTCGACCGGCCGCAGAGCCTCTCACAGCAGTCGTTCCTGCCCGCGGTGATCGAGGGCCTCGGCATCACGATGCGGCACTTCTTCCGCAACACCTTCCGCCGCGAGTACACGGTGACGGTGCAGTACCCGGACGAGAAGGCGCCGTACCCGGAGCGCTTCCGGGGCCTCCATCGCCTCATGACGCGCGACGACGGCAGCGTGCGCTGCGTCGCGTGCATGCTGTGCCCGACCGTCTGCCCCGCGCACTGCATCACGATCGTGCCGGAGGAGACGGGGGACAACTCGACCGAGAAGCGGCCTCGCCTGTTCGAGATCGACGAGCTGCGCTGCGTCGTGTGTGGTCTCTGCGCCGAGGCGTGCCCGTGTGACGCGATCCGCATGGACACGGGCGTGCACATGCCGCCGGTCTACGAGCGCGGCGACGCGGTCCTGGGCAAGGAGGACCTCCTGCGCCGGACGGCGCACTCGTCGGCGCACCAGGGTCACGCGGCGGTGCGCGACCGGGTAGTCGCCAAGGGTGGGCGGCCCGACGGGGGGCACGGCGGACATTGACCGCTGCCCATTCAGGTGATATTCGACCCCCTCGCACGAGAATTCTGCCTTGCGCAGAGTGACCGCACGAAGAGCAGACCGGAAACCAACAGGCGCGGGCGATCTCGCGGCAACAAGGAGCCGAGGTTCGAATGGCTGACTACGTCTTCACCTCCGAGAGTGTGACCGAGGGACATCCCGACAAGATGTGCGACGCGATCTCCGACGCCATCCTGGACGGGATCATCGCGCAGGATCCGGGGTGCCGCGTGGCGTGCGAGACGGTCACCAAGACCGGCTTCGTGATGCTCGCGGGCGAGATCACCACGTCGGCCTGGGTCGACACGGTCAAGATCGTGCGCGAGGCGGTCAAGGAGATCGGCTACACGGACTCCGCGATGGGCTTCGACTACCGCACCTGCGGCGTGCTCACGGCCATCGAGCAGCAGTCGGTGGACATCGCGCGCGGCGTCGATGGCAAGGGCGTCTACACCAAGAAGGACCAGGGCGCCGGCGACCAGGGCATGATGTTCGGCTACGCCAGCGACGAGACGAAGGAGCTCATGCCCCTTCCGATCGCGCTCGCGCACCGCATCGCGCGTCGCCTCTCGCAGGTGCGCAAGAAGGGGATCCTCCCGTTCCTGCGCCCCGACGGCAAGTCGCAGGTCTCGGTGCGCTACGAGAACGACCAGCCGGTCGGCCTCGACACCATCGTCGTCTCCTCGCAGCACTCGGAGGACGTCAAGTACGAGACGCTCCGCGAGGCGATCATCGACGAGGTGATCAAGAAGGAGATCCCTGCGGACCTCCTCAAGGGGAACATCAAGTTCTTCATCAACCCGACGGGCCGCTTCGTCATCGGCGGGCCGATGGGTGACTCGGGCCTGACGGGCCGCAAGATCATCGTCGACACCTACGGCGGCATGGGGCGTCACGGTGGCGGCGCGTTCTCCGGCAAGGACCCGTCGAAGGTGGATCGCTCGGCGGCGTACTACGCGCGCTACATCGCCAAGAACATCGTGGCGGCGAAGCTCGCGCGCCGCTGCGAGGTGCAGCTCGCGTACGCGATCGGCGTCGCGGAGCCGGTGTCGATCAACTGCTTCACGTTCGGCACGAGCCCGCACAAGGACGAGGAGCTCGCCAAGCTCGTGCGCGGCCACTTCGACTGCCGCCCGGGAGCGCTGATCGAGGAGCTCGACCTGCTCAAGCCGATCTACAAGGCGACGGCGGCCTACGGGCACTTCGGCCGCAGCGAAAAGACGTTCACCTGGGAGCGCACGGACCGCGCTCAGGCGCTCGCGGAGGGCATGGCCCACGCAGGGCGCAATGGCCACGCGAAGAACGGCAGCGCCGCCAAGGCCGCCGGCAAGGCCAAGAAGAAGCCCGCCAAGGGCACCTCCGCCAACGCCTGACCGCCCGCCTGTTCCGGGGAGCGCTCGCGCTCCCCGCGCTCACTCCCAGATGAAGACCCACGCGCGGCCGGCCGTCCGGCTCGCGTCGGCCCCGGCCTCAGAATAAAGAACACCCCTGGCGCAGAGGGGGGGAGCGCCAGGGGTGCGGGAGCGGACGCTCATAGATGCGCACGCTCTTGGGATGAAATCTGACATTCTTTGCGCGTCTGGCAAGGGGCGAGGTGCAAAATTCCCGGATTTCCCCGGGTCGTGCCAATGCCGCAGTGCGTCGTAGGTCGCGCGGCAATGACGATGGCGGCTCCTGGCCATCCAGACGCAACTAAGGCGCTTCGGGGATGCGCTGCGTCGCGGTGAGGCCGTCGAGCTCCATCTCCAGCGCGGCGGCCCGGTCCCCGATGGCGCGCAGCGAGACGACCGCGTCGGTGCGATGCGACTCCGCGGCCGAGGCGTCGCCGAGGCGCTGCAGCAGGCCCGCGAGCAGGGCGTGCACACGGGCCTCGCCGATCGCCGAGCCGGCCGCGCGGGCCAGCTCGAGGGCCTCGCCGAGGTAGCCCCTGGCGCGCTCGGTGCGGTCGGAGTACCAGCACAGCTCGCCGAGGCGCGCGAGGGTGCGCCACGGGGCCTGCGTGCCGCTCGAGCGGTGACGGGCGACCGCTCGCTCGAGGAGCTCGATGGCGTCGTCGACGCGGTTCTCGGAGGCGAGGACGACCGAGAGGTCCGTCTCGAGGCTCGCCTCGGCGTCGGGCTCGCCCGCGTCGCGCGCCGCCTGCAGGGCCGCCTCGAGCTCCGCGCGCGCCACGTCGAGCGCGGCGCGGTCGATGGCGAGGGTCGCGAGCAGCCGGCGGAGGCCGATCACGTCGCCGAGGTGCTCGGCACGGACGAGTCCGCCCTGCGCAGCCGCTTCGGCGCTCACGGCCTCGCCACAGAAGCGCAGCGCGGTCGCGTGCTTGAGCGCGACCCGCGGGGCCGCGCGCTGATCGGCGTCATCGCCGACCGCGGCGTAGGCGCGCTTGTACCAGTCGGCCGCGGCGTGGTCGTCGAAGCGGCGGCCGCAGCGATCCCCGGCCGCCTCGAGCGCTGCGCCCGCGGCCTCTCCCGCGCGGAACCACTGGGCCGCGATCGCCGTCGCCGGGGCGCGGCGCCGGCCGAGCGCCTCGGCGACGGAGCGGTGGAGCTCCTGCAGGACGGCGCGGGGAGTCATGGCATAGACGACCTCCTCGACGAAGTCGTGGTGGAAGCGCACGTGGCCACCCGAACGCAGGAGCCAGCCCTGGTCCATGAGGTAGCCGAGAACGCCCTCGAAGGCGCCCTTGTCGGACGCGAGATCTGCGAGCACGTCGATGGGGGCCTCGAGCCCGATGGCGGCGGCGGCCTGCAGGACCTGTCGCGACGCCGGAGCGAGCCAGGTGACGCGAGACGAGACGAGCTCGCCGAGGGTGGTCGGCAGTGACTGACGGCCGGACGCCCAGAGCAGGCGCACGAGCTCGGCGCTGAGCGGCAAGCCCGGGGTGAGGGCGGCGCAGGCGCGCTCGAGCGCGGCCACCTCGAGCCCTGCGGGCTCGGCGAGTGCGGCGCCGAGGGCCGCCATGTCGTTCGGGCCGAGCGGGGTGAGCTGCATGCGCTCGACGCGATCGGGCACCCCGACCGGGTCGGTCTCGCGTGCGGTGGCGAGGATCTTGAGGCAACCCGCAGGCGGCTTGACCGCGAGCTCCGCGAAGACCGACAGGGACGGCCGGTCGAACCGATCGACGTCCTCGACGAGCAGGAGCGTCGGCTGCGTCATCGCGACGGCCTCGATGGTGCGGCGGAACGCGGTTCGGAGCTCGCGCAGGCGGACGGTGCGCTCGAGCTCGCCGGTCGGCTCCCCGAGCTCGAGCAGCTCGCCGAGGCCGAGCAGATCTGCGCGCTCGACGCCGAGGCGCTCGGCGGCCACGACCAGGTCTCCGCTCGAGGCATCGTCCGGCAGGGCGAGCACCGCGCGGCAGACGCCGATCACCGGGTACCAGGGATCGCCGGCGCGCGAGGGGTCGGGCCGGGTGACGAGCGTCCGGTAGCCGCGCACGACCGCCTCGGCGATCGCGGTCTCGGCCAGGCGCGACTTGCCGATGCCGGGCTCGCCCGACACGAGGAACGCGCTCGAGCGCTCCACGTCGAGCCACTCCCCGAGGCGCTGCAGCTCGCGGCGGCGCCCGACGAGCGGCGCCGGCTCGACGACGAGGACGGGCGGCGCGGCCGGCGGGATGGGCTGGCTCTGCAGGCTCGCGAGCTGGATGAGAGGGTTCGCCTGCGTCAGCGTCGTCGGCTGCTCGCGGAAGAGGGCCTCGTCGGCGGTCGAGGCGCTCGCGAGCTGCAGGCCGCACTCGGAGCAGAAGCGCGCGCGGCCTCGGTTCTCGCTGCCGCAGCGCGGGCACTCGATCGAGCGGTCGGTCGCGCGGACGGCCACGAACGCCTCGAGGCGCTCGCGCAGCTCGTTGGCCGAGCCGAGCCTGGCCTGCGGATCGCGCTCGAGGCAGCGCAGCGCGATGCCCTCCAGGGCCGGATGGATGCGCAGGTCGGCGCGCCGGGCCGACGGTGGAGGAGGCGGCCCGGCGAGGGTGGCGGAGACGACCTCGAGCGGGGTCCCGCCGTCGTACGGGGGCACGCCGGTCAGGAGCTCGTAGAGCATCGCGCCGATGGCGTAGACGTCTGTCTGCGGCGTCGCGACCTCGCCACGCAGGCGCTCGGGCGAGAGGTATTGCGGGGTGCCCCAGATCTGGCCCGTCGAGCTCGTACGCGGTGACGACTTCATGAGCGCCGCGAGGCCGAAGTCCACCACCTTGACGTGGTCGCGGCCGTCCCGGAGCTGCTGCACGATCACGTTGTCGGGCTTGAGGTCCCGGTGCAACACGCCGAGCGCGTGGGCCTCGCCGACCGCGCCCGCGATCTGCGCGGTGATGTGGGCGACGCGCGAGGGTCGCAGCGGGAAGGACTCGTCGTTGACCTGCCGCAGCGTGAGGCCGCGGATGTACTCCATCACGATGAACGGCTCGCCCGAGGTCAGCAGGCCGAAGTCGATGACGGCGATGGAGTTCGGGTGGTTGAGCCGACTCGCGGCGCGCGCCTCGTTCTCGAAGCGGCGGATGAACGACGCGTCCGAGCGCAGGCGTGGGTGCAGGAGCTTGACGGCGACCGACTTGCCGAGCGAGAGCTGCTCGGCGCGGTAGACGCGGCCCATCGCGCCCTCGCCCACGAACTCGACGATGCGGAAGTTGCCGGCGATGACCTGCCCGAGCAAGCGCTCGGCGTCGTCCCCGGACCAGGACGGCAGCTCGGCGCCGCAGGTCAGGCAGAACCTGGCCGCCTCGGGGCACGCGGCGCGACAGCTGCGACAGACGCGCATCGGCGCCGATCATACTCGCGTACGGGCCAGGGGCCACGGGCTACGGGCTACGGCCGGAGCGAAATCGGGGTGAGGGAGGTCAGAAGAGCTCGAGCTGGCGGGTCGAGCCGAAGGCGGTCGCGTCGCGGCCGGCGCGGCGGAGCTCGGCGGCGAGCGGCTCGGCGGCCTGGCCGAAGAGGTACACCTTCGTGGCCCCCGACGCGGCCACGTACTCGGCGAGCTGCGCGGCGTCCGCGTGGTTCGAGAGCGCGAGGCCCTCGTCGGCGCCTGCCCTGCGAACGAAGTCGGGGTCGAGCGCGCGACCGGAGCAGACGAGCGTCCGCGTCTGCGCGGACAGGCCCTTGGGCAGCGGGCCATTGGCGGGCCAGAGCAGCGCTTCGCCGGGGCGGATGCGACCGCGGTACTTGCGGATCTGCGGCAGCGGCAGGCCGAGGGTGCGGCTCGCCTCCGCGAGGGCGGCGATGCGGAGGCTCGCCGCGACCGGCACGCCCTCGTCGGCGAGGACGAGGGCGAGCTCCTGCGCGGTCCCGAGCGGCTGGGCGAGCAGGACCGGCGTGCGTCCGCTCGAGAGCGTCTCGCGGACGAACGCGCGGGCTCGCTCGAGCAGCGCTGGGCGCGGCGGGAAGCGGTCGCGCGGCGCGCCATAGCGCGCGCCGAGGACGAGCACGTCGGCGGCCGGCTGGACGAGCGGCGCGGCCACGGGCCGGGGCGTGGGGTTGACGAAGCCGGCGTAGACCACGCGCGCGCCCGCGTGCTGGACGCGGACCTGCGCCCCGCCGAGGACGAAGCCGGAGGCGAAGAGCTCGAGCTTGAGCTTGCCGAGCACGAAGGGGCGCTCGGTCCGCGCGATGAGGGCCTCGCCCGGCCGCAGCCCCACGAGCGTGGCGGTCTCGGCGGTGGTGACGACCTGGCCGTGGCTGCGCGGGCTGTCCGAGAGCGCGCTCGACAGGAAGCAGAGGTCTCGGCGCCTCGCCGGGTCGAACCAGAGGAGCGTGCCCGGCAGGTGGACGCCGCCGTCGAACTCGACCGCGGGCAGCTCGGTCGAGCGGGCTTTGCGGCTCATCCCACGAGGTAGCGCGCGTAGAGGTAGGTGTACGGCGCGGCGAACATGAGGGCGTCCACACGATCGAGCATGCCGCCGTGGCCGGGCAAGAGGCGTCCCGAGTCCTTGACGCCGTAGGCGCGCTTGAGGAGGGACTCGCAGAGATCGCCGACCTGGCCGAAGACGCCCGCCGGGAGCGCGAGCGCCGCGGCCGCGGACCAGGGCAGCTCGGGCATGTACCAGAGCTTGGCGAGCACCACCGCGCCCACGTTGCCGACGAGGCCCCCGAGCGCGCCCTCGACGGTCTTGCCGGGGCTCACCGCGGGGTAGAGCTTGTGTCGGCCGAGCGTGCGGCCGAAGGCGTAGGCGGTCGTGTCCGCGAACCACACGATCGTCAGGAGCAGGAAGATCCACTGCGCGCCGCGGTCGCCGGTGTCGCGCTTGAGGAGCGCGAGCGGCGTCAAGAGGCCCGCGACGTACGTGATGCCGAGGGCCAAGAGGCCCACGCGCGCGGGTGCGGTGCGGAGCTCGCCGGGGCGCGCCAGCGTGAACGCGAACGCGAGGAGCGGCACGGCGCCGAGCAGCGAGAGCGCGTGCCCGGGCAGGAAGTAGATGCCGGCGGCGAGGCCTCCGCCGACCAGCATGCCGGGCACGACGAGCCCGGGAGCGTCCGCCGAGACGATGGTGAAGAACTCGCGCAGGCCCGTCAGCACGGCCCACGCGACGACGCCGGCCCAGCCGAGGGGCTCGTGCCACGCGATGAGCGCGATGAGCACGGGGACGAGCACGGCGGCGGTGCCGAGGCGCTGCAGCAAGTTCTTGTTGTTCGCCGAAAGGCCCATCAGATCCCTCGATGCCAGGTCACTCCACGCCGCCGAGCTGCGCGCCCGTCAGGCCGTACCGGCGCTGCCGCTGCGCGAAGTCGTCGAGCGCGATCGCGAAGTGCTCGCGGCGGAACGCCGGCCACGGCACGTCGGTGAAGTAGAGCTCCGCGTAGGCCGACTCCCACAGGAGGAAGTTCGACAGTCGCTGCTCGCCGGAGGTGCGCACGACGAGATCGAGGGGCGGCAGGCCGAGGCGCCCGGTCTGGAGCTCTGCGGACAGGCGCGGAAGGTCGATCTCGGAGGCGCGCAGCCGGCCGGCCTCGATCGCCGCGCCGAGGCGCCGGGTGGCCTCCACGATGGACTCCTGGCCGCCGTAGGAGAGCGCGAGGCACAGCGTGAGGTGCTGGTTGCCGGCGCTGTCGCGCACGAGCGCGTCGAGCGGCGCGCGCACCTTCTGCGGGAGGCGATCGATGGCGCCCACGCTGACGAGGCGGATGTCGTTGTCCATGATCTCCGCGCGCTCGGTCGTGAGGTAGTCGCGCAAGAGGTCCATGAGCGCCGCCACCTCGTCGACGGGGCGCGCCCAGTTCTGCTCGGAGAACGCGTAGAGCGTCAGGGCGCCGAGCTCGCGCTCGCGCGCGAAGCGCACGATATCGCGCACGGAGTCCGCGCCCCGCCGATGCCCCTCGATGCGGGGCAGGCCGCGCTCCTCGGCCCAGCGGCCGTTACCGTCCATGATGATGCCGACGTGGCGCGGATCTCCGCCCATCGCGATGGCGGTTACCACGCCCGGCCGCCGGGGTCAAAGGCCGGGTCGAGCGACGCGGGCAAGATCGGCTACACTGGGAGGATCGGGAGAGACAGCCGCCATGGGAATCTTTTCGCGCCTCGGGACGCTCATCAAATCGAACCTGAACGACCTCATCTCGAAGGCCGAAGATCCCGAGAAGATGCTCAATCAGGTTCTGATCGACATGCAGAACCAGCTCGTCGAGGCCAAGAAGCAGGTGGCCGTCGCGATCGCCGACGAGAAGAAGCTGCGCAAGCAGGCTGACGACGAGAAGAAGAAGGCCGACGAGTGGGAGCGGAAGGCCATCCTCGCGGTCAAGGCCGGCGAGGACGATCTCGCGCGCCAGGCGCTCGGCCGTCAGGCGGAGCACAACACGATCCTCGCGCAGTACGAGCAGCAGTGGCAGATGCAGAAGGCCGCCGTCGACAAGCTCAAGGAGCAGCTCCGGCTGCTCAACGACAAGATCGAGGAAGCCAAGCGCAAGAAGAACATCCTCGTCGCGCGGCAGAAGCGCGCCGAGGCGCAGCGCGCGATCCAGGCGACGATGCAGGGCCTGTCCGACACGAGCGCGGTCGACACGTTCTCGCGCATGTCCGACAAGGTCGATCAGATCGAGGCCGAGGCGGAGGCCGAGACCGAGATGGGGCAGGTGGCGGGGCAGATCGGCGCGGGCGACTCGCTCGACTCGAAGTTCAAGCAGCTCGAGGGCGCGAAGGCCGGCGACGACGACGCGCTCGCGGCCCTCAAGCAGCGCATGGGCCTGCTCGGGCCCGGCAGCACCAAGGCGCCCGCGCAGCTCACGGCTCACGACGAGGTCGTCGAGGCCGAGGACGTCAAGAAGTGACGGACCCGGAGGAACAAGGAACAGAGCAATAGAACAACAGGCAACACGGAGTGCGGAACGGCGAAGGCTCCGATCACTCCTTGTTCCGTGCTGATCTGTTGCCTGTTGCCTGTTCCTTGTTGGCCTTCTCCCGAATCAGCTCGAGAGCTTGCCCACCGCCACCGTGGCCGGCCGCAGCACCTCTTCCCCGATGCGGTAGCCCTCCTTGATCACGCCGATCACGCGCCCGTCCTGGGCGTGGTCGGTGACGGGCACGGCGGAGGCGGCGCTGTGGCGTGAGGGATCGAAGGGCTCGCCCACGGAGGCGAACGGCTGCACGCCAAGGTTGCCGAGTGTCGCGAGGAACTGGCCGCGCACGAGCTCGATGCCCTTTCGCAGGGCGTCGAAGTGCTCGGAGCCGCGCGCGGCGCCGATCGAGCGGTCGAGGTTGTCCACGACCTCGAGCAGCTCGGAGAGCAGCGAGCGCCGCGCGCGCTCGACCTCGACGCCGAGCTCCTTGCGCATGCGGGCGCGGGCCTCGTCGTACTCGCTCTCGATGGCGGCCACGCGCGCCGCGACCGAGCGGAGCTTGTCGTCCTTGTCGCGCAGCGCCTGCTGGAGCTGCTCGATGTAGGTCGGCTGGCTCGGCGAGGCGCCCTCGTCGCCCTCGCGGTTCCAGAAGCGGCGATCGCGCACGACGAACCCCTTGGGCTCCTCGGCGCCGGGCTTTTCGTCCTGGCTCATGCTCCCTTTCTACCTCGCCGGCGGATCTCAATCGAGCGGGCGTGCGCCTCGAGGCCCTCGGCGCGCGCGAGCCGCGTGATGTCGTCGGCCTGGTCCGCGAGCGTGGCCTCGTCGTACTCGATGAGGCTCGTCCGCTTGATGAAGTCCCACACGCCGAGGGGCGAGGCGAAGCGCGCGGTGCCCGCGGTGGGCAGGACGTGGTTCGGGCCGGCGAGGTAGTCCCCCGCGGCCTCGGGGCTGTGGTCGCCGACGAAGATGGCGCCCGCGTTCGAAAGGCGCGCGGCCACCGCGGCCGCGGCCCGCACGTGCAGACCCAGGTGCTCGGGCGCGAAGCGATCGGCCAGCGCGAGCGCGGCATCGAGGTCGCGGACGACGACGAGCGCGCCGTGGTCGGAGAGGGCCCGCGCGGCGAGCTCCCGGCGAGGCAGCTCGGCGAGCTGCGCGGACAGCTCACGCAGGACGGCCTCGGCGAGCGCCGCGTCGGTCGTCACGAGGACGGCGAACGAGTCGGCCCCGTGCTCGGCCTGCGCGAGCAGGTCCGCCGCGAGCACGTCCGCCCGCGCGGAGTCGTCCGCGACGAGCAGCACCTCGCTCGGCCCGGCCACCGCATCGATGGCGACGTCGCCGAAGACCTGGCGCTTGGCCTCGGCCACGTACGCGTTGCCGGGTCCGACGATCTTGTCCACCCGTGGTACGGATTCCGTACCGAAGGCCGCGGCGCCGATCGCCTGCGCGCCGCCGATCTGCATCACGCGGTGGACGCCCGCGATCTCCGCCGCGCACATCGTCTCGGGCGCGGGCCCGGGCGTCAGGAGCACGATCTCACGCACGCCCGCGACGACCGCGGGGATCGCCGTCATGAGCACGCTCGAGGGGTAGCGCGCCGTGCCGCCCGGGGCGTAGACGGCCACGCGTGCGAGCGGCGTCACGCGCACGCCGAGCCGGCAGCCTCCCTCGGCGTACTCGAAGCCGGCCTCGCGCTGGCGCTCGTGGAACGCGCGGATGCGCGCGGCGGCCCGCTCGAGGGAGGCGCGCACGGCCGGCGCGGTGCGCGCGGCCAGCGCAGCGACGTCGGCCCGGGCGAGCTCGATCGGCGCCGGGTCGCGCCCCTCGAAGCGCTGCGTCAGCTCGCGCACCGCGGCGTCACCGCGCGCTCGCACGTCGCCGAGGATGGCGCGGACACGGTCGGCCACCGTGGCGTCGGCGGCCACACCGCGCCGGCAAAGGGCGTCGATGCGGGCGTCTGCCTCGGGCTCGCCGGCGCGCAGGATTCGGACAGGCGCGGGGTGAAGCACCGCCGAAGCCTGCTACATTGACCGGTCGTGGTCGAGGGCTTTCGTCGCCGCCTCCCTCGCGGGCTCGCGCGTCGCTGGCCGAGCTGGAGCCAGCTCGCGTTCGGCGCCACGATCGCCGCGATCTTCGCGAGCGCGCTCCTGCTCGGCCGCTACAGCTACCGCGCGGCGCAGGGCCTCGCGAGCCAGGTCGAGGCGAGCGTCGTCGCCGCCAACCGCGACGTCACCGACCAGGTCATCCGCGCGGTCGAGAAGGACATCCTCGTCGCCGATCACACGCTCTTCGAGCTCGTCGATCTCGATCACCTCGAGGGCTTCGAGAAGCGCTGGGAGGAGAACGTCCGCACCTCGCAGGTGGTCGAGGCCGTGGCCGTGCTCGACACGCCGACCAACATCCTCAAGTTCGCGTCTCGCGCCCGCACGCGCCGCGAGCGCGAGACGTTCCGGAGCAAGCTCGAGGGCAAGCTCCTGCCGGAGCTGCAGCTCGATCGCCTGGCGCTCTCGGGGCACATGCACTGGCACCAGCGCCTCGACGGCGAGTCGTTCCTGATCTCGTACACGCACCGCCAGTCACCGAGCGGCCGCCACTTCTACATCGTGCTCAAGGTGTCGGTGGACTACGTGCTCGACCACGTGCTGCCGAGCGAGTTCCGCGAGCTCGGCCGCGCGCATCGCTTCGCCGTGGTGTCGAACCAGGGCAAGCTGATCTTCGGCGAGGCCAACCTCGCGGCGACGGCGCGCGGCTATCTCTACGAGCGCCACTTCCCCACCACGCTCTGGCAGTGGCGCGTGCAGATGGCGCCGCGCGACATCGAGGGCCTGCTCGAGCGCGCGCGCATCCGGAGCCTGCTCGACATCACGACCGTCTCGGTGAGCCTCGTCGTCATGACGGTCGGCATCGTCGTGCTGCTCCTCGCCGTGCGCAAGGAGCGCCGCGCCAATGCCTTGAAGAGCGAGTTCATCGCGAACGTCTCGCACGAGCTCAAGACGCCGCTGTCGCTCATCCGCATGTTCGCGGAGCTCGTCGCGATGGGCAAGGTCAAGTCGAGCGAGAAGACCGCCGAGTACGCCGAGATCATCACCCGCGAGAGCGATCGCCTCGCGCGCCTCATCGACAACGTGCTCGACTTCGCGCGCATCGAGCGCGGCAAGGTCGCCTACGAGTTCGCGCCCGGGGACGTCTCCGAGGTGGTCGAGCGCGCGCTCGACCTCTACCGGCACCGGCTCGAGCGCGAGAAGGTGCCGCTCGAGACGCACATCGAGCACGACCTGCCACGCGTGCGCATGGACGAGAACGCCCTGACCCTCGCGCTCCTCAACCTCCTCGAGAATGCGCTCAAGTACGGCGAGGGCACCGCCATCACGGTGCGCGTGGCGGCCGCCGGTGGGGATGTCCTGCTCTCGGTGGCCGACCGCGGCCCGGGCATCTCGCACGACGAGCAGCACAAGGTCTGGGAGCGCTTCTACCGGGGCAAGGCGCAGCGCACCAAGCCGGTGCGCGGCAGCGGCATCGGCCTCGCCCTCGTGCTCCACATCGCGGAGGCGCACGGCGGCTCCGCCGAGATCGACAGCACGCCGGGCGAGGGAGCGACGTTCACGATCCGCCTGCCCGTGCTAAGGGGTGACGAGGAAACCGAGCATGTCTACGTCGCGGAAGAAGCTACTCCTCATCGAGGATGAGCCGGACATCGTCCGGGGCCTCGGCGACGCCCTCGGGTTCGAGGGCTTCGAGGTCCGGTCGGCGTCGACCGGCGCGGAGGGGGTCGCGCTCGCGCGGAGCGAGCAGCCGGACTGCATCCTGCTCGATCTCATGCTGCCCGACATGAACGGCTATCAGGTGTGCTCCGAGGTCCGCCGCGACAACGCGCTCGTGCCCATCGTCATGCTGACGGCGCGTGGCCAGGAGAGCGACAAGGTGCGAGGGTTCGAGGTCGGCGCGGACGACTACGTGACCAAGCCCTTCTCCGTGGCCGAGCTCCTCGCGCGCATCGGCGCGATCTTCCGCCGCCTCGAGCGCAGCGCGACCTTCACGGAGGTCCTGCGCATCGGGGAGGCGACGATCGATCTGCGAAAGCAGACCGTGACGCGGGCGCGCAAGACCGAGGCGCTGTCCTTCTACGAGAACGAGCTGCTCAAGCTCCTGGCCGAGCGGCAGGGCGAGCCCGTGCCCAGGGACGAGATCCTCGAGAAGATCTGGGGGCTCCACCGACCCGGACCGAACAACCGCACCGTCGACAACTTCATCGTGAAGCTGCGCCGCAAGATCGAGAAGAACCACAAGGAGCCCCGGCACATCCTGACCGTATACGGGCAGGGCTACCGGCTCGTGCCATGACCGCGACGCGCAAGCTCTACTGGGACGACCCGTTCGCGCGCGCCTTCGAGGCCGAGGTGATCGCGCACGGGCGGTACGGCGACTGGGCGTCGGTGGTCCTCGCCGCGACCGCGCTCTACCCCGAGTCGGGCGGGCAGACGGCGGACCGCGGCACGCTCGGTGGCATGGCGGTGCTCGACGTGCAGATCGACGACGCAGGCGTCATCCACCACCGCGTGGAGGGGCCCCCGCCGGCCGTGGGCGCGCGGCTCGCGGGCACGGTGGACGGGCCGCGGCGGCGCGCGAACATGGCGCTCCACACCGGGCAGCACCTCCTGTCGGCGGCGCTCGTGGAGGCGGCGGGCGCGGCGACGGTGTCGTCTCGCCTCGGCGAGACGGCGTGCACGATCGACCTCGATCGCGACGATGTCCCCGACGCGCTCGTCGCCCGCGCCGAGGCGCTCGCCAACGAGATCGTCGACGACGACGTGCTGGTCGAGGCGTTCTTCCCGACGCCCGAGGTGCTCGCGGGGTTGCGGCTGCGGCGGGCGCCCAAGGTCGATGCCGGCATCCGGGTGGTGCGCATCGGCGACTTCGATCTGTCGCCCTGCGGCGGCACGCACTGCACGCGCTCGGCGCAGATCGGCCTTTTGCGCGTCACCGGCACCGAGCGCTACAAGGGCAAGCGGCGCGTGTCGTTCGAGGCCGGTCCCCGCGCCCGGGCTGCGCTGTCGGGCGACGCCGAGGTGCTCGCGGGGCTCGCCCGCGCGCTGACCTGCGGGCCGCGCGACGTGCCCTCTGCGATCGAGCGGCTGCGCGTGGAGCTCGGCGCGGCGCGCGAGGCGGCGGGCCTGCTGCGCGCGCGCGTGGCGGACGCCGTGGCGGAGGCCGCGCTCGCGGATCCCGAACGAATGCGCATATGCGAATGCATCGACGGCGCCGACGTGGAGACGCTGCGGGTCGTGGCGCGCCGGCTCGAGGGCCGCGCGGGCATGCTGTTCATGCTCGGTGGGCGCGGCGGCGACGCGCTCAGGGTCCTGCTCGGCCGCGGCCCCGGCGCCACCGCGGACTGCGGGACGCTCGCGCGCGCAATCGCGCAGGCCCTCGGGGGCAAGGGCGGCGGCCGCCCCGATCGCGCCGAGGTGACCCTGCCCGCCGCGACCCCCTGGGAAGCCGTCGCGAGGTATCTTCCCGCGCCATGAAGCTCGTCGAGTGCGTGCCGAACTTCTCCGAGGGCCGTGACAAGGCCGTCATCGAGGACATCTGCGGGGCCATCCGCGCGGTCGACGGGATCGACCTGCGCGATGTGGACCCCGGCTCCGACACGAACCGGGTCGTCGTCACGTTCTTCGGTACGCCCGAGGCGGTGCTCGAGGCGGCCTTCCGCGGCATCGCCAAGGCGGCCGAGCGCATCGACATGGCGCGGCACTCGGGCGCGCACCCCCGCATGGGCGCGACCGACGTGTGCCCCTTCGTCCCCGTCGAGGGCGTCACGATGGAGGACTGCGCCGCGCTCGCGCGCAAGCTCGGCCGGCGCGTCGGCGACGAGCTGGCGATCCCCGTCTACCTCTACGAGGCGGCCGCAGCGTCCCCGGAGCGGCGCAGCCTGGCAAACATCCGCCGAGGCGAATACGAGGGCCTGGCCGCCAAGCTCGCCGATCCCGCGTGGCGCCCCGACTTCGGTCCCGCCACGCACAACGCGAGGAGCGGCGCGACGGTCATCGGCGCCCGCGAGTTCCTCATCGCCTACAACGTGAACCTCAACTCGCGCGCCAAGGACCACGCGACCGACATCGCGTTCGAGCTGCGCGAGAAGGGCCGCTCGGCGCGTCGCGGCGCCACGCGCCCCTTCTACTACAAGGGCGAGCTCGTCAAGCAGGCGCCGGGGCGCTTCTCCTGCGGGAGCTGCGACGCGACCTTCGGCACCGCGGACGAGCTCTTCGCGCACACCGAGCACGCGCACGGCTACGACTACCGCGCGCTCGCGCGCCTGCACGACCAGGATCCCGCGCGGCTCGAGGGGCAGTCGGCGCTCAAGCCAGGCAAGTTCCCGCACTGTCGCGCGATCGGCTGGGAGGTCCCGCAGTACGACCGCGCGCAGATCTCGATCAACCTCACCGACTGGAACGTGACGCCTCCGCACGTCGTGCTCGAGGAGGCGCGCCGCCTGGCCGCCGAGCGCGGGCTCGTCGTGACGGGCAGCGAGGTGGTCGGCCTGATTCCCTTTGGCGCGATGCGCGCCGCGGGCCGCTTCTACCTCGCGCAGCAGGGCCGCTCGACGGGCGTCCCGGCCGAGGACCTCCTGCGCACGGCGGCGCAATCGATGGGCCTCGGCGACGTGGCGCCGTTCTCCATCGCGGACAAGGTCATCGGCGTCCCGAGGCCCGGTGCGCTCGTGTCGAAGCGCACCGACGAGCTCGTGCACGAGGTCTCGCGCGACTCGCCGGCGCCGGGCGGCGGCTCGGTGGCGGCGCTCGCGGGCGCGCTCGGCGCGGCGCTCGCCACGATGGTGGCGAACCTCGTCATCGGAAAGCCCAAGGACGCGGCCAAGGAGGCGGAGCTCTGCGCCCTCGCCGACGAGGGCCAGCGCATCAAGGACGCGCTCCTCGTGGCGGTCGACGCCGACACGGACGCCTTCGCGGGCTACATGGCGGCGATGCGGCTGCCGAAGGCCACGCCGGCGGAGCAGGCCGCGCGCAAGGCGGCGATGCAGGCGGGGCTCAAGGAGGCGGTGCGCGTGCCGTTCGGCACGGCGGAGGCGTCGCTGCGCGCGATCGAGCTGTGCCGGAGCGCCGCCGCGCTCGGCAACCCGGCGAGCGCCTCGGACGCGGGCGTCGGCGCGCAGATGGGCCTCGCCGGTGTCGTCGGCGGCGCGCTCAACGTCCTCATCAACCTGCGGCAGATCGACGACGCGGCCTACGTGGCCGACATGCGCGCCCGCTGCGCAGCGCTCGAGGCCTCGGCGCGCTCGGCGTGCGACGAGACCATGACGAAGGTGAGAGCGCTCATCGGCTGACCGCCCTCGCTCGTGGCTCGGTGGGGGGAAACACAGCTCAAGAGCCGTCGGGAAATCGTGCTCGTGCTCGTGCTCGTGCTCGTGCTCGTGCTCGTCCGGGGTCCGGAGCCGGCCGGTCGCGAGCCGGCCGGGCAGCTCCTAGAGCACCGATCATGTTGAACCGTGTGCTGCAACGCGGACTTGCGAGCTGTCATGCGAAGAGGCTTCAGGCTCCAGGCTTCAGGCTTCGGGTCTCTGACCCGGATCCGGAGCCTGAAGCCCGAGGCCTGAAGCCCGA
>CAZQJC010000016.1:0-17974 GCA_964593795.1 uncultured Myxococcales bacterium | reverse complement strand
GTCCAGCACCCCAGAACTTCTGGCCCCTAACACCACGCCCGGCCTCACCCCCGCAGAGCGTTCGGGTCGCGCAACCGCCCCTCTCCCGTCGGGAGAGGGGCCCCGCAACAGTCGGAGCGCCTTGCCGAGAACTCGGGCATGGCGAGGCGATGCTGGTCGGGAACGGAGCGTGCGCGTGCTTCAGGCGCCAGCAACCCGTCGGGCCCTACGTGCTCGACTTCTGCTGCTGGGCGGCGATGCTGGCGGTCGAGGTCGACGGCCCCATTCACGCGACCCGCGGGAGCGAGACCGTCGGAGAGACGCGTGGCTGGGGGCGCGTGGCATCGCGGTGCTGCGGGTCACCAACGAGCAGGTGCTCGCGCGCCCGCAAGAGGTGGTGCGACGGGTCCGCCGACTGCTGTCGGAGCGCCTGCCGGTGCCCCTCTCCCGACGGGAGAGGGGCGACTGACCGCGGTGCACGCCACGACGGGGTGAGGCCGGGCGTGGTGTTAGGGGCCAGCAGAATCGATCGCTTGGGCCTCGCTCCCGCCCTATCCATGCGCCTTAGCGAGCGCCGCGCTACTGGGGGCCGGGCTGGACGGGACCGCTTTCGTCGTCGCGGCGCCGCTTCTTGTGCGGCTGGTCGATCACGAACGCGCGGCGCACCTCGAGCTTGCCGTCCTCGGCGAGGCGCCTGCCGAACTCCTTGTCCTCCTTGGGGCGCTCGGGGCACTTGCGCATGCGCGCGGCGGCCATCGCCTCGCGCTTCGAGCCGCCGAGCGAGAGCTTGGCCTTGCCGTCCTGATCGATCTCGACGCCCGCGTCGGCGATGACGGCGGGCTTCGCGCCCGCCTGCTTCATGCGATCCTCGCAGTCCTTCGCGGCCTGCTCGCGCACCTTGTTGAGGCGATCCAGGCCGGCCTGCTGCTCGCGCGTGAGGTTCGGGCCGCGCGCGCTCTTCGAGCCGATGCGCTCGATCTGGCGGCCCTGCGCGGCGCGCTCCTGCGCGTCCTTCTTGGCCGCCTTGCGCTTGGCCTGCTCGATCGCGCGCCGGTAGTGCTTGCCGCGGTAGATGGGCGGCATCTCGCCCATCTCCTGGGCGCTCGCGGCCGTGGGCACGAGCAGGGCGAGCAGCAGGACGAAACCGCGCATCCCTCTCGAGCTTACGCGATCCCGCACCTCCCGGCACCCCCCCAACCGCCTGGACGTGCTCGTGCTCGTGCTCGTGCTCGTGCTCGTCCGGCTCCGCCTCCGAGCCCGCTCACCGCCGGTGGCGCCCTCCACCCCCTGGCCGAGAGCGCTTGCCGCCCTTCGGTCCTCCGCCGTGCGGGCGTCCGGCCCGCGCGGGGGCACCGCCCGGGCGGCGCGGCGGCCCGCCCGGCCTTCGAGGCCGATCGTCGCGCGGCGGCGCGGGGGCGCTGGGCGGCACGGGCGCGCGCGGGGCACCGGGGCGCGGCTGCAGGCCCTCGATCTCGGCCTGCGTGAGGTTCCGCCACCGCCCGATCTTCAGGCTGCCGAGCTGGATGTGCATGATGCGCACGCGCTGGAGCGCCAGCACCTCGTAGCCGCACTCCTCGCACATGCGGCGGATCTGGCGGTTCAGGCCCTGCGTGAGCACGATGCGGAAGGCGCGGGCACCGAGCTTTGCGACCTTGCAGGGCCGGGTCATGCCCTCGGGGTGCAGGCGGATCCCGCGCGCCATGCGCTGCACGAAGTCCTCGGTGACCTGCCGGTCCACCGCGACGAGGTACTCCTTCTCGTGCGCGTTCTCGACGCGCAGCACCTGGTTGACGATGTCGCCGTCGTTCGTCAGCAAGATGAGCCCCTCGGACTCCCGGTCGAGGCGGCCGATGGGGAACACGCGCTCCGGGTGATCGACGAAGTCGACGATGTTGCCCTCGACCCCGCGCTCGGTGGTGCAGATGACCCCGGGCGGCTTGTTGAGCGCGATGTAGACGGGGCGCTCCTTCTTGCGCGCCGCGCCGACGGCGTCGCCGTCCACGCGCACGTCGTCGCCGTCGTTCATCTGCTGGCCGATGCCCGCTGGCCGGCCGTTGACCGTGACGCGCCCCTCCGCGATCAGCGCGTCCGCCTCGCGGCGCGACCACGCCCCGCTCTCGCTCAGATATTTGTTGAGCCGCATGTATCGCCCGGCAGCGTACCGCAACGGGCAGCGGCGTCTCTCGCCCCTTTCCCGTCGCCCCCTTCCCGTCGCCTGTCGCCTGTCGCCTGTTCTCCCCTATCCTCTCCCTGTTGCGCGTCCTGCTCCTCACCCCGCCGATGATCCAGCTCAACACGCCGTACCCGGCGACGGCGTACCTGACGGGCTTCCTGCGCCTGCACGCGGCGCGGCTCGGCTTCTCGGTGGCGCAGGCCGATCCCGCGCTCGAGCTGTTCCTTCGCCTCGTCAGCCGCGCGGGGCTCGCGCACGTGCTCGCCGACCTCCGCGGCCGCGCGCGCGGCAAGCGCGCCAGGGCCTCGATGCCGCCCGCCATCGCGAGCTTCCTCGAGCACGGCGAGGCCTACGTGGACACCGTGGACGCGGTGGTGCGCTTCCTCCAGGGCGGCGATCCGGGCCTCGCGCTCCGCATCGTGGGCCGCGCGTTCCTGCCGGAGGGACCGCGCTTTGCGGCGCTCGGTGCCGACACCGGCGAGGACGAGCCGCTCGGCTGGGCCTTCGGCGCCCTCGGCCTTTCGGATCGGGCCAAGCACCTCGCGAGCCTCTACATCGACGACGTCGCGGACGTGCTGCGCGAGGGCATCGACCCGCGCTTCGAGCTGTCGCGCTACGGCGAGCGCCTCGCGGCGAGCGCGCCGACGTTCGATCCGCTGCGGGAGGCGCTGGAGGGGCCGCCGACGTTCGTCGACGAGACGCTCGACGGGATCGCGCGCGAGCTGGTGGCGACGCATCGCCCCGACCTCGTGGGGCTGTCGGCGCCGTTTCCCGGCAACGTCTACGGCGCGTTCCGTCTCGCGCGCGCCATCCGCGCCGCCGCGCCCGGCACGCGCCTCGCGCTCGGCGGGGGCTTCGTCAACACCGAGCTGCGCGAGCTGTCCGACCCGCGCGTCTTCGACTACGTCGACTACGTCACGCTCGACGACGGCGAGCGTCCGCTGCTCGCGCTGCTCGAGTACCTCGGCGATCCGGGAAGGCCGCTCCTGCGGACGTTCGTGCGCGAGCGTGGCAAGGTGGTGTTCAAGACCGACCCGGGCCTGCACGACGTCCCGCTCCGCGACGCCGGCACGCCCACGTACGAGGGGCTGCCGCTAGGGCGCTACCTGTCGCTCTTCGAGATGCTCAACCCGATGCACCGCCTCTGGTCCGACGGGCGCTGGAACAAGCTCACCGTCGCGCACGGCTGCTACTGGAAGAAGTGCACGTTCTGCGACATCTCGCTCGACTACATCGGCCGCTACGACCTCGCGTCGGCGGACCTGCTCGTGGATCGCATCTGTGCGCTGGTCGCCGAGACCGGCCAGACGGGCTTTCACTTCGTCGACGAGGCCGCGCCGCCCGCGGGGCTCCGCGCGCTGGCGGAGCGGCTCCTTTCGCGCAAGGTGGTCATCACCTGGTGGGGCAACATCCGCTTCGAGAAGACGTTCACGCCGGCGCTGACGGAGCTCCTCGCGCGCTCGGGCTGCGTCGCGATCTCGGGCGGCCTCGAGGTGGCCTCGGATCGGCTGCTCGCGCTCATGGAGAAGGGCGTGACGGTCGAGCAGGTGGCGCGCGTGACACGCGCGTTCTCCGACGCCGGCGTGATGGTGCACGCGTACCTCATGTACGGGTTCCCGACTGAGACGCTGCAGGAGACGGTCGATTCGCTCGAGCGCGTGCGGCAGCTCTTCTCCGAGGGCTGCGTGCAGTCGGCATTCTGGCACCGCTTCGCCGCGACCGCGCACAGCCCCATCGGCCTGGAGCCCCGGCGCTTCGGCATTCGCCTGCGCAAGGCGCCCGCGGTGACCTTCGCGCGCAACGACCTCGCCTTCGACGACCCCACCGGGTGCGATCACGACGCGCTCGGCGCGGGCCTGCGCAAGGCGCTCTACAACTACATGCACGGCATCGGCCTCGACACCGACGTGCGTGAGTGGTTCGAGTCGCGGGGCAAGGGCCCGCGCATCCCCGCGCCGAAGGTGCCGCCGGATCTGGTGCGCAGGGCGCTTTCCAAGGGACGGTAGCGCCGAGCCCGAGCCCGAGCCCGGTGCTTCCTTTCGGCGCAGCGAGATCGGGCTCCGGGCGCTTGGCGCCCTGGGCTCGGGCTCGACGGAGCACCGTGGATGCCGAGCTTGGCGCAAATGGGGGATGGGGGACCGCTGCGGGACGTCGAACGCGCCCTCCCGATCGCGATCGAGGAGCTGGCGATCTTCGGTGCTCTTCAGCCTCTGGCGAGGGCGCCGGCGAGCGTGATCCGGCCCGAGTGGGCTACGCCACGAACGGATTGATGAAGCGCACGCCGTCGAGCTCCACGAGGCCACCAGGGAGGTCCTCGGTGAGGAGCTCGTTGCACCCGGCCCGCCTCGCGGCCGCCCAGTGCAACCCGTCCCAGATGGGCAGCTGAGGCAACCTGCGCTTGGCCGCGACCAGGCACTCCCAGTCGCTGCGCGTGACCTCGAGCAGGGTGAACGCTGGTGCCACGTCGCTCACGACGACCTCGAGCGCGGCCTTCGGCTTGAGCAGCGGCTGGCCTCCCTTGACCAGGGCGCGCGTCAGGCCGGCGTAGAGCTCCCCGAGCACGTTGACCGAGATGTGGGGCCGCTCGTGGCGAGCCGCGCAGGCTTCGAGGAGCGCCGTCGATCTCGCGTGGTTGGCATGGCCCGCGTGGAACGCAGGCAGGATCACGTTCGTGTCGAAGAACCGCCTGGTCACCGCTCGCGCTCGTGCAGCGCGTCCTTCGACGGCGTGCGCGCGGGGCGCGCAGGGCGCTGCAGCCGGGCGACGCGCCTGGCCACCGCGAGGACCCGCAGCATGGGGGACTCGCGCGCGTCTTCCGGTCCCGCGAAGGCGTCGAGGGCTTCAACGACGACCTCGTTCAGGCTCCGGTCCTCGTCGATGGCCCGCTTCTTGGCGCGCTGCCATGTGCTACGGGGCACCCGGAACGTGGCGTTTTTCAGATCGCGCCTGGCTTCACGCTTCATGGGACACGTCGCTTCACGAGCGTAGCACAGATCTCGTGCACCACGACTCTCGTGCTCGTCGACCCATCAGCGCGACAGCGGGACCTGGACGTCGCGCAGGGTGAGCTCGCCGGGGCGCGCGCCGGCAGGGACGTCCACCGCGAGCGTGCCCACGCGGCCGGCGGCTTCGGCGCGCAGCGTCCAGGGGCCGGGCGCGAGATCGAGCAGGCGGAAGAGGCCGCCCGAGGCGCGCGCACGCCGCGACGCGCCGCCGGGGCCGCGGGCCTCGATCGAAAAGTCCATCCGGCGCATGCCGGTCGCCTGGTCGATGACCTGGCCCTCGATGCCGCCGCCGGGACGCAGGGTGACCTCCAGCTCCGCGCCGCGCACGACGGTGCGCGCTTCCGGGTAGCCGCGGGCCTCGACGCGGACCGTCGCGCCGGTCGGCGCCGTCAACGTGAAGCTGCCGTCCTTGCGCGCCAGGAGCTCGCGTCCTCCGGCGTCGACGCGCGCGCCAGGCACGGGCATCCCGCGCTCGTCGAGCACACGGCCCTGCACGCGCAGCGCGGGGCCGGCGGGCGGGGGCGGATCGAGCGGCGCGGCGGCATCGGGGGCGCCCTCATCCATGCGCCTATCCGCCTGAGCAGATGCGTCCGGAGGGCCGGGGACGCGCACGATGGGTGGTGCGCCGCCGTCTCCGCGCGCGGCCGCGCTGGCCGCGGGGACGGGGCCCTTGAGCACGCCGAGCTCGCCGACGCCGACGAGGACGGAGGCGTCGCGTCGCGGGGTGGGGCGGGGGGCCTCGATGGCGCGCGCGGCGTCGCGCGGGGGGCCAGCCTCGGTGCGGGCGTGGAGGCGCGCGTCGGGCGGCGTGGGGGGCGGGGCGGAAGGGCCGCGCAGGAAGTACCCGAGGGCGCCGGCGCTAAGGAGTGCGGCGAGGGCGAGGAGGGAGCGAACGGCGCCCCTCACTGCGGGGGCCCGAGCACGAGCACGAGCACGAGCACGAGTATGGGGCGGGGATCAGACGGTGGCGATGGCGTCGATCTCGACCAGGGCGCCGCGGGGGAGGCCGGCGACCTGCACGGTCGCGCGGGCGGGGGCGGCCTTGGGGAAGAAGCTGCCATAGACGTCGTTGACGGCGCCGAAGTCACCGAGGTCCTTGAGGTAGATCGTCGTCTTGACGACCCGGTCGAGGGAGCTCCCCGCCGCCAGCAGCACGGCCGCCAGGTTCTCCATGACGCGCCGCGCCTGCACGCGGACGTCGCCCGAGCCGACCATCTCGCCGCTCACCGGATCGAGCGCGACCTGGCCCGAGCAGAACACCAGGCTCTCGCCCGCCGGGATGCGGATCGCCTGTGAATACGGCCCGATCGCGCCCGGGGCACCGCCCGTGCGCACCACTTGCTTGGTCATGGCTGTTCCTTTCGCGGGGCCGAGTATGCCGCAGATCGCGCCGCCAGGATCCTCTTGCGGCGCTGGCGTGGGATGGGCCAACCTTCGCGCATGACGCAACGCGACACGTTCCCGCTCGGTGAGCTCCCGCCGCTCGGCTCGGTGCCGAAGAACATGCTGGCGCAGATCATTCGCCCTGCGCGCTTCGGCCAGCCGACGCAGGCCTTCCAGGCGGAGGAGGTGCCGGTCCCCTCGGACCTCAAGCCCGACGAGGTGCTCGTCTACGTGATGGCCGCCGGCGTCAACTACAACAACGTCTGGGCCGGCCTCGGCACGCCGGTCAACGTCATCGCCGCGCGCGAGAAGGAGGGCGACAAGACCGGCTTCCACATCGGCGGCTCCGACGCCTCCGGCATCGTGTGGGCGGTCGGCTCGAACGTGCGGCGCTTCCGCGTGGGCGATCACGTGGTCGTGCACTGCGGCACCTGGAGCGGGAGCTGCCCGTCGGTCAAGGCCGGCATCGACCCCATGTACTCACCGACCTTCCGCATCTGGGGCTACGAGACCAACTGGGGCAGCTTCGCGCAGTACACGCGCGTGCAGGAGCACCAGTGCGTCAAGAAGCCGCCGATGCTGCCGTGGGACGCCGCGGCCGCGTACATGCTCGTCGGCGCGACCGCGTACCGCATGCTGCACGGCTGGGCGCCCCACGACGTGAAGAAGGGTGACGTCGTCCTCATCTGGGGCGGCTCGGGGGGCCTCGGCTGCCAGGCCATCCAGATCGTCAAGGCCGCAGGCGGCCTGCCCGTCGCGGTGGTCTCGAGCGACGACAAGATCGAGTTCTGCAAGAAGCTCGGCGCCGTCGGCTGCATCAACCGCAAGAGCTTCTCGCACTGGGGGATGCTGCCGCACTGGAAGGACCAGGGCGGCTACGGCACGTGGCTCTCCGGCGCGCGCGCGTTCGGCAAGGCGATCTGGGACGTGCTCGGCGAGAAGCGCTCGCCGCGCCTCGTGTTCGAGCACCCGGGCGAGGACACGGTGCCGACCAGCATCTTCGCGTGCGACACGGGCGGCATGGTCGTCATCTGCGCCGGCACGACCGGCTACAACGCGACCATCGACCTGCGCTACCACTGGATGCGGCAGAAGCGCTTCCAGGGCTCGCACTTCGCCAACGACGAGCAGTGCACGGCGCTCAACCAGCTCGTCACCGACGGCAAGGTGGACCCGTGCGTGTCGCGCATCTTCCCGTTCTCGGCCACCGCCGACGCGCACCAGCTCATGTACGAGAACCGCCATCCGCACGGGAACATGGCGATCCTGGTCGGCGCCACGAAGGAGGGCGAGAACGGCTGACCCGGGCTGACCGCTCGGGCTATCGCAGCGCCCAGACCTCGGCGGGGGCGCTGCGGCCCTTGAGGGACACGGCGCCGCGCGGCTCGAGCGCGGGCTCGTCGCCGACGAGCGCGGCCACGCCTTCGCCGACGAGCACCTCGCCCCCACGCGCGATCTCCTGCAGCCGGTCCGCGAGGTTGACGGCGTCGCCGATGGCGGTGAAGTCCATGCGCGCCTCGCTGCCGACGTTGCCGAGCAGCACCTCGCCCGCGTTGACGCCGATGCCGACCTCGATCGCGGGCTCGCCTGCCCGCCTGCGCGCCTCGTTCTGCGCGCCGAGCTCGCGCTGGATCGCGCCCGCCGCGCGCAGGGCCGCCCGCGCCGAGGCGGCCGCGTCGGCCTGGCCGAAGAAGAGCGCCATGACCTTGTCGCCCACGAACTTGTCGACGAAGCCGCCCGCGCGCGTGATGGCCTCGGTGATGACGTGGAAGTACCCGTTGAGCAGGGCGTGCAGCGTGGCGAGCGGCTGCGTCTCGCCGAGGCGCGTGAAGCCGCGGATGTCGGCGAAGAGGATCGTGCACACGCGCTGCTCGCCCTCGAGGCCGAGCACGGCGCCGCGCGCGAGCACGCGCTCCACCACGTCGCGCGACACGTAGCGGGACAGCGAGTCGAGCAGGAGCTCGCGCTCGGTGATGTCGTCCACGAGCACGACCGTGCCCTCGGCCGCGCCGTCCGCGTCGCGGAGGCGATGCGCCCGCACGTGCACGGCGCGCGCGGTGCCATCCGCCAGCTCGAGCCGCAGCTTGGTCAGGGGCAGCAGGCCCATCGTGCGCACGGCGCGCACGAGCGCGGGCAGGTCCAGGCCTCGCACGCGGCCGAGGGCGCCCGTGACCTCGCGGCCGAGCACCTCCTCGGCGGGGATGCCGAGCATCTCCTCGAGGCGCGACGAGTAGAGCGTGACGACGTGCGTGCCCGCCGCGACGACGAGGACGCCCGCGGACAGGCTCTCGAGGACGCGCCGGTTGAACTCACTCGCCGCCTCGAGCGCCCGCGTGGCGCCCGCGACCTCGCTCTCGAGCGCGCGCTCGTGCGCGGCGAGGAGCTGGTTCAGGCGGTTGAGCTCGCGGTTCTTCGACTCGAGGCGCACGGTCACGCCGCTCATGTAGACGTCGGCGGCGGTCGCGGCGAGCTGGTGCACGATCGCCTCGAGCGACGCGAAGCCGGCCGCCGCGGCGGGGTCGGCCTCGGGCCCCGCGGTGCGCACGACCGCGCGCACGACGGGCAGGAAGAGCAGGAGCGCGCGGAGGAAGTCGGAGATCGAGAACCCCTGCTCGATGCGCGCGCGGGAGATCTCGCCGAGCCGCTCGACGAGGCGCGTGCGGTCGTCGAGCTCGACCACGGCGAGCAGGTCCTCGAAGAGCGCAGAGATGTTGCGCCGGAGCGCCGTCGCGTCCGCGCCCGCGTAGCGCGGTACGGACCGCAAGATCTCGGCCGCCATGCGGTCTGTGACCTGCTCGCGCCGGCGGCGCAGGAGGTCCACGATCACCGCCAGCATCCCGGCAGCGTACACCTTCTCGAGGAGGCTTGACCTCCCCGGGCAAGTCGGCTATTCGATCGGCTCCGAAGCATCCCGGGGGCTTAACTCAGCGGGAGAGTGCGTCCTTCACACGGACGAAGTCGTAGGTTCAATCCCTACAGCCCCCACCGAAATTGATGAAGGATCGAGGCCAGTTGGGACGCCACCCAGCTGGCCTTTTTCTTGCCTGAGTCCCACGCTCGCCAGCCCCCGCATGAAGCGCCGAGCTCGGTGTGAGGACCGCGCGCGCCCTATTCCGAGAACGCGCGCCAGGTGGAGGGCGCGACGTCGATCCACAGGTCAATCGATCGGCCGTCCACGGTCAGGTGCGCCCGCTCGAGGTCGAAGCGTGAGGTGCCCTGTGCGAACCGCTTGCGCCAGGGGAGGCCGAAGTGCTCGCAGAGCTCGCGGGCGAGGCGCTTGAACAGCACCCGCGCTTCGTCGGCGCTTGCGGCCTTGAAGGTTCGCAGCACACGTCCCTCGAGCAGCTCGGTCTTGCCGTCCGGGGCGCCGAGCAGGAGCAGGTCGAGAAGGCCAACGCGCCCTTCGGGCGCGCGCGTCACCGGGTTTGCGGGCGGTGCAATCGGCGCAAGCTCGTAGACCGGCTCGATGCCCAGCGATGCGAGCCACTCGCCGGCGCTCGCGAGCAAGGCGTCGCGTTCGAATGCCTGCCAGGCCCGGTCGATCTCCGGGTAGCGCCGGATCACGTCGCGAAAGCGCCCGAACGCCCCCCGGCCAGAGAGCGCCACCGCGAGATCGTCCCGGATGTCGTCGTCCGCGACCTGCTCGGCAAACGACGCCATCAGTCTGAAGCCTTCGTGGCTGCTCTGACGCGGGACCTCCTCGAACCTCTCCGGTTCGTCCTCGAGCATGCGACTGAGGTCGGGGTCCGGATACACGTCCGTGGTGTCGTGGACGACCTCGCCGCTCACGAGGTCGAGCAGGGCCGGCGGGAGCTCGGATCCGTGCTCGGTCATCGCGTCGAGGATCGCCTGCATGTCGACTCGCACCTGTCGAAGCATGGGCCGATGGTGCCAGACCTCGACGGGCCTGGCAGGCTCTTGTCGCTGCCTCGATCCCCCGGCTGCGGCGAGACGGGTTGTTATCTAGTGCTGTATTGTAGATAACAACGATGGCCGGCTCGACGCTCTACTCGCGGCATGCGCTGGTCCTGCAGACGTCGTTCTCCGAGGTCAAGCGGCAGGCGGTCGAGCAGCCGTTCTTGCTCGTCGGCACGCCGGGGTCGGTCGGGGTGCGCGAGGTCAAGGGCAGCCAGTTCTACTACCGACAGTTCTACGACGCGCAGGGGAGGAAGGCCGCGACCTACCTCGGCCCGGTGTCGGCCCCGGAGGCCGAGGCGCGGGCGGAGGCCCTTCGCACGCAGATCGCCGTCGCCAACGCGCTCGCTCGAGACACCCGGCTGCTCGCCCAGCAGGGCTACGTGCGCGTGGACGTTCGCACCTCGGCCATCCTGGCCGCGCTCGCGAACCGCGGCCTCTTCCGCGGCGGCGCGATCCTCGTGGGCTCCCACGCCTACGGCGCGCTGCTCAACGACCTCGGCGTGCGGGCGGCTGCCTTCTCGACGGAGGACGTCGACCTCGCGCGCGGCGAGCCCCTCGAGATCGCGCCCGGCGACGACGACTTCGAGCGGATGCTGGCAGACTCGACCATCCCACTCCATCCGGTTCCCGGGCTCGATCGCAAGTCGCCCCCCACCTCGTACATGCCACCCGGTCGCGATCGGTTGCGCGTGGACCTCCTTGTCCCGGCGCGCGGCGCCGACGTGACCATCCGGCCTGTCCCCGAGCTACGCGCGCACGCGACCGCGCTGCCCCATCTCGGCTTCCTGCTCGAGGAGCCGCTCGACGCCGTAGCGCTCGGCAAGGACTGCGTCGTCCCCGTGCGCGTCCCGCGGCCCGAGGCCTTCGCGTGGCACAAGATGCTGGTGTCGCAGCTGCGCACCGCGACAAGCGACAAGCGGCACAAGGACCTCCATCAGGCGAGCGTGCTCTGTGCCGTACTGGCCGAGGACGCGCCCGCCGCGCTCGAGGCCGCTTTTCGCGCGCTTCCACGCGGCACGCGGCCAAGGGCCCTCCTCGGCGCCAAGCAGGTGCTCCGGATGCTCGAAGGGACGCCGCACCAGCGGGTGGTCGAGCTCCTGCGCGAGTTGGTGTGAGCGCAGGCTTCGTCGTCACCGCGCCAGCCTTAGCCCGCGGCGCTCTCCCTCTCCGCGTGCGCGCTCGTCGGTGATCAGCAGGTGCTGGGCGGCGGACCGTTCCGGCCCTTCAACGCGCTCGGCCGGGACGTGAAGAGAGTCCCACCGGCTCAAGGCAGGAGGGCCGAGGAGTCGTCACATCCGTCGCTGGAGGACCTCGTCCCGGGTGTGGCCGCGCCCCGGCGAGATTCCTCCGGTCAGCGGATCGTGCTCGACCGGTAGATCTCGTCCACCATGAGCTCGGCGCCGAGGCTGGGCACGGTCACGCGACCGCCGGCGATCGCGACGCGGGTCGACCAGGTGCCGTCCGCCTCGCGCTGGTGCACGGTGATGCGGCGCTCCCGGTGCGACACGATGACGAGCTCGTTGAGCGACGGGATGGTCCGGTAGAAGACCTGCTTGTCGCCGGTGTCGAGCTCCTCGGACGAGGGGCTCGTGACCTCGAGCAGCACCGATGGATTGAGCGCCGTGGCCACGGGGCTCGGGGCGTGCTGCTCGAGCGGGCCGCAGATCACCGCGCCGTCGGGGAACGTCGCGAGCCCAGCCGACTCCACGTAGATGCGGAGATCCGACGTGTGCACGCGACACGGCTTCGAGCCGACCGCGTTGCCGAGCACGCGTAGCACCTCTGCGGCGAGCGCGGAGTGCTCCTCCGAGCCTCCCGCCATCGCGTAGATCTCGCCATCCAGGAACTCGTGCTTGGTCGGGCTCGAGAGCTCGAGCGCCACGTACTCGGCGTACGTGTAGCGGTGAAGACGGCGGGCGAGCGACACGCGTCAACGCTACCACGGACCGGCGGACCGACCAGCAGACCCGTCGGCGCGACCTCGCGTCGGAACAGTGCCCTTCACACGCGGAGCGCGGGCCGCCGAGCCCGGATGACCAGGCATGGGCGCGACGCGTGCTCGGCGTGTAGTCCTGGATGCCGGCGCGCTGGCACAGGCCTGGACCGGGGACTCTGCGCAGGCGCCCATCCATCTCTTGCTCAAGCGCTCGACCACCCAGGCCCGGCGCTCGATCGCGTGCTGGCGGAGCCGTGGGCCGGCTCTGCAGGCGCATCAGAACCTGCCTCCGCGAGATGATGTGGTGCCGATTGGAGGACGAAGGGGGCCTCTGCTCCATGAAGAAGGACCGGGTGTGGCCTCACGACTCGATCATCACGCTGGCGTGGCCGGGGCCGGCGCGGCTGCGGATCCGGCGTGAAGCGGCGGGGCGCCGGTGCGGCCGAAGAGGGCGCGCAGGCGGGCGGCGGGGCCGCGTGCGGCGAGGAAGTCACGACCCACGGCGGCGAGCTCGGCGAGCTGGATGTGAAGCGGCGAGTGCGTCGTCAGGTTCTTCGTGAGGCCATAGACGACGGGCTCGCGCTCGGGCTCGAAGGTGCCGAACAGGCGGTCCCACACGATGAAGATGCCGCCGTAGTTCCGGTCGAGGTAGCGCGGGTTCGAGCCGTGGTGCACGCGGTGGTGCGACGGCGTGTTGAGCACCCACTCGAGGGGGCCGAGGCGCTCGACGGTCTCGGTGTGGATCCAGTACTGGTAGAGGAGGCTGACGGATTTGGCCACGAGGACCATCTCGGGGCGGAAGCCGAGGAGCGGCAGCGGCAGCCAGAACGGCAGCCCGAAGATGGGCGCGGTCCACGACTGGCGGAGCGCGGTCGCGAGCGTGTAGCGCTGGCTCGAGTGGTGGGCGACGTGGCTCGCCCAGAAGAGGCGCACCTCGTGACCGACGCGGTGGTACGCGTAGTAGCAGAGGTCTTCGCAGACGACGAGCAGCGCCCACGCGAGGGCGCCGGTGCCGAGGTCGAGGACGCGGTGCTGGTAGACCGCGCCGTACAACGCGAGCGCGACGGCCTTCCAGGCGAAGTCGACCGCGAGCTCGCCGAGGCCCCCAGACAGGCTCGCGGCGGTGTCCGCGAGGTCGTAGCCGCGGCCGCGGCGCGCGAGCACGAGGGCCTCGAGCGCCATCGTGACGAGGAAGACGGGGATCGCGTACACGGTGAGGTCGATCAACGGGGGCCTCCCTTCCGGCGGGTGCCGGGCGCCGCGGCCAGCGCGGTCCGGGCGAGCTGCTCGAGCGTGGCGAGGAGCGCACGCTCCCGCGCGCGATCGAGGTGGACGGGGCGCTGGAGCGACGCGCCTTGCATGGCGAAGACGACGCAGTCGAGCAGGGCGCCGAGGCCGGGCGCCTCGAGCGCGGGGAAGAGCGCGGCCGCGAAGACGATGACGTTGGCGTTGTGGCGGGCGACGACGGGGCGGAGCGCGACGAGCAGCTCCTCGTCGGCCGGGGCCTCGGCGTAGAGCAGGTAGACGGCGCGCAGGCGCGGGTGGCAGAAGACGTCCCAGAGCCGGCGGATCGCGGCCGCGACCGGGTCCTCGTCCGGGCGCCCGCGCGCGAGCGCGGTGCGGAACGCCTCGACGAGCTCGGCGAAGAGCTGCTCGGTGGCCGCGACCACGAGCTGCGACTTGGTGGGGAAGTGGTTGAAGATGGCGCCCTGCGACACGCCGGCGCGGCGCGCCACCTCGGTCGTCGTCGTGCGCGCGTAGCCGAGCTCGACGAGGCACTCGAGGGTCGCGTCGAGCAGGCCCTGGCGCGTGGCGGTGCGGCGCTCCTCCTGTGTGCGGCGGGTCGCTGGCATGCACGGACTCTAGCGGCGAACATAAAAAGTGACAAGTCACTTTTTATGTGGGACGGGCGAAGGTCGGGCCTGCCCCCGGCTACCGGAGCGGCCGGGGGTGATCGGGGAGATCACCAGGCGGGCGTGCAAGTCGGCCAGCTTGCGTGGGGCGGAGCGGGCACGGGGCGTGCTCATGGCGGGCGCGTGCGTTCCATCTCGATCTGTCCGTCCTTGATCCTGGCCGTGCTCCTCGGGGGCTGCGGCGGCTCGGCCGCGCCCGAGGACCCCTGTGCGGCGGCGGCGACGCACCTCGCGGCGTGCACCGGCGCGCCCGAGGGGGAGGCGGTGGTCCCTGTTGCCTGCGATCGCGAGGCCGCGAGCGCCGTGCTCGGCAGCGACTGCGCGGCGCTCGGCGCCGCCCTCGAAGACGGCAAGGCGGACTCGAGCGGATGGCTTGCGCGCTTCGCCTGCTCGGCGGGGTTCCTCAATCGGTGCCCCGTCGCGGCCTGCACGTCCACCGTCCGCAGCGCGCCCGGCGCCGCGTGCGTGGCGTGGGCGAGCACGCAGGGCTGCGAGGTCTGCGAGTACTACCGCTGCCGCGAGGCCGCGCAGCCGTGCGGGCCGGGCGGCTACGTCGCGAGCTACGTGGGGCCGTACTGCCAGCGCTTCGCGAGCGTCACCGAGCCGCGCGTGAGCGCCGCCGCGCGGCGCTGGCTCCAGCGCGTCCGCCAGTGCCTGGTGCGCGAGCTCGATCGGCGCGCGCCCATCGGCACCGCGTGCGAGGAGACGCGAGCGATCGGCCTCGAGACGCACGTCACCTGCTACCTCGAGACGGGCTTCTGCTCGCTCTCGCCCTTCGACTGGCTGGCCATCGTGCGCAGCATCGACGCCGGGGACGTGCCGCTGCGCACCGCGCTCGAGACCGCCCAGGGGTGCCTGGCCGGCTGGCTCGGGCGGTGATCCGGCGCGCAGGAACTGCGCTCTGCCGTTGATCCCGGTGGCCCGGCTCTGCTATGCGCCGGAGGATGAAGCGCTGGTGTCAGGTCTGGTTCGCAGGGGTCGTGTCGGTCGCGCTCGCGGGCGCCGGTTGCGGTGATGACGCACCGGGTGGCAGCGGCGGGGCGGGCGCTGCGGGCAGGGCCGGCGCGGGTGGCGGCGGTGCGGGCAGTGGCGGCGCGGGTCGTGGCGGCGCGGGCGCTGGCGGCGCGGGCGTTGGTGGCGCGGGCGTTGGCGGCGCGGGAGCTGGCGGCGCGGGAGCTGGCGGCGCGGGAGCTGGCGGCGCGGGAGCTGGCGGCGCGGGAGCTGGCGGCGCGGGAGCTGGCGGCGCGGGAGCTGGCGGCGCGGGAGCGGGCGGCGCGGGCAGTGGGATCACCGTCCCGGAGCTCGGCGCCGAGGGCACGCGCCGGCTGACGACGATCTCGACGCCCCAGGACGGGCTCGCCACGCCGCGCGCGCTCGCGTTCCACCCCGATCGGCCCGACGAGCTCTGGACCTGGAACCGCGCCACCGACGGCACCGTCATCTACTTCGCGCCCGGCACGCGCAGCCAGCGCGTCGACGCGCGCGTGGACGCGTACGGCGATCACTTCATGGAGGAGGTCAGCGGGGCCGCCTTCGGCGCCGCCAACACCTTCGCCACCTGCCACGAGTCGCGCAACACCTACAACAACACGCGGCCGCCGAACGACTTCATGGGCCCGGCGCTCTGGCCGGCCGACCTCGCGATCTACGCGCGCGTCCACCAGAACGACCAGCTCCTCGGCAGCCACCTCGACATGCTCCACGGCAGCCCCATGTGCATGGGCATCGCGCACCTGCAGGGGAACCAGTACTTCGTGTTCGACGGCGACGCGGGCTCGCTGACGTTCTACGACTTCCAGCGCGACCACGGCCCGGGCTACGAGGACCACTCGGACGGCATCATCCGGCGCTACCCCGAGGTGCGCCTGACGCGGAAGGCCAACGTCCCCGGGCACATGGTGGTGGACGCCGACAGGGCGTGGCTCTACATCGCCGACACCGGCGCGGCGCGCGTCGTGCGCTTCGACGTGCGGACCGGCGCGCGGTCGCGGACGCTGCCGCTCGTGAGCGAGCCGCTCGCGGAGTACTCCGAGATGATGGGCGCGACCACCGAGGTCTTCGCCAGCCAGGGGCTGCGCGAGCCGAGCGGACTCGCGCTCGCCAATGGCCGCCTCTTCGTGTCGGACCACGCGTCGGGCGAGATCATCGCGTTCGAGGTGGCGTCGAAGCGCGAGCTCGCGCGCGTCGCGACCGGGGCGCAGGGGCTGATGGGCCTGACGTTCGGGCCCGACGGCAAGCTCTACTACGTCGACGCGGCCGCGAACGCGGTCGTCCGCGTCGATCCCTAGGTGCGATCGGCGGCCTCGAAGGCCGCCGCAGGCGGGGCGCGCCGCCCCGCCCCCACCCCCACCCGGCAAACCCGTGCTCGGGGCCCCCCTCCCTGCGTCTTCGCTCCGCTGCGCGTCGCTACGCCCTTGCGGCTCGCTGCGGCTCGCCTCGATCAGGCTCCCATCCGGACTTGCGGTGAAGCCTGAAGCCTGAAGCCGTCACTTCATCGAGGTCTGGACGGTCAGCGCACCCGTCGCCGGGGCCTGCAGGAACGCGCGCAGGCGATCGTCGGCGCGCAGGTGGACCTCGTAGAACGCGACGAGAAGGCCGCGCGTGAGCTTCTGCAGCTCGCGCGGATCGGCCGTGCCCTGCGTGCAGAGCGAGCAGGTGAGGCCACAGTCCGGGTTGTCGAGGAAGTCCATGTGGTCCACGCCGGCCACGTCGTACGCGTACGCGGGCGTGCGCGCCGCGGCGTAGAAGGCCTGGAAGTTCTGCGCGGCGGGGGCGCAGGACATGCCGAACGTGCCGCCCGTCGCGTTGAGCGTCTCGCCGACCATGCCGACGGGGATGGTCAGCGTGCCCATGCTCGCGATCGCCGACGGGAAGCGCGCGGGATCGGGCGCCGCGCCGGGGCCGCCAGCGCCGTCTACGGGATCGAGCGTGAAGCTCGCCTTGATGCGCGGCGTGCGCCCCGCGGCGAGCAGGCTCAGCTTGCCGCCGAGCGAGTGCCCCGAGGCGCCGATGCGCTGGGCATCGAGCAGGCCCGAGAGCGCGGGCGGCGGCGCAGCGATCCAGTCGGTGAGGCCGACGAGGTCGGAGGCCTCCGTGTCGTGGTTGTAGGAGAAGAGGCTGTCGGGGTTGTTCCACGCGACGACGGCGTAGCCCCACGACGCCAGGTGATCCGCGTAGGAGCGGTACTGCGTCAGATCGAGCGAGGCGCCGTGCGCGAGCGTGACGACGGGGAAGGGGCGACCCTGCGTGGCCGGCGTCGTGCCGTCGGTGCTGGGGAGCGTGATCTCGACGACGATGGCGCGGCCCATCGCGCCGGTGGCCTGGAGCTGCATTCCGCGCAGGGGGCGCAGCGTGCCGGCCTCGCGCGGATCTGCAGCGGTCCCGCTGCCACCGTCGCCCGCGCCGCCGCCGCCGGAGGAGCCGGCGCCGCCGCCGGAGGTGCCGGCACTGCCGCCGCCGCCGGAGGAGCCCGCGCCGCCGCCGGAGGAGCCGGCACTGCCGCCGCCGCCGGAGGAGCCCGCGCCGCCGCCGGAGGAGCCGGCGCTGCCGCCGCCGCCGGAGGAGCCGGCGCTGCCGCCGCCGCCGGAGGAGCCGGCGCTGCCGCCGCCGCCGGAGGAGCCGGCGCTGCCGCCGCCGCCGGAGGTGCCCGCGCCGCCGGAGGGAGATC
>CAZQJC010000015.1:0-32814 GCA_964593795.1 uncultured Myxococcales bacterium | reverse complement strand
GGTGGTGGTGCCCTGGGCGGAGACCTCGGCGCCGACGAGCGTCGAGAGGCGTGCGCGCAGGAGCTCGACGTCGCCGTCCGCCTGGACCAGGCGATGGCGCGCGGCCGCGAGGCCGGCCTGGGCGCGCAGGAGGTCGTTGCGCGCGACGACGCCCTGGCGGACGAAGGAGTCGGCGCGGCGCTCCTGCGCGGCCAGCGCGTCGACCGAGGCGCGCGCGATCTCGGCGACGGACTCGGCCTGCAGGAGGCGATAGAACGTCTCGGTCGTGCCGAGGGCGACCTCGCGCGCGACGATCGCGCGGCGCAGGCGCGAGGCCGAGACGCCGGCGTCGCGCAGGCGCACGTGCTCGAGGAGCGGCCAGAGGGCGGAGACCGGCTGGACGGCGCTCACGGTGACGGTCGCGGTCCAGGGATCGCGGACCTGGATCGCGGGGCCGGCGGGGGTGCCGGGCAGGCCGAAGGCCACCGTCTGCGGGCCGTCCCAGCGCAGGAGGTTCGCGTCCACGTGCAGCTTGGCCCCGAGGCTGCCCCTGGCCGCGGCGTGCTCCGCCACGGAGGCGTCCACCTCGGCGGCGGACGCGGCGAGCTCGCTCGAGCGCGAGACGGCGGCGCGCACGGCCTCGTCGAGGGTGAGGCGTCGCGCGGCCGCCGGGGGCCCGGCGGTGGGGGCCTCGGGGGCGGGGGCCTGGGCGCTGGCGACCTGGGCGGCGAGCGCGGCGCCGAGCGCGAGCGCGGCGCCTGCCGCCCCGGACGCCCGGGGCCGCCTGCGGGGTGCGCGTGTCTGCGAGTCGGTCACGTCGGAGCCTCCGTGCGGCTGTTCGAGGGCGAGGGCTTGGCGCACATCGCAACCACGCGTTGCGATCGATCGATACCAGGCGGTCTCCGATACCGCAACTGAAAGTTGCGTTGCATTCCTGGCGCGGTCGTGGAAGGAATGGAGCATGCCCGGCCGGCCGGCACGTTCGAGGCCCAAGAAGCGGCAGCGCCGGGGAGACGCGGTCGTGCGCGGCGTGCTGCAGGCGACGCTCGAGGCGCTCGCGCTGGCCGGCTACGCGGCGCTGCGCGTGGAGGCGGTGGCTTCCGCGGCGGGCGTGAACAAGACCACCGTGTACCGTCGCTGGCCGACCAAGGCCGCGCTCGTCCACGACGCGCTCCTGCTCGAGGCTGGCACGCAGCTCACGGTGCCGGACACGGGCTCGCTGCGGAAGGACCTGCGCCACCTGGCGCGCGGCATGCGCGCGCTCCTCGGCACGCCGCGGGGGCAGGGCCTCGTGCGCATGCTGTACGGCGAGTCGCTGGACGGCGAGCTCGGCGTCATCTGCGAGCGCATGCGAGACGGCGACGCGCTCGAGCTCCGGAGCGTGGTCCGTCGAGCGATCGAGCGCGGCGAGCTGCCGCGGCGCACCGACCCCGACCTCGTCCTCGACGTCCTCTTCGCGACCATGCAGGACTGGATGCTCGTCTCCCCCGCCCGCGCCTCCGACGCCCGCATCGACGCCCTCGTCGAGCTCCTCCTCCACGGCGCCTGCGGGCGCGCCTGAACCTCGGTCGCAGACGGGAGACTCGAACTCCACGCGGATCGGCTTATGAAACCGTCCGGCTCAGCCCGAGCGGTCTGCGAGGGAACGACGATGACGGTCACGCGAAGACGCGGTCCACCCGGGAGGAGTCGCACCCCCGTCACTCGCTTATCGGGCGAGCGCTCTGCTGTTGAGCTACGGGTGGGATGCCGCGGCCGAGGCCGCGCACGGCGAGAGTGCCGCCGGGCAGAATCGAACTGCCTGGCCAGGCTTCGGAGGCCCGGGTCGCATTCCATGCGCGACGGCGAATGGGTCGGCTCCGGGAGGAGGGATCGAACCTCCCTAGCGGGATCCAAAGGCCCGCGTCCTGCCACTAGACGATCCCGGAAAGAGATGGGGACGGAGGAGAATCGAGCTGCGAGGCGGGCCGCCGAGGAATCGAACCCCGCTGCGCGGATTTGGAGTCCACACTGCTCCCGGAGCGCGGCCCGAAGAAGTCCCGAGAGCGCCACCGGAGGGAGTCGAACCCCCGGCTCCGGGATTAGAAGGCCCGAGCCTCGATCCGCGAGGCGGTGGCAAGAAGAGCGGCCATCGAACGAGGAAACTGCGGACGAGTGACGCGGCTGGGATGCACGGCTCGAACGTGCGGAGGCCGAAGCCCCCTCAACCAGATGAACCAACCACTTCGGCCCGCGAACGACACCACATGCGAACGAGACGCTGCCCCTGGGTCTGAAGACGGGACTCGCACCCGCACCTCCGGGCCAGGTGGCCCGGCGAGCTACTGTTACTCCACGGCCGCTGGTAACCCAGTGACTCCGGCTCGCATGGCTCCAGGGGCAGGAGTCGAACCTGCGTGTGGGCGGTTAACAGCCGCCTGCCTTGCCGCTGGGCTACCCTGGAATGGGGGCCGCTCCAGGAGACGTCTCCCCTGGAGCAGCCCGATCGTGATTGAAGGGACCTCGTCGATGGCCAAGTCTTAGCCACGCGCGAAGTCACTGATGTAGGCCGGCGCCGCCGTGTCGAAGCCGACCACGTCGAGCATGCCGGCGTCGTTCGGGTCCGCGATCGAAAAGCCGTTCGAGACCATGCCGACCACGACCAGCTTGGCCGGGATACCCGTGTCGCGGCGGTACTCCGCGAGCGCCTGTGCCGGGTGGATGGCGCCCGCCCACGTCTCCGAGTCCGTGTAGATGACGAAGGTGTCGACCTCGACCCTCTTCGCCAGCGCCCACAGCATCGGGAGCGCGCAGTCGGTGCCCGAGAACGGAAGGCCGCTCACGCGCTCCACCACCTCGTCGAGACGCCACCTCGGCGAGATGTCGAGCTCCGAGATGCCGCCCCGGGCCGCGCTGCCGCCATTGCCGCCGGTCAGCCGCGACCAGACGCCCTGCTTTCCGCTCGTGAAGGCCACGAACGCGTGCTGCTGCTCGGTCGCCGCCGTCACGAGCGCCATTGCGGCGCTCGCGACCCGCGGGGTCAGCCCCGGCACACCCGCGACGGTGCCGGACTCCATCGAGCCCGACACGTCGAGGGCGAGCAGGGTCCGCTTGCCCGCCGGCTGCACCGACCGGAACGCGGCGTAGAACGCGCCGTCGAGCGCGTCCACGATCTGTCCGACCGGCGTCCAGGTGTGCTGACCGCGCACGCCCTGGCCTGCCTTGTACGTGATGAGCGCGGCGAGGACGCCGATCGGATGGACGCGTGCCGCCGCGAGCTTCTCGGCATTGCCGAGCCGTTCGAGGACGGTCGCCGTCGCTGCCGACATCGGCGCGAGCAGGCCCACGCGAGTCATCGTCGCGAGGTTTCTGATGAGCGCCGTCACCGGCATCCGCTCGAGGAGCGCCGCCCAGACGTCGGCGTCGCCCAGCCACTCGGTCGGGATGCACTCGCGCGGCAGGTCGTGCTCGCGCACGAGCCGTGCGATCTCGCCCGCCCCCGTGGCCGCCTTCGCCTTCTCGAACGCGTCGAGCAGGCGCAGGCCGTCCGTGACCGCGTACGGCGCCTCGGCTGCTGTCCCCCCAGCTGCGCATGCTTGCTGGCTGGGGCCCCGGGCAGGCTTGGGGCGGCCCGGCGCCTGCCCTGTGACCGTCCACCGGAAGAGCGCGTCGTGCTCGATGGTGGGCGGCTTCGGGTGCGCAAGGCGCAGGAGGTCGCGGTGCGACCAGCCGTCACGCTGCTGGTACTTCACGAGCTGGTAGGCGAGCTTGTCGACCGCCTTGTCGGTGTACCAGCGGGCGACGGCCGACCGCGTGCCGCGGCCCCAGCCGCCGAACGCCTGCACGTACTCCGCGAAGTGCAGGAGGTGCGTGCCGGTGCGGCAGACCTTCGGCAGGACCCCGAGCGCCGCCCGCCGGGTCGCGAAGTCACCGAGCTTCGCGGCCATCGCGAGGACGAAGATCGCGGGGTCGTTCCTGGGTGCCCGGCCGGCGTCCGAGATCTCGACCACGCGCCGTACGACGCGCTCGCCGTCGGCCCGGACGCAGCGCTCCGCCGCCTCGGCGTTCTGCCGGGTCAGCTTGCGCTCCGAGGCGTAGTAGCTTCCGCCCTCGGTGCCGAGGAGCAGGAAGCGATCGAGCCGGATCCAGTCGTCCACGGCCCAGGCGAAGCCGCCGGCCGAGTTCTGCACCTGCGCCGAGCCGGGGATCGGCTCGTGCTGCGGGGTCAGCTTGCGCGAGAAGAGCTTTCCGTAGTTGAGTGCCATCGTCGTACTTCCTTCCTTCGGCCCACCATTGGGCGAGCTCGTCTGAATGGAGCCCCCACCCGGAGTCGAACCGGGGTAGCCGGTTTACGGGACCGGTGCTCGGCCGCTGAGCGATGAGGGCAGGATTCCGGGCGAGTGCGTGTCGATGGGAAGGTCCATTTCAAGGGGTAACCCATCGACTCCGGCCCGTGATTGGAGCGGCGCGCGGGAGTTGCACCCGCACGACCGGGTTGGAAGCCCGGCATGCTCGCTGTTGAACATCAGCGCCGCGAGAAGTAGCGAAATGGAGCGGCGCGCCGTGCCGCCCGCAGGGCCGCCCCGCTGCCTGCGTCGCGCGCCTTCGGCGCGACCTGCACAGGGACCCGCGCAAGCCTTGGCGCAGCGCGGGAGAGACACTTGCACCCGCACGACCGGGTTGGAAGCCCGGCATGCTCGCTGTTGAACATCAGCGCCGCCAACTACTGCGTGTCCCGAACACTCGTGCTCGTGCTCGTGCTCGTGCTCGGTTCGAGGCGATCCTCTGGAGAGGAGAGCAGGGGATTCGAACCCCCAGACCGCGCGTGGCGGCCACCCGTTTAGCGGACGGGCACCTGGCACCATTGCAGGACGGACTCTCCGGAATGCGATGTCGTAGCCACGGAGGGATTCGAACCCTCACTGAGCCGGGATTGAAGCGGCTGCCTCTTCCAGTTGGGCTACGCGGCCATGCGTACCGCGGGTGAGATTCGAACTCACACTGTGCAGCGCCTCGGGCTGCTGCCTCTTCCGAGTTGGGCTACCGCGGCGTGGGGTACCTGGGGCGGGATTCGAACCCGCACTTGCTGGATTCTGAGACCAGTCTCTCTACCAAAGGTTGGAGTACCCAGGCGTAGCGGGGGCAGGAGTCGCGCCTGCTCGACGTGGGTTATGAGCCCAGTCTGGTCCTCGACCTCCCCGCAATGTCTTCGCAATGTCGATGCTGCTGCTGAGCCGCCGGCGGGAGTCGCACCCACGTTTCCTGCGTACCGGGCAGGCGTCCTGGCTCCTGGACGACGACGGCAAGGCTGCGTCGCGCCCGCAGGGCCGCCCCCAAGGGCGCGACAGGGGCCCCGCGCAGCCCGGAGGGCCTCATGATTCGTCACATCTGCCTAGGCAGATGGAATGTCCTTCTGGGAGTCCAGCACCCCAGAAAATCGATCGCTTGGGCCTCGCTCCCGCCCTATCCATGCGCCTTGACAGATGTGATCAATGATCAGCCGGAGGGCGGAGCGGGGAGAACGGGGTGGAAGGCCGGACTCGCACCGGCTTGGCCCTGGTTCACAGCCAGGGGGCTCGACTGCTTCGCTCCTCGTCCACCGTGAGTCTTCGTGTGCAGGTGCCGCTCCGCACCTCCCGCGGAGCGGCCCTGGTTGGCAATTGCGTTGTTGCGATTCAGCCGATCGCGACCACGCGACCGGCGCCGATGGTCAGGCCACCCTCGCGGACGGCGAAGCGCGAGCCGGCCTCCATGCCGACCGGCTTTCCGAGCTCGAGCGTGACCTCCGCGGTCTGGCCCGGCACCACCACCTCACCGCCGTGGATCTGCGCGATGAGCGCGGTGACGTCGGTCGTCCCGAAGAAGAGCTGTGGGCGGTAGCCCACCGAAAACGGCGTCTTCCGGCCGCCCTCCTTGGGCAGGAGCGTCACGAGCTGCGCGCGGGCGCGCCGGTGAGACTTCACCGAGCCGGGGGCCGCCATGATCTGGCCGCGCTCCACCTCGTGGCGCTTGACGCCACGGAGCAGGAGCCCGACGTTCATGCCGGCCTCGGCGACGGGGATGTCCCGCCTGAACATCTGCGTGCCCGTGCAGATCACCTCCCTGCCTTGCTCGAGCTCGAGGCCCACGATCTCCACCTTGTCACCGACCACGATGCGCCCGCGATCGATGCGCCCCGTGACCACCGTGCCGTGACCCTCGATGGTGTGGACCCCCTCGATGGGCATGAGGAACGGCGCCTCGAGATCGCGCTCGGGCACCGGCACCGCGGCGTCGAGCGCGGCGAGCAGCTCGCGGATCCCGCGGGTCTCCTCGCCCTCGAACCGCCCCGCCTGGCAGGCGAGCAGGGCCTGCAGCGCAGAGCCCCGCACGAACCGCACGCCGGTGTAGCCGTAGCGCGCGAGCATCTCGGTCGTCTCCATCTCGACGAGGTCGATCAGCTCGGGATCGGCCACGTCGCACTTGTTCATGAACACCACCAGGTACCGGACGCCCACCTGGCTCGCCAGGATAACGTGCTCCTGCGTCTGCGGCTCGGGCCCCTGCGAGGCATCGACCAGCAGGATCGCGCCGTCCATCTGCGCGGCCCCCGTGATCATGTTCTTGACGTAATCACGGTGGCCCGGACAGTCGATGTGCGCGTAATGGCGCGTCTCGGTCTCGTACTCCACGTGCGCGGTCTTGATGGTGATCCCGCGCTCGCGCTCCTCGGGCGTGCTGTCGATCTCGGCGAAGGTCCGTCCCCGGCCGCCGACCCGCTGCGCCTGCAGCTGGGTGATGGCGGCGGTGAGCGTGGTCTTGCCGTGATCCACGTGCCCGATGGTCCCAACATTCACGTGCGGCTTCGTCATCGTCGTACCTCTTTTCTTCCTTTCTGCCCGGTGGGGCGTGGGGAGGTCGTGCCGCATGTGTGGCACCCCGCGCGAGAATCGAACTCGCACTGCCGGCTTGAAAGACCGGCGTCCTTACCAATAGACGAGCGGGGCAACTCGGCGTCCTGTAGGGGAATCGAACCCCTGTTGGCTGATCGAGAGTCAGCCGTCCTCGGCCACTAGACGAACAGGACGTGCGGCGAAATCTGCACATAGAACCTGGCACCTCGACTGGGTGCGCAGTGATTCGGGCTGTGCGCTCGAGCCGAGCAGAGCGAGGCGCAAGGCCGTCCCTCGCGCAGCGAGCGAAGACGCAGGTTGGGGGGCCCGCCGTGGTCGCGCCGAAGGCGCGCAAGCAGCACCTGCCACGGCGGGGGAAGGGCAGCGTGCCCTTCCTGGTGGCCGGCTTTCGAGCCGGCCACACGCAAGCAAGGCCTCGACCTGGATGCCGCCCGCTCGATGATCAGTGCGCCGGGGTCGAGGCACTAGGAGCAAGGAACGGGAACAGCGGAGGGGTGGGAGGGAGTCGAACCCTCAAGCCCTGTGAAGGGTCGCTGATTTTCGGGACCAGATCCGTCGCCTGTCGGATGTGCCACCCCGTGCGGGGAAAGTGCGGACTGCGAAGAAGGAGTGGGTCGGGTGAGAATCGAACTCACGTCTACCGGTTTAAGAGACCGGTGCAAGAGCCAGCATTTGCTACCGACCCGTGTGCCGCCCCGAGGGGTGGCGCATGGAGTCCCGCCCCCTGGAATCGAACCAGGACCTTCCCCTCTTCAGGGGGACGCGCAGACCGTCTACGCAAGAGCGGGAGAATGGAGCGCCGGCCAGGGCGCTCCCATCGTCGTTTCCCTATCCAGTTGTCAATGAGCCCGCCACCGCTTGTGTCGTCCGCCCTGGCCGGAGCCCATGGCTCGGCGCTCGCGTGACGTGCACGGCAGTACGCGGTCGTCGCACCGGCGCGAACGCCCGTGCGTGTGTGATGGTCCCGGGCCCAGGATTCGAACCTGGATTGCTCGGTTCAGAGGCGAGCGTCCTGCCCTTGGACGAGCCCGGATCGTGACGGTCGTGCCCCCGGAGGGATTCGAACCCCCAATGCTCGGATTAAAAATCCGACGTGATTTCCATTTCACCACGGAGGCGGGGCCGTCCTTGCCGCCGTGGGTTTTCGCCGATTTGGACAATGCGTCCTGCGCATACACGTCTCCTGTCGTGGGGCATCAGGGAGTCGAACCCCGAAGGTCCCGAAAGACGGCGGGTCTACAATCCGCCCCGGCTCCGTACCGGTCTAATGCCCCGTCATGCGCGGACGCGCGCTGCGGGTCTCGAGCGCCGAAACGAAAAAAGCCACCCGAGGTCTCCCTGGGGTGGCTTCCCGTTCACGGGTCCTGGATCGCAGGACCTATGAGAAGGAAGCCTTCCCTTCGAGGCGCTCGGGGCGCGTGGCCTTGAACTTCAGCGTGAACCGCATGGAACTGTTCAAGAACTCGCCCATCAGCGCGCTCCCCTGATGCATGCACCCCGGCCGACCCGAGCCAGACGAGATCGCCTTGGGCCGGTAGCCTTGGAGGTGCGTCAGGGAGAGTGTCTGGCGGGTCATGGCAGTTCTCGAAGGTCGAGCTCCTCGGTTCTGGGAAAGTCGCGAATACGGATCAGATGCTAACGCAGCTCGCGGCGGCTGTCAATCCTGCAATGCGCGGCGGTGCGCGCGGTCAAATGGACGTGCGACGGTGTGATTGGATCCCGAGGTCGAGCCCGATCAATCAAGTACCCGGTTCAGAAGTCCACGCCCGCGGTCCAGTCGCGCTCGAAGGTGGCCAGGAGCGGCGCCACCGACGAGGCCTCGGTCACGATGAGGCCGACCTCGCGGTTGCGCGTCAGCGAGGTCACCGAGAGGTTCTCCGAGCCGAAGTACGCGCGCGCACCGTCCACGATCAGCACCTTGGTGTGCAGGTGGGGGATGTGCTTGACCGGCACGCCGAGGCCCTTCAAGAAGGTCGCCGCGTCGGCATTGGCGGTGATCCATCCCGCGTCCGCGAGGAGCGCGCGCACCTCTACGCCCGCCTGCTTGCGCGCCTGCACGGCCGCGCGCACGTCGCGATCGGCGAACTGCATCGACTCGATCTGCAGGGTGCGCTGCGCGGAGTTGATGAGAGCGAGGATGCGGTCCTTGGAGTTGATGGGCGAGACGACGAGGCGCGTGCAGCGCATGTCCGGGCTCGCGCGGCTCCAGTCGGCGTCGAAGAGCGCGACGAGGTCGGCCACGTCGGCCGGATCGGAGAGCTGCGCGACGAAGTTCCGCTCGAGGTTGATCGAGTACTGCGCGGAGTAGTTGCCGGTCGAGACCAGCGCCTCGCGCTCGTCCACCACGATGAACTTGGCGTGCATGTACGAGAACTGCGGGTCGCTCCAGAGGACCTCGACGCCCGCCGCCGCGAGCTGGTCGAAGTAGCGCTGATTGGTGTCCCGGCCCTGCTCGCCGTCGAGGATCACCTGCACGCGCACGCCGGCCTGCGCCTTGGCCTTGAGGGCCGTGAGGATGCCGCCCGTGCCCATGAGGTAGACCTGCACGCGCACCGAGCGGGTCGCGCGCTCGAGCACCTCGAGGTACGGACGCTCGCCGGCCTCGGGCGTGGCGAAGACGAGGGGCGCGGGCTGGCGCGGGTCGGTCGCGTTGCAGTAGTCGACCGCGGGGACGCCTGGGCCGTCGGGTGCCGCAGGTGCCGCGTCGGGTGCGGGGGTCCCGGCGTCCGGGGTCGGTGTCGGGGAGGCCGCGTCGGGCCGGGCCGCGGGGGCCGCGTCGCGTCCCCGGGGCGCTCCGGCGTCCCGGGCGGGCCCGGCCGCGGGCTCCTCGCCGGAGGTGGTGCCGCACGCACCGAGCATCGAGAGCAGGGACAACAGCGCGAGATTCTTCATGTGGGCCTCGAGGGAACGCGTCCTTCGAGGCACTGACGCGGCCCGGCGCGAGTTGTCGCAAAGAAAAGAGAGGGTCAGCCCGGCCCGCCCGGGGGCAAGAGGCGCTGCAGGCTCAGCTCGAGGCGGCTCTGCATGAGGTCGATGAGGCTGTCGAGCTCGCCGGGGGCGACGCGCAGGCGCTGGCCGAGCAGGCGCCGCGTCTCGGCGAGGATGCTGCGGCGCGAGCGGTCGAGCCAGCGCGCGACCGTGGCCCGGTGGACCTCGTAGAGCGCGCCGATCTGATCGATGTTGCAGCCGTCGCAGTAGAAGAGGCGCAGGACCGCGCGCTCGTCGGGCGGCAGGGCGTCGAGCGTCGCGCGGAGCGCCGCGGCGAGCTCGTCCCGGTAGGTGGCCTTGATGTAGTCGAGCTCGGGATCGAGGCCGGGGACCGCGAGCTCGTCGTCGGCGGGCTCGTGCGCGCCCCGGGGATCGCGCCGCTTGAGATCGAGCGCCGCGCGCACCGCGACCACGCGCAGCCAGCCGCCGAGCGCGCCCTTGCCGCCGTATTCGAGGATCTTTCGCGCGGGGGCGACGAAGAGCTTCTCGCGCAGGCCCTGCGTCACCTCGTCGAGGAAGTCGCGCGAGCGATCGAGGTGCCGCACGAAGTCGGCGACCTGGCCGAGGTGCGTCCGCTCGAACGCCGCGAGCGCCGCCGGCTCGCCGCGCGCGCACGCGAACGCGAGGTGCAGATCGGGGGCGTGCAGGCGCTCGAGCGCCGCCAGGTCGTCGCCCGCCAGGAGGCGGCTCCCGAGGTGGCGCACGAACGCCTCGCCAGGGGGCGCGAGCTCCGGCCAGGCTTCGCGGCACCGCGTGAGGGTTGCGTCGAGCCACGCCTCGAGCGCGGCTCGCTCGACGGCGAGGCCGGGCGCCTCTGCGAAAAGAACCGCGGCGAGCGCGGCGCCGGGCGGCACTGGCCTATTATCGTGGGCGCGCGCGGGCGCAATCAACGATGCCCTGCCTGACCGAGGAGATCGTCCTTGGGCTGCTCGAGCGGACGCTGCCGCCGGCGGCACGCGCGGACGCGCTCGCCCACGTCGCCGGGTGCGCGGATTGCCGGCAGTGGCTGGCGCATGCGACGCGATCGATCGAGGCCGAGGCACCGGCGGCGGGGCCGCCCGCTGCGGCCGACCGCTACGTGGAGCTCGAGGCCATCGGCGCGGGCAGCATGGGCATCGTCTACCGCGCGCGCGACACCGTGCTCGGCCGGCTCGTGGCGCTCAAGGTGCTCTGGCAGCTCGGGCAGGACGCGCAGGGCGCGCGCCTCCTGCAAGGGCTCCAGCAGGAGGCGGAGGCGATGGCGCGCCTTCAGCACCCGAACGTCGTGGCGATCTTCGACGCCGGCGTCTACCGCCAGCACGTCTTCCTGTCGATGGAGCTCGTCGAGGGGCAGACGCTCGCGGCGTGGCTCGAGACGCCGCGTCCGTGGCGCGAGGTGCTGGAGGCCTTCGCGCAGGCGGGGCGGGGCCTCGGCGCGGCGCACGCGGCGGGCCTCGTGCACCACGACTTCACGCCCCGGAACGTCATGCGTGGCCACGACGGACGCGTGCGCGTGACGGACTTCGGCTTCGCGCGCGCGGCGACCGAGCCGGGCGGCTCGTCCGGGACGCCGGCGTACCTCGCGCCCGAGAAGTGGCGCGGCGCGTCCGCCGACGCGCGCAGCGACCAGTTCAGCTTCGGCGTGGCGCTCTTCGAGGCGCTCTACGGGCAGCGGCCGTTCTCGGGCGCGACGCTGCCGGAGCTCGAGCGCGCGGTGCTCGCCGGGGCGGTGATGACGCCAGGAGATCGCCGCGGCGTGCCGGCGGCCGTGCACCGCGTGGTCGTGCGCGCGCTCGCCGCGGACCCCGCCGCGCGGTGGCCCTCCATGACGCAACTGCTCGAGGCGCTCGAGGCCGCCCGCAGGGCGCCGAGGCGCCGCGTGCTCGCGATCGGCGCGGGCCTGGGCCTTTGCGCGCTGGCACTCGGCGGGCAGTGGCTCGCGGCGGGACGCGTGCCCGCAGGCTGCGAGCGTGTCGGCGCGCGGCTGCACCGGGTCTGGGGCCCCGAGCGCCGCGCCGCGCTCGAGCGCGCCTTCGTCGACACGGGCGCGTCGTTCGCGCGGGACGCCGCCACGCGCGCGGCGGAGCGGCTCGATCGCCACGCGGCCCAGTGGCGCGAGCGGATCGGCGCCGCCTGCGCCGCGGACGGCGACGCGAGCGATCGGCGCGGGCTCGAGCTCGACTGCCTCGAGGAGCGCCTCGGCGAGCTCGGCGCCGTCACGCGCGTGCTCGAGCGCGCCGACCGCGCGGTCGTCGAGCGCGCCATCGACCTCGTCGAGGGCCTCGCGCCGGTCGATTCATGCGCGGATGCGAATGTGTTGCGTCGGCGCGGCAAGCCGCCGGAGAAGCTCCGCGTGCAGGTGGAGGCGCTGCGCGGCAGGCTCGCCGACGCGCGCGCGCGGGCGGCCGTGGGGCGCTACGCGGACGGCCTTTCGATCGCCCGCGAGGTGTTCGCCGAGGCGCGTGCGGCGGGCTACCTGCCCGCGGAGGCCGAGGCGCTCGAGGTCCGGGGCGAGCTCGAGGCGGCGCTCGGCGATCTCAAGGCGGCCGAGGCGTCGCTGCAGGAGGCGGCCGCGAGCGGCGCCGCCAGCCAGCACGACGACGTCGCGGCGCGCGCGTGGACGGCGCTGGCCTCGAGCGTGGGCGTCAAGCGCGACAGCGCGGAGCCGGGCCTGCAGTGGGCCCGCTACGCGCGCGCGGCGATCGATCGCCTCGGGGGGCCGGAGCGGCTCGAGGCGGACCGGGCGCTCGCGGTCGGCCGCGTGCTGCGCGCCCACGGCCGCGCCGCGGAGGTGCTCGTGGAGCTCGGCCGCGCCCGCGTGCTCTACGCGCGCGCGATCGGCCCGGGCTCGAGCGCGGTGGCCGAGGCGCTCCTCGGCATGTCGTCGCTGCACGAGGCGGAGGGGGCCCACGCAAGGGCCGTGGAGACGGCGGAGCAAGCGCTCGCGATCCAGGAGCAGGCGCTCGGGCCCGAGCACCCCGCGCTCGTCGGGCACCTCGGGCATCTCGGCATCCTGCTCGCGACCGAGGGCGACTACCGCGAGGCCACCCAGCGCTACCGGCGAGCGCTGGCGATCGGCGAGCGCGCGCTCGGCAAGCAGCACCTCTCGCTCGCGCCGATCCACAGCGAGCTCGGACAGGCGCTCGGGCGGCTCGGGCGGCACGAAGAGGGGCTCTCCGAGCTCGAGGCCGCGCGCGTGATGACCGAGCGCGCGCTCGGCGCGGAGCACGCCGACGTGGCCGCCGTGCTCGACAACCTCGGCTCGCTGCGCCTCGCGATGGGGCAGCCGGCGGAGGCGCTCGTGCTGCACGGCCGCGCGCTCGCGATCTTCGAGCGCACCGTCGGCGCCCGCCACCCGCGCGCCGGTCGCTGCCACCACCACCTCGCCGCGGCGCTGGTCGCCGAGGGGCGGCACGCGGACGCGCTCGCGCACGCCACGCGCGCGCTCGCGATCCTCGAGGCGGCCTACGGGCGCGAGGCGCGCGACGCGGCCGTGGCGCTCACCCTCGCGGGTGAGGCCCACCTCGGCCTCGGCGACGCCCGCGCGGCCCTCCCGCTCCTCGAGCGGGCGCTCGAGCTGCGCAGGCGGCGCCACGCGAGCCCGAGCTCCATCGCGCAGACGAGCTTCGCGCTCGCGAGGGCGCTCTGGGCGAGCGGCGGCGATCGCGTGCGGGCGCGAGCCCTGGCGGAGGAGGCGCGAAAGGGGCACGCGGCGTCGAGGCGCTCGGAGGCAGGGGCCGAGCGCGCGCGCGTGGAGAAGTGGATCGGGGAGCGGTAGCCCCCCTCTCATGGTTCTACACATCCGCATGAGCGGATAGGTTTCCCCGACGGGCCCCAGAACAGGAGAACGCCAGGGCCGCAAGGGCCGCCAGCCCGGCGGGCGGCTGCCGCTGCGCACCGCCAGCCTCGTTCCCCGCACGGCCGCCGGCTACTCGCCGCGACAGCCAGGCGATGTCCGGCTGGCGTGCCTGGCGGCCCTGGCGTTCTCTTCCTCCGAGCGAATCATGAGTGGCCGCCTCTACCACCCCGGGAGCAGCATGCCCACGAGGCGCGTCGGGTTCCTCACGCCCTGGGCGGTCATCCACGCGTCGGCGGCCGCGACGAGGTCGGCCCCGCGCTCGCCGCCGGCGAACTCGCCGAGGCGCCGGCGGGTGGCGGCGGCATGGAGCGCCATCCCGAGGGCCTCGAGCTCCCGTTCGGCGGCCTGGAGGCGCGCGGTCGCGCGGGGGCGGTCGTCGAGCAGCATCGCGGCGCCGGCCTCGACGAGCGGGACCGTCGCGCGCGCGAGCGGGAGCGGCAAGGCGGCCAGCTTGCGCGACAGGGCCAGGGCCTCCGCGGCCTGCGCCCTTCGCTTGCCGCCGGCCGCGGCCCCGACGGCGAGCGCGATGCGCGCGCGCAGGTGCAGGATCTCGACGCTCACGAGCGGAAGCCGCAGGAGGAGCGAGCGCCGCAGCGCGCCGAGGTCCGCCGCCATCTGCGCCGCGGCCCGCGCGGCCTGCCCCTGGTAGAGCGAGATCTCGCAGCGGCTGAAGAGCGCCCAGAAGTGCTGGACCTGGAAGGCGTCCGACTGCGGCGCCCACGAGCCGATCGCTTCCTCTACGTCGGTGCTGGCGCCCGCGGGATCGTCGCGCACGAGGCCCACGAGCGCGAGGCGCGCGCGCACGTTGACGGCCATGTAGCGGTCGCCGCGTCGCTCCGCCTCGCGGCGGTAGCCCGCGACCAGGCGATCGAGCTCCACGAGGTCGCCGAGGTACATGCGCGCGAACAGGTCGTAGAGCTGGACCGTGTCGAGCTCCCAGCCGCCCGTCTGGCAGTGCCCGCGCAGGAGGGCCTCCGCCTCGGAGAAGCCCTCGCGCGAGGTGCGCCACGCGGAGTCGCAGAAGTAACCCACGAACGCGCTCGACCACTTCGCGAGCGCGAGCGCGTACGGTTCGTTGAGCGTCCTCGCGAGGGCGTTGGCCTGGTCCACGGCCTCGCGCGCCCGGCCCACGGCCCCCTGCGCGCCGAGGAAGCAGGCCTCGGCGAAGAACGCGCGCTGGATGCGGCGGGCGTCGCCGCTGCCGAGGGCGAGGATGAGGTGCCGCGCCTGGAAGTCCGCGCCGCGGATGTGGTCCGCGACGCCGAGCGCGGCCGCGGCCGACCAGCAGATGTCGACGCGCGTGAAGTCCTGCCGGCGCGTGGGCGCGGCGGGCTTCCAGCCGAGCCCGCGCAGGCGGACCCAGGCGCGGCGGATGAGGAGGCCGAGCAGGCCCGAGAGCGGCGTGCGCGCCAGGCCGAGGCCGATCTCGCCGAGCACCGCGCGGAGCGCCGCCAGGCCCTCGGCGAGGTAGCCGCCGCGCAGGAGCGCCTCGGCGGAGCGCCGGCGCAGCTCGAGGCCCACCTCGGGCGTGGCGCCGCGCGTCGCCAGCATGAACTGCTCGGCCGAGTCGCGCAGGCGCCCGGCGTTCGAGAGCGCCTCCGCGAACGCCGTGCGCAGCGTGTGCTCGTCGGACGGGTCGTGCGTGCCGAGCTCGAGCGACAGGCCATAGAGGACCGCGGCGCGATCGAAGTCGAGCGCGCGGAAGGCGTCGTCGCCGGCCTTGCGCGCGTGCGCGGCGGCGCGCGCGTGGTCCCCCGCGCCTTGCCAGTGGCGCGCCAGGAGATCCGCGGACGCCTCGCTCCAGGCCTCGTACGCGATCGCCAGCGCGCGGTGGTGATCGCGGCGGACGGACGGCTCGAGGCGCGCCGCCGCCGCGTCGCGGATGCGGTCGTGGTAGGGCTCGACGCGGTCGTCGGAGCGCCCGCCCGACACGCGCAGGAGGCGCAGCCCGCGGAGCACCTCGGCCGCGCCGACGAGCGCGCCGCCCGACAGCGCCGCCGCGGCGCCCGCGCAGCGCAGCGTGATCGGCTCGCCCGCGAGCACGACCACCTCGAGCAGGCGCCGCGCGTCCTCGGGCAGCTCGCCGATGCGCCGGCCGACGAGCTCGTCGAGCCGCACCTCGCCGAGGTCCGCGCCGATCCGGTGCGTCTGCACGTGCTGCGCGAGCTCCGCGATGAAGAACGGGTTCCCGGCCGCCTCGCGCGCCACGCGCTCGGCGAGCTCGCCCTGCGCCGCGCCGAGGTGCTGCCGCGAGAGCGCGATCGCGGCCTCCTCCGTCAGCGGCGCGAGGTCGATGCGCTCGCGCGCGGCGTCCATCTGCCCCGCGAGCGCCTCGAGCGCCTCCGAGCCCTCGACGCGGCTCGACAGGACGAGCAGCAGCGCGGGCGCGTCGGGCGGCCGCATGAGGTCGGCGAGCAGCATCCGCGTGTTGGCGTCGACCCACTGAAGGTCGTCGAGCACGACGACGAGCCGCCGCCGGTCGCCGAGCCGCTGCAGCACCTCGCGCAGCGCCGAGAACGCGCGGGTGCGCAGCTCTTGCGGGTCCGAGATGGCGCGGCCGCTCGGCGCGTCGATGACCGCGGGCACGCGCCCGAGCACCGGGAAGAGGCGCGGCAGGAGGGCGGCCTCGCGTGGCGCCAGCGCCTGCGCCTCGAGCGTCGGCAGCGTCATCCACAGGTGGCTCAGGCGATCGACCACGCTGTCCATCGCCTTGTACGAGATGACCTCGCGCTCGTAGCAGCGCCCCTCGAGGACGACGAGGTTCGCGGTCTCCCTGCGCGCGCGCTCGAGGAACGCGTGCACGAGCGTGCTCTTGCCGATGCCGCTCGGACCGCACACGAGCGCCACGGCCGCGCGCCCGTCCTTGACCGCGGCGAGGCCCCGCTCGAGCTGCGCGAGCTCGCGCTCCCGCCCCGCGATCTGCACCTGCCTCGGCGCCGCGGGCGCGGAGAGAGGCGCCGGTACGTCGGGCGTGAGGCCGAGGCGCTGTCGCACGACGTCGCCGCCGGGGCGCGCGGACGGGTCGCGCGAGAGGAGCTCCATCGCGAGCGCGTCGAGGTCGCGCGGCGCGCGGGGCACCCGGGCGCGCGGCGGCTCGGGATCGCGCGTCTGCTTGTCGGCCAGCATCTCCATCGTGGGTCCCGAGAAGGGCAGGCGGCCGGTGAGCGCCTCGTAGATGACGACGCCCACCGCGTACCAGTCGACCGCGGGCGTCAGGCGCGCCTCGCCGAGCGCCTGCTCGGGCGCCATGTACGCGGCGGTGCCGATCGGCTGGCCGCTCTGCGTCACGGGCTCGGCGTCCTGCGTGTGCATGACGAGGCCGAAGTCCACGAGCACCAGGCGACCGTCCGGCGTGACGAGCACGTTCGACGGCTTGATGTCGCGGTGGATCTTGCCGGCGCGGTGCAGCGCATCGAGCCCCTCGACGAGCTGCGGCAAGACGGCCCGCAGGCGCGCCTCGTCGCAGGCGAGCGCGCCCGGGGGCACGGTCTCGTCGCCGGCCTCGGCGCGCAGGTAGCTCGAGAGCTCGGTGCCCTCGACGAGCTCCATCGTGAAGAAGCACGTGTTGCCCTCGACGAACAGCTCGTGCAGGCCGACGAGGTGCTTGTGCTTGAGGTCCGCGAGCGCGCGGAACTCGTTCTTGAGGCGGTAGAGGAGCTCGGCGTCGGGGTTGCGGATGGCCTTGAGCGCCACGCGCTCCTCGCGTGCGTGGTCGTGCACCTCGTACACGCTGCCCATGCCGCCGGTGCCGATGCGGCGGATGACGCGGAACCGGTCGGTGCCGCCGAACTCCGCGGCCGGGAGCGTGCTCACGCCCTCCGGGCTTGCCAGCGCGCGAGCTTGTCGCGGGCGCCGTTCGTCGCGGGGTCCATCGCCTGGTCGTGCCCCGGCTTCTTCGCGGTCAGCTCGATCACGTAGCCGTTCGGGTCGCGGAAGTAGATCGAATCGATGAAGCCGTGGTCGGCGATGCCGCGCGTGTCGACGCCCTGGGCCTTGCCGCGCGCGAACATTTCGTGCAGCGTCGGCTCGTCTACGAGGAGCGCGATGTGCAGGTCGTAGTCGCGCTGCGGCTTGAAGTCGAACGGCGTCTCCGGGTCCTCGAAGAACGCGAGGAACGAGCCGTCCGCCAGGCCGAAGAAGGTGTGCAGGACCTCCGTCTTGCGGCCGCTCTTGGTCTCGGTGATCTCGAGCGCGCCCGAGAAGGGCAGGCCGAGGAAGTCCTCGTAGAAGCGGCGGGTCTCCTCGGAGCTGCGGCAGCGGTACGCCGCGTGGTGCAGGCGCTGGATCCTCATGCCTCGAGTCTACCCGGGCGCGGGCGATCGTGCAGGACGGCGACGAGGAGCTCCGCCGGCATCGTCGGGGTGGCGGAGAGCGCCTCGCGGAGCGCTGCCTCGCCCACGCCGAGCGCCGCCAGCGAGCCGGGCAGGGCGGCCGCGGCGAGCAGGTCCGTCACCTCCGCCGCGAGGTCGGCGCCGCCCGTCGCCTCGTCGAGGCGGGCCGCGAGCGCGGGGCGCTCCGCGCGCAGGCGCGCGAGCGTCGCGGGCAGGAGCACGCTGTGCAGGGCGGCGTGCGGCAGGTCGAAGCGCCCGCCGAGCCAGTGCGCGACGCGGTGGTGAAGGCCCATCGGCGCGCGATCGAGCACCCGCGCCGCCGCGTGCGCCGCCCGCTGACCCTCGGCGAGCAGCGCCACGCTCGGGGGGCTTCGCACGAGGGCGCGCAGCGTCGAGACCCCCGCGCGCGCGGCGTCGAGCGCCTCGGCCGCGAGATCGTCGCCGAGCGCGCCCGTCGACAGGGCGCTCACCGGGTGCGCGAGGGCGTTGAGCAGGCTCTGCACGGCGACGCCCACGGACAGCGTCCCGAGCAGCGCCGCGTCGTAGAGCACGAGCTCGGGGCGCGCCGCGTCGTCGCGGCCGGTGCGCTTGTCGCCTGCCACGGTGGTGCCGACGATCGACGTCGCCTCGGAGCCCGCGAACGTCGTCGGCACGATGACGAGCCGGACGCCGTGGCGCTGCCGCAGCACCTTGCCGAGCCCGGTGGCGGCGCCCCCGCCGAGCGCGATCACGAGGTCGGGGGCGAAGGCCTCGAGCGCGGCCGAGGCCGCTGTCACGACGGTCTCCGGGACGTGGACGCGCGCGCCGTCGAAGACCTCGAGCCTGCGTCCGGGCAGCGCGGCGGCGAGCTCGGCGAGGTGCCGCCGGGCGGGAGTCGTGACGACGAGGACGCGCCCTGCGCCTGCGAGCGCCGGATCGTCCCCGAGCCGCGCGAGGCCTCCGGGCTCGAAGATCACGCGCGTCGCGGTGCTCGTGTCGGCGCGCATCGGCTCGCTGTATATTGCGCGGCCAAACCATTTCAGCGCAACCCAGGGAGGAATCGCCATGAAGCTCCACGGTCACCCCGTCTCGACCACCACCCGCCCCGTCCTGCTCCTCGCCGCCGAGGCGAAGATCCCGCTCGAATTCGTGGTCGTCGACCTCATGAAGGGCGAGCACTACGGCGAGGCGTTCACCAAGCTCAATCCCCTCCGCATGGTGCCCGTGCTGCAGGACGGCGACTTCGTGCTCACGGAGAGCTCGGCGATCCTCAAGTACCTCGCCGACAAGGTCGACTCGCCGCTCTACCCGAAGGACCCGAAGAAGCGCGCGCGCGTCAACGAGCGCATGGACTGGTTCAACTCGAACTTCTACAAGGACTGGGGCTACAACCTCATCTACCCGCAGCTCTTCCCGCACCACAAGCGCGCGACCGACGAGGCGCACGCGGGGGCGCTGGCGTGGGGCAAGGAGCGCTCGGCGGCGCACCTCGAGATGCTCGACAAGGCGATCCTCGGGTCGAACCCCTACGTCTGCGGCAGCGAGCTCACGATCGCGGACCTCTTCGGCGCGCAGCTCGTGTGCGTGGGCGAGACCATCGGGTGCAAGCTCTCCGCCTACAAGAACGTCGAGGCGTGGATCAACCGCGTCAAGGCGCTGCCGTCGTGGGCGAAGGTCAACGAGGCGGTCGACGGCTGGACCGCCTCGATGAAGGACAAGCAGTTCGTCGCGCTCTGATCCCCCGCCAATCCGCCACAACTCAACCGCCGAGCTCTGCCGCGAGGGCCTCGAGGCCCTGCCGCAGTCGCTCTGCCGCGCGTGCACAGATCTCCGGTGGGAGGTTCGCGAAGCTGACGCGCAGGTGGCCGGGCGCCGAGAAGCCCTCGCCGGGCAGCACGAGCACGCCGTGCTCCCGCGCGAGCCGCTCGGCGACGGTGACGTCGTCGGGCCAGCCCGCCGGCAGGCGCGGGAAGAGGTAGAGGCCCGCCGTCCCCGGGTGCGCGAGCGCCTCGGGCCCGAGCGGCGCGAGCGCGGCCATCACCGCCGCGCGGTTGCCGGCGAGGCCCGCGACGTGCGCGCGCTTCGCATCGCCGTCGAGGCGGAGCGCCGCGTCGGCGAGCCGCTGCGACAGCTTCGCCGCCTGGATCGGCACCGTGTCCTGGACCTTCTCGAAGCCGTCGCGGAGGCCCGGCGGATAGGTGACGTAGCCGACGCGCCAGCCCGCCATGCCGTACGCCTTGCTGAAGGTGAAGAGGTGGACGACGTGATCGCCGCCCGGCGACACGTGCTGGAGCGAGATGCCGTCCCACACGAAGTCCTCGTAGGCCTCGTCGCAGACGAGCCAGCAGCCGGCGCGCTCGCAGCGCGCGGCGAGCGCGCGCACCACGTCGGGTGGGGTCTGCCGCCCCGTCGGGTTCGAGGGCGTCACGAGGATCACCGCGCGCACGCCGCCGAGGTCGAGCGCCTCGACGCCGGCCGGCGTCCAGGCCTGGGCCGAGTCGATGACGCGCACGCGCACGCCGCAGAGCTGCGCCGCCATCACGTGGTTGAAGTACGTCGGCGCGAACATGACGACCGTCTCGCCCGCGTCGGCGACGGTCATGAGCACGTTCAGGAATGCCTGGTTGCCGCCCGCGGTGACCATCACGTCGTGGCCGCGGATGCCGTTCTGGCGCTCGAGCTTGTCGAGCAGCGCGGCGCGTAGCTTCGGCAGGCCCTCGATGGGGCCGTACTGATGGAAGCCCCCGCCGTCGGCGCGCATCGCGGCCATCGCGTCCGCGAGCGCAGCGTCCGACGGGCCCCAGTGGACCATGCCCTGGCCGAGGTTGAACTCGATGCGCGTGTCGCGCAGGCGCGCCGCGGCCGTCTTGATCGGCGACTCGAGGGTGCCGCGGATGCGCGCGCTGACGTCCCACATGACCCCACGATCGCACGCCCCTTGCGGCCGGCAAAACGCAGCGGTGATCGCCTCGGTCGCCTCGAGGCAGCGCCGCACCGCGAGGTCGTGCGCCAGCGCGGCCTGCTCGAGCTCCTCGGCCTGTGATTCCAGGGCGATCGTGCGCTCGAACGCCTCCTCGTCACCGCGAGCGGCCGCGAGGCGCGCGAGCTCGAGCTCCTGCCCGAGCCGGGCGCGGGACACCGTGGTGAGGAGCTCGGCGTGGCAGTCCACCTCGGCGGCGGCCGTCAATGCGCGGTCGAGCGCGTGCAATGACGTCGATGCGCCAGGCGCCAATGACCGCACGGCTCGCGCAATGGCCCCCGCCGCGAGGTGCCGCGCGCGCGCGCTGCGCAGACGCGCGAGGCGTGCCCGCAGCGCGGCCAGCGCGGGGGCCTCCGCCGCGTGCACCGCCACAGGTGGACGCAAGAGCGGCCGGCGCACCCAGACCCAGGCGAGGACCAGCGCCACGACCGAGACGGCCGTCGGCAGGAGCACGAGCCACTCCACATCGGCGCCCGACCAGCGGAGCGCGAGGCCGATCGCCACCACCGTCGCGAGGTGCGCGAGCGCCAGGCCGATGACCTCGTCGCGGCTGGCTTGCACGGCGCGCAGCGTGGCGCCCGAGAGCGGGCCGAGCCGCACCGCCTCCGCCGCGCAGCCGGCGCGGCTGGCCTCGCCGACGAGGGCGTCCGCGCAGCCCTCCGAGATGCCTCGCGCCAGCAGGGCCGGCGGCCGTCGGAGCCGGTCCAGCAACCGATCGCCACGCAGGGTCAGCTCGCGCGCGTGATCTCTCTCGAGCCAGCGCGCGCACGCCGCGGCGTCGAGCTCCTGCAACACGACTGCCACGGGACCCGGGTGCAGCGCGGCGCCCCTCGGCTGGCCACAGCCGGCGCAGAAGTCGAGCTCGCGCAGTGCGGGGACGTGGCAGCGAGGGCAGGGGGGGCCCGGCGAGGCGAGCGCCACCGGTGCGCGCCCGAGTCGCAGCGCGCGACCCAGCGCCGCCGCGGTGGCGAAGCGGTCCTCGGGGCGCGGTGAGAGCGCCTGCGCGACCACGTCGTCGAGCCCGGGCGGGACGCCGGGTCGCAGCATCGACACGCGCGGCGGGCCGCCGAGCTGCTGCGCGCGGGCGAGCGCGGCGATGGTATCGGCGAGCTGCGCCGGACGCCCGGTCAGCATCTCGAAGACGATCGCGCCCGCGGCGTAGACGTCCGCGCGCGCGTCGAGGGGCGCGCCCGCGAGCACCTCGGGGGCCAGGTAGCGCGGCGAGCCGACGACCGCGCCGGTGCGCGTCAGGCCCGCGGCGGACGCGTACCAGGCGAGGCCGAAGTCGAGCAGGACCGCGCCGCGTCGCGCGTGCAGCGTGACGTTCTCCGGCTTGAGATCGCGGTGCAGCACGCCCGCCGCGTGGCAGGCCTCGAGCGCGGCCGCGATCTGCGCGCCGATGGCGACGGCCTCGTCGAGCTCGAGCCGGCCCTGCGCGAGCCGCTCCTCGAGCGTCGGCCCCTCGACGAGCTCCAGCACGAGCGCGTGGACGTCGCCCTCCTCGAGGAGGCCCAGCGCGCGCGCGACGCCCCGGTGGGTGACCCGACCGAGCGCGTCGAGCTCCCGGTGGAGCCGGCCGCGGCCTAGCTCGTCCGGAGCGCGCAGCGGATCGAGCACCTTGAGCGCGACCTCGCCCCCGCTCGCCTCGTCGATCGCGCGGAAGACGGTGGCGAAGGCGCCCTGGCCGAGGAGCGCCCCGAGGCGGTAGCGCCCCGCGACGAGGTCCCCGGGCGCGAGCGGCCCTGGCGCGCGGAACGCGGCGGCGCTCATCGCGCGGCCGCCCACGCGAGGGCCGCCTCGGCCTCGAGCCTGCCCTCGAGCGCGAGGAATCCGAGGCGCGCCTCGAGATCGGGGTCGGCCTCGAGGATGCAGCGCGCGAGCAGCGACTCGTCCGCTTGCGCAGCCTCACGCTGGCCACGCACGAGCGCCTCGAGCGCACGCTCGAGCTGCCGCGCGGATGGAGGGGGCAGATCGGGGAGCAAGAGCGCCGCGCGTCTCGTGGCGGACGCGACGAAGGAGTCGCCCGTGGGGGCGACGATCGGCGCCGGCGTCGAGAGCGCGTCGGCAAAGCGCACCTGTGATTGCCGGTCGGGCGCGGGCCGGCCGCTGCGACGGGCCAGATGCGCGAGGTCGAAGCGCGCCTGGATCGCGGCGGCGCGGCGGCGAACGCGGCGGCGCAGGACAAACAGGAGCGGCAGCGCGACCAGACCCGCGAGGGACTTGCCCCACCAGGGGCGCGGCGCCGGGGGCGCGGGTCGGGCCGTCGGGGGCGGCGCGAGCGCCTGCGGTGGAAGGGTGGCGCGCGAATCATCCGGCTTCGGCGCTGTGATGCGCTGGACCTCGGGCTCGGGGACCGCGCGCTCCGGGGGCAGGTACACCACGGCCTCGGACGGCGGCTGCACGTGCCGCACGCAGGCGAGCGCGATGATCTCGAGGCCGATCCACACGATCGCGCCCGGCACCAGCGCGACGAGGCGGAGGCGGGGGCTCGCGGGGGCACGCGTCGGCGCAGCCGGTCGAGCGCGCCACGAAGCGGTGAGCTGCGTCCACCACGAGGGCAGCGGGCACGCCGACCGCGGGAGCCACGCGCCCCACAGCGACGCGAGGACGCTCGCGGCGAGGAGCAGGCCCGCGCCCGCCGTGAGGGTCTTCCACGCCTGGCTCACGTGCGAGACGTCCGACGTCAGCCAGAGGATCGCGAGCCCCACGAGCGCCGCCATCGTGGCCACCGCATGCAGGCGTGGCGCCACCGGTCTCGGCACCGGCACCGCCGCGAGGAGGCATTGCCGCGCCGTCGCGACCGCGAAGACGCGATCCAGCGCCAGCGCGGCGCAGGCGGCCAGGGTCGCCTCGCCGAGGCGCCCCGACAGCGCGAGGAACGCGGCGGCGAAGACGCCCACCACGAGCCAGCGGAGGCGCACGCGGGGCTCGAGGCGCACCTCCGCGCGAAGGCCGTCCGCCCGCAAGGCCCGCGCGGTGCGGTCGGCGTCGTCTGTGTCGACGAGCGACACGAAACGCAATCGCCCGCGCTCCGGGCCCGCGCAATGCGTCGCAATGGAGGCCAGCATTGCGGGCTCCGCGCGCTCCGGGAACCAGCGCGTCACGTGATCGGCCAGGCGCTGCGGATCGGGATCGCGCAGGAGCACCGTGGCGCGGCCCGCGCCGAACGCGAAGGGCCGGATGCAGCAGCAGCCGGGGCAGCGTCGCGAGTCGGGCGGGAGCGGCAGGCCGCAGCGCAGGCACGGCGGCAGGGCCGCCCGAGACTCGGCGTAGGCGCCGGCCGCCTCGGGGTGGTCGAGCTCCCAGAGCGCGAGCGCGGCGCTCGGGTGGCGATCGTCGGGATCGCGGGCGAGCGAGCGATCGACGAGCCGCGCGAGGAGCGGCGGAACGCCGCGGACGATCGAGGCGATGCGCGGGCAGTCGGAGGTCGCGCGGAGGTGCGCGAGCGCGGCGAGGCTGTCGGCGACCTGCGGCGGCCGGCCCGCGAGACACTCGAAGAGCGTCGCCCCGAGGCCGTAGAGGTCGACGCGCGGATCGTAGACGGGCGCGACGAAGAGCTCGGGCGCCATGTAGTCGGGCGTGCCGAGCGTGGTCGCGGTGCGCGTGAGCTGCGACGCCGCGTCGAGGCGCGCGGAGCCGAAGTCGAGCAGGCACACGCGCCCGTCCGCGCCGAGTCGCACGTTCTGGGGCTTGAGGTCGCGGTGCACGATGCCCGAGCCGTGCGAGAGCGCGAGCACGTCGAGGAGCGCCCGCGCGATCCGCAGGACCTCGTCGGGCAGAAGCGGGCCGCGGGCGATGCGCTCGCGCAGGTCCTCGCCTGCGACGAGCTCCATGACGAGCGTCGGATCGCCCTGCCACGACACGAGGTCGTGCACCGCGACGATGCTCGGGTGGCGGATGCGCCCGAGCGCCTCGAGCTCGCGCCGCAGCCGCGCGAGCGCCTCGCCGTCGCGCACGAGGTGGCGCCGCAGCCGCTTGAGCGCCACCAGGCGTCCCGACGCGATCTCGCGCGCACGGAAGACCTGGCTCGTCGCACCCGCGCCCACCAGGTGCGCGTCCTCGTACCCGACCGGAGGCTCGACTGCGGGGGCCATGACCAGGGGAGACGCGCCGCAAGGCGATGTGACGCGTCACGTTCGCCGAGTTGCGATCTCGTCTGGTGGCCAGCGGCCACCGTCGGATCACCCCACGATCCTCGCACGGGAGTATCCTCCGCGCCGATGAGCAAGCTCCTCGACACCGTCCTCCTCTTCAGCCTGCCCGCCTCCGGCAAGTCCGAGACGCGGACCTACCTCTCGAGCCTGTCGGCGGACCAGTGCCGAAACGAGCTCGGCATGGGCCCGACGCTGCAGCTAGACGACTACCCGTACGTGCACCTCATGCACCGCATCGACGACGAGCTCGAGGCCGCCGGCGCCCGCGCGATCTACTACCAGGGCGCGAGCCGCCCGTTTGCCGACAACTGGACGTGGGCCGCGCTCATCGAGCTCCTCAACGAGGACTACGACGCGCTCGTGCACCGCAGGCCGTACGCCGCCGCCAGCGCCGCCGAGCTGCTCTTCGATCGGCTCGACGCCGCGCACGCGAAGGTCGGCTCGCGCGACCGGATGGCGGACCTCTCGCACCGGGTCCGCCGCAAGGTCGCCGCCGCGCTCGAGAAGGAGGCGCGCCACGAGCTCGACCTCCTCAATCACACCTGCGCGCAGGACCGCACCGGCCACACCATCGTGATCGAGGCCGCGCGCGGGGGCCCGAACGGCAGCGCCTTCCCGCTGACGCCCCCGCACGGCTACGAGACCGCGTTCCAGCACCTCTCGCCGTACATCCTCGAGCGCGCGAGCGTGCTCTACGTCTGGGTCGATCCCGCCGAGAGCCGCCGCAAGAACATCGAGCGCGGCCGCCCCGGCCCCGAGGGGCAGGCGAGCATCCTGCACCACAGCGTCCCGATGGAGGTCATGCTCGGGCAATACGGCTGCGACGACATGGGGGACCTGCTCGACAGGAGCGATCGCCCAGGCTGCATCCGCGTCGAGCGCATCGTGCCCGACGGCGGCGTCTATCGCGCGCGCACGTATTACCTGCCGGCCGCGCGCTTCGACAATCGCAAGGACCTGACGACCTTCATCCGCAAGCCGCGCGGCGAGTGGCACAAGGACGAGATCGACGCGATGCACGCGGGGCTCACCGCCGCCTTCTCGGTGCTGCAGGCCGCCCAGGGCAGCCGCGCCGTCTGAAGCGCGTCACCGCGGCGAGCGCCGCGCCTGGAAGTCCTGCCAGCTCCGGTAGCCGCCGGTGAGGTTTCTCACCCTGCGCCCGCGCTGCAGGAGCGCGCGCGTCGCGTAGTACGCGCGCTGCCCCACCTGGCAGCACAGGAACACCTCGCGGTCCGCGGGGATCTCGCCCGTGCGTGCGCGCAGCTCGCCGAGCGGGATGTTGTGCGCGCCGGGGATGGCGCCGCGCGCGAACTCGGCGGGCTCGCGCACGTCCATCACGAAGGCGTCCTCGTCGAGCTCCTCGAAGCGCGCGAGCGGCAGGTCGCCGCGCACGACGTTGGCCGCGATCATGCCGGCCACGTTGACGGGGTCCTTGGCCGCGCCGAACTGCGGCGCGTAGCAAAGCTCGGCCTCCTCGAGGTCGAACACCGTGGCGCCCTTCTGGATGGCCATCGAGATGACGTCGATGCGCCGCGCCACGCCCTCCTCGCCCACCCCTTGCGCGCCGAGCACGCGCCCGTCGGAGCGGCGGAACAGCAGCTTGAGGTGGATGGGCTTGGCGCCCGGGAAGTAGCTGACGTGGTGACCGGGGTGCAGGTAGACGCGCTCGTGGTCGGTGAGGCCCGCGCGCAGGAGCGCTCGCTCGCTCGCGCCCGTGCAGGCGATCTCGAGGCCGAAGAGCCCGCACACGGCCGTGCCCTGCACGCCGCGGAATGACGCCGCGCGCCCGAGGATGTCGGCCGCCGCGATGCGCCCCTGACGCTGCGCCGGCCCCGCGAGGGGCAGGATCACCTCCACGCCGGTCGCCGCCTCGTGCACCTCGACCGCGTCGCCGACCGCCCAGATCCCCGGCGCGCTCGTGCGCATGTGCTCGTCGACCTTGATGCCGCCGCGCGGGCCGAGCGCGAGGCCCGCGGCCCTCGCGAGCTCCACCTCCGGCCGGACGCCGATCGCGAGGATCACGATCTCCGCGGGCAGCCGCGCGCCGCTGCGCAGCCGCACGACGAGGTCGCCGTCCGGCCCCGCCTCGAAGCCCTCGAGCCCGTCACCGAGGTGCAGCGTGACGCCCGATTGCCGCAGGTGGTCCTCCACCGGCACGGCCATCTCGGCGTCGAGCTGCGGCATCACCTGCTCGGCCAGCTCGACCACGCTCACGGCGAGGCCGCGCGCCGCGAGGTTCTCGGTCATCTCGAGCCCGATGAACCCCCCTCCGATGACCACCGCGCGCCGCGCCTTGCGCGTCTCGATCCAGCTCCGCACCTGCATGCTGTCCGGGATCGTGCGCAGCGAGAAGATGCCAGGCAGGTCGATGCCGGGCACCGGCGGGCGGATCGACCGCGCGCCCGGCGACAGCACGAGCGCGTCCCAGCGCTCGCGGTACTCGCGGCCCGTGGCCAGCTCGCGCACCTCGATCTCGCGCGCGGCCGGGTCGATCCGCAGGACCTCGCTGCGCGTGCGCACGTCGATCTCGAAGCGCCGGCGGAAGAGCTCGGGCGTCGCGATGATGAGGTCGGACTCCTTGCGGATGACGTCGCCGACGAAGTAGGGCAGGCCGCAGTTCGCGAAGGAGACGTGCGGCCCGCGGTCGAACACGACGATCTCGCAGAGCTCGGACAGCCTGCGCGCGCGCGCCGCGAGCGAGGCGCCGCCCGCCACGCCCCCGACCACGAGGAGCCGCTTGCCAGGGCCGAGACCGGAGACGGGAGGTGGTTGCATGCCCCGATCATAGGGCGCCGGGACCGCCCCGCGCTGTCGGCCGTCAAGTGCGCAGGCCGAGCGCGTCGGCCTTGCGGTCCCCTATCATCGGCGCATGTCGATCGTGAATCCGACCGAGGCGCAGGTCGCGGACTTCGCGCGGAGCGCGCCCGACGCGAGGCCCATCGTGATGCTGAACCTCCTGCGTTTCCGCGAGGTCGCCGACTACGGGGACTCGCGCGAGGCCGCCGTGAGCGGCAAGAAGGCCTACTCGCACTACAGCCGCGCGGTGATGCCGCTCCTGTGGGAGGTGGGCGGCCAGCCGCTGTGGATGGGCAAGGCGCGCGCCGGCGTCATCGTGCCCGACGGCGAGTCGTGGGACGAGGTCCTGCTCGTCCAGTACCCCAGCCGCGCCGCGTTCGTGCGCATGGTGACGTCGGACGCCTACCGGCGGATCCTGCACCACCGCACCGCGGCGCTCGCGGATTCGCGGCTCGTCGAGACCGCGGCGCTCGCGCTGCCGAGATGGTTCCTCCGTCTCGCGCGCGGCGCGGTCCGCGCCAAGGCGCTCCTCGCCCCGAAGATCCCGCGCTGACGGAATCCCCGCCGCGGCTTGCCCGCGGTCAGGTCGGCGGCGCCCCGCGGGCTGGCGGAAAGCCGCCGGAGGGGTAGGCTGCGCTGGTCATGGCTGCGACCACGCCGATCCTCGAGAGCGTCGCGCCCGGGCTCGACGCCGCGACCATCCGCCGCGACTTCCTGCGCAAGCTGTTCTTCGACCTCGCGAAGTTCCCGGGCGTCGCGACGCGGAACGACCACTTCCTCGCGCTCGCGTACCTCGTGCGCGACCGAATGCTCCATCGCTGGGTGCGGTCGGCGCGGACCTACCTCGAGGAGCAGCGCCGGACCGTCGTCTACCTGTCCGCGGAGTACCTCATGGGCCCGCAGCTCGCCCAGAACCTGGCGATCCTCGGCATCGAGCCGGCCGTGCGCGAGGCCCTCTCCGGGCTCGGGGTCGCGCTCGATCCCCTGCTCGAGCACGAGGAGGAGCCGGGCCTCGGCAATGGCGGGCTCGGGCGCCTCGCCGCGTGCTTCATGGACTCGCTCGCGACGCTGGAGATCCCCGCGATCGGGCACGGCATCCGCTACGAGTTCGGCATCTTCGACCAGGGCATCCGCGACGGCTGGCAGGTGGAGCGCACCGACCGCTGGCTGCGGCTCGGCAATCCCTGGGAGATCCGGCGCTACGAGATCGAGCACCCGGTGGGGTTCGGCGGGCACACCGAGCACGTGCGCGACGCGCGAGGTCGCCTGCGCGTGCGCTGGCACCCCGCGCGGATCGTGCGCGGCGTGCCCTACGACACGCCCGTGCTGGGCTCGGGCACCGCCAACACGAACTTCCTGCGGCTCTGGAGCGCCGTCGCCGACGAGGAGTTCGACCTCGAGGCCTTCCAGGTGGGCGAGTACTGGCGCGCCGTCGACGAGAAGGTCCGGAGCGAGAACATCACCAAGGTCCTCTACCCGAGCGACGAGAGCCCTGCGGGCAAGGAGCTACGCCTGCAGCAGGAGTACTTCTTCGTGTCCTGCGCGCTGCAGGATTGCATCCGGCTGCTGCTCCAGAAGTCCGACATCCGGTCGTTCGCGACCAAGTTCGCGGTGCAGCTCAACGACACGCACCCGGCGCTCGCCGTGCCCGAGCTCATGCGGGTCCTGCTCGACGTGCACGGGCTCGACTGGGACGAGGCCTGGGCGCAGACCACGCGCGCGCTCTCGTACACGAACCACACGCTGCTGCCCGAGGCCCTCGAGACCTGGCCGCTGCCGCTCCTCGAGCGCCTCTTGCCCCGCCACGTCGAGCTCGTCTTCGAGATCAACGCGCGCTTCCTGGGCGAGGTGCGCGCGCGCTTCCCGGGCGACGACGCGCGCGCGCGCCGGATGTCGATCATCGGGGAGGACGGCGAGAAGTCCGTGCGCATGGGTCACCTCGCGACGGTCGGCGGGCACCACGTCAACGGCGTGGCCGCGCTGCACTCGCGCCTCTTGCGGCAGACGGTGCTTCGTGACTTCGCCGAGCTGTGGCCCGAGCGCTTCGACAGCGTCACCAATGGCGTCACGCCGCGCCGCTTCCTGGCGCTGGCCAATCCGCCGCTCGCGGCGCTCCTGACGGAGGCGCTCGGCGAGGGCTGGGTGCGTGATCTCGATCGGCTCTCCGGCCTGCGCCCCTTCGCGGACGACGCGGCGTTCCGCGAGCGCTGGCGCGCGATCAAGCTCGCGAACAAGCGGTCGCTCGCGGGGTTCCTGCACGACACGTTCGCCCTCGAGATGAGCCCCGCCGCGCTCTGCGACGTGCACTGCAAGCGCATCCACGAGTACAAGCGGCAGCACCTCAACCTCCTGCACGTCGCGTGGCTCATCGGGCGCGTCCGCCGGGGCGACCTCGCCGACGTGGTGCCGCGGACGGTGCTGCTCGCGGGCAAGGCCGCCCCGAGCTACCGCACCGCCAAGCTCATGATCCGGCTCGCGCACGCGCTCGCGCAGACCATCGAGCAGGACCCGGTCGTGCGGCGTGTCCTGCGCGTCGTCTTCGTGCCCGACTTCAACGTCAAGAACGCGCAGCGCATCTACCCGGCGGCGGACCTGTCCGAGCAGATCTCGACCGCGGGCAAGGAGGCGTCGGGGACGGGCAACATGAAGCTCGCGATGAACGGCGCGCTGACCATCGGCACGCTCGACGGTGCCAACGTCGAGATCCGCGACGCGATCGGAGCGGCGCACTTCTTCCTCTTCGGCCTGTCGGCGGACGAGGTGGCGGCGCGCCTAGCCGGCGGGCCCGGTCCCGCGCACGAGCTCGACCGCGATCCCGAGCTGGCGGCGCTCCTCGACGAGATCGCGCTCGGCGCGTTCTCACCGCCCCACGAGCGCGACTTGTTCGCGCCGCTCGTGCGCACGCTGGTCGAGCGCGACCCCTTCCTCGTGCTGGCCGACTTCCGCGCGTACGTCGATTGTCAGCGCCGCGTCGCGCGCGCGTGGGCGGACCCGGAGGGCTGGACGCGCGCCTCGATCCTCGGCGTCTCCGCGATGGGCCCGTTCAGCTCGGACCGCGCGATCCGCGAGTACGCCGAGCGCATCTGGCAAGTGGCCCCGGTGCCGGTCTCGCTCGCGGAGTAGGTGTTGTCTCGGGAACACAGGTCTGGGCCAGAGTGTGTCGCCGTCGCCGCGCGGGCGTATGGATTCCGCGGGGCTGCGGCTGGCGTGGGGCCTGCAAATCGCCGGGCCATGTCCACACGGCTCGCGTTCTGCCTGATCGCATTCGTCACCCTGGCCGGCTGCGGCTCCGATCCCGCCGGCAAGGCGGGCTCCTCCGGCACCGGCGGCGCGGGCGCGGGAGGCGCGGGCACCGGCGGCGCGGGCACCGGCGGCGCGGGCACCGGCGGCGCGGGCGCAGGCGGCGCTGGGACCGGCGGAGCCGGGCGGGGAGGCGCGGGCACCGGCGGCGCGGGCTGGGGAGGCGCCGGCACGGGAGGCGCCGGCTCGGGCGGCGCGGGCGCCGGCGGCGCGGGCTCTGGCGGGAGCTCGGCCTGCCAGGCGATCGAGTCGGCGTACGCCGCGCGGGTCGCGCAGACGACCTGCAGCCAGGCGAGCGACTGCCAGATCCTCGGCGGCCAGTGCAGCGTCGGGCTCGGCGGCTGCTACGAGATCGTCAACCGCAGCGTGACCGAGAGCGAGCTCCAGTCCCTCGGCCAGCAATACCAGGCGAGCGGGTGCACCTCGGGTGTCTGCGATTGCGCGGAGCCGCCCTCGCGCGTCGATTGCGTGAGCGGCCGCTGTACCGCCCCGGACTCGCAGCCGCGCACGTGCGGAACCATCGCGGGCCTGACGTGCCCGAGCGATCAGTACTGCGACTACGCGGCCGACGATTGCGGCGGCGCGGACGGGGCGGGCGTCTGCCGGCCGCGACCCAGCGCGTGCGACACGATCTACCGGCCCGTCTGCGGATGCCGCGTGCCCGGCAATGCGACCAATGGCGTCGTCTACTCCAATGCGTGCGAAGCAAGCGCCGCCGGCGCCGACGTCAACGGGACGGGCGCCTGCACGCCGCCGGCCGGCACGTTCTCCTGCGGCGGACAGCTCTGCCGGACCGGCGCGGAGTACTGCGAGCGCGTGAGCCCGGGTCCGCGTCCGATCGACGGCCCGACGACGATCGACACCTGCAAGCCCCTCCCCGCCGGCTGCGGCACCACCCCCGGATGCGCCTGCCTCGACGGCGCCTGCGGGGCGGGCGCGAGCGCGACCTGCGCGCCCGCGGGCCCGACGCTCAGCTGCGCCTTCCCCTGAGCGCGCGCGTCAGCCCATGCAGAACCAGCAGCACCTGAAGTCCATCGCGGTGCAGAATCCCCGCACGCCGGCGCCAGGCTGATTGCACTTCGGCCGCGCCGGATCGGTGCACTCCGCGTCCGTGGTGCACGGGGTCGAGCAGGTGCAACTCTCGAGCGGGCCGCCCACCGGGCAGCACTCGCAGGACAGCCCCGGCGCCGAGCACGTCCCCGAGGTCATGCCGCCGCACATCGCCGCCGTGCCGCCATCCGGCGCGCCCGCGCGGCAGCGCCCCGTGCTCGGGTTGACCACGAAGCCTGTGTTGCAGCTGCACGTGCCGCTGCGCGTGCACGAGCCCGCGAGCGCGGACATCGTGGGGTCGTCGTTGCACTCCTGATCGCGTCCCGGCGTGCACGCGGAGTTGAACCCGCCGCCTCCGGCCCCGGCTCCCCCCATGCCGGCCGCTCCGCCGGCACCCGCGCCGCCGCGCCCACCCGCGCCGGCTCCGCCCGCGCCCGCGCCTCCCGCGCCCGCGCCTCCCGCCCCCGCGCCCGCGCCTCCCGCGCCCGCGCCTCCCGCCCCCGCGCCTCCCGCCCCCGCGCCTCCCGCCCCCGCGCCTCCCGCCCCC
>CAZQJC010000014.1:0-4238 GCA_964593795.1 uncultured Myxococcales bacterium | reverse complement strand
CCCGCGCCTGCGCCACCCGCACCTGCGCCGCCCGCGCCTGCGCCACCCGCGCCCGCGCCGCCCCCGCCCGAGCTGCCGGCGCCGCCGGCCCCCGCGCCGCCGGAGCCTGCGCCGCCCGTGCCCGCGCCGCCCTTGTCGTCGCTGCCGCAGCCGCTCACGAAGGCGGCCGCCGCGCCGAGACCCAGGGACAGCTTCAGAAAGTCCTTCCTCGTCATGCTCATGTGCACCCCCTCCGCACACGGTAGCCCCTCGTGCCCCCGGGGCCAAGAGGGAGCCGTGACCGCCGCCACGTCTCGTGGTACGGCTCGCCGCGCATGACCGTCCGAACCCGCTTCGCTCCGAGCCCGACCGGCTTCCTCCACATCGGCGGGGTGCGCACCGCGCTCTTCTGCTGGCTCTACGCGCGCCGCCACGGCGGCAAGTACGTGCTGCGCATCGACGACACGGACCAGCAGCGCAACGTGGAGGCCGCCCTCGCGCCCATCCTGCATGGCTTCCACTGGCTCGGCGTCGAGTGGGACGAGGGGCCGGAGATCGGCGGCCCGCACGCGCCGTACTTCCAGTCGCAGCGCGGCCACCGCTACCAGGCCGCGGTGGATCGCCTGCTCGAGCTCGGCGCGGCGTACCGCGACTACGCGACGGCGGAGGAGATGGACGCGGAGCGCAAGGAGGCCGAGAAGGACAAGCGCCAGTTCCAGTACAGCCGGCGCTTCGCGGGCAAGACCGCCGAGGACGTCGCGCGCTTCGAGGGCGAGGGGCGCAAGGCCGTGGTGCGCCTCGAGATGCCGCGGGCGGGCACGCTCGTGCTCGACGACCTCGTGCGCGAGCGCGTGGAGTTCCCGTGGTCGAACGAGGCCGACCACGTCATCCAGCGCGCGGACGGCAGCTTCATCTACCACCTCGCGAACGTGGTGGACGACTTCGACTTCGGCATCACGCACGTCATCCGCGCCGAGGAGCACCTGTCGAACACGCCGCGCCAGGTGTTCATGGTCAAGGCGCTCGGCTACCCGATGCCGGCGTACGCGCACCTGCCGTACGTGGCGGAGCCCGGGTCGAAGAAGAAGCTGTCGAAGCGCAAGCTCGACGCGTACCTCAAGAACCAGGACTTCGCGAAGGTGCACCAGCACGGCCTCGAGATCGCGAAGTCCCTCGGCCTTGCGACGAGCGCCGAGACGTTCAACCCGGTCACCGTCGACTTCTACGAGCAGGTCGGCTACCTGCCCGAGGCGATCCTCAACTACCTGCTGCTGCTCGGCTGGTCGCTCGACGACAAGACCGAGATCTTCAGCCGCGCGCAGATGATCGAGCTGTTCTCGCTGGAGCGCGTGAACAAGGCGCCGGCGAGCTTCGACTGCGCCAAGCTCATGGCGTTCCAGCAGGAGTACATGAAGCACGTGCCGCTCGCCGAGAAGGTCGCGCGCGTGCTGCCCTTCCTCGAGAAGGCGGGCATCGTCGGCGCGGTCGACGACGCGGTGCGCGAGAAGGTCGCGCGCGTCGTGACGGCGCTCGGCGATCGCCTGCGCGTCTTCGGCGACATCGTGCTGCAGGCGGGCTTCTTCTTCGCCGACCCTGCGGCCTACGACGAGAAGGCCTTCGACAAGCGGCTGCGCGCCCCCGGCGCGGCGGAGCGCCTCGGCGAGTACCGCGGCTGGCTCGAGGCGCAGGCGGCGTTCGACGCGCCGGCGCTCGAGGCGGGCACGACCGCGTGGCTCGCCGAGCGGGGCCTCGGCCTCGGGGACCTCGTCCACGCGGTGCGCGTGGCGGTGACCGGGACGGCCGTCGGGCCGGGCCTGTTCGACTGCGTCGCGGTGGTGGGCAAGGAGGCGTGCCTGCGCCGCATCGACCAGGCGCTCGCGCGGCTCGGGTGAGCGCCACGGCGCCGCCGGACGGGTTGACGCCGATGCGGCCGGTCATGCTCTGATCCCGGGATGCGTCGTCCTCTTCTCGTCGTGTCGATCTTGCTGACCGCCTGCGGAAGTGATCGCGCCGGGTCGTCGGGGAGCGGCGGCGCGGGCGCATCCGGGGGGAGCGGGGCCGGAGCTTCCACCGGCGGTGGCGGCGATCGGGCGATGGGCGGCAGCGGCGCCGGTGGCGCCGGGCGCACGGGTGGCGCGGGCGCCTCGGGGGCGGGTGCTTCGGGTGGCGCGGGCGGTGCGGGTGCCGGCGGCGCGGCCATGTGCGTGCCCATCCCCGCGTCGTTCGGCAGCGCCTGCCGCGACTGCGTGACGACCATGTGCGCGCCGCAGATGGCCGCCTGCTTCGGTGCCGGCTGGCAGACGGGGGACGTGCGCGGCGCGGTCTGCGAGCAGTTCGCCGGGTGCTGGTGCGGCTGCGCGGAGGGCGACAGCGCCTGCGCGGCGGCGTGCGGCCAGGCGGCCGCGCAGTCGTGCACGGGGTGCCTCCGGGATGCCACGGCTTGCCTGCGGGGCTGCGACTCCGTGTGCGGCAGCGGCGGCAGCGGCGGCAGACCCGGGCCCGGTTGCGGTGCGGGGACTGGGGGCGGCGCCGGTGGGTCCGACGGCGGCACGATGCCCAGCCGCTCCATCGAGTGCAACCAGTCGAGCACGGGCGCGTGGAGCTGCACCTGCACCGAGGAGGGCCGCGTCGTCGCGATGTGCGAGACGACCGATCCGAACCCGTGCAGCTTCCCGTCGTGCTGTCCGTTCGCGCCGTAGCCGGGGGGATGGTGCGCGCGCACATGGAAGAAGCAGGGCGGATGAAGGCGTTCGTTCGGGCGTTCGCGGATCTGCTGAGGCTGCCGCGGGCGTTCTGGATCGTGAACCTCACGTACGCGCTCGACGGGTTCGCGTACTTCGGGGTGCTCGTGCTCCTGCCGCCGTTCCTCACGCGTGGGCTCGGTGTGTCGGACACGCTCGCGACGAACCTCACGGGCGCGTTCGCGATGCTGGTGACGCTCTTCCAGTTCGGCTTCGGCTCGTTCTCGGAGCGGTTCGGCGTGCGCCGCGCGCTCACGTGGTCGTTCGTGATCCTGGCCGTGGGGCGCTTGCTGCTCGTGGGCGCGGGGAAGACCGGCGGCGGCGCGCTGGGGCTCGTCGTCGTCGTCGCGGCGCTCCTCGTCATGGCGATCGGCGAGGGCGTCATCCAGACGGCGAACTACTCGGGGCTCAAGCAGTACACGGACGAGCGCACGAGCGCGCTCGGCTTCGGCCTCAACTACGCGCTCTTCAACCTCGGCATCACGATCGCCGGCTTCGCGTCGTCGTGGATCCGCGTGGGCGTGGACGAGCTCATCGAGGGCAAGCCCGGCGACGCGGTCCTCGCGCCGCTCGTCCGCACGGGCAGCGGCATGTCGGCGGTGTTCCTCGTGTGTGCGGTGGTCACGGGGGCCGGCGCGATCGCGTGCTGGCTCTGGTTCTCGCGGCGCGCGGAGGCGGACAAGCTGCGGCCCGAGGACGAGGCGCGCATCGTGGCGAGCCGCACCGCGGCCAGGCAGCTCTCCCTCCGCGAGCGGTTCCGCCAGAGCCCGTTCGCGGACGCGCGCTTCTCGTTCTTCGTCTTCATGCTGTTCCCGGCGCGCACGCTCTTCGCGCACCAGATCCACACGCTCGGCCTCTACATCCTGCGCGCCTACCCGAAGGAGGTCGGCGACAAGATGGAGTGGTTCAACAACGTCGCCAATCCCCTGGTCGTGTTCGTGAGCGTGCCGATCATCGCGGCGCTCACGCGCGGCATGGGCATGGTGCGCCTCATGCTCGTCGGCACGCTCGTGACGGCGCTGCCGACGTTCCTGCTCGTCCTGCCCGAGCGCTGGGAGCTCTTGCTCGCGTACGTCACGATCTTCTCGCTCGGCGAGGCGCTGTGGCAGCCGCGCTTCTACCAGTTCGCGGCCGACCTCGCGCCCGAGGGCAAGATGGGCGCGTACATGGCCGCGGCGAACCTGCCGTGGCTGCTCGCCAAGTGGACGACCGGCTGGTACGCGGGCGCGATGCTGACCGCCTTCTGCCCCGAGACCGGGCCCCGCCAGCCGGGCGTCATGTGGGGGATCTACGGCGCCTTCGCGCTCGTGAGCCCGATCGCGCTGTTCCTGGCCAGGCCCTGGCTCGAGGCCGGCATCGGCGCGAAGAAGCAGGGCGTGTAGCGCCGGGCTCTCATGACTCTACACATCCGCTAAGGCGCATGGATAGGGCGGGGGCGAGGCCCAAGCGATCGATTTCTCTGGCCCCTTACACCACGCCCGGCCTCACCCCGTCGTGGCGTCCACCGCGGTCAGTCGC
>CAZQJC010000013.1:0-5536 GCA_964593795.1 uncultured Myxococcales bacterium | reverse complement strand
GCTGCGCTCGCTACGGCCTTGCGACGAGGGGACGCTCGCCTCGCGGACAGCTGGGCGACGATCTGCGGACGCAGGAGCGGCCACTCCTCTGAGCGGACTCGAGGTGCCAAGCTCGCCCCCGCGCTCCGGATCGTGGACGTGGACGTGGACGTGGACGTGGACGATCCGGAGCGGTGCCCGAAAGGGGGATGCGGCTCGCTTGCTCGCGGTGCTCGTGCTCGTCCGGTCGGATCGTGCCCGGCTCGGGTGCTACACTTTCGGGTTCCGATGCAGGCGCATGCCGCGCAGCAGCAGAGGTACGAGCGCCTCCGACACCTGTCCACGGGCGGGATGGCGGAGGTCTGGCTCGCGCGGACCACCGGCATCGGTGGCTTCGAGCGGCTCGTCGTGCTCAAGCAGATCCTGGGCAAGCTCGCGACCCAGGAGGAGTTCGTCCAGATGTTCCTGGACGAGGCCCGCATCGCGGCGAGCCTGCACCACGGCAACATCGTGCAGGTCTACGACGTCGGCCTCGACGAGTCGGTCGGCTACTTCTACGCGATGGAGTTCCTGCACGGCCACGACGTGCGCGCGCTCCTCCGCCGCGCGCGCGAGACCGGCTTTCGCGGCGGCCTGCCGCTCGAGCACGCCCTGACGGTCGCCCTCGGCGTCTGCTCGGGCTTGCACTACGCGCACGAGAAGGTCGGCTCCGACGGCGTGCCGCTCGGGCTCGTGCACCGTGACGTCTCGCCGCACAACCTGTTCATCACCTTCGACGGCGGCGTCAAGGTCATCGACTTCGGCATCGCCAAGGCGCGCGGGCGGCTCACGCAGGGCACCGCGTACGGCACGCTCAAGGGCAAGTTCGGCTACATGTCGCCCGAGCAGTGCCGCGGCGACCAGCTCGATCGGCGCTCGGACGTCTTCGCGATCGCGGTCGTGCTCTTCGAGATGACGACCGGCGAGCGCCTCTACACCGGCACGTCGGACTACGAGATCCTCAAGAAGATCGTCGAGCAGGACGCGCCCAAGCCGAGCAAGTTCGATCGGCGCTTCCCCCCCGAGCTCGAGCGCATCGTCCTGCGCGGGCTCGATCGCGATCCCCGCCGCCGCTACGCGAGCGCGCTCGAGATGCAGCTCGACCTCGACCGCTTCGCGCGCGAGCTCGGCGTGCTGTCGTCGCCCACGGCGCTGGCGCGCTACATGGCGAACCTGTACCGCGACGAGATCGAGGCCTGGCAGGGCGCGCAGCGGCAGGGGGTCTCGCTCGCCGCGCACCTGCAGAGCCGCGAGAAGATCGGCGACGACGACGAGCCCGAGGCGCAGGAGCCCGCCGATCCGATGGGCGACACGCGCCTTCCCGCGCCGGTGCCGCCGCCGCCCGACGACCAGAAGTCCCTGTCGCGCTCGCGGCCCGGCCCCCCCCCCGACCGCCGCACCGAGACGATGTTGCCCGCCTCCACGCCGCCGCCGGTCGAGGCGCGCCGGAGCTGGCTGCGGTGGGCGCTGGGCGCCTTCCTGTTCGGCGCGAGCGCCGCGGCGGGGGCGTGGTGGTGGTGGAACGGCCGGACCGAGGCGCACCCGGTGGTCGATCAGTCCGCGCCGGTGGACAAGCCTCGCAGCATCGCGCCGCCCGCGGACCCGGTCCTCGACCTGTCCGCCGAGGAGCGCAAGAAGAAGAAGCCCCCGAAGTAGGTGGCGCCCGAAGTCACCGACAGCCCACGCGTGTTCCGCTATCATCGGGACGAGTGGCCGACGCGACCAAGACGCACGTACCCGTCTACAAGCGCCAGGGGGGCCGGTGGCGCGTCGAGGTCACCCGCGGACCCTCGAAGGGCGGCGCGATCGAGCTCGGCGAGACGCCCGCGCGCGTGGGCAGCGCCGCCGAGAACGCGCTCGTGGTGGACGACCGCAAGGTGTCGCGGCACCACCTCGAGATCGAGGTGCGCGCGGACGGCGGCGTGCGCGTGCGCGACCTCGGCTCGAAGAACGGCACGTTCTACGAGGACTCGCGCGTGGAGGTCGTGGACCTGCCGATGCAGGGCGCGACGGTGCGGCTCGGCGAGAGCGAGCTGCGCGTCGTGCCGATCGCCGCCGAGGAGCGGCCGTGGGCGCCGCAGCGCACGCGGTGCGGCCGCATGTACGGCAAGACCGAGGTGATGCGCACGCTGTTCCAGCAGATCGAGAAGCTGGCGGCGACGAAGACGACCGTGCTCGTGCACGGCGAGACGGGCAGCGGCAAGGAGCTCGTCGCGGAGGCGCTGCACGATCTCGGCGCGCGCAAGAGCGGGCCGTTCGTCGTGCTCGACTGCGGGGCCATCCCGCGCGAGCTCATCGAGAGCGAGCTCTTCGGCCACACCAAGGGCTCCTTCACCGGCGCCTCGTCGGATCGGCCCGGCGCCTTCGAGCGCGCGCACGGCGGCACGCTGTTCCTCGACGAGATCGGCGAGCTCGAGCTCGACCTCCAGCCCAAGCTCCTGCGCGTGCTCGAGACCGGCCGCTTCCGGCCCGTCGGCGGCAACCACCAGGTGACGGTGGACGTGCGCGTGGTGGCCGCGTCGCTGCGCGATCTGGCCGAAGAAGTGCGGCAGGGGCGCTTCCGCCAGGACCTCTTCTACCGCCTGAGCGTGGTGCGCCTCGAGGTGCCGCCGCTCCGCGCGCGGCTCGAGGACATCCCGCTCCTGTCCAAGCTGTTCTGCAAGGAGCTCGACGCGCCGCCGCTCGCGCCCGAGGACCTCGAGGCCCTGCGCCACTACACGTGGCCCGGCAACGTGCGGCAGCTCAAGAACGTGCTCGAGCGCGCGAGCGCGCTGGCGCGCGGCGGGGCGCTCCGCATCCGACCCGAGGATCTCGAGGAGTCCGCCGCGCAGCTCTCGCCGACGCAGCTCTTGCAGCTCCCCTACGACGAGGCCAAGGCGCGCATGCTCGAGAAGTTCACGCGCGAGTACATCGACGCGCTGCTCACGCGTCACCGCGGCGACGCGCGACACGCCGCGCGCGAGGCCGGCGTCGGCCGCGAGTGGATCGTCGCGCTCGCCCGACGCCACGGCGTCGCGGTGCGAGAGTAGGGCGCGGCTTGCCTCGACGAGGGCTCTCCCGGCGCACGTTCCTCGCGGGCGCTGCCCTGCTCGCGGGCGCGGCGTGCACCAAGGAGCGCGCGGCGGCTCCGGACGCGGCGCCGCGCAGGCGCAGGACGCAGGACGAGTCGAAGGGGCCGCTCACGCTCACGCCGGAGCTGCGGCAGACGCTCGCGGCCGCATGCGCGCGCATCTTGCCGAGTGACGACGGCCCCGGCGCGACCGAGGCGGACGTGGCGGAGTACGTGGCGCGTCAGCTCGAGGACAAGCGCATCGGCCGCAACCGCCAGCTCGTGCTGCGCGGGCTCATCGAGCTCGACGCGGAGGCCGACCGCCGCGGCAAGGACTCGTACGCGGAGCTCGCGCCGGTCGCGCAGGACGAGGTGATGGCGCTCGCGGCGGCGGGGCACCTCAAGCTCGGCAAGGTGCCGAGTGACGGCTTCGTGCGCGCGCTCGTGGTGCTCACGCTCGAGGGGTTTCTCGGCGATCCCAGCTACGGCGGCAACAAGGGCCAGGCCGGCTGGAGAGCCATCGACTACGCGGCGATCGCCGCCGGCGGCACGGCGCATGCCCACCGAGAGTGACGTCGTCATCGTCGGCTCCGGCGCGGGCGCGGCGCCGGTCGCGTGGGCCCTGACGCGCGCGGGGCTGCGCGTCACGATGCTCGAGAAGGGGCCGCACCTGACCGCGAAGGACTTCGTGCACGACGAGATCGGCACGTGCCGCCGCGACTACTGGGTCCCGATGCCGGCCGACGATCCGCACGTGGTGGTCCGCGCCGGCCAGCCGCCCCGCGCGACCAACGAAGGCTGGATCGCGCAGTGCGTGGGCGGCGGCACCGTCCACATGAGCGGCTTCTTCTTCCGCATGCACCCCGACGACCTGCGCCAGGCCACCGTGCGCGGGCGCATCGACGGCGCGGAGGTCGCGGACTGGCCCGTCTCTTTTACGGAGCTCGAGCCCTACTACGACGAGGTCGAGCAGGTCATCGGCCTTTCCGCCGGCGGCGAGAACCCCTTCGAGGCGCGCAGGAAGAAGGCGCCGCCGAACCCACCGGTCCTCGTGCACCCTGCGTCTGCGATGCTGGCCGGCGCCGCGCGCGGGCTCGGCTGGCACCCGTTCCAGACCTGCCGCGCCGTGCTCTCGAGGCCGCACCGGAACCGGCCGGCGTGCGTCTACTGCGCGTTCTGCGCGAGCTACGGCTGCGAGCACGACGCCAAGAGCGACGTGCGCGTGACGTTCCTCGCCGAGGCGCAGGCGACCGGCAAGCTCGACCTCCGCCCCGGCTGTCACGTGCACGAGGTGGAGACGGGCGCCGACGGCAAGGCCAGGGGGGTCGTCTATCGCGACGGCAAGGGCACGCTCGAGAGCGCGCGCGGGCGCGTGGTCGTGCTCGCGTGCAGCGCGATCGAGACGGCCCGGCTCCTCTTGCTCTCGAAGTCGGCGCGGTTCCCGCACGGTCTCGCGAACGGCAATGGGCTGGTCGGAAAGCACCTCATGTTCTCCACGTTTTCTGGCGCCCGCGCGAGCTACCCGCGCGGCCACGCGTCGTTCTCGGAGGACATGCGCGCGCACCCGTTCCTCGACCTGGCGCTCCAGGACTTCTACGCGCCGAAAGACGCCCCGAAGGCCGGCACGATCCTGTTCCTCCTGCCGCACCCGAACCCGATCCACCACGCGGAGCGGCTCGCGGTGGGGCAGGGCAACAACATCGTCCTCGGCAGTGTCCTCAAGAAGCGCCTCAAGACCTTCTTCGTCGAGACGCGCTCGCTCGAGGTCGAGACGTTCGGCGAGTACCTGCCCACCGCCGGCACCTTCGTCGACCTCGACGACCGCGCGATGGACCGGCGCGGCGTGCCGGCCGCGCGCATCCACATCGCCCACCACGAGCACGACTACGCGGCCTCGAAGCTCCTGCAGGATCGCGCCGTGGCGCTCCTCGAGGCCACCAAGCCTCTCGGCGTCGAGCGTGAGCGGTCCGGCGGCGAGTCGATGGTCCTGCAGATGGGCACCTGCCGCATGGGCAAGAAGGCGTCGGCCGCGGTGCTCGACCCGAGCTGCCGCGCGCACGAGGTCAAGAACCTCTACGTCAGCGACGCCTCGAGCTTTCCGTCGTCGTCGGGGGTCCCCATCACGCTCACCATCCTCGCCAACGCGCTCCGCGTCGGCCGCACCCTCGTCGACCGCTTCAAGCGCCGCGAGCACTAGTTGCGAGTGACGGCCTGGAGGCCGTCACCAGGAAGGGCACGCTGCCCTTCCCCCGCCCGGGCAGAGCCCGGTCGGGCCCCCTAACCTGCGTCTTCGCTCGCGTTGCTCGCTACGCCCTTGCGGCTCGCTGACGCTCGCCTCGCGGACGGTTGGGCGACGATCTGCGGACGCAGGAGCGGCCACTCCTCTGAGCGGACACGAGGTGCCAAGCTCGCCCCTGCGCTCCGGATCGTGGACGTGGACGTGGACGTGGACGTGGACGATCCGGAGCG
>CAZQJC010000012.1:0-2407 GCA_964593795.1 uncultured Myxococcales bacterium | reverse complement strand
ACCGCCCGGTTGAAGGCGCCGGGCGACTCGACCATGAGCGCGTGCGCGGCACCGCGCAGCTCGAACAGCTGCGAGGTCGAGATGAGCTCGTGGAGCTCCTCCGCGTCGCCGAGCGGCGTGAGGAGGTCCTGGCTGCCGGTGATCACGAGCGTCGGCGCCCGCACCGTCTCGAGCGAGAAGCGCAGGTCGTCGGACGCATCGAGGATGGCGCGCACCTGGGCGACGAAGTTCTCGGGGGTGGCCTGGAGGAGCACGCGAGCCATGAGGTTGAGCCACCCGCCGAAGCGACGCTGGCGGCGGGGACCGATCAGCCACCGCAGGCCTTCGTCGGCCAGCGCGTTCATCCCCCGCGCCTCGACCGCGGCCGCCCACTCCTCGAAGAGCTCGCGTCGCCACGCGTGGTGCCGGCACGAGGTGCACGCGAGCACGAGGTGATCGACCCGCTCGGGGTGCTCGACGGTGAGGAACTGCGCGATCGCACCCCCCATCGAGGCGCCCATCACGTGCGCGCGCTCGATGCCCTCCTGGTCGAGCACCGACACCGCGTCGCGCGCCATCTGCTCGAGTGACAGCGGGTGTGGCGCGTCGGCACTGCCGCCCACGCCGCGGTTGTCGACCGCGATGCAGCGGAACCGCCGCCCGAAGGCCATCCGCTGGAGGGCCCAGCCACGGCTGTTGGCGCCGAGCCCCTGGATCATGAGCATCGCATCGCCGTCCTTGCGCCCGAACGCGTCGTAGGCGATCCGGGTGCCGTCGACGGCGAGGGCGGTCTTCACGCGAGCAGCGCGCCGACGGCGGCGCGCACCTCCTCGGCCAGCTCGGCCGCGGCGAGCAGGTCGCCCGGCTCGGTGCCGTCCGGTGGGCCCAGCGGCTCGCCGATGGTCACCCGCCACGGCAGCAGCGGCAGCCCGAGCGGGCCCCCGGGCCGGACCGCCACGGGGATGACCGGGAACCCGAGCGTGGCGACGACGAGCTCGCGCGGTGGTTCGCCGACGCCCTCGCGCACCCACGTGGGACCGAGGGGTGCGGCGGCGAGATGGCCGGCTCGCAGCATCGCGGCGACGTCGTCGGGCCGGTACCCGATCGCGCCGAGCTTGCGCAGCGCCGGGCCGAGCACGGCGATCTCCGGCGCACCGATCACCCGCAGTCGGCGGCGACAGGCCTCGCGCACCGCCGTGCCGAGGACCAGCGGCTCGACGATCCCGAGCCCTCGGTTCGAGACGAGCAGCGCCGGCCCGCGCGTCGGGATCCGATCGCCGTGCTCCACGCGCACGCGCACACCGCGCGTGAGGGGGAGGAAGAGATCCATCAGGTGCGGATCGCCGCCGAACTCGTCGACGGCGTAGCGGCCGTCCAGTCGCCGCCGCAGCGCCTGCACCGGCGAGTCGGTCGCGAGGATGCGATCGGCATCGATCCCGTAGTTGGGCACCATGGCGATCGGCGCCGACGGCGCGCCCACGGACACGGTCACGCGACGGCCCTCGCGCGGTCGGCGATGGGCGTCACGGTCGCCCACTCGTAGAGATCGGCGACGACGTCCTGCGTCGGCACCATGGCACCGAGATCCAGCTCCTGCACGGCGCGGCCGCCGTCGCCGACCCGGCCGTGGCGCAGCAGCTCGAGCACGTGCGGCGGCACCGGCGCGCCCGCGACCTCCGCGGCGCGGCACGCGAACGACCAGCCGACGAGGACCGGGATGGGCACCCGCCCGCCGAGGCGGACGGCCTGCCACGGGCTCGTGGCGCCGGGACCCACGACGTTGAGCGGGCCGTCGAAGCCCTGCACGAGCGCGGCAACCATCGCACGCGCCGCGTCCTCCTGGTGCAGCAGCGAGAAGGGGGGATCGGCGAGCGCGGGCACGGGCACGCTCGGCAGGCGCAGCAGCCGCCCGAGCGGCGACGGCACGTGTGAGCCCGCCACCACCGCGTAGCGCAGTGCGGCGACCGACACGTCGTGGCGCCGGGCGATGCCCGCGGCGACCGCCTCGACCTCGAGGCACGTGCGGCCGTAGGGCGTGGTGGGCGCGAGCGGCGCGCGCTCGTCGGGCACGAGCGGGTGACCGCGACCGCGGCCGTAGACGTCGAGTGCGGAGCGCAGCGCGATGCGCTCGAGGCGCCCGGCTCGAGCCGCCGCCTCCAGTGCGTGCACCGTGCAGCCCTCGCTCGCGCGCGCGGCCTCGCGCGGCGACATGCGTGAGTCCGGCTCGTACACGCCGAAGTGGGCGACGGCATCAGGTGCGAACTCGGTGACGAACTCGACGACCCGGTCGCGGTCGCGAGGGTCGACCCGCTTGAACGTGGCCCGGCGAAGGCGACGCCGCGGCGGCACGAAGTCGCAGCCGACGATCTCCTCGACCTCGGGCCGCTCCTCCAAGAGCTGCGCGACCCGCGTGCCGAGCTCACCACCC
>CAZQJC010000011.1:0-15574 GCA_964593795.1 uncultured Myxococcales bacterium | reverse complement strand
CTTTGCGCCGGCCTGGTCCTGGCCCTGGTCCTGGTCCTGGTCGAAGCCCCCAGAACCACGCAGGCGAAGACCAGGACCAAGACCAAGACCAGGTGGTCAGCGGACGGATTCCGTCATTATCCGACCGGCATTGCCGCTAGCTCCGCCCGTGTCCTCCGCGCCCGCCTGCGCTACCTTCCCCGCGTGCCCCTCGATCGCCTCCTCCGCCTGCTGCGCCCGGCCGCCGGCGGCATCTACACCGTGTCGACCGGGACCAAGGAGCAGCTCCGGCTCCAGCAGCTCATCTACGACGCTCCCGACGCCGCCGCGGTCGATGCACGCTGGCGCGCGGCGCTCGCGCGCCTGCCGGAGGCGCGGCTCGTCGTGTGCGCGGTGCCGAGCGACGTCGGCGCCGGCTTCCAGCGCGGCGCCAGCTTCGGCGCGCAGGCCATCCGCCGCGAGCTGCTCGAGCAGGGCTCGTTCCTCTACTCCGACCCGCGCGTGGTCGACGCCGGCGACGTGCTCGTGGTGCCGCAGCTCCTCGACGACGAGATGCTCTCGGCGACGCAGCGCGCGCGCACGCACGCGGCCCTCTACGGCGCGGACGCCGATCCCACCTTGCCCGTCTCGCCGCTCTCGATGGCCGAGGAGGCCCTCCGCCTCCTGCGCAAGCTCGCCCCGCGCGCGTCGCTGCTCGTCCTCGGCGGCGATCACTCCGTGGGCTGGCCCGCGCTGGCCGCCGTCGCGGCGGGTCGCGAGCGCGAGCTCGGCATCCTGCACTTCGACGCGCACACCGACCTCATGTCGGAGCGCCTCGGCGTGCGCTACTGCTTCGCCACGTGGGCCTACCACGCCAACGAGCGCATCGGCCGCGGCGGGCGCCTCGTGCAGGTGGGGCTGCGCGTCTCCCGCCGCTCGCGCGAGGAGTGGGAGCGCGAGCTCGACGTCCGGCAGTACTGGATGGACGAGATGCGCACGTGCCCCGTCGAGGCCGTCGCGGACGAGATCGTCGAGCGCTTCCGCGCGCGCGGCGTGCGCGGCGTCTACATCTCGAACGACATCGACGGCACGGATCCTCTCTTTGCGCTGGCGACCGGCACGCCCGAGCCCGGCGGCCTCGAGCCGAGCCAGGTGCTGCACCTCATCGAGCGCGTGGGCGCGGCGTTCCCCCTCTGGGGCTCCGACCTCGTCGAGGTCGCGCCGTCCGTCGCGGGTCACTCCCCTCGCGAGCCCGCGATGACGCTGCGCACCGCCTCGCACTACGTCGAGGCGCAGGCACGCCGGGCGCTGGATGGGCCCGGGTAGCGCCGATCGAACGTGGTGGCCAGGTGCGGCCGGCCTCGCGCGAGCGTGCGTCTGGGCCGGCGCGGTGTGGGCCCTGACCAACGCCATCGCGATCACCCTCACCGTCCCGCTGCCGCGCGCCGGCGTGGGCCTGCGCCTCCATCACCACGTCTTCGACGCGATCGAGACGCTCGGCCTCTGCCTCTTCGCGAGCGGCCTCGCCAGGCTCGCTGCGCTGGTGCCCGATCGCGGACGGCGATCTCCGCCCGGCCGCGCCCTCCTCGGCGCCGCTTGTCACACCGCCCTCGCCCTCGGCTGCGTCTCGGCGCTGCTCGGGCCGACGATGCAGCGACCCGCGGTGGAGGTGGCGACCCGCCTCGGCCTCGGCGTCCCCGGCCCCGGCCTGACCTGCGTCCGCGCGGCGCTCCTCCTGCTGTGCGCGCTCGCGCTCACCTTGGCCTGCATCGTCGGGACCGTCTCCGGCCGGCGGCCTCGCCTCGCGCCCGTCGCCATCCTCCTCGGCCTCGGCGGGCTCGTGGTCAACCGCCTCGTCCTGACCGATGCGTACGAGGAGATCCACCTCGCGATCGCGTGGGCCTCCGTGTCCCTGCTGGGCACGACGCTGGCCGCCCGGGCGGCCGCGCGCGCGCGTGACGCCGCCGAGCCTGCCGCGAGCGCCCTGCCAGGATGGCGCTGGGCCGCGGGCGCTGCCTGCGTCGTCTCCGCGTGGGTCGTCGAGCCGTCCAACGCCGTCCGCCTCGAGCTCTTCAAGGAGCGCGGCGCGGCCGCGGAGTTCCTGCTCGCCCAGGTGCGCTGGCGCATGCCGACGCCGCCGTCCGCCCGACCCGCGAGGCCCGACGCCCCGGCCCCCGGGGCGGCCCCCGCCCCGGCGCTGCCCTTGCCCGAGGCGCCCGTCGTGGTGCTCGTGACGCTCGACGCCGTGCGCGGCGACCTCCTCACGCGGGACGTGCCCGGCGCCCGACTCCCGACGCTGACGCGCCTGCGGGCCGGCGGCGCCTGCTTCACGCGCGCGATCGCGCCGGGGAGCCAGACCTCGACGTCGCTCGCGTCGCTCTTCACCTCCAGGTACTCGTCGCAGCTGCGCTGGGACCTCCACGGCGCCGGCCTCGCGCAGCGCCACTACCCCGCCGTCGATCCCACGCCTCGCTTCCCCGAGCTCCTCCGGGCACGCGGCGTGCGCACGGTGGCGGTCGTCAGCCCCGGCTTCCTCGCGTCACGGTTCGGCGTTCTGCGCGGCTTCTCCGAGGAGGTGGTGGTGGCCTGGGGTCACGCGCGCGCCGCCGAGATCGTCGAGCCCCTCCTCGCGAAGCTGGAGGCGCACGGCCCGGGCCCTGGCTTGTTCTTCGCGCACTTCATGGACGCCCACGAGCCCTACGATCGCGGCGCCCGCACGAGCGGCACGCCCTTCGAGCGCTACGTCTCCGAGGTCGAGGTCCTCGACGCGGCGCTGGGACGCATCGCCGAGCTGCTCGAGCGCAAGCACGCGCGCAGGGCCTACCTGATCGTGAGCGCGGACCACGGCGAGGCCTTCGGCGAGCACGGCACCACGTTCCACAGCAAGACGCTCTACCAGGAGCTGCTCCACGTCCCCCTCGTGCTCTGGGGCCCCGGCATCCCGGCGCGCACGATCGACGAGCGAGTGGGCCTCATCGACGTGGGCGCGACCGTGCTCGAGCTCTTCCGCGCGCCACCACAGCCGGAGGGCATGGCGCAGAGCCTGCTCCCGCTGGTCGTGGGCCAGGGCGACCACCGCCGCACCCAGCCGCTCGCCGCGGAGGGACGCCTCGCGCGTGCCTTCTTCACGACGCAGGATCTCAAGGTGATCGAGGACGCGCGGCACAAGACCGTCGAGGTCTACGACCTGGTCGCCGACCCCCGCGAGCTCCACGATCTCTTCGACGGGGATCCGGATCGCGCGGCGGGAGCGGTGGCGCAGTCGCGCGCCTTCTTCGCGAAGCACGCCCTTCGCGCTCCGGGCTACGAGCCGCCGTACAAGCGCTGACCCAGGGTTCGCGATTCCCGATCGCTCTCGCACCCGCTCCATTTCGCGAGTTTGCAGGCTCCGATGGACAGGCTTCAGGCTACGGGCTTCAGGCTACGGCCGGACCCGGGTCTCCGTAGCCCGTGGCCCGAAGCCCGTCGCCCGATCGTGAGGCCGCGTTGCGGAATCACGATCGCTACGATCGCTGATTTGGCGGCAAGGTGCTCGAGGTGCGCACCGGTGCACCGGAGCTCTCGCGAATCGATGTGGGCTCGGGCTACTTCTTGAACGAGCGGATGAGCTGGACGAGCCCGTCGATCTCGTCGGGCTTGAGCTTGTCCTTGTACGGATCCATCTCCTGCTTCTTGCCGCCCTTCTCCTCCTTGAGGCCGTTCATGATGACGTCCTTCATCTTGGCGTCCTTGGCCTCGCTCTGGAACGCCGCGGTCGTGTAGTCGCGCACGCCCATCTTCTGGCCCTTCTCGGTGTCGCCCTTCCCTCCCTGCCCGTGACAGGACGCGCACTTCGACTTCCACGTACGGGCGATCTTCTTGTCGGGCTCGGCTCCCGCGCCGGTCGAGAGCGTGAGGATGCCGAGTCCGAGCAGGAGGCTTGCGAGGGTCCTCATCATGGCCGTTCTCCTGGTGGGTGATTCACTTCTGATGCATTGCAGCAGGCGTGCCGGCAGGGCGAATCATTGGCGGTGCGCCATAACGAGCCGCAAAGACAGCGCTTCGCGCCAGCCCCCTCGACCGCGCAGGTGCGCGCATCGCGCAATGCGTGCAGTCGATCCCGGGCAGCGCGCCAGAGGCGCAGGCCCCAGGGTCAGAACGACCTGCAGGACCAAGAGGACAGCTACATGGTCTGCGGGCGCGCGACGCCGCCGATCTCGATCCCGCGCGCCACGTCGTCCACGCGGCGCATGTCGCCCTTGGCCACGGCGAAGGTCACCGCGGCGGCCGCCGACGCCGCGGTCGTCCCCGCATCCATTGCGTTCTCGCTGCCCGTCGCGGGATCCCAGCCGCGCGCGGTGCCGTCCCGGCGGATGCCGCCGAACCACCCGCTCTTGAGGTAGCCGGCGCCCATCACGTAGACCCAGTTCGACTGTCCGGGCGTGCCGTCGGGCCACCCGCCGCGATCGAGCGGCGTCTTCGGCGTGTCCCCGTGGATCGAGATGACCACGTTCTCGCCGATCTTGTGGCCGCCGCACGTCGGGTCGTCGACCGCCATGAGGTCCGCCAGGAACGCGTCGAGGATCTTGCCGAGCGTGCCGACGGTGGCGCGGAGGTTCATCATGTCGTTGAACGCGCCGTGCGGGTCGTCGCGCATCGCCGGCACCACGACCGAGCTCGTCAGGCCCAGGGTGAACGCCTTCGACGCGATGACGAGCGCCTTGGCCAGCTCGAGCAGCTTGGTCGGCGAGGCTGCGTCCACGCCGTAGCGCGCGAGGTCCGCCGCGCTCGGCGCGAGCGCCGCCGCGAGGTTCTTGCCGAGCAGGCGCGCGGAGGTCTTCGCCGTCGAGAACGGCCGCGTCGAGGTGGGCACGTTCGCCGCCGCCTGCAGCGACAGGAACGCCTTGTAGCTCGTCTCGAAGAGGTCCGCGTCGCTCGTCGTCGACAGGACGCCGCCCATGCGCGAGGCCACGCTGTCGAACAGGCCCACGATGGCCTCCGCCGATCCCACGCGCGCGACCCGCGGCGCGCCCGGGGCGCTGCCGTAGGGCACGTTGTCGATCGCGATGACCGGCACCAGCGTCGGCTGCGACTGCTGGAGCGCCGCGCACGCCGCGAAGAGCGTCGTCCCGGCCATGATGGTCGAGCTGGAGCTCGGCGCGTCCGTGTGCGTCTCGTTCGAGCCCGCCATCATCGCGGTCACCTGGCGCTTGCCGTCCAGCGTCTTCCACGGCGCCTCGGGGCCGAGGGTCAGCGGCCGGTCGGTGCCCGTCGCCATGGTCTGCATGCCCGGCGCGTGAAACGCGAACATCGCATTGCCGGCGGCCGCGACGTCATTGTGCGGCCAGAGGAGCTGGAACCACGCGAACCCGCCATTGCCGGCGACGATGTGGACCGAGCGATTGGTGGTCGCGCAGGTGGCGTCGGCCGCGAGCGCCTTGCCGCCCGAGCCCTCGAGCACCTCGAACACCTTCCACAGCGGCAGCCCGAGGGCCGCGCCGGTGGCCACGCTCCAGCGGATCAGGGCGCGCCGGCCGATGCCGCGCCGTTCGTCTCGATCGCTCATGGGCTCCTCACTCGCCTCGCCTCATCGGCTTCACTCACAGGTGTTCGCCGCCGCCATCAACGCGGCCACCGCGATGATGCGCCCCCGCTCGGGGGTGCTCGCCTGGCCGAGGATCCGGTTGCACAGCTCGAGGTGCGCGCCCTGCGCGGGCACGCCGAGCAGGCACGTCACGCCGTCCGCGGTGCATTGCCCCTGCGCGTTGAACATCGCCGCTGGCACGCCGCCGACCGTGCACTCGGGGCGGCTCGCGAGGTTCGCGATGATCTCCGGCGCGGCCGCCACGAAGATGTCGAACATCTTCGACGCGCTCGCGGTCGTGAGGTCGGGCGCCTCCGCGATGCGCGCCGCGTAGTTCGGCGCACCGAGCGCCTGGTCGGCCTCGCGCCAGAGCCGCCCCGCGCTCGCGGGATCCATCGACTGGAGGTCCACGCCGCGCGACGCGAGCACGCGCCCGAGCGTGCGGTACTTCATCTTCGGGCAGCCGTGCGCGCGCGCCGCGAACCGCGGCGGCCCCTCCTCCTGCATGCGCCGGAGGACGTCCCAGATGTCGACGTCCCCGTTCATGTGATCGAACGTGCCCTCGACGCCGCCCGCGGCCGTGGGCTCGGGGATCGGCATGCCGACCAGGCCGGCCGCGCCCATGCTCGGCCCCGCGCCGCCTCCGCCCGCGCCGCTGCCCGCCTCTCCCGCACCCGCGCCACCTTCGCCTGCCCCGCCCGCTCCCACGCCGCCCGCTCCCGCGCCGCCCGCGCCCCCGCCGCCCGCCGCCTTCGGCGAGTCGCTGCACGCCGCCACCAGGACGATACATGCGTACACACGAATGAGTCCGCAAGCCCGCATCAGAACCTCACGAAGTCATCGCTCTTGAACACGGCCGCGAGGACCTCCTTCCAGTCGTACTGGCGCCCGACGAAGAGCGCCACGTGATCGGCCACGACCTGGCCCGGCACCTGCGCCACGGTCGTGACGATGTCGCCCTTGCCGAAGGCCCAGTTCCACGCGCGCACGACCGAGCACACGGCGACGTCCGGATCCCGCGCCAGCGCGCGCCCGAGCGCCGGCAGATCCGCGGCGTCCTCGCCGAAGCGCCACGCCGTCGCCTGCCCGGCGGGCAGCCAGTCGCCGAGCCGCGCCACGGGCGTCCCCTGCAGCGGGAGCTTGACCACGATGTCGCCCTGCCACAGGCCCATCTCGTCGAAGTTCCCGAAGAGCGGCGCGACGTGGTTCATCGTCGCGTGGCAATTGGCGCAGATGACGCTCGACGTATCGAGGAAATCGACCCGCCCGCCATTGCGCATGCCCGAGATGCTCGCGAACGGCCACGGCGTCGTGTACGGCAGGCGACCGCCGACCATCTGCGCCGGCGCGCTCTCCGCCGGAAAGCGCGTGCAGGCGAACGTCTCCTGCACCCAGCGCACGCGGCGGAACGCGAGGTTGGAGTAGAACTGCGCCATCACGCCGGGATTCGTGAGCACTCCGGCGTGGGCGGGGACGCCATTGTCGCAGTCCTTGCTCACGAACTGCCCCATCGCGGCGTCGTAGCTCGGGCAGTTCCCCGATGTCGCCGTGAAGAGCTCCGTCAATGGGCGCCCCGAGACGACGAGCTCGGCGGCGAACGTCGGCGCGCTCTCGAGGAGCGGCGAGCCGCCCATCTTGAACGTGTCACGGAAGAACGAGAGCACCTGCGGCGCGAAGCGCGGGTCCGCGAGGTACTGGTCGATCACGGCCTCGTAGGCGCTCTTCCGGTCCTGCGCGTCGGCGACGAACTTGATCTCGGCCAGCGTCGGCAGGTTCCCGACGAGCCGCAACGCGGCGATCCGCAGCGCCGCCGGGTAATCGACCCGGCGATCGGCCAGCCGCACGTCCCACTCGTCCGCCGGCCCGTCGCTCGCCGGCGCCGCGGCGTCCACCGGCGCGCCCGCGGCGCCACCGGCGACACCCGCGTCCACGACCGCGCCCGCCGCGCCTCCGGTACCCGCCGCGCCGCTCGCACCGGCCGCACCACCGCCCCCCGCGCCTGCCCGCCCGCCCGATCCCGCCGCCCCCGCCGCGACCGGGGCCGGATCCGAGCAGCCCATCCACGCACAAGCGACGACCACGATCCCCCATCGCCAGCCGCCCGTGGCCTGTCGCCTGACGCCTGTCGCCTGTGTCAGCAGCACCCGTCTCATTGCTCCGTCACGATCCAGAGGAGCATCGCGCTCCGGAAGGCGTCGTACATGGCCTGGCTCCCTCCGAAGCGGAACGGGTGCGTGCTCGTCCCCGTCGGATTGACCGCCGAGAACAGCCCGCTCGCGTTGGGCGAGGCGACGTTGATGCGCGCCTTGACCTGCGCGCACGTCGTCGCCTGCGCCATCGTGGTCATGTCCGCGAGCATGCGCAGATCCAGCGTGTTCGTGGCGGTCGGGTTCATCCCCGCGTGGCAGCTCGCGCACTCGGCCATCAATGGGGGCTTTGCGTACTGGCTGAACGACACCACGTTGCGACACGCATTGCCGCCGCCCATGCCGCCCGCGCCGCCGTCGCCCGGGACGCCCCCGTCCGCGCCCATCAGGGTCCGCGCGCTCTCGAAGTGCACCGACAGCCGGTCGCCCTGCTCGAACCGCACGAGCACCAGCGTCCCCGCGCCGAGCGTCGCCTTCATGCCCGCCGGCACCGAGACGTCCACGTCGGCGAAGCTGTCCACCGGATCGGGCATCGCCCCGCCCATCGCCTTCCACACGACCCACAGCGGATGCTTGACGCGCGCGCCGCTCGGCCCCGCCTGCAGCTCGATCCCCGACAGGTAGAGGCCCACCGAGAGGAGCTCCGCGCGGAACGACAGCGTCGCCCCGGGCAGCCCGACGGACGTCAGGTCGACCGCGTTCATCCCGAGCACGGGCATGAACGTCGCCGTCTCCGGATCCATCGGCACCATGCGCCCGGTCGCCTCGATCTCGAGGTCGATCCACCCGCGCACCTGACGCTTCTGCTCCATCGTGAACGCGGGCCCCGCGTGCATCCCCTTGGTCAAGAGGTGCGAGTCCGCGGGCGCCGTCAGGCTCACGAGGCTCGGCCAGCCCAGCATGGTGGTGTACGCGTCGGGGTTCGGCGTCATGAAGCCAGGCCCGGTCCCGCCCGCGATGTGGCACGCCGCGCACGTCGCCTGGAGGATCGGCAGCACGGTCGTGTCGAAGGACCTGCGGGCGCGCTGCCGCGCGGCGAGCCGCGGATCCGCGTCCACCGGGATCGGCGCGTCGGGGAAGATCACCCGCGGGGCGTCGTGCGCGACGGGAGCCGCGTCCCGGACCGGGGCCGCGTCGAGGGCCGCGCCCCCGGTGATGTCCGACGTGCAGGCCTGGAGGGCCAGCCCTGCGAAGAGCACGATCGAGCGAGGCAGGCGCATCCTCGCGTCATCGTAGAGCACTCTTCGTGCCAGGAATGTACGCGCACCTACAGCGGCGGATCCTCGCGAGAATCGCGGTATTTCCTCCAGGGCGCCGCGTCTTCGGACCCCAGGGCACGGGGTCGGCCGTCCTCGCCTACATCGGCGCCATCAAGCCCGCGACCGTCGCTGGAGCGCGCTGTATGCTGCTCGGCGCATGGACGATCCGACCCCCCGAGCGAAGAAGCGCCCGCGCAAGAAGGCCGAGCCGTCCCCCAGCGTCCGGGTCCGCCGCATCCACCGTCGCGATCTCAACCGCGCGTGGGAGTTCCTCAAGCTCGCCTTCCGCGACGTCAACCGCGAGACCGTCGAGTACCAGCGCCCGCGCACCAAGGGCCGCTTCCTCGAGATCTACGAGGAGGAGGGCATCGAGCAGCTCCTGTTCGAGCTCGACGGGCCGGAGGGCGAGTCCGTCATCGTCGGCTACGCGGAGTGCGCGTTCGAGTCCGACGCCGACAGCTGGGTCAACGACGCGTACTTCGACAAGCGCGACATGCGCCCGATGTTCGTCGAGGAGCTCGCGGTGCACCCCGAGTACGCCGGCCGCGGCATCGGCGGCTTCGTGCTCGACCAGCTCGAGCACCTCGCGCGCGTCCGCGGCTGCACGCACCTCGTCCTCGAGGTCGCCCAGAACAACGAGCGCGCCCTCAAGTTCTACCGCGGCCGCAGCTTCTACCAGCTCGACGCCGCCATCTTCCTGGCGAAGAAGCTGCAGCAGGAGCCGGATCTGCTGCCCCCGAGGGAGATCAAGAAGCCGCGAGAGCCGAAGGAGGGCGGATAGTTCGAACCCGCGTCGATTCGCGGATTCGTCGGTGCTTCGATCACGCGCCCCCCGCCCGCTCCGCCAGCCGCGCCACCGCCTCGACCCACCTCGGCGTCGCGTTGAGCGAGGGCACGAGCGTCAAGGACTCGCCGCCGGCGGCCCTGAAGTCGGCCGCCGCGCGCATCGCGATCTCCTCGAGCGTCTCCAGGCAGTCCGCGACGAACGCGGCCGAGAACACGAGGACGCGCTTCTTGCCCTTCTTCGCCAGCTCCGGCAGCACCACGTCGGTGTAGGGGCGGATCCACGGCGTGCGGCCGAGGCGCGACTGGAACGTCACGTCGAAGCCGTCGGGCGGCAGGCCGAGGCCCGCCGCGAGCGCGCGCGTGGTCGCGAAGCAGTGCGCGCGGTAGCAGCCGCGGTTGGCGTCCACGATGGCGTCGCAGCAGTCCGGGCGCACGAGGCAGTGCGCGCCGGTCGGATCGGACTTCGTGCAGTGCCGCTCCGGCAGGCCGTGGTAGCTGAAGACCACGTGGTCGGGGCGCTCGCTCGCGAGGAGCGGCCGGCTCACCTCGAGGAACGACTCGATGAACTCGGGATCGTCATAGAACGGCGGTACCGAGGCCAGGTCGGGCACCACCCAGCGCGCGCTCGCGCAGCGGAAGACCTCCTCGAGCGTCGAGCCCGACGCCGCGGCCGAGTACTGCGGGTAAAGCGGGAACACCACGATCGGCGCCGCGCCGGCCGCCACGAGCCTGTCCACCGCCGACGCGATCGACGGCGACTGGTAGCGCATCGCGAGCTCGACCCGCCAGCTCGGCCCGAGCCGCGCCGCGACCCGCTCCGCGAGGTCCTGCGAGTGGAAGAGGAGCGGCGACCCGCGCTTCGCGTCCCAGATCTTGCGGTACGCCTCGGCGCTCTTGGCGGGCCGGAACGGCAGGATCACGAGCTCGAGCAGCAGCGCGCGACCGACCGGGTTGATGTCGAGCACCCGCGGATCCGAGAGGAACTCGCGCAGGTAGCGCCGGACCGCGGGCGCGGTCGGCTCGTCGGGCGTGCCGAGGTTGATGAGGAGGAGGCCCTTCGGCGTCACGGACGGGCGCGGTCAGATCTTGAGGAGCTCGCGCACCTTCGCCGTCACCTGCGCCGGCTGGATGGGCTTGGTGATGTAGGCGTTGGCGCCGAGGGCGAGCGCGCGCGATCGATCCTCGTCGGCGCCCTCCGTCGTGATGATCACGATCGGGATGGCCGCGTGCACGCTGTCGCTGCGCACGCGCTTGACCAGCTTGAGGCCGTCCATGATCGGCATGTTGATGTCGGTCAGCAGGATATCGACCTTGCCGGACGCCAGCGTCTTGAGCGCGTCGACCCCGTCGTTCGCCTCGACGACCTCGAGCCCCGGCAGCTTCCGCAGTGCCAGCACGATGAGCTGCCGCATCGTCGGGCTGTCCTCCACCACCAGGGCGCGCAGGCCGCTCACGACTCCAGCTCCTTCAGATCGGCGTAGTCCAACGTCTTGACGCCCGCGCGCTTGAACAGGACGCTCGCGGCGAGCGCCGGCGCGAGGTGCGCCGCCAGGAGATCGAACAGCTCGCGATCGTAGTCGAGGATGTTCGGCTTCTGACGCAGGAACGTCCACACCACGACCGCGCCGACGATCTCGCCCTCGAAGCGCAGCGGCACGCAGGCGGCCGGCCGGTCCATGTCGAGCCCGCGCTCGGCGGCGTGCTCGTCGTACACGGCGTGGCCGCGCTTGCAGCTCTCGCCGATACGGCCCTGGCCCATCGCCGGACGCGGGACGTAGTCCGCGTCGAGGCCGGTCACCGTGACGGGCACGAGGCAGTCCTCCTCGCGCGAGCGCACGAAGATGGCCGCCGTCTTCGCGCCCAGGAAATTCAGCAGGATCTCGAGCGTGACCTGCAGGACCTCGCGCGTGTCGAGCGTCGCGTGGAGCTGGTACGACGCGCAGTAGAGGTTCGCGAGGCTGGCTTCGAAGGCAGGGTCCGCGTCGCCCACGGCGGGGGTCTTGGCCTGCGCGAGCGCCTGCTCGAGCTCGCTGCAGCGCGCCTTGAGGCGATCCACTTCTGCCTGTAGCGCGGAGGGGGCCTGCAACGCGGAAGGATCGTCGGGCTTCACCGGTGGCCCGAGCGTACGACGCCGATCCGTCCGTCCGCAAGTTGCGCGAGCCGCGCCCGGCCGATCGCCGGGGCTGGGGGCGAAGGCCCCGATCCGGGGAGGACATCCCACCGCAGCGGCGAGCTTCCGCACGGTTGGGCGCTGGCCACGGCCTTGCTACCGTGCTCTCGCGATGATGATTCGTCCAGCGATCCTCGCCCTTGGCGTGTGGGCGCTCGGCTGCGACCCCGGCTCGGCCGCGGGCCCCGGGGGCAGCGCCGGCACCTCGGGCACCGGCGGAGCGGCCGGCCGCGGCGGCGCCTCGGGCACCGGCGGAGCGAGCGGGAGCGGCGGCACGGGCGGCCTCGCGGGGCGCTGCGATCCAGCCCGCGTGACCCTGCACCGCCTGAACCGCACCGAGTACGACAACACGGTGCGCGATCTCCTCGGCACGAGCGCCGCCCCCGCGCGCGAGTTCCCCGCCGACGACGCCGGCGGTGGCTACGACAACAACGCCGACTCGCTCTCGCTCTCGCCGCTCCTCGCGGAGAAGTACCAGCTCGCGGCGGAGACGCTGGTCGGCAGCGCGCTGCGGGCGCCGCGCCAGGGCGCCACCGCCGAGCGCTTCGAGGCGGAGCAGCTCAGGAGCGACGTCGGCGCGACCTACAACGACACCGGCTGGAACCTCTGGTCGAACGGCGCGATCACGACGCCGTTCTCCGCGTCCGCCGGCGCGCAGTTCCGCCTCTCGGCGCGCGCGTTCGCGCAGCAGGCCGGCCCCGACCCGGCGCGCATGCGCCTGTCGGTCGACGGCCGCGAGGTGCAAGTCGTCGACGTCACGGCGACCCAGGGCGCCCCGCGCGTGTACTCGGTGACGACCGCCGTCGCGGCCGGCATGCACACGTTCACCGTCGAGTTCACGAACGACTTCTATGACCCGGCGATGATGCTGGACCGGAACCTGATCGTGGACTGGCTCGAGGTCGAGGGCATGTACCCGGCGCCGCCCGACCCTGCGTCCCGCGCCCGCATCATCACCTGCGATCCGATGGTCACGGGCGCGATGCCCTGCGCCCAGCAGGTGATCGCCGCGTTCGGCCGCCGCGCCTGGCGGCGCCCGCTGGCCGACGCCGAGGTGACGCGCCTCGCGCGGTTCGTCGATCAGGCCGCGATGGAGGGCGACGACTTCGACACCGGCATCTCGCTCGCGCTGCAGGCGATCCTGACGGCGCCCGAGTTCCTCTACCGCGTCGAGCTCGACCCCGATCCCACGTCCGCCACGCCCCACGCGCTCTCCGACCACGAGGTCGCGGCGCGCCTCTCGTACTTCCTCTGGAGCAGCATCCCCGACGAGGCGCTCGACGCCGCCGCCGACGCGGGGCGCCTGTCCGATCCCGCGGAGGTCGAGCGGCAGGCGAGGCGCATGCTCGAGGACCCGAAGGCCCGCGCCATCACCGAGAACTTCGCAGGACAGTGGCTCTACACCCGCGCGCTCGACTACGCGGCGCCGGACTACATGCGCTTTCCCGAATGGGACCCGGTGCTGCGCGACTCGATGCGCGCCGAGACCAGGCTCTTCTTCCAGGCCCTCCTGGCCGAGAACGGCACGATCAAGGACCTGCTGACGGCGCCCTTCTCGTTCGTCAACGACCGCCTCGCGCGCCACTACGGCTTCCCGCCCGTGCAGGGGAGCGAGCTGCAGCGCGTGGATCTCTCGCAGAGCCAGCGCCGCGGCATCCTCGGCCAGGGCAGCGTCCTCGCGACCACCGCCTATCCGACGCGCACGTCGATCGTCAAGCGCGGCAAGTTCGTGCTCTCGCAGCTCCTGTGTCGCGAGCCCAACGACCCGCCCGCCGACATCCCGCGCCTGCCCGAGATGGTCGATCCGAACGCCAGCCTGCGCGATCGCATGATGGCGCACCGCGCGAACCCCGAGTGCGCGGTCTGCCACACGCAGATGGACCCGCTCGGCTTCGGCCTCGAGCACTTCGACGCGACCGGCAAGTGGCGCGAGATGGACGGCCGCTTCCCCGTCGACGCCACGGGCGAGCTCCCCGGCGGCCGGCGCTTCGACGGCGCGGCGCAGATGGCCGAGGTCATCGCGGCGGATCCCGATCTGCCGGGCTGCGTGGCGCGGCACGCGCTCACCTACGCGCTCGGCCGGCGGGCGGACGCGTGCAGCACCCAGGAGTTCGTGGCGGAGTGGGCCCGGAGCAACTACGCGCTCAAGGAGCTCTTCGTGCTGGTCGCGAAGTCGAGCGCCTTCCGCATGCGTGCAGGCGAGGTGACGCGATGAAGCGCTTCGGACGACGGGCATTCCTCGGCGGCGCGGGCGCGCTCGTGGCGCTGCCGCTCCTCGAGTCGCTCTTGCCGCGCGGGCTGCGCGGCAAGCAGGCATCGGCCGCCGCCCCCGGCGAGGCGCGCCGGCTGTTCTTCTTCTACGTGCCGAACGGCATGCACATGCCCGCCTGGCGCCCCGCGACCGAGGGCCCCGGCTTCGCGCTGACGCCGATCCTGCAGCCGCTCATGCCGCACCGGGACGACGTGCAGGTGCTGTCCAACCTGCGGAACCACGCGGGGGACGCCCAGGGCGACGGCGCAGGCGATCACGCGCGCGGCACGGCGTCGTTCCTCACCTGCTCGCACGTCGTCAAGACCGCCGACGCCGGCATCCGGAACGGCGTCAGCGTGGATCAGGTCGCGGCCAACGCCCTGCGCGGCATGACGCCTTTCGCGTCGCTGGAGCTCGGCATCGAGGGCGGCGGCTCGACCGGCGACTGCGACAGCGGCTACTCATGCGCCTATGCGCATAACATCTCGTGGTCCGCGCCGGCCACGCCCGTGGCGAAGGAGACGCGGCCGCGCGCCGTGTTCGATCGCCTGTACCAGGGCGCGGACCCGACGCAGACCACCGCCGAGATCGCCAAGCGCAAGCGCTACAAGCAGAGCCTGCTCGACTACGTGCGCGAGGACGCCACGTCCTTGCAGGGGCGCCTCGCCACCACCGACAAGGCCAAGCTCGACGAGTACCTCACCAGCATCCGCGACATCGAGCGGCGCCTTCAGGGCGCCCCCGCCGCCGAGTGCCAGGCGGGCGCGCGCCCGGCGGAGTTCATGGACGAGGAGGAGCACGTCCGCCAGATCCTCGACCTGGCCGTGCTGGCGATGCAGTGCGACCAGACGCGCGTGATCTCGTTCATGCTCGGCAACGCCGGATCGAACCGCACGTTCCCCTTCCTGCCGACCGTCAGCGGGGCGCACCACCAGATCTCGCATCACCAGGACGACCCCGAGAACTTCCGGCAGCTCACGCTCATCGACACCTGGGAGGTCGGCATGCTCGCCTACTTGCTCGGCAAGATGAAGGCGATCCAGGACGGCCCCGGCACGCTGCTCGACACGTCGCTCGTGCTGTTCTCGAGCGAGATCTCCGACGGCAACCGGCACAACCACGACGACCTGCCGGTGCTGCTCTGCGGCAAGGGCGGCGGCATGGCCCACCCGGGCCGCCACGTCGCCTACCCGGACGACACGCCGATCGCCAACCTCTACCTCGCGATGCTCGCCTCGGTCGGGGTCAACGCGAGCACGTTCGGCGACGACGGCACCGGCGCGCTTTCGATCTAGCGTGTGGCCGCCTCTGAAGGCGGCCACCGCCGACCCCCTACGGCTCCGTGCCGTGCACACTTCGGTGCCGTCGCAGGCACCTTGCCTGGAGGTCCGCGCAGCGGGCACGCTGCCCTTCCCCCGCCCGGGCAAAGCCCGGTCGGGC
>CAZQJC010000010.1:0-2135 GCA_964593795.1 uncultured Myxococcales bacterium | reverse complement strand
CACGTCCACGTCCACGTCCACGATCCGGAGCGCGGGGGCGAGCTTGGCACCTCGAGTCCGCTCAGAGGAGTGGCCGCTCCTGCGTCCGCAGATCGTCGCCCAGCCGTCCGCGAGGCGAGCGTCAGCGAGCCGCAAGGGCGTAGCGAGCGCAGCGAGCGAAGACGCAGGGAGGGGGGCCCAGTCGGGCTTTGCCCGACTGGGGGAGGGGCGGCGCGCCCCTCCTGGTGACGGCCTTCCGAGGCCGTCACTCGCAAACTAGAGCGGCAGCGCGTAGTCGACGCCGAAGTTGTAGTTGTCGACCGTCTGGAGGGTGCCGCCGGTGCCGGTGGCCGTCCACTGGCGGGTGTACATCCCGGTCAGCCACAAGCCGCCGCCCAGGCTGACGCGGCCGCTCGCGCCCAGCATCGAGCGCTCGTCGAGCTCGAACGCCTCCTGCGTGATGTCGACCGCGCGGCGCGAGTAGAAGCCGGTGATCTGCAGGAAGTCCTTGAACGCGGGCATGGTCGCGTAGAGGTTGATGGCGCCGTTGAGCGGGCCCTCGTAGTCCTCGACGCCGCCGCCGACGGTGAGCAGGTTCATGAACTTGAACGCGAGCTCGCCGTAGATGCCGTTCTTGGCCTCGCTGAGCTGCCCGATCGCCGCGGCCTTCGGCACGTAGCAGTAGCTCTGCTTGGCGTCGAACGAGCCGCCGAGGGCGCTGCACCTGGTCGGGTCCGCGTAGAGCGGGTACTGGAAGCGCTGGATCTCGTACTGCGAGTCGAAGTACGCGGGCAGGTAGTTCGCGCCGAGGTAGCGGTACTCGAGGCGCGCCGACATGCTGATGTCGAGCAGGATGGGGAACTTGAAGCCGACCAGCGTGCCGATGTGCAGGCCCGAGCCGCTCGGCGCCTGACCGGGCAGCGTCACGCCCGGCATGGGCGTCGCGCCCGGCCTCACGAGCGCGTTCTGCACGTCGAGGAACATGTTGTAGTCGATGTAGGGGACCACCGAGAGGATGTCCATCTCGAGGACGGGCACCTCGAGGTCGAAGCCGAGCGCCTTGAAGGAGTCGTCGACGCTCGTCCCGTCCTTGATGAAGTTGCCCTCGGCGTCGCGCGAGAAGTCCCCGGACGTCTGGCCGGGCCCCGGCGCCTTGCGGGCGAGCACGATCGGCGCGCGGCGATCCACCACCGACGTCACCCCCACCGCCATGCGGCGCAGCAGGGGGATGCCGGTGCCGTTGAGCGGACGCGCATAGCCGCGCACGCCGATGAGGCCCGCGTTCTCGCCGCCGTACGACTTGTCGTTGTCGGCGCCCGAGACGATGTTGTCGAACACGGTCTCGACGCCGCCCCAGTCGGTGTTGACGTCGAGCTGCAGGCCGAACTTGGCGTGATCGAGGCTGGAGTTGTTCACGTAGCGCGACACCAGCGTCGAGTGCCCGAGGTTCGCGCCTCCCAGCTCGCCCGCGAGGACGTAGAGCAGGTCGCCCTTGTGACCCCAGCGGACGTACCGGATGATCTTGCCGTAGTCGGAGATCTCGTCGTAGTCGGCGCGGCGCAGGACGCCGCCGTAGGCCTTCTGATCGCGCGACGACGTCGCGTGCGTCATGTCCATCGGGAACTTGCCCGGCCCCTCGCCCTCGTAGACGAGCAGGTTCATCGGCGCCTGGATGCCGAAGCCGATCTGCCCGAGGTTGAGCTCGAAGCCCAGGTTGACGCGCGCGTAGTAGTCGTCGCCGATCTGGCCGAAGCCGAGGCCGGCGCCGAGCGACTTGCCCTCGCCCGGCATCATCGGCGGCGTCATGCCGCGCGCGCCGGAGAGGCCGAAGTTCGGGAAGTCGGCGCTCGGCGGCTTGGCGGCGTCGGGGGCCACGGGCGACGGCCCGTCGGCGTGCGCCACGAGCGGCGCGAGTGCAATTCCGGTGACGAGCCCGATCAGCTTGGTGGTCTTCATTCCCCCTCCGGCCGCGGAGCTTATACCGGGGGGGTGACCGCCTGAAGTTTCAAACGGCTCCTAAATGACCGGCCGTGATTCGGGATCACGACCGGCCATTTAGGCGTTTTCTTGCGGGGGAACGGTGTTCCCCCGCGTCGGCTCGCCCCCAGGCTCGCCTCCCCCTCCCCGCGGCTGTTGGCCGCGAGCCGCCTGCGGCG
>CAZQJC010000009.1:0-2852 GCA_964593795.1 uncultured Myxococcales bacterium | reverse complement strand
CCCAGGCTTCCAGCTGGTCCGACGAGCGGCCCTAGGTGCTGGTCTTGCGCACGCTCCGCGTGCGCGAGTGCTGCCCCCACCTGGCGTGCACAGCGCTCACGTGTCTGAATGCCGGTCCACTTCTGACGGGCAGCACTAGTCTCGACGAGCCGTCGTGCACCGCCAGCGGGGCGGGCTGATCTTCCAGGACTCCGCGCTGCAGCTCGCAGCGGACGCGACGAAGGCGTGGCTCTCGTTCGCCTCGACGACGGACTCGCGCGACTCCTCGGTGGCGTCGCGGCCGCACGTCACGTCCCAGCGCATCGTGCACTCGAGCCGCTGCGCGCAGGCATTGCGGAGCGAGAAGCGCAGGCTCCGCTCGTCGTCGCCGCGCGCCTCGGTGAGCACGACGCAGCGGCGCACCGCGTCCTTCGGGCCCGCCCGTGGCCCCTTCGATGCGGCATGGACGTTCGTCGCGGCGCCGGCGAGGACCAGCGCCGCCAGCGCGGCAGCGACCTTCATGACGGTTGGACAGCGCAGCGGCGCCGAGGTTCCCGGCGATCGCGTGGCCGCCTACTTTGGTGCGGCGGGCGGCGCGGGCGGCGCGGGCGGCGCGGCGCTGGGGCGGAAGATCTTCGCGTGCCGCACGGACTCGGGCAGGTAGGCGTCGAGCTTGCCGAGCATCCACAGCGCGCCCGCGGCCACGAGGATCGCGAGCACCACGTACAGGCCCCACGGCCGGCGCTTCTGCGCGAACGGATCGGACATGTTGCGCGAGGCCCCCGGCGGCAGGCTCGCGAGGTCCGTCAGCGCCGTGCCGAACGGCACGTTCATCATGGCCTTGGTGTTGATGGCCCAGCCCGCTCCGTCGAGGATCGGCCCGAGGTTGCGCTGGCGCAGCTTGAGGTACGCGAGCAGCACCGACGGGCCCGAGATGAGCATCATGAGGCCGAGGATGCCGAGGGGCATCCACATCCCGAGGTCCACGAACTTGCCGAGGATGAGGCCGAGGAAGGTGCCGATCGAGCCGAGCGCGACGCCGAGGGCCGCCACGGTGCCGACGTCGATGCTCTTCTTGGGGGGCGGCGGCGCCTTGGCATCGGCCGGCTTGTCGGCCTGGGTCACCGACGTCGCGGCGATCGTCATCTGCGCGGTGGTGTCGCTCTCGGCGGACGCCGCGCGCTTGGCGATCTGCTCCTCGATCATGCGCACGAACTTGCGGTACGGCGACCAGAAGGCCTCACGCACGCTGATGGGGTTGGCGATGATCTTCGTGATCGTGGCGTCCCAGTCGCGCCCCTGCCGGTCGTAGAAGACGCCGTTCCGCCCGACGAGCAGGTTGTACGAGTCGCCGCCGGTGAAGCCCGCGACGATGGTCTTCTTCGGCAGGCCCGCGCGCGTGACCTCGCAGTACGCGAGGTAGACGCCGGAGCTGGCCGCGAGCGTCGCGTGCTTGGCCGCGTCGGCCACCTCGACGCAGAGGTCGCAGCCGCGCGCGTCGAGGTAGAGCCTGCCGGCCTGGAACGCGGCGCCCTTGCGCCGGTAGAAGTCCGAGAAGCTGACGTAGTTGTTGAGCACCTTGACGAGGTCGCGGCGGAAGTGGACGAGCTTGTCCACCTCGCTCGCGCCCTTGACCTCGGCCTCGATCGCGGCGTCCGCGCTGACGAGCTTGCCGACCTCCTCGCGCGGGGCGCCGAGCAGCTCGCGCAGGCGCGGCACGCCGAGGGCCTCCACCTTGGTGGGCGGCTTCTCGGCCATCCACGCGTCGAACGCCGAAAAGCGCCCGAGGATCTCGCGCCACTCGGCCTCCGTCAGCGACGTGCGCGCGCCGAGGATGGGCGTCACCACCTCGGTGGTGAAGGTCGCGAGGGCCGCGACCCACGCCGGGTTCGCCCCCGCGGCGAGCTGCAGGGGCGCTCCGGGCGCCACCATCGACAGCGGCAGCGCGGCCACCGCCGGCGAGCTCGCCCCCAGGGTCTCGCTCGTGAGCGCGGCGTAGTCGGCCTCGGTCCCCGCGAGGTTCGCCTGCGCGCGCGGATCGATGGCCGCGATCCGGCAGCGCGCGAAGAAGTCCTCGACCTTCGCGCGCACGGCCAGGAGCGCGGCCCCCGCGGCCTCGCTGCGCTCCCCGAGCGCGAACGCCCCGGCGGCGGCGCCGCGCCCGTGCCAGTCGCACAGCGCCTGCGCCTCGGTGAAGAACTGATCGAGCTGCGCCTGCCCGATGCCCTGCTGGCCGCGGTCGGGCACGCCGCCCACGCTCGCCAGGATCTCCTCGATCGCCTTCTTCGTCGCGTCGTCCCCGGCCGTCGCCGGCGTCACGATGCCGTCGCCGTTGAAGCGCGCTTGCTCGAAGGTCTTGGCCCGCTCGTCGAGGTCGGCGAGCGTGACGGCGTCGGCGTCCGGGCGGCCGAGGTCGGCGAGGATCCTGCGCGCGCTGGCCAGGACGGCCGGGTCGCGGATGTCGGCGAGCGCCACGCTGTCCTTGGGCTCGAGCAGGAGCGAGGTCTTGGCGAGCGTCGCGATGGTCCACTTGACGGCCGCGAGGAGCTCGGGCGGACGTATGCGGCCATCCGCATCCGTATCGAGGTGCGCGAGCGTGCGCGGGTCGACGTCGACGCCGGCCGTGGGCATCGACAGCGCCACCCACAGCTTCTGATCGAGCTCCGCGAGGTGCTCGAGGTCCGCTGCGCCGAGGAGCGCCACCTGATCCACTCCGCCTGCGCGGAAGAACTGCCATCGATGTGCCACGTGCGCCTCCAGTCTCGGTCCGGGACCTGTCCGGGCCAGGGCGTACCACAGTCGTGGGGGCGCCCGCTGAGCGCGGAACGCAATTCACCGGGTGGGCGGTTGACGCCTCAGCCGCCCTCGGCGAC
>CAZQJC010000008.1:0-1773 GCA_964593795.1 uncultured Myxococcales bacterium | reverse complement strand
GGCCCTTTGCTCCCGCGTTGACACCGCGCCCACCCTAGCGTCATCGTTTGCCCGCGACAATGCTCCCGGAGTGGTGGCCCTGGCGTTCGGCGGCCTGGCGCATCGGCGCCGTCGCCGGACTCTTGACCGTCGCCCTCGGATTCCTCGAGTCCTACCTGTTCCCGCCATCCACCGGCCTCGTCGGCTACTCGGTGGTCGGCCTCGCCGTCGCAACGGGCACCTTCGTGGTCGGGCGCTTCTTCATCCAGAAGCCGGTCGACGAGCTGCGCCGCGCGCTCGACGCGGCCGCGGACAGCGACTTCCTGCTTCGCGCCGCGAGCGACCACCCGAACGAGCTCTCCGGGCTCGTCACGGCCGCGAACAGGCTCTTCGCCCGCATCACGGACCTGCAGGTCCAGAGCATCGAGAGCCGCCGGGAGCTGTCGCTCAAGGCCGAGCTCGCGGACAAGGCCTCGATCATCGTCGAGAAGAACGCGGCGCTCGCGACGCGGCTCCGCGAGCAGTCGCTGCTGTTCGATCTGCTCAGGACCGCCAGTACGACGCTCGATCTCGAGGACATCCTGCGCACGATCTGCGAGAACGCCTCGGCCGCGCTCGGTTACGAGGAGGTCGCGATCCTGCTCGTCGATCAGCCGAACAACCAGCTCGTGGTCCGCGCCGCCCACGGCTTCCCGCCCGAGGCCAGGATCGTCGGCATGACGCTCGCGCCGGGCGAGGGCATCAGCGGGGTCGTCGCGGAGAGCCGCCAGGCGCTCGTCATCGCCGACACGTCGAAGGACACGCGCTACCTGCACTACAAGGGCAAGCACCTTCAGGACGGATCCTTCCTCTGCTGCCCCATCCAGACGCGCGATCGGCTCCTCGGGCTCTTCAACGTCCTGCGCCCCGGCGCGAACGGCTTTGCAGACGCCGACGTGCGGCTCGCCACGTCGATCGCGAGCTGCGCTGCCCTGGCGATCGCCAACGCCCAGTTGCACGCCGACGTGTCGGCGCTGTCGATGACCGACGAGCTGACGCGCCTGCCGAACCGCCGCGCGTTCCAGCAGCGCATCGAGGAGGAGATCGAGCGAGCCGATCGCGGCGAGGACGCCTTCGGCGTGCTCATGATCGACATCGATCACTTCAAGCGCCTGAACGACACGCACGGCCATGCGGCCGGCGACGAGGCCCTGCGGCGTGTGGCCGCGCGGCTGCGCTCGTCGCTGAGGAGGCTCGATCACCTCGCGCGCCTCGGCGGCGAGGAGTTCGTGGCGATCCTGCCGCGGCAGGCGCGCACCTCGTCGACGCAGATCGCCGAGAAGCTGCGGGCGGCCGTGGCCTCGACCAAGCTCGACGGGATCGGCAACGTGACGATCAGCCTCGGCGTCGCGACCTTCCCGGACGACGGCCGAACCTCCGAGGCGCTGCTCGACGCCGCGGATCGCGCCCTGTTCGCCGCCAAGCGAGCCGGCCGGAACCGCGTCAGCTCGACCCCCGACCGCCCGCTCGCCTAGCTTGCGTGTGGCCGCCTCGGAAGGCGGCACCAGGAGGGGCGCGCCGCCCCTCCCCCAGTTGAGCAAAGCTCAACTGGGCCCCCCGCCCTGCGTCTTCGCTCCGCTGCGCTTCGCTACGCCCTTGCGGCTCGCTCCGCTCGCCTCGCGGACGGCTGGGCGACGATCTGCGGACGCAGGAGCGGCCACTCCTCTGAGCGGACTCGAGGTGCCAAGCTCGCCCCTGCGCTCCGGATCGTGGACGTGGACGTGGACGTGGACGTGGACGATCCGGAGCGGTGCC
>CAZQJC010000007.1:0-7044 GCA_964593795.1 uncultured Myxococcales bacterium | reverse complement strand
TACGGTCACACTATTGACGAGCGGCACTAGTGCTTCTTGGCGTCGCTGTGCGAGGTGCTCTCGAAGCCGGTGTCCTCGGCGTCGGGCAGCGCGACCGGGTGGTCCGAGCGGGCCTCCGCGATGGCCTGGTTCGCCTCGTCGAACCGCAGCGTCACGCGGTAGGGCTTCGGGTGCGGGGCCACGAGCGTGGCGATCGCGCTGCGCGAGCCCTTCGAGCCCTCGAACGTGTAGTCGCCGGGCGGCAGCGTGAAGAGCGCGCCGCCGCCGCGGTCCCCGGTGTAGACGCCGGTGCCTGCGTCGCCGTTGCAGGTGACGAACACCTTCGGGACGGGGCCGTTCTCGTCCCACACGTCGACGAGGATCGTCGCGGCGTCGCCGACGAGGTCGAAGTCGAGGAACGTGGATTCCTTCGGCTTGACGACGCACGTCTTCTCGAGGACGTAGTTGCCGTCGGGCTTGCCGAGGCGGATGTAGACGCCGTACAGGTAGACGTACCAGGTGCCCGTGGGCAGCGACTTGAACGTCGTGACGGGCTTGATCATGGTCGCGCCGCGCTTACCGACCGTGGAGCCGCCCTTCAAGACCTCCGACGCGTAGGCCTCCTCGCCGCCCTTGAGGTAGACCTCCTTGTGGCGCCGGGCGAGCACGAGCGAGAAGAGGCCGCTCTCGGCGGTGGTGTCGTACTTGACCGTGACGACCAGCGTGCCGGTGCGGCGCAGGACCGTGGTGCCGGCGAGCAGCGCGAAGATGAGGAAGATGACGGCGCCGCCCGAGGCGACGGGCGGGAAGATCTCGCGGACGATCAGGCTACCCTCGTCGAGCCGGAGCACCTGCGGGTTGTCCGCGCCCTGGGCGACGAGGACGGGGCGGATCGCGAGCCGAACCCGTGTGCCGTCCTCGACCTCGGCGTCGACGTCGAGCACGAGCTCGAGGTGATCACTGCGGGCCGCGTTGCGGATCGCGCCGGCGTCGCCGCTCTGCACGGCCTGCTCGAGCTCGGGCGAGGGGAGGCCCTGCTGCCCCTGGGGGAGCACGACCTTGAGCGCGGTCGACAGCTCGGTCTGCAGGCGCGCGCGATCGGGCCGGTAACCGGTCACCCAGCGGAGCGAGGGCTCGAACGTCATGCGCCGGACGACGATGGCGAGCTCGAGCCGCGCGTCCTGCTCGGCGAGCTCCCGCAGGCGCACCGACTTGAGCATCGCCGTCACGAGGGGGCTCCTGGCCAGCTCCTCGAGCGAACGCTTCGTGCGAGCGGCGGCTGCTGCCTGCGGTGACTCCGGCGTCTTGAGGATCCGCTCGACGTCGCGCTTCGGCACGCCCGGGACCTCGAGGTCTCGCGCGAGGACGTCCTCCTGCGCGGCCTCGGCCGTGTGACCGAGCTTCCGCTCGGCGGCGGCCGCGATCTGGTGGGAGGTCACGTCCTGGGGATTGCCCTGGATCGCGCGATCGATGGTGGTCCTGGCACCCGCCGCGTCGCCCGCTTGCAGTGACGCGATGGACTGGGCCCGCAGGGCCTCGGGGTCCTCGAGCTTGCGCTCCGAGACCTTGCCGTGGAGCTCCGCGGCCCGGCGGGCCTCGCCCGCATCCTCGAGGGACCGCGCGAGCGCCCGGGTGGCGGCCTCGTTGCCCGGGGTCTGGGCGCGCTCGAAGTACTCGGCCGCCTTGCGCGGCTGGCCGGACGCCTGGTAGGCGCGGCCGAGGGCGAGCTGCACGCGGACGTCGCCGCTGGCGCCGGGCGCGCGGCTCGTCGCGACGAGGAGCGCGCGCGCCTCGCTCGGGCGCTTCTCCTCGAGCAGGAGCTCGGCCTGATAGAGCCGCTTCGGGACGTCCTCGCTCCGCGCGAAGGTCGAGTCCATCGCCTTGACCGCCGCCTCACGCGCAGCGGGATCGAGCGGCCGGGAGGTCACGGCGCCCGCGCCGCCCGCGCCGCCCGCGCCGCCCGCCGCCTCGTCGGGCGCGAGCTTGCGGAAGTCCTGCTTGTCCTGCTCGGGAAGCGTCGGATCGGCCGTGCCCAGCCTGGCGAGGGTCCTGCGCTCGGCGTCCGACAGGTTGCCCGTGGCCGGAAGGCCCATGGCGCCGGCCAGGCGCGTGCGCTCCTTCGCCGGCAGGCTCGCCGGATCGACGATGAGGGGGCGCCCGCCGCTCGAGCCTTGCAGGCTCACCTTGCCGGCGTCGAGCGCGCGCCCGATCGCGAGCTGCGCCAGGCCCGGCTCGTTGGCCTCGAGCAGCCTGGCGGACGCGTCGAGGAGCAACGGGGCAGCGTCCGGGCTCCGCGCCGCCAGCGCGAGCTCTCCGAGCCCGAGCTTCGCCGCGCCCACGTCGACCCCGAGGGCGACGGCGCGCTGGTACAGCTTCTCGGCGTCCTTGCCCCGCCGGAGCATGCGCAGCGCCTGGGCGCGAAGCAGCAGGCCCTCGGACGACTCGGGCACCTCCGCGAGGACCTTCTCCACCTCGCCAGGCTTGCCGATCGCGAGCAGGGCGCGCGCCTCGAGGAGCGCGCCGAGGAGGTCCTTCGGGCGGTCGTGCCGCCACTCGCGTGCGTCGTCGAGCGCCTCGCTCGCGCGGCCTGCCACGAGCTTGGCCCGGATGCGCACCCACGTCGGCAGCTTCGGCTGCTCCGCCACGCGCAGGGCCAGGTTGTCGTAGCTGCGCAGGAGCGCCACGACCTCGGGTCGGTTTCGGCCGAGCCGCTCGAGCTCGCCGAGCGCACCCTCGTGATCGCCGGCCTCGAGCTTGATCCCGGCCTGTCCGAGCGTCACGGCGTCGGCGTAGGTGAAGAACGGGAGCTCGCGCGGCTTGAGCGCGAGGTGCTCGCCGAGGGCCAGGACGCCGTCCCGTCCGAGCGCGAACAGGTTGCGGCCCGTGGTCGAGAAGCCGCGCGAGTGCTCGAGCGCTCCATCGGAGCCGTACACGCGGACGATGAGGCGCAGGCCCGGGCCGTCGGGCTCGAGCAGGCCCCCCGCGGCACGCTCGGCCTCCGCGTTCTTGAGGTAGGTCGCCGCCACGCGCTGGTGGACGATGCGAGTGCCCGCGGTCGCACGCCCGGTGTCCGCCTCGTCGAGGACCGCAGCCTGTCCACCGCCGCGGTTCCCGCCGGAGAGCGCCGCACGGAAGAGGATCGAGAGGCCCCGCGCCGCCAGCCGGTGCTCGCCGACGCCGTAGAGGTCGCCCACGAGCGCCTTGACGCCGGCGGGGCGCCGGGGTGGCGCGGCGGAGGCCGCCTGCGCCGAGAGCAGAAGGCCGAGCGCGCACGGGAGGAAGAGGCGGAGCCGCACCGAGCCACAATCTTCGCGCCGCGCCGGCCCGTGATCAACTTGGCCGCGGCGAAGGGGCGGGGTGCCCGAACGGCTCGCCGCCCGAGGCGTCACGGTGCGGTCGCCGGGACCTTGGCGTTGTGCAGGCCTTCGAGGATGAGCTGGCGCGCGCGGTGCGGATCGTCGTCGAAGCGCACGCCCTCCGCGACGACGCGATCGAAGCTCCGGTGGAAGAGCGCGAGGCGTGCCTGGGCGGGCTCGCCGCAGGCGGCGTCCTTGGGGCAGGCGCTCGAAGCCAGGTCGAGCGCGCGCTTCGCTTCGTGGAGCTCGTAGCGGTCCGCGTGCGCCATCGCGAGGCCGAGGCCGACGCGGTGATCGGGTCGCCCGGCGAGGGGCGACAGCGTCTGCAGGGCCCACTCGGGGCGGTGGCCGCGCAGGTAGAGATCGGCGAGGTCCACGGCGATGCCCACGTCATCGGGCCGTGCGGCGCGCAGGCGCTCGAGATCGGCGCTCCGCGCCCGCTGCGCGTCGTCGAGCCCGTCGAGCCCGGCCTTGGTCTTGATGCCGGGCTTGGGCATGAGGACCACGAGCGCGACCAGGGCGAGCGCGAGGACGTCGAGGATCCGGAACACGCCCCGAGCATAGCGCGGGCCCGCGCCGGTGGTAGGGTCGCGACGTGAAGCTCGCTGGCGCGCTCGCGGTGTCACTCGCGATCCACGCGGCGCTCGGGCTCCTCGTGGCGCGGTGGCGGGCGTCGCTGATGGAGGAGGCGCTGGCGGAGCCGCTGCCGGTGGTCGTGGTGGACGAGCCGCCGCCGCCATTGCTTCCCCCTGCCCCGGTTCCGGCGCGAGCCTCCGCGCCCGCTCCCGCACCTGCCGCGCGCGCCCCGCGTGCCGCGGTCAGGGAGGGCGTCGCTGGCGCGAGGGCGCCCGCTCCGTCGGAGGTGGCGCCCGAGCCGCCCGCCAAGGAAGCGGTTCCACCGCCGCCTCTCTCCGGCGGGCCCGACCGCGCCGGCTCCCCGGACGGCTCCTCGGGCGGGACCGGCGGGGAGCCAGGGACCGGGGCGACGGGCACGGGGATGGGCACGGGCGCCACGTCGGGGGGCGCTGCAGGCGCAGGTGCGGGGCCCGCACGGGTGGGGGATGGCCTGGGCGATGCGCTCCGGCGGCTCGAGGCGGCCGTCCGCGCTCGCGCGGCCCGCGACTACCCCGCGCTCGCCCGCCGTCGCGGCCTCGAGGGGACGGTCGAGCTGCGCTTCCGGCTGCGTCCGGACGGCGGGGTGGTCGGGCTCGAGGTGGTCCGGTCGGCGGGGCCCGTCCTCGACGAGGCCGCGCGCGCCGCGGTGCTCGCGGCGGCGCCCCTGCCCTACTACCCCGCGCCGGTCACGCTGCCCATCCGGTATCGTCTCCGCCCCGCGGAGTAGCGGGCGGCTCCGATGCTATGCTGCGGGCGCCGTGGACGTTCGCTGCGAGCGCTGCCAGACCGAGTACGTCATCGACGACGCCCGTGTCGCCGAGGGCGGCCTCCAGGTGCAGTGCCAGCAGTGCCAGCACGTCTTCCGCGTATTCCGCGAGGCCGCCGGCGCCGAGCTGTCCTGGATGTTGCGCGGCGGCAGCGGCGAGATCGTGCGGTTCCGCGACCTGCCGATGCTGCAGCAGCTCATCCGCTCGGGGCGCGCGCGGCGGAGCGACGAGATCTCGCGCAGCGGCGAGGCCTGGAAGCGCCTCGGGGACATCCCCGAGCTCGCGCCGCTGTTCGAGCAGGTCGAGCAGACGCTGCCGGCCGATCGGCCCCGTCGCACCACGCCGCCGCCGCCGCCGGGCCGGGTGACCCCGGGGCCGATGTCCACGGGACGGCAGACGCCGCCGCCGCCGCCCGGTCGGGTGACGCCCGCACCGCCCGCCGGGCCGGGTCGCGCGACGCCGCCACCGCAGGGGCGCGTGACCCCGGCGCCGCCAGGCCGCGTGACGCCGGCGCCCGGGCGCGTGGGCTCCGCGGCCACGCCCGCACCACGCCGCGCCGAGCTGCCGATGCCGACCGAGGTCTCCGGGCCGTTCTCGCTCGGTGAGCTCGGGGGCGCGCCGGTCGACGAGCCGCGCTTCACGGGCGTCCTGCCGGCGGTCGGCGGCGATCGCGATCGCCGCACCACCGCGCGCGTGGCGCCGTCGCCTCGGCTCGACGAGGTGCCGGTCCTGCGCCCGCGCAAGTCGTTCACGGGCGCGGCGATCCTGCTCGCGAGCGTGGCGGCGGCGGGGGTGCTCGGCGCGGTCGCCTATCGCGGCAAGATCATGGCGCTCATCGGGGGCGGCAAGGCCCCGCGCGACGCGAGCATCGACAAGGCGCTCGCGGCGATGGCGCGCGACACCGACGAGGGCTTCACCGAGGCCGAGCCCGTGCTCGAGCGCGCCGCCGCGCAGCACGGGGACGCCCCCGCCGCGCTCGCCGCGCTCGCGGAGCTGTACGCGCGCTGGGCCGACGCGCTCTCGATCGAGGCGCGGCTCTACGAGGAGAAGGCCAAGCGTGGCCCGGGCGACGCCGCGACGCGGGCCGACGATCGGCGCAAGCAGGCGATCCGCCGCCTCAGTGACGCGAAGCTCTCGGCGGCCCTGGCCTACGGTCGTGCGCCGGAGTCGGCCGAGGTCGCGCGCGCCTACGGGCTGTACCTCGCGCTGTCGGACGCGCCGGCCGCGGACGTCTCGAAGGCGCTCGCGCGCGGGCACGTCGCCGAGCCCGACGTGGCGTTCATCGAGGCCGTGCACCGGCGCCGGCAGGGCGACCTGCCGCGGGCGTTCGAGCGCGCCCGCGCCTCGGGCTCCGGCGCGCACGCGCGGCTCCTCCTCGCGATGCTGGCCCACGAGACCGGCAAGGACGCGGAGGCCAAGGCGCTCGCGGAGCGGCTCGTGGCCGAGGACCCGCAGAACGACCGGGCCAAGCTGCTGCTCTCCCTCTTGGCGCCGCCGGTGGTGGCCGCGCCGCGCGACGCGGCCGCCGAGGAAAAGCTTAAGGAGCCCAAGGAGCCGCCGGCCGACCTCGGTCCCGAGCAGCTCGTGGCGCAGGGCAACAAGCTGCTCGAGAACGGCCGTGGCGCGCAGGCGCGCAAGCTGTTCGAGCGCGCGCTCGAGAAGCGCCCCGGGTATCCGGCCGCGCTCTCGGGCCTCGGCATCACGATGTACGAGGCGAGGCAGTACGCCTCGGCGCTCAACGCCCTGCGCAAGGCCAAGGACGCGGGCGATCGTGAGGCCGCCTTCTACATCGGCGAGTGCTACAAGGCGCAGGGCGAGTCCGAGCGCGCGCTCGCCGCGTACAAGGCCTACGTGGAGGGCGGTGGCCGCGAGAACCTGGCGATCGCGAAGACCGCGATCAAGACGCTCGAGCGCGAGGCCGCGCCCGAGAAGAAGCCCCCGCCCAAGCGCGAGCCCGAGCCTGGCGAGCCCAAGCCCGAAGCGCACCTGCCGCCGCCCGATCCCGCCCCGAGCGAGTGACGGGAGGAGAGAGCCCCAGAATCATGTCGGTTCGGGCTGTCGCGGATCGACGGGTTCGGACCAGCGCCTGGCCCCGAAGCTCGCTCAGATGAGCGGCGACCTCCGTCTTCGAGGCGAGCGCAGCGAGCCGCAAGATACCGTGGCGGGCGTCAACGCCTTTCGGGCACCGCTCCGGATCGTCCACGTCCACGTCCACGTCCACGTCCACGATCCGGAGCGCAGGGGCGAGCTTGGCACCTCGTGTCCGCTCAGAGGAGTGGCCGCTCCTGCGTCCGCAGATCGTCGCCCAACCGTCCGCGAGGCGAGCG
>CAZQJC010000006.1:0-8134 GCA_964593795.1 uncultured Myxococcales bacterium | reverse complement strand
CGCCGCAGGCGGCTCGCGGCCAACAGCCGCGGGGAGGGGGAGGCGAGCCTGGGGGCGAGCCGACGCGGGGGAACACCGTTCCCCCGCAAGAAAACGCCTAAATGGCCGGTCGTGATCCCGAATCACGGCCGGTCATTTAGTGCAGCATGAGGAGGACCTGGAGCTCGCCGACCAGGAAGCCGATCACGGCGCCGACGGCGATGAGCTTCCACTCGTCCTGCTGGAAGACCGGTCGCAGCACGCCCTCGAACTGCTCGGCGGTCATGCGCTCCATGCGGCCGACGAGCGTGTTGCGGATGTCCATCGCGCCGTCGGCGTAGCGCTCTACCCGCCGCAGCGCCTGCGGCAGCCGCGCGATGAGGCGCGCCGCGATGTCCTCCTTGACCTGCCGGTAACGCGCGCTGCCGATCGCGAGCACGACGAGCGGCTGCGCTAGGCCCGCCTGCTCGTCCACCATCTCCTGCACGTGCTTCTGCACGAGCGCGTAGAGGCGATCCGACAGCGGCCCGCGCAGCGCGGCCTCGAAGATGTTGCGGGCGCTCACCACCTCCTCGGCCATGAGCGCCGCGTACTCGGCGGCGACCTCCTTGCGGCGCTTGAGGAAGAGGCCCTGCCAGGTGAAGAGGCCGAGGTAGCGCCGCGGCTCCCGCGGCCGGAAGACCATGCGCAGCGCGAGCCAGTCGGAGAACCAGCCCACGATCCCGCCGAAGATCGGCATCACCCACGGCGAGTGCGTGAGCGCCCAGGTGATCGCCTGCACGAAGCCGATCGAGAGCCCGAAGTAGATGCCCGAGCGGCGGATGAAGCGGAACTCGCCGGCGCCGGCCTGCTGGAAGATGCGGCCGAGCAAGCGCTTGTCGCGCGTCAGGTGGCCGACCATCATCGCCTTGAGGTCGAAGACCTGCTCGAGGTTCGCCTGGACGTCGCGCATCATGTCGGCGACGGTGGCCGGCGCGTCGGCCTGGATGCGCTGGATGATGCGCTTCTTGAGCGCCCCCGGCAGCGACTGCCAGAGGCCCGGGCTGTAGCGATCGGCGATCTCCGTCGTGATCTCCTCGACCGCGCGCAGGAGCAGCGGCTCGATCTCGACGGCGACGCGCTCGGGGTCGATGCGCGAGAGGACCTCGGCAGGCGAGAGCAGGTGGGTCGTGATGGTGTCGTGGATGATCTCGGCCATGACCCTGGCCTTGCCCGGGACGATGCCCTGCCAGCCGAGGTAGGGGCGCAGCCCGACGAACTCGAGCGGCCGGAACATCATCGCGATGGCGAGGATCTTCGTGACGTAACCGATCGCCGCGGCGACGAGCGGCATGGCGCAGTAGAGGTGCCAGTTCTGCTGCAGGTCGGCGAGGAGGGCCCGGAGCACCTGCTGCCACGATAGCAGCCCGCGGCGGCTGCGCGCGGCTCGCCGCGGTGCCCTCAGGGCTTGGGCGCCCGCTTGGCGCGCAGCTCCTCGAGCTGGCGTCGCGCGTCGGCCTCGGCCTCCTCGGGCGTGGGCGGTCGCGCCCGCGGGGCGCGCTCGTCGCCGAGGCGCACCTCGGCCTCGAGCTCGGCGAGGTGATCACGGACCCGGTCGAGAGCGGCGACCTCGAGCGTGCGCTCGAGCGGGTCGACGTCGGCGGCCGACCGCACGACCGCGCGCGCCCCCTCGTGGGGCAGCTCCTTGCCCAGCCTCTGCACGCTGGCCAGCTCGGCGAGCGCGGCCTGGAGCTGCGCCTCGACGGTGGCGAGCTCGGCCCGGAGCGCGTCGGCCGCCCCGCCCAGCCCTGGCGCCGCGAGCTCGGCCTCGAGCTCTTGCTTGCGGACGAGCAGGCTCGCCGCGAGCTTCCGGTTCGCCAGGACCGCCCTCGCCACCGCGTCCGCCGCGTCGCTCATGCCTCAATCTACCATCGGAGGGCGCTTCGCTGCGGCCTGGGGGGGTGCAGACAATGCGGCTCGCAGCCCCAGGGTGGGGCGTCTGCGCATGCCCTGCGGGCATGGCGGAGCTACTTCGGCGCGGAGAAGTAGATGCCGCAGAGCAGGCAAAAGCAGCGGATACGGCCGTCGATCACGCCGTCACTCACCTGCTTGATTCGCTTCCCTGCACACTGCGGGCACCTGGCCTCCGGCACGCGAACGACCTGCAACTGTGACCTCCTTGCGAGCCGCTCCCAGGTGAAGCAAGGGACGTGCCCGCCGGGGTCAGCGCGCCAGCTCGGCCGCCGCCCGGGCCGCCAGCATGCGGCCCCCCCGCTCGAACAGCACGGAGAGCTCCAGCGCGCGATTGCGCAGCCGGGTTCGCAGCGGCCCGGCTTCCGCGGAGCCGGCCGTCGCGAGCGCCTCGCGGAGCTGGGCGATCTCGCGCATCAGCACCACCTCGGTCGGCACGCCGCCGGCCAGGCGCACCGTCAGGGCCTCGATGCGGGCGTCCTCCGGCAGCCAGGCCAGATCGTCGGGCGGAAGCGGCTTGCCCGCGCCGCGCAGCCCGCTGAATTCCCCGCGCGCCTCCGCCTCGCGGAAGCGCAGCTCCACCATGCGCTCGACGTTCATGGCCATCGCTGCACCTCGCCTTGGACCCACGAGGACTATGGATCCCGGGCGCGCGCTGTCGAGGTGGCGCCCGGAGTCAGGCATGGGGCGATCCTACTGCGTCAGAGCCCCGCGACGGCGAACGCGCGCAGCGGGACCCTCGCGGACTCGCGCCAGAGGCGCAGCGTCTGGCGGAAGCCGTCCCACGAGAAGAGCTCGTGCTCGTAGGGGATGCCGAGGACGGAGACGAACACCGAGATGGCGCCGGAGAGCTCCTGCAGCACGAGGTCGAGGCGCGCCGTCGCCAGGGCGAGCGGCTCGGCGGTGCGCGCGTCGTAGCCGACGCTCACGCCCGCGGACAGCGGCAAGCTCGCGTCGATGAGCGTGAGGTCGCCGCGCACGCCGGCGCTCACGAGGAAGAGGTCGACGGCCGCGGTGACCCAGCCGCCGACGCCGACGTGCGGCTCGAACTTCCCCGTGATCGCGAGGCGCGGGCTCCGCGCGTCGCACGGGCCCTGCGAGATCGCGAGCGAGATCGCCGCGCCGTACGAGATCGCCACGCCCGCGGCGACCTTCACCGGGATCGGCCCGACGAGGAACCACTCGGAGAAGAGCTCGCGGTCGTCGCGGTCCTCGGTGCTGTAGCGATAGCGACCGCCGCTCGCGTCGGCGGGGATCTCGTAGAGCCGCTCGCCGAGGATGTCGAGGTGGCCGCTCACCCGCGCGGGCAGCGTGGTCGTCGTGCCCTGCCGCTCGCTCGTGCCCTGTAGCCGCGCGTCGACGATGTCCTGGTGCACGCCGAACACGGTCACGCTCGAGTCGAGCTCACCGATGACCTGGCCCGCGACGCGGCACACCTGCCCCTGGGCGTCGGTGCCCGCGGGCTCGATGCCCCAGTCGGTCTGGTAGTGGTAGCGGGCGCCGAAGCTCCCGAGGTCGCCCCAGGTGCTGCCGCCCTCGCGCCGGTCGCCGATGGCGCGTGGCGACAGGAGCGAGGCGTGCGGCACCCGCGCGAGCGCCGCCTGCAGGCGCTGGAGCTCGGCCTCGAGGTGTGCCTCGACGTCGGCGAGCCGGCCACGCCTGGCGAGCGGGAGGCGCGCGGTCGACAGCTCGCCCGGGCCGAGGACACGCAGGCAGCGGTCCTGCGCCTCGTCGGTGGGCGCGGCGATCTCGCTCAGCCGATCGGTGGTCGCGCGCAGGAAGCGCGGCAGCGAGAAGTCACAGCGATCCGAATGCAGGCAGCCGCGGTCGCCGAGGCGCTGCTCGGCGACGAGGAGCTCCACCGCCTCGACCGTGGCCTCGCTGGCGATGGCGCACGCGCCGTCGGTGGTCCGGTTGGCGAAGAGGGCCGCGACGTCGGCGAGCGCGCGCTGGAGCGCCGGGCGATCGAGGGCGAGGTTCGCGAGCAACGAGGTGGACGAGTCGAGCGTGCCCGAGAGCCCGTGCAGGATCGTCGGCGAGGTCGCGGCCTGGATGCCGGACAGGGCCGCGGCGCGCGTGGCCGGGTCGAGCAGGCGCGCCTCGAGGTCGAGCGCGCGCCACAGCGGCGACGGGTCGATGTCGCCGATCTGGCCCGGTACGGCGCCGCCGCGCAGGCCGTCGAGCGCGTCGCGCAGCGAGGGCGCGACGGCCGAGAGCTCGGCGAAGCGATCGTTGACGCAGCGCTGGAACGCGATGTTGTGCCTGCGCACGGCCGACTCGAACGCGTCGAGGCGCCGCGCGATGTCCTCGCGCTCGGCCTGCGTCAGCGCGAAGCGCCGCTGCAGCTCCGCGTGCTTGTCGCGTGCGAAGCGCCAGTGATCGCTCACGCTGACGGGCGGCGTCTGCCGAACGAACGCGATGGCGGCGTCGAGATCTCGCGCGAACGTGAGGTCCCCGCGGGCCGCGCCGACGGCCGGGCCAGCGTTCGCGAGGAGCGAGCCCGCCGAGAAGAAGACGTTCTTCGGGCCGGTCCACGCCCTCGGCGACATGACGCCGGTGACGTTGCCGTCGAGATCGCGGAGCGTGCGGCGATCGGTGTCCACGAGCGCGCGGTAGGCGAGGGCGGGCAGCGTGCCGGCGCCGTCGAGCACCAGCGCGAGCGCGCCGAGGTGGTTGCGGCCGAACGCACCGAGCGCCTCGAGGAAGCGGTTCACCTCGTAGAAGCGTCGGTACGTGTACTCGTTGCAGCTCGACGTCTGCGCGTCCTCGAACGCTGGCTGCTTGGGCGCGGTCGGATCGGGGCCGCTCTGGTAGCGCGAAGGCCACGAGAACGACGCGAACGTCGCCTCGCTGCTCTCGAGCTGCTTGACGAGCCCGCGATCGAAGCGCTCGCGTACGCCTTGCGAGGCCCTGCCGTCGATGACGACCGTCTCGGTGCCCGCGCGCTGCACGGCCGAGGAGAACTGCTGCCGCAGGAGCGGCGAGCACTCCGTCTTGTGCGCGGCGGCGAAGTCGCCGTTCCTGCACCTCGCGCCGAGCAGGGCCGCGCCGAGGTCGGGCTGCGTGGGAAGGGGAAGGGGGGAGGTGGGGAAGGGCTGCGCCGAGGCCAGCGCGGGGCCCAGCACCCCGGCGAGCACGAACGCACCACGTACGAGCTGTCTCATCATCGCTCCTGGGTCGAGGTCACACCGCGTGCGACCGTGTTTGCGGGCAAGGCTTCGCCCTTTGTTGCGGCGGGTGCCGCATCGTTCACGTCCAGCTCCACGTCCAACCCGCGGACGCGGGGTTCCGTCTCGCTAGCCGCGGCGGCGGTCGATCAGCGCCTGGGCGCGCGCCGCGAGGCTCGGATCGTCGGGGTGGCGCGCGGCGATCCGGCCGAGGATGCGCAGGGCGGCGGCCTCGGCGAGCGAGCGCCGCGCGAGCAGCGAGATGAGCGCGCCGTCGGCCTGCGGGGGCAGGCGTCCGGCCTCGAGCGCTGCCTCGAGCGCGCCGAGCTCGGCCGGCGAGATCCCGCGGCGGCCGAGCGCGCCGAGGGCCTCGGCGGCCACCGCCGGCATCGGGTCCTCGGCCAGCGCGAGCAACGCCTGGCGCGCCTCGGGCGCGTCGAGCTTGCGCAGCGCGAACGCGACCTCCGCGCGCACGGCGGGCGAGTCGTCGCGGGCAGCCGCCTCGAGCCGCGGCACGTCCTCGCGGAGCCCTGCGTTGCCGAGGCCCGCCACGATCGCGCGCCGGTCGTCGTCGCCCTGGGCGGCCTCGAGCCCTGCGCGGAGCGGCTCGAGGGCGCGCGTCGCCGCCTCGTCGTCGCCCTGCCGCGCGAGCTTTCCCGCCACCGCGCCGAGCGCGTGCAGCTCGGCCCTGCGGCCCGTCTCGCTCGTCGTCGTCTCGAGCCGCGCCCGCAGCGCCTCGGCGGAGGCGCGCTCGACCCGGGCGAGGAGCGCAAAACGCTGCACGAGCTCGGCCTCGAGCCGCGGCGTGCGCGACAGCTCGGGCGTCGGCAAGAGGCGCACCATCGCCGCCTGCGCGTCCGCGTGCCCCGCGGAGGACAGGAGATCGAAGACGAGGCGGCGCCCCGCGTCGCCGAGCGTGGGATCGAGGAAGAGCTGCTCGAGCTCCGCCGCGAGCGCCGGCTCGAGGCGCAGGCGCGCCACGGCGCGGCCGAACCACCGCCGCTCGGCCGGGTCGTCGGGGGCGCCCGCCGAGCGCGCGCGCACGCCAGCCAGCATCGCCTCGCCGCCGAGTCCCTCGGCGCGCTGCTCGAGGAGCGCCCGGTCGGTGTCGGGCGAGGCGACGATCTCGCCGGGGCGCCTGCGCTCGAGGCGCGCGGGGAGCTCGGCCACCAGGTCGGCCTCGATGCGCGCGAGGCCGAGCGCCAACGAGCTGCGTGCGTGGATCTCGAGACCGGCGCCCTGCGTGTCGAGGGCCTCGTCGTCGTGCAGCGAGACGAGGTGGCCCGCCGGGGCGAGCGTGATGGTCGCTTGCGCATCGAGCGCCAGCGGGCCCTGGTGGTGCGGCGCGAGCGTCAGGTGCTCGTAGCGCTCGCGCGTGCGTCGCAGCCCGTCGCGCGTGGCCTCGTAGCGGACGAGGGCGCGGCCGTGCGGGCCGTCCTCAGTGGCCTGCCACTCGTGCGCGGGCGCCGCGGGCAAGGTGAGCTGGAGCTGCACGGCGAGGGCCTGCGCGACGTGTTTCCACAAGGGTGGCGAGCCGGGCTCGAGCTCGACGGCGACGAGGCGGCCCGAGGGCTCGACGGAGAGGTAGGCGCGCGGTCCCTCGAGCGCGCCGGGCAGATCCTGGCCGAGCACGCGAACGCTGGCGCTCGAGAGCGACGCGAGCGAGAGCTCGAGCACCTGCACGCCGCCGGTCGCGGGGCGGGCGCGCAGGACGAGCTCACCGGCGACGTCGACGGTGCCGCCGAGCGCCGCGTCGGCCGCGAGCGCCACGCGCGTCTCGTCGCTCCAGCGCAGCGCGTACACGTAGCGGCGCCCGGGCTCGAAGGAGAGTCGCTCCGGTGACGTCGGCCCTGGGGCCCAGCGCGCGCCGGCCACGAGCGCGAGGGCGATCGCGGCGAGGGTGAGCAGCTTGAGGAAGGGATTGCGTGCGATGCCGTCCACGTGCGGCTGTACGCCCGGAACAGCGCGCTGTTACGAGCACTTCGCCACGATTTGCACCGCTCCGCGCGAACGCGAGCTGGCATACGCAGTCTGCTCGCGCGAACGATCGAAGGAGGCTCCTGATCATTCCACATATCTGCAAAGGCAGATGGGTTGCGGCGAGCGCCGCGAGCCGCAAGGTGCGCGGAAGCGGGGACGCCGATGGGGGCGAAGCCTGAAGCTCGAGCCTGACCCCCTCAAGGCAGCGCCCGTCGGCCCCCCCTGAAGTCCGCTCCGGCTTGGAGGCGAGCGCAGCGAGCCGCAAGGGCGTAGCGAGCGGAGCGAGCGAAGACGCAGGGAGGGGGGGCCCGGTCGGGTCGCGCCGAAGGCGCGCAACGCATGACTTGCCCGACCGGGGGACGGGCGGGCGCGCCCGCTGCGCAGACCTCCAGGCAAGGGGTCTGCGACGGCACGACGTGCGCACGGCACGAAGCAGTAGGGGGTCGGCGGTGGCCGCCTTCCCAGGCGGCCACTCGCAACCTAGTCGCGGAGACAGACGACGGCGTCGCGGGCGGGGCTGCTCGAGGGGCACGGCGCGAGCAGGCCCGCGTGCAAGCCGGCGGGGCACGTGCCGGAGAGCGCGATCATGGCTGCGTCGAGGGGGATCTCGTCGCGCAGGCACGCGAGGACGGCACCCTCGCAGCGGGGCTCGAAGCAGTCGCAGAGCTCGAAGCGGCCCGCGCTCCGGCGGCCCTGCGGACAGCCGAACCGCTCGCGTGCGGTCTCGACCGCGCTGCCCGTGCAGAGGATGCCGGTGCAGGCGGAGTTGCCCGTGCACACGCTGCACGACAGGGTGCCGCCGCACTGATCCGGCGGGTGACCGCACTGCGCGAAGAGGTCCGCACAGGTGACGCAGACGCCCGTGCCGCTCATACCCGCCGCACCACCGCTCATGCCCGCCGCACCACCGCTCGAGCCCGCCGCGCCGCCGCTCGAACCCGCGCCGCCTCCGCTCGAGCCCGCCGCGCCGCCGCTCGAACCCGCGCCGCCGCCGCTCGAGCCCGCCGCGCCGCCGCTCGAACCCGCGCCGCCACCGCTCGAGCCCGCCGCGCCGCCGC
>CAZQJC010000005.1:0-10251 GCA_964593795.1 uncultured Myxococcales bacterium | reverse complement strand
TGGCTGCGCTTCGCCGCCGGCGACCGCGCCGTCACCTTCCCGGCCGGCACCTACGCCATGCGCGTTCGCTTCGGCGTCCACTGCGCCGACACCGCCTGAACGCGCGCCCCGCCCCGCTCGACCTCCGGAGCCCCCCCTCCGCCGCACCCGCCTGCTCGCCGATCGAATTCCTCCGCAACGCTCGTATCGCACCCCACACCGCGCCCCCCTCACGCCCCCACGTTGGGACATGGACCCGTCGCCGATGGACCTCGGGCGAGCAACGAGGGGGGATTACTCACGGTCTGGCCCGCGCTGCACCAGCTCGAGGGTCGCGACGGGGTCCTTGCTGCCGGGCATGTACGCGCGAAGGCGAAGCACGCGGCGCACCTTGGTGGGGCCCACGATCCACTGGCGGTACGGCGTGACGCGGTCGGGGCTCATGAGCGGCAGCTCCTTGCCGTCGTCGGTCCGCACCGGCACGCCCGAGGCGAACGTGGGAGGCCCGCTGACGTCGGTCACGCGTACGGCGACCTCGCCGCCCTCGGGGCCGAGCTCTTGCGGCGACGCCGACATCATCAGCTTGGGCTTGCCGCCGCGCACCTTGATCTCGGCCGGGGGAAAGTTCTCGTCGAGGAGCACGATCGAGATCACGTGCTCGCCCTCGGACACCTCGATGCTGCCGCGGGGCGAGCGGATGCCGTCGAGCTGCAGCTCGCCGCGGATGCGCTCGGGCAGCGTGAAGCGGCCTCCAGGCTCGAGGAACCACGTGCCGTCGGGCTCGCGCCGCGCGCCCTCGACCTTGATCGGCACCACCTGCAGCGCCGCGGTCTCGGAGGGCACGCTCTGCAGGCCCGCGCTGTCGATGGTCGAGACGCGGACCCACAAGCGGCCGGGCTTGACGCCCTTGAGCTCGAGCTCGGGCGGCGCGGCCGGCTGCTCGCGCGCCAGGACACATTCGTTAAAGCGCATGTCCCGGCAGACCTCGACGTTGTAGCGGGCCGCGTTCGGCACGGCCCCCCAGGTCAGCTTGAGCACGTCGATGGCGCCCGACGGCGCGGGCACCGTCTGTCGGAGCGGGGACGTCCACGACGGCGCCGGCGGCAGCGGGCGCGGCGTCTCGGGAGCCTTGCCCTTCTCGGTCACCGTTCCCTGGCCGGCCGGCACATCGACCGCCTTGCCCATCGCGCTCATCTCGGCGCGCCCGTCGAAGACGGACATGAGGCTCGCCTGCCGCTTGGTCACCTCGAGCTTGAGGTCGCGCGAGCTCACCTTGACGCGCGCGGCCGGCGTCGCGACCTCGAAGGGCTTCGCGCCGGCGCGCAGCAGCGAGAGGCCGCCGCGCAGCGTGCCCTCGACGAGCTCGACCCCGCGGTCGGGGCCCTTGTCCCGCTTCGCCTGCGCCGAGCCGCCGTAGACGATGAGGAGCGAGTTCGAGCGCAGGAGCAGGCGCGACTGATCGGCGAGGAACATCAGCTCGGCCGCGGCGTCGTCGCGCGTGGCGACGCGGGAGAGGCGCCCGAGCTCCGCGCCGACCTTGCCGAGGGCCCATGCGGTCTCGCTCGGCTTCCTGGTCTCGACGCGCGGCTGCACGAACGTCAGGCGGGCGTCGGGCCCCGGCTTGAGCAGCAGCTTGAGCCCGCCGGTCAGGTGGTGCGGCGGCTTGAGGAGCTGCGGGTTCAGCCGGTGCAGGTCCTTGAGCTTGATCTTGAACTTCTTGACGATCGACGCGCACGAGTCGCCGTCGACGACCGTGTAGATCTCGGGCAGGTCCGGCGCGGGCTTGGGCGCGGCGCGCGCGGGACCGGCGAGCGCGGCCAGCAGGGCGAGGGCGAGGACGAGGCGCGAGGCGGTCATCGGCGCTTGCCCCGGGTGGCTCGCGCGAGCGAGCGCTTGAGCGCCACGGGGTTGACCGGCAACGGCACGAAGTCCTGCGCGCCGAGCTCGATCGCGCGGGCCATCGCCGCGATGTCGTCGTCGGCGCCGGCGAGCAGGAACGGAGGGCCTCCTGCGAGCCCCGCGCGGAGCGCCGCGTCCGCCTCGACCTCCGCGAGGTGCAGCACGCAGACGTCCGCCTCGCCGGCTTGCGCGGGGCGATCGGAGACCGCCGCCTGGGCGCCGACGCCGCGCAGCGCCTCGACGAGCTGGCGCACGCTCTCGGGCGACCTCGTGACGACGCGCACCGCGACGCCGAGCGACTCCGGGCCGAGGCCCGTGCGCGACGGCGAAGCGGTGCCGACCGAGCGGTGCTCGGCCTCCTTGCCGCCGACGCTGGCCTTGCCGCGACGGGGCTGCTCGGCCTCGAAGCCCTGGCGCGCCGCGCGCGAGAGCTCGGAGCGCAGCTCCTCGGCGCTCGCAGGCCGCTCGTCCGGCAGCTTCGCCAGGCACCACATCGCGAGCATCTCGAGCGCGGCGGGCACGTCGCGGCCGAGCCGCTGCGACGGCGGGACGGGGTCCTGGAAGAGGTGCGCCATCACCGTGTCGATCGGCGTCGCGCCGTGGAACGGGGGCGCGCCGCACAGCATCTCGTAGATCATGCAGCCCATCGCGTAGACGTCGCTGCGCCCGTCGACGTTCTGGCTGCGGGATTGCTCCGGGGACATGTACTCGGGCGTGCCGGCGACGAAGCCCTCGGCGGTCTTCGAGCTCTGGTCCGGCTCGCGCAGCGCCGCGAGACCGAAGTCCACGACCTTGACGAAGTCGGGGCGCCCGCGCCGCGACTCGAGGATGATGTTCTGCGGCTTGAGGTCGCGGTGGATGATCCCGAGCGAGTGCGCCTCGTCGAGCACGTGCAGCACCTGCACGCAGATGTCGACGATGCGCTCGGGTGGCATCGGGAAGCTCTGCGCCATCACCTGGTGCAGCGGCCGCCCCTCGCAGAGCTCCATCACGATGTAGGCGATGCCGTCCTTGCCCTCGTCCTTGTGGAAGTCGAGCACCTGCACCGCGTTCGGGTGGCGCAGGCGCCCGAGCACCTTGGCCTCGCGGAAGAAGCGGCGGACGCCGCCTTCCTCGAGCGGCACCGACGGCCGGCGCACCTTGATCGCGACCGCGCGATCGACCGTGTGGTCGACCGCCTCGAACACGCCGCCGAAGCCGCCCTCGCCGAGCAGGCGGATGAGCTCGTAGCGATCGCCGAGGCGCTGGCCGCACAGCGCGTCGAAGTACTCGTGCGAGGTCAGCTCGTCGGCGCTCACGTCAACCCACGTCCAGCGCGAACACCATCGTGGTCGCCGCGCGGCCGGTCAGGTTGTGCAGGCCCGCCGCCTCGACGCCGAACTCGTCGCCGATGCGGTCGCGCGTGGCCTGCGAGATCAAGATCTGGCCCGGCTTGGCCATCACCTCGAGCCGCGCCGCGACGTTCACCGTGTCGCCGATGACCGTGTACTGGAGCTGCTTCTCGCTGCCGATGTAGCCGGCGACCGCAGGGCCGGTGTTGATGCCGATCGCGAGCTGGAGCTCGATGTTGTAGGTCTTGCGCCAGCGGCGGTTGCCCGCGTCGAGCCAGCGCACGAGGTCCTCCGCGGTGCGGATGGCGGCGACGGCGTCGTTGTCGCCCGCGCGCGGCGCGCCGAACACCGCCATCACGCAGTCGCCGATGAACTTGTCCACGATGCCGCCGTTCCTGTGGATGATCTCGCGCGCGATCGTGAAGAGCTCGTTCAGGATCGCGACCGTGGTCTCGGGCTCGATGCGCTCCGCCAGGCCCGTGAACGCCACGATGTCGGCGAACATGACGGTGACCTCGCGCCGCTCGCCGCCGAGCTTGATGAGGTCCGGGTTGTTCATCACCTGCTCGACCACGTCGGGGGCCATGAAGCGCGACAGGTCGGTGCGCATGCGCGTCTCCTGCACGACCTTGTCCTCGGACGCCTTGAGATCGCCGACCATCTGGTTGAAGTCGCTCGCGAGCTGACCGAGCTCGTCGGTGCGCGAGACGTCGACGTGCGCCGTGTAGTCGCGCGTCGCCAGCTTCCGCGTCGCCGCGGCCAGCGCGCGGATCGGCCGCGCGAGCTGGCGTCCCGCACCGAACGCGAGCAACAGGCCCGCGGCCCCCGCCGCGAGCGCGCCGATCAACATGGAGCGGCGCATGGCCCCGGCCGCCGCGTACGCGCGCGCCTGCGACATCTCCACCACGACGGCCCAGCCGAGCTCGGGGATCGACTCGAGCGCGCCGAGCCGCCGCTCGCCCGAGGGCAGCGTGAACTCGGGGGAGAGGCCGAGCGGGACGCCGAACGCGCCCGTGCCAACCGTCGCGAGGAACCCGCGCCCGGCGCGCGAGCCGTGCCCCGCCGCGAGCGCCTCGTCGGGGTGGGCGACGAGCTTGCGCTCGGCGTCGATCACGTACACCGCGTCCGGCAGGTCCTCGAAGCGCTTGGTGGCGATGTCCTCGAGGGCGTCGCAGAGGCCCGAGAGATCGAGCGCGGCCACCGCGGTGCCGACCTCGGGCCCGGCCCCGTCCGCGCCCTGCCGAACTCGCGTCGCGAGCAGGAGCCCCGGGCGCCCGCCGAGATCCACGACGTCGCCCGTGGCGCGCCGGGCCTCGGAGAGGGCCTTGCCGAGCGCGACCGGGAGCCGCTCGGGCAGGCCCGCCTGCCCCTCGCCCTTCTTGCGCCAGCCGCCGAGCCGCTCGCCCGAAGGCGCGTAGACCGCGAGCCACTCGATGCGCTCGGACGCCTTGATGCGCGCGGTCGCGACCGTGATGCGCTGGTCGTCCGAGCCGTAGCCCTCGCCGAGCAAGAGGTCCGCGAGCGCGTCGAGCTCGCCGCGGCCCGCACCGACCTCCGCGTGCACCGTGCGCCGCACGTCCGCGACCACCGCGAGCTGGAGCTCGCGCGCCGCCGCGTGCATCGACTCGACCGCCGCGGACACGAGCCGCTGCCCCGTGACGACCAGGGGCCCGAGCGCGACGGCCGCGACCACGAGCGAGAGGCGCCAGGCGATGCCGAGCCGGATCGGGCGCGCGGGAGCGTCCGCCATCCGATCAGCATAGAGCGAATCTGGTCGACCCGGCCAAGGCCGCGCGCGTGATATCCTGCACCGCGCGTGCGGTTCGTCCTGGGTTCGGGAGTGGTGCTCGAGGTGCCGCGCGGCCGGTCCATCCTCGGCAGCGGGCCGAGCGCGCGTATCCAGGTGCAAGGGGAGGGCGTCCGGTCCGAGCACCTGTCGGTCCTCTACACCTCGGGCAAGGTGTGGCTGCAGGCCCTGGACGGCGCGCCGCTCGAGGTCAACGGCGCCGCCACCGCGTCGGCGACGGTCGGCGGCGGCGACCGCGTGCGCGTGGGCGGGCTCGACGTCGCGGTCGAGGAGGGGGCTCCGCGGGCGTCGACGGGGCCCTTGCCCGTGCCGAGGGGGACGACGCCGACCGTGCCGGCACCTCCGCCCGCGGAGCGCAGGGAGGAGGCGAAGTCGCGGGCGCCGTTCTCCGGCGAGATCTCCCGCGCGCCCTCCGAGCAGACGCGCGACCTGGGATCGTTCCTGTCGTCGAAGCACCGGCGCCCCGAGGAGCTGCTCCTGCTCCTCGGCCTCGCGGACCTCGTGCGCCACGCGCAGAGCGCCTCGGAGCTCGGGCCGCGGGCGATGCAGATCCTGGCGTCGCACTTCGGCGCGGACGTCGGCGCGCTCGTGCACTTCGGCGCGGGGGACGGCGAGATCGTCGCGCGGGTCGGCCGCGAGCAGCCGCCGAGCCAGCGGGCCCTGGCGCGCGTGCGCCAGCAGGGCGTCTCGATCCTGACCACCGACGCGGGGCAGGACGAGCGCCTCGAGGACTCGCAGAGCATCCTGCTCATGAACGTGCGCGCGGTCCTGTGCGCGCCGTTCTTCGACGGCGCGAGCCGCGTGGTCGGCGCGATCTACCTGCACGCGCGCGTCGCGACGTTCCAGCCGGACTCGCTCGTGCTCCTCGAGGCCGCGTCGGCGTTCGTGGGCGCGGCGCTCGAGCGGGCGCTGCTCGTGCGCGACCTCGAGCGGCGCGTGGAGCTGGCCACCGAGGAGCTCGCCCGTCGCGCCGAGACGCTCGAGGCCAAGAACGCGCAGCTCGCCGAGCTCAACGAGCAGCGCGAGACGCTCTCGGCGCTGCTCGCGCACGACCTCACGGGCGCGGTGGCGGTGGTCAAGGGCAACGTCGATCTGGCGCGCGGCGGCATCGAGGTCGAGGAGTCGCTGCGGCGCGCGCAGGTGGGCGTCGGGCGCCTCGCCAACATGGTCGCCGAGCTCGTGGACGTCTCGCGCCTCGAGGCCGGCAAGCTCCCGATCCGGCTCGAGCCGGTGCCCGCGCGGAGCTTCCTGGCAGAGGTCGCCGAGCGCTGGGGGGCGCTCGGGCGCGAGCGCTCGATCACGATCGAGGTGCAGGCGCCGGCCGAGACGGTCATCGCCCTCGACACCTCGCTCGTCGGGCGCGTGCTCGACAACCTCGTCCGGAACGCCATCCGCTATGCGCCCGAGCGCTCGACCATCACGCTCCATGCCGCGGTGCACGGCGACGGAAAGCCCATGCTGGTCGTCGCGGACCACGGGCCGGGCGTGCCGGTCGAGGCGCGCGAGGTGATCTTCCAGAAGTTCGGGCGCGCCAACACCCGCGACGCGCAGAGCCGGGGCCTCGGCCTCTACTTCTGCGCGCTCGTCGCGGCGTCGCACGGCGGCGCGATCTGGGTGGAGGGCGGTCCCGGGGCCAACCGTTTCTGCTTCACGGTCGACGAGCGGGTCCGTCCCGCGGAGGGTTGATGCCGATCCAGAAGGTGCTGCTCGTGGACGACGAAGAGGATCTGCGCCGCATCGGGCACCTCGGCCTCGGCGCCGTGGGCAAGTGGCAGGTCATCCTCGCGGTCTCCGGCGAGGACGCGATCGAGAAGGCGCGCGAGGCGCGCCCCGACCTCGTGCTGCTCGACGTGCTCATGCCGGGCATCGATGGGCCGACGACGTGCGAGCGCCTCAAGGCCGACCCGGCCACGCGCGACATCCCCGTCATCTTCCTCACCGCGAACACGCAGCCGCACGAGATCGATCGGTACCTCGCGCTCGGCGCGCGCGGCGTCATCAGAAAACCCTTCGACCCCATGCAGCTGGCCGCCGAGGTGCGGCGGCTGCTCGGCGAGTAGGCGACATGGCCACCATCCTGATCGTCGACGATGACCCCCAATTCCGCGCGCTCGTGCGGTCGGTGCTCGAGAGCGCCGGGCACAAGGTGCTCGAGGCGGGCACGGGCAAGGCAGCGCTGCCGCTCGTCCAGACGGGCCGCCCCGACCTGCTCGTGGTCGATGGGCTGCTGCCCGACACCGACGGCGTGGCGTGGATCCGCAAGGTGCGCGCCGAGGGAATCAAGATCCCGATCGCGTTCGTCTCCGCCTTCTGGCGCGACCTCAAGTCGTTCCAGGAGCTCACGAAGACGCTCGACGTCGCGCTCGTCCTGCGAAAGCCCGTGCTGCCCGCGGCCATCGGGTCGCAGCTCGAGGAGCTGCTCGCCAAGGCCGCGCCGGCGCCGGTCGAGGTCGAGGTCGACGACTCGCCCATGGCGGCGCTCGAGGCCCTGCGCAGGGACTATCTCGCCTCGCTGCCCGAGAAGCTCGCGGCGCTCGAGATCGCGCTCGCCGCGTATCGCGAGGCGCCCACGGCGAAGGACCGCCTCGAGGCGGCGCGCACGCAGGCTCACAAGCTGCGCGGCACCGCGGGCTCGTACGGCTTCCTCGAGGTGAGCGAGGCGGCGGGCTGGATCGAGGATGCGCTCCTCGGCGCGGCCGCTCTGCGCGCACCCACGGTCGCGGAGGCCGACCAGATCTCGCGCGGCCTCGAGCAGGCCATGCGGGGCGCGGGCATCCAGCAGCCGCAGCCGGCAGCCTCCCGGGGGGCCTCCCCGGGCGCCACGACCGGGCGGGTGCTCGTGGTCGACGCCGATGAGCGGTTCCTCAAGATGTGCGTCGAGGCCGGTCGCGCGCAGGGCCTCGCGGTCGCCACGGCACGGAACCGCACCGAGGCCCTCGCGATCGCCGAGGTCTGCAACCCCGACGCGGCGCTGCTCGACGTGCACCTCGACTCCCCCTCGTTCACGCTCGCGGCGCAGCTCCGGAAGCTCCCCAGCGGGCGCGGCATCTCGCTCGCGTTCTGCTCTGCCGACGACACGCTCGAGAGCCGCATCGCCGCCGCGCACGCCGGCGGCTCGCTCTACCTGGTCAAGCCCCTCGCGCCCGATCAGTTCGGCCAGGCCATGCGCGAGCTCTCGACCCAGCACCGGGCGACGGCGCCGTCGGTGCTGCTGGTCGACGACGACGCTGCGTTCTGCGCGCGTGTGGCCGCCGTGCTCGACCAGGAGGGCATGCGCGTCAAGACGCTGACCGACCCCTCGGGGATCCTCGAGGCCCTCGACGCGCACGCCCCGGAGCTGGTGATGCTCGACGTGGAGATGCCAGGGCTCTCGGGCTTCGATCTCTGCCGGCTCATGCGCACGACGCCGCGCTGGCGCACGACGCCGATCATCTTCCTCACGGCGCACCCGGACGTCGCCAAGCGGCTCTCCGCGTTCGAGGCGGGCGGCGACGACTATCTCATCAAGCCGATCGTGGACCCCGAGCTCGTCGCGCGGCTTCGGGTGCGCCTCGAGAACACGCGGCTCCTGCGCGAGCGTGCCGAGCGCGACAGCCTGACCGGTCTGCTCCTGCGCGGGCCGTTCGTCGAGCAGGTCGTGGCGCGGCTCGCCGAGGCCACGCGGCAGGGACGCCCGCTCGGCTTCGCGCTCGTCGACCTCGACCACTTCAAGCAGATCAACGACGGGGCCGGGCACCTCGCCGGCGATCGGGTGCTGGCGGGCCTCGGCGACCTCCTGCAGCGGCGCTTCCGGATCGAGGACGTGCGCGCACGCTGGGGCGGCGACGAGTTCGCGCTGGCGTTCCCGGGCTCGGCGGCCGAGCAGGCGGGGGCCGTCGTGGACCGCGTGCGCGACGAGTTCAGCCGGCTCGCCATCCGGTCGGGCAAGGGCGACGCCACGCTCTCCGCCAGCATCACGGCCGGCGTCGCTGCGTTCCCCGCGGACGGCCGCACGCTCGAGGACCTGCTCGGCGCGGCCGACCGGCGTCTCTACGTGGCGAAGAGCAAGGGCCGCAACTGCGTCGTCTCCTCGGGCGCGCCTCCCGTCACCTCGCCGACCGGCCCCGTCCCCCGGAAGTGACCGTGGCCGCGCGACCGCCCTACCTGCTGGTCGCGGACGATGATCTCGACATGCGCAAGCTGCTCGTCGCGGCACTGGCCGAGGCGGCGCCCGGCGTGGAGGTGCACACGGCGGTGGACGGCGGCGTCGCGCTCGAGCTCGTACGCGAGCAAGCGCCGGTGCTGCTCCTGCTCGACCAGGACATGCCGGTGCTCGACGGGCTCGGCGTGCTCGAGGCGCTGCGCAAGGAGGAGGCGACGCGGGGGCTCCCGGTGCTCCTCATCTCGGCGACCGCGGGCTCCGCGGAGCGCGCGCGCGCGACCGCGCTGCCGCCCGTGCGCTTCCTCAACAAGCCCGTGCAGCCGGCGGTCGTCGTCCGCGTCGTGCGCGAGGTGCTCGCGGAGCACGCGCTGCCCTCGCTCGTGGTGACGGTGCCCGGAAAGGGCCAGCCGGCGCGGCCGGTCGAGACCGACGGCGGCATCGAGGCCGCGAGCTTGCCGGCCGAGCTGCCGAGGGGGTTCCGCGTCGGCGAGTACGAGGTGGACGGCGTCCTCGCGCGGGGCGGCATGGGCACCGTCTATCGCGGCGAGCACCCGCGCATCGGCAAGAAGGTCGCGATCAAGGTCGTGCACGCGGAGCTCGCGAGGGAGCCCGAGATCTCGCGGCGGTTCCTGGTCGAGGCCCGCGCGGCGAACCGGATCGCGCACCCGAACCTGGTCGATGTGTTCGCGTTCGGCGAGCTCGCCGACGGGCGCCCGTACCTCGTCATGGAGCTCATCGAGGGGATCGACCTGCGCAGGCTCCTGCAGGCGCAAGGGTCGCCGCTCGAGCGCGACGTGCTCGAGATGTTCTGCCAGCTCTGCGACGCGCTCGGCGCCGTGCACGACGCGGGCCTCCTGCACCGCGACGTCAAGCCCGAGAACATCCTCTACTCGCGCACCGCGGACGGCACGCCGCGCATCCACCTGCTCGATCTCGGCGTGGTCAAGGCCTATGGCCCGGGTCACGCGGAGGAGCACGCCACGCGCGCGGGCCTGGCCGTCGGCACGCCGCGCTACATGGCCCCCGAGCAGCTCCGCGAGCAGCCGCTCGGGCCCCCGACGGACCTCTACGCGCTCGGCCTCGTGCTCTACGAG
>CAZQJC010000004.1:0-15622 GCA_964593795.1 uncultured Myxococcales bacterium | reverse complement strand
GGGTCTCTGACCCGGATCCGGAGCCTGAAGCCCGAGGCCTGAAGCCCGAAGCCTTCAGCGACGGCGCTCGTCCACGGATCAGCGGGCCTGCGCAAGCCCGCATTCTCCAACGCAGTTCAACCCGTTCGGTGCTCTAGGCATGGTCTTCGTCACGCTCTGCTTCGCCGTCGCGCTCCTGCCCATCCAGACGCTGATGGACGACCTGCCGAAGGGACCAGCGGGCCTCAACTTCCAGAACATCATCACGCTCATCTGCATCGTCGGCTGGTACCTGCTCTGCCAGAAGTACAAGCGGCCGCTGATCCAGCCGCTCGGCGATCACCCGGGCAACAAGCTCAACAAGCGGCTCGGCCAGTACGTCCTTCTGAGCTACGCCGCGCTCTGGTACGGGAAGCTCTTCCACATGGCGCTCGTCGACTGGCCGGTCAGCATGGCCGACGAGCGCTTCATCCACTGGAAGGACGAGTGCACCGGGATCCTCCTCTACTTCGTCATCGCGGCCGTCCTCAAGGACGAAAAGCAGATGAAGCGGCTGGTGGTCGCGATGTTCGTGTCGGTGCCCTACATCATGGGCGTCTACTACGTCGCGCGAAACGCCGACTCGGTGCCGACCAACCAGACGCTCATCTGCCCGGAGCCGAGCAGGGATCCGCGCAAGGACGAGTGCGACTTCACGGAGGACGACAAGCAAGGGTCGCTCACCGGCAAGCCCTACGGCATCTACGCCGACCTCGACATGAAGGAGGGGAGCTGGCTCGTCGCCGACGAGAGGCACCCGCTCAAGGTCTTCAACGAGGACGGCGACGTCTACCCCTCGAAGATGCTCGACAAGAACGGACGCATCCTGATCGACGGATACGACCGCTTCAGCCGAAAGCCCCTGTACGCGCGATACCACCAGGGCGTCGACCCGAACAAGTTCAGCTGGGCGCAGAAGGAGGTCCGCGGGGTGTTCGTGCAGGTCGGCACGAACGAGATGGGCTCCTGGTACGCGCACGCGATGATGTTCGCGGTCGGCATCCTCATGTGCTACCGGCCGCTGCCCTGGATCCTCTACCTCCTGCCGAACATCCTGTTCCTCGGCTACGGCGTCATCTACTCGCTGTCGCGCGCGGCCTGGCTCGCGGTCGGCGCCGGCTTCGGCTACCTCGGCGCCAGGCGCTCCAAGGCCATGCTCATCACGTTCGTGGCGTTCTTGCTGGTGGCGCCCGCGTTCCTGGGCGGCGCGGTCTCCGATCGCGGCGGCCAGGGCAAGGACGAGAGCGCGGCGCACCGCCTCGACTTCTGGAAGTGGGCGGCGTACGCGGGCATCGTGCGGTACCCCGTCATCGGCCTCGGCTACCAGTGCTACATCCCCAAGCACCGCGAGGAGACGGGCATCAAGCTCGACACGCACAACTTCTTCTTCCGCACGCTCTGCGAGCTCGGCCCGGTCGGCCTCTTCCTGATCTTCTCGATCCTCTGGGCGTCGTTCCGGCTGGCGTGGGGGGTCTACGAGGACGGGCACACGCCCTTCATCAAGGGCGTCGGCCTGGGCACCTCGCTCATGATCATCGCGTGCGCGCTGGGCAACATGTTCGGCGACCGCTTCTCGTACATCAGCTTGAACAGCTGGATCTTCGCGATGCTCGGCATGACCGTGCGCTCGCGGGTCTGGATCGACGAGCACCGCACGAAGGTGGGCCAGGAGCGCGCGGCCGCCGCCAAGGCCCGCCTGGGTGGGCCCGGCCGCCAGCCTGAGCCGCCCCCGCGAGGCGCGGCTCCAGCGCGGGCGCGCCGCCTGCGCGAGGAGGTCGACGAGGGCTACGCCGACCCGCGCGCCGACGCGCGCGCCACGTTCCGCGCGCCCGCATCCATGCGTCGAGGCGAATACGATCCCGAGGACGGCCACGACGAGGCACCGTACGAGGAGGCGCCTCCCCCGCCCCGCCGACGCTGACGGAGCGCGGGGCCCGGCGCGTCACGGCGGAGGTGGCACCTCGTCGGGCTCGACGCACTCGGCGATGGGGTCAGGCAGCGCGCCGCTCGGGCCGATCCTCACCGCGCCGAAGGTCGAGCCGGAAAGGTCCACCCTCTGTGGCTCGGTCACCTCGCCGTCGAGCAGCCCGCAGAAGTGGTTCGCCGAACGGACCAGGCCGCGTAGCTTGCCGCTTATCGTGAAGTCCTGGCCCGTGATCGGGTTCGCAGTGCCGGGCATGTGCACGTTCGCGAGCACGACCTCGAACCGGCCGCGGCTGTCCACGGAGACCGTCGTGCGCTCGCCCGGCACGCCCACGGGAGCGCGGTCGTGGATGCCGAGGGGCTGGAGCTGCACCGTGAGCATCGCGCCGCTGGCGGTGGGCGTCATCGCGACCTCGGCCACGCTCTCGGTGGGCTTGCCCGTGCCGAGCCCCGTGAAGAGGCCCACCAGGAAGCGACCGCTCACGTCGGGGACCGCGTCGAAGGCGCCCGCGTCCGGGAGCTCGCCCTTGCGCTGCACGGGCAGGCGCCCGGCGAACTCGTCGTAGGCCCCACGGGGATCCGCGCAGGCGCAGACGCAAAGCGCGAGCAGCGCAGGCGCGAGCCGCGCCGATCTCCGATACCCTGGGAGGATCACCATGCCCCTGCCATCGTATCGCGCGCGCGCCGCGATCCACACGCTCGCGCTCGTGCTGGTGAGCGGTCGCGCACACGCAGGCGGGCCCCGGCTGCTCACGCCCGGCGGGGAGCTCGGCCACCCGACCACCGCGCACCCGAGCGCGATCGTCCACAACCCCGCTGGCCTCGCGCTCGAGGGCGGGACGCGCCTGTGGGTCGAGGCGGCCGCGGGATTCCACCGGATGACCTACGACCGCCCGGACGGCGCGATCGACCACCTGCTCGCCGACGGGGAGCGCGCCGCCGGAACGCCCGCCGACGCGCGCGCGGCCAACGCGGGACGCGCCTCCACGCTCGGGATCTTCGCGGGCCCCACGGCCGCCGCGCTGGTGAGCGACATGGGCACGCCGCACCTCGCGCTCGGGGCGAGCGTCCACGTACCGATGGCGGGCAGCCTGCGCTGGGACGACAACGAGGCCTTCCGCGGCTCGGAGCGCTATCCGGGCGCGCTCGACGGCGTGCAGCGCTGGTGGTCCATCGAGGCGGAGGTCCGCGGCATCGCGGCGACGGTGGCCGTGGCCCGCCGCTTTCCGGCGGCCGGCCTCTCGATCGGCGCTTCGGCCGGCGTCCTCCACCTCGACGTGCGCACCGTCGTCGCCCGGGGCAGCGGCGGGACCGACGATCTCCTGACGCGCTCGGGCGGCATCCTCGAGGGGCGGGCGCTCCTCGAGGTGTCCGGCATCGCACCCGTGCTCACCGCGGGCGCGATCTGGGAGCCCACGGCGGGGCTCTACCTCGGCGCCGCGTACGAGAGCCGCCCGGGGCTCGGCGACCTCGCGCTCGAGGGGACCTACACGACGCGCGCCGGCGCGGCCGAGGTGGGCGGGCCGACCGTGCTCCGCCAGGCGTGGCCGGACATCGTGCGCGGTGGGGCGCGGCTCGTGCTCCCGGGGCTGGAGCTGCGGATCACCGCCGAGTACCAGCGCTGGAGCGTCGTGCAGAGCCAGTGCGTCGTGGACGCGACGACGACCGGGCCCTGCCGGGTCACCGCCTCGGGCGCGGCCGATCTCGCGCCGGGCTCGGCCACCGTGCTCGCGTTCGCGCGGCGTGACTGGCGCGACACCGTCAACGTGCGGGCCGGCACCACGGTGGCGCTCGGCGACCGCGTGGCCCTGCTGGCCGGTGCGGGCTACGACGGCAGCGCGGTCCCGGACGCGACGCTCGATCCGGGCCTCCACGACGCGCGAAAGCTCATCTTCTCGGGCGGGGCGCGCGTGAAGCTCGCGGGGACGCCGGTGGCGCTGACGGCGACGTACACCCACGCGGCGTTCTTCGAACGGACGCTGGCGCCGCGCCCGCGCGGTGACGACGGGGCGCCGATCGCGCCAGAACCGCCGTCGCGCAGCCCCGATCCGGCGGGGCGCTACGCGCGCTCGCTCGGCCTCGTGCTCTTCGGCCTCGAGTGGCAGCTCCCGCCGTTCGCCCCGGCACCGTAGCGAGGTACTAGGGCGGACTCTCATGATTCTACACATCCGCTAAGGCGCATGGATAGGGCGGGGGCGAGGCCCAAGCGATCGATTTCTCTGGCCCCTTACACCACGCCCGGCCTCACCCCGTCGTGGCGTCCACCGCGGTCAGTCGCCCCTCTCCCGTCGGGAGAGGGGCACCGGCAGGCGCTCCGACAGCAGTCGGCAGACCCGTCGTACCACCTCTTCCGGGCGCGCGAGCACCTGCTCGTTAGTGACCCGCAGCACCGCGATGCCACGCGCCCCCAACCACGCGTCTCTCCGACGGTCTCGCTCCCCGCGGGTCGCGTGAATGGGGCCATCGACCGCCAGCATCGCCGCCCAGCAGCAGAAGTCGAGCACGTAGGGCCCGACGGGTTGCTGGCGCCTGAACTTCGCGCCCATGCCTCGGCCGCGGAGCAGTGCCCACAACGCCGACTCGGCAGGCGTCGAGCGGCCACGCAGCGCACGCGCACGCTCCGTTCCCGACCAGCATCGCCTCGTCATGCCCGAGTTCTCGGCAAGGCGCTCCGACTGGTGCGGGGCCCCTCTCCCGACGGGCCCGTCGGGAGAGGGGCGGTTGCGCGACCCGAACGCTCTGCGGGGGTGAGGCCGGGCGTGGTGTAAGGGGCCAGAAGTTCTGGGGTGCTGGACTCCCAGAAGGACATTCCATCTGGGGAGCCCACCACCGTCGCCGCACCTCGGCCGCGTCACGCCACGTGGGCGCAGGCGGCGCGGCGCGGGGCGGAGCGCGAGGCCAGCGCGGCCCGCCGCTGCTCGACCGCCACCGGGCCGTTCCAGAGGGTCAGCATGGGCGCCTCGGCCAGGTTGCCGAGCGCGGGCGCGTCGTAGCCGACGGCGTGCACCGTCCCATCGGGATCGATGCAGGCGACCTCCCAGGGCGCGCGACAGGGCCGCAGCGCCATCCGGTTGGCGAAGTCGTCGGCGGCGCGAAAGGCGGCGGCGTCCGCGTCGCACGCGCAGCCGCCGGGCGGAGACAGGTGATCCACCAGCACCACGGCCGAGCCGGCGAGCGCGCCGCGCAGGGCCTCGAGCCCCGCCTGCGCCGCGGGTGCGCGCGGCAGGACGAGCTCCTCGCGGGCGAGCTGTGTGGCAGGGAACATCTCCTCGAGCTTGACCCAGTCGACGCCGAGCTGGCGCGCCAGCCGGCCGAGCGCGCCGAGCTCGCCCGCGTTGCGCGCCGTGAGCACGACCGACAGGCCGAGGCGCAGGTCCGCGCCAAGGCGCGCGCGCGTCTCGAGGGCGGCGCGCACGTTCTCGAGGATGCCGCCCAGCCGGCTGCCGAGGCGGATCGGGTCGTTCGTGGCCGGGGTGGCCCCGTCGATCGAGACGGCGAGGCTCGTCACGCCCGCCTCGACGAGGCGCGCCGTGACCTCGCCCGTGAGCAGCGTGCCGTTCGTGAGGAGGTGCACGTCGGCCCGGCCCGGGCGGCAGTCGCGCGCGCGGCGGAGCGTCCCGAGGAGGTCGAAGAGGCGCGGCGAGGTCAGCGCCTCGCCGCCGTGCGAGAGCCCGAGGTAGTCGGCCGCCGCGAGCGGCTCCGCGAGCGCGTCGAGCACCCAGGGCCGCAGCTCGCGCGCCGTCCCCGCGGCCGTGCGCCCCGGGGCGTGCGTGATGCAGTGCGCGCAGCGCAGGTTGCAGGCCTCGGTCACGGTGACGTAGAGCTGGCTCGGCAGGGCCAGCGTCTGCAGCGCGCCGCGCTGGTAGTCGAGGGTCGCGAGGAGGCGCGCCTCGGCCCTCACCTCCGCGAGATCCGCGCGCACCTCCGGCGGCAGCGCGCGTGCGATCACGGCGCCCGAGCGGGGACCGAGGCAGACCACGCCGCCCTCGATCGCGACGTCGCCGAGGCCGAGGAGGAGCTCCGCGCCCGCGGGCGCGCCCGGCGGCAGCGGCACGCGCACCGTGCCCTCGCCGCGGTGGAGGAGCACGTCGGTGTGCTCGTCGTGCAGGCTGCGCCGCAGCACGAGCACGTCGGGTTGCCCTGGCACGGGCAGCTCGTGGGCCTCCCCGCGGTGCAGCGACGGCCGCGCGCGGCGGAGCGCGATGGCGCGGCGGAAGAGCTCGAGGGTCGCGACGTCGCGGTGCTCGGGCGACCAGGGCATCGGGGCGCGATCCGGCCACGCGTCCTCGAAGTCGCGGCGCTCGCCGGGCCCGCGCAGGCCCACCTCGTCGCCGTAGTACAGGGCCGGCACCTCCGGGCGCACGAGGAGCAGGAGGTGCCCGAGGCGCGCCAGCGCCGCGTCCCCCGAGAGCGACAGGAGGCGCGGCTGGTCGTGGCTCGCCGTCATCGCGATGCCGCGAAAGCCCGCGCCGCCGCGCGCGATCCGGCGCCGCTCGAGCACGCGCGCCGCTCGCTCCGCGGGCACGCGCCCGAGCACCCACTCGCGCAGGACCTCGGAGGCCGCGAAGTCCGTCGCCGCGTCGAGCGCGCCAGAGGTCCATCGCCAGAGGTTGTCCGGGATGATCTCGCCGAAGACCACGGCGTCGGGCCGCACGGCGCGCGCGGCCTCGCGCAGGCGCCTCACGAGCGCGATCGGCGCGTCCGCCGCGGCGTCGATGCGGAAGCCGTCGGCGCCGAGGCGCGCAAGCGCCGCCACCGTGCCCGCGAGGTACTCGACGACCGCCGGCTCATCGGTCTCGAGGAGCGGCTCCTGCCACTGGCCCTTCTGGTAGTGCTCGTAGCCGGGATCGAAGCCCTCGGCGAACGGGAAGCGGTGCGCGCGGAACCACGGCCAGTACGGCGAGGCGGGCCCACGCCGGCGCACGTCGAGGAACGGCGCGAAGTCACGGTGCACGTGCGTCACCGGCACATCGAGGAGCACGCGCAGCCCGGCGCGGTGCGCGGCGGAGAGCAGCGAGGCGAGGGCAGCCTCGCCGCCGAGCGCGGGGTCCACCGCCCGCGGGTCGATCGCGTCGTAGCGGTGCGCCGAGGGCGCGGTCGCGACGGGCGTGAGGTGAAGGACGGTGACGCCGAGGTCCGTGAGGTACGGCAGCGCCTCCTCGACGCCGCGCAGATCACCGCCGAGCCGAGCGCGCTCGTCCGCGGACGCGGGCGAAAGCTCCCCACCGCCGCGACGGAAGCGGTCGACGAAGATGGTGTAGACGACCGCCTCGCGCCACCACGCCGGCGCGGGCACGTCGAGGTCCGCGGGCGCCACCTCGAACGCCTGCCCCGCGCCCCCCACCGCGCCGAGCCGCCGGCCGTCAGGCAGCAAGAGCACGTAGCGCACGCGGCGGGCCGAGGCGGGCAGCGTGACCTCGAAGACGACGTGCTCGTCCTCCTCGCAGACCGGGTGCATCGGCGCCGCGCGCTCGCCGTGCCCCTCGTCCCACGCGATCGACAGCGCGTTCGCCGGGCGTCGCAGCCCCGCGCGCACGCACAGGCGCCCGTCGTCCGTGCGCGTCACCCACGGCGGCGCCGGGGCGTGAAGGAGCGGCTCTGCGGCGCCCTCCACCACCAAGAGGGAGTTCTGCACGCCGTCGATCGACCGCGTGCGCGGGTTGTCCGGATCGAGCAGCCACGTGCCGTCGTCGAGCTGGTACTTGTAGGCGTAGACGCCGGGCGGCACGTCGACGCGCGCCTCGAGCGCGCCCCCGGCCCCGCGCGCGAGCGGGACCGGGTGGCGCCAGTGCACGAGGTCGCCGCGCAGGTCGGCGAAGGCCACCGGTCGTGGCGGCTGCAAGCGGAACCAGACCGTGCGATCTCGCCGTCCACGCACGACCGGTGCTCCTTCCGTGCTACTCGACGACGGGGCGGGTGACCACGTGGTTGCCGCCGCCGTTGTTCTCCCAGAACTCGTAGCGCGTCGCCCCGCCGACCACGCCGTGGCGGTACACGAGCGCGTACTGGAAGCGTTGCACGTTCGGCGCGGGCAGGTCGACGTCGATGCCCCAGCGCTCGTGCCCTTGCCAGACGTCCTCGATCCAGTGCGTGTGGTTCGGTCCCTCGCCGATGCCGACCTCCTGGGTCGTCTTCCAGTCGTCGAGCGTGAACACGAGCCGCACGTCCTTGTCGAAGTCGAGATCGGCCAGGTAGAGGCCGATCGTCCCCTTGACGCCCGCGTCGTCGATCTGGAGCGCGGTGTTCGCGTAGTCGAGCCGGATGACGGCCCAGTTGCCCTGGTACGCGAGCGCGTGCAGCTCGCCGTCGTTGTCGTCGTAGTAGGTGTGGCCCTTGCCGTCCTGGTACCAGGCGTCGAAGACCAGCACCGAGCTCTCCCACGCGCGCTGGCGGATGGGCACGTGCCACTCCTCGTCACCGCTCGGCAGCGTCGTGAAGTAGTGGCCGAGCGCGGTCTGCTCGGCGCCGCCGACGCCGACGGCGCGGTAGACCACGCCGACGCGCTTTGCGTCGAGGCGCGCGCCCTGCACCGGCCGCACGCGCACCTTGATGAAGACGTCCACGATCTGGCAGCCGCCGCGCGAGTTGCACTCGCGGTACTCGTGCCAGGCGCCGCCGAGGTACGCGACCATGCGCGTGTCGCGCGTGCCCTCGTACTCGGCCCAGTCTTCTTTCTGGCCGGCGCCGGGGAACGTGGTCGGAAAGGGCAGCGAGGTCTCGTCGGCGCCGGGCGCGGTGGGATCGCAGCCCTGGAGCGGCAGCGCGCTCGAGAGCAGCGCGCCGGCGAGCACGCCGGACTCGAGCAGGCGCCGCGTGCTGTGGCCGAGCCGCGCGACCGCGCGCGCGATGGCGCTCTCGGTCTGCGGGGAGCTGCGGGGCAGGTCGTCCTCTGGCCTTCTCATCGGGTCCCCCTTGGGTGAGTAACTCATATTTGAGTCACTATGCACGCGGAGGGCCAGGAAGGGGCGATCGAGTCGAAAAAGGCTCCTGAGCGCGATCTCGAAGGGTTGCGGTCCAATGATGCCGCTCCCCCGGTGAGCCGCAGTACAGCGTGGCCGGCTTCTCAGATCGAGGGTGTGACAGATCTGCACACCTGGCGAGTCGAGCCGCCTGACTGCCGGCCCCCGCGAGGCGGCTGGTAAGATGAGCGCATGACCCCCGCGCGTGTGCTCCCGCTGTTCGCCCTCCTGGCCGCAGCCGCGGTCGAGCCGCGCGGCTGCTCGGAGCAGTCGGTGGCCCCAGGCATCGCCCGATCGGCGATCGCCCCGCCCGCCGAACCCGCGGTCGCGCAGCCGATCGAGCCGGGCCCGGCAGGCGTGGGTTGTACCGTCGTGGCGTTCCAGATGGACGTGCTCCGCCGCGCGGGCGTCGACGACGGGATGCGCAGCGCTCGCGTCTGCTGCGGTGCCGCGGAGACGGCTCCGATCGCGGTCGAGGCGCGCGATCCCTCGCTGCGTACGATGGTCGCGCAGCACGGCCCGCTGCGCCGTCACCTCGCGCGCCTGTGCCTCGATCCCGCGCACCCACGCACGGACCACGTCACCACTGCGCCGTCGGGCGAGCTCTGCGCCGGCGCGCGCTGCGCGCGCCTCGAGCTCAGATAGGCGGAATCACCGCAGGCGGCCCGTCGCTCGCGCGAGGGCGACCTCGGCGAGGTGCAGCTCGAAGCGCGCGGCCGCGCGCGCGACCTCCGCGCCGACGAGGCCGTCCTGTGCCTGCAGGAGATCGAGCTGCGTGGCGGCACCGGCCTCGTACTGCACGCGGAAGAGCGCGAGGGTCTGCTGCGAGAGGTCGAGCGCGCGCTCGGCGGCGGAAAGGCCCGCACGACGCGTGGCGAGCGCTCGGGTCGCGCTCCGCACCTCGTCGGAGATCACGCTGTCCTGGCGCGCGCGCGCGGCGTCGGCCTCGCGCGCCTCCGCGTCGGCCTGGTGCCGCTGGCCATCGCGCGCGCCGCCGTCGAAGAGCGCCCAGTCGAGCTGCACGCCGACCGCCCACGCGTGCTGGTCGCCGGCGAAGTTCTGCGTGTTGAAGGCGCGGAGCTGTCCGAACGCGGAGAGCGTCGGCGCCCATCGCCACGCCTGCGCGTCGGACCGGGCGCGCGCCGCGGCGGCGGTGCGCTCGAGGGCGATGCCCTCGGGGCGCTGCGCGAGGGCCTCCTTGGCGAGCGCCTCGGCGTCGAGCTGCGCTGCGGACGGGACCGCCGGCGGCACCACGCGGAAGTCGCGGGCCTGAAGGAGCGTCCCGAGCGCGCGGTAGGCGCGGTCGCGCGCGTCGGCGGCCTCGAGCTCCGCCTGTCGGGCGCGCACGTGGGCGACGTCGGCGCGCAGCACCTCGACGCTGGTCGCCCGGCCCGCCTCGCGGCGCTTCTGCGCGTCGGCGAGCGTCCGCGCCGTGACCTCGACGGCGTGCGCGCGGGCGATCACGAGCTCGTCGGCGCTCGCGGCCGCGAAGAACGCCTCGGCGACGCCGAAGAGGACTGTCTGCGCGGTGACCTCGGCCTGCGCGTCCGCGGCCTCGCTGGCGCGGTGCGCGGCGCCGAGCTGCGGGTACGCCGCGGGCGCGACGAGCGGCACCTGCGCGGTGACGGCCGCCTCGAGGGCGTTGGCGCGCTGGACGAGCGTGCCCGTGGGAGCGCCGGGGAACGAGAGGACCACCTCGCGGTTGTTGTGCGTGTAGCGCGCGAGGCCGCCGAGCTGCGGCAGGAGCGCGGCGCGCGCGACCTCGACGCCGGCCGCGGCGGCCTCGCGGCGGGCCCGGGCGCCGACGAGCTCGAGGTTCTGCTTCCGCGCGAGCGCGAGCGCGTCGTCGAGGGTCAGCGGGCGCTCGGGTGGCGCCCCGGCGAGCGCCGCCAGGAGAAGGAACGGGGTCATGGGATCCTCCGGAAGGGAGAAGCGAGGGTTACGTGGCGGGGTCGAGCGTGGCCGTGGCGCGCAGGCCCGGGACGAGCTCGTGGCCGTCGTCGAGCTCGAGCACCACCTCGCGGATGCGCGTGTCGATGCGCTCGGTGGGCTCGTCGGTGCGCAGGTTCTTGCGCCCCATGCGCCGCGCGATGTCCACCACCCTGCCGGAGAAGCGGCGATCGCCGAAGGCCTCGACCGTCACCGCGCCGCGCTGACCGAGCACGACCTTGCCGACGTCACGCTCGTAGACGTCCACGCGCACGCGCAGCCTGGACAGGTCGCCGATCGTGACGAGGTGCCCGCCGCCGAGCGTGTTGTAGTACTCGCCCTGCCGCACGACGACCTGCAGCACCGTCGCCGCGCGCGGCGCGCGCACCGTGAGCCGCTCGAGCCGCGCCTGCGCCTCGCCGAGGCGGGCCCGCGACTGCGCCACCTGGCGCTCCGCGACCGCGACGTCACGCTGCCAGCCCCCGGCGGCGGCCTTGGCGCGCGCCCGCCCGGCCTCGTGCGACGCGGTGTCGACCTCGGCCGCGAAGCGCGCGCGGTCGTACTCGTCCTCCGTGATCGCGCCCTGGCGGCGCAGCTTCTCGCTGCGCTCGCGCGTGGCCCGCGCCAGCGCCTCGCGCGCCGCGGCGGCCCGCGCGTCGGCGTCCATCGCGCTAGCCTCCTCGGGGCGGCGCCCCGCGCGCGCCCGCGCGAGCTGCGCCTCGGCGCTCCTGAGGTCCGCAGCCGCGCTCGCGACCTGCGCGCGCTCGACCTCGTCCTCGAGGCGCACGAGCGGCTGGCCCGCGCGCACGACGTCGCCCTCGGCGACGAAGAGCTGCGCCACGAGGCCCGAGACCGGCGCGCCGAGCTTGACCTCGCGGTCGGCGGGCTCGACGAGGCCTTGCCCCGCCACCGCGCCCCGCGCCGCAAGCGGCGCGCGCACGTCGTCGCCGCCCTGCGTGGCCCTGGCGACGCGCACCGCGGCCGCGTGCTCCTTTCGGCGCGGGACGTCGGCGTCACTCGAGCGCAGCGTCGCGAAGATGCTCGCGACCACCGCCGCCGCGCCCGCCACGAGCGCGCCTCGCTTGGCCCAGGTGCCGATCGCTCCACGCATGTTCCGCTCAGTTCCGCTCACGGGTCTCCTCCTGGTTCACGATGCGACCGTCCTCGATGCGGACGATGCGGTCTCCGAACTTGAAGATGCGATTGTCGTGCGTGACGACGACGACGGTGTGGCCGCGCTCGTGCGCGAGCGACGTCAGCGTCTCCATCACGCCCTGCCCGCTCGACGCGTCGAGCGCAGCGGTGGGCTCGTCGCAGAGCAGGATCGGCGGCCGGCCGGCGAGCGCGCGCGCGATGGCGACGCGCTGCTTCTGGCCGCCGGAGAGATCGCCCGGCAGCCGCGAGACCTTGTCGGACAGGCCCACGCTGCCGAGCAGCGCCACGGCCTCCTCGTTGGCGCGCCGCTCGTCCCAGCCGCGCAGGAGCAGCGGCAGGCGCACGTTGTCGCGCGCCGACAGGGACGGCATGAGGTTGTGCGATTGGAAGACGAAGCCGATGTAGCGGAGCCGCATCTCCGGCAGCCGGTGCTCCGGCAGCCCCGCGATCTCGTGGCCCGCGAGCTGCACGGAGCCCTCCGACGGCGAGAGCACGCAGCCGAGGATCGAGAGCAGCGTCGTCTTGCCGCTGCCCGACGGCCCGACCAGCATGAGCACCTCGCCCGAGGCGACGCGCAGGTCGACCCCGTGCAGCGCGACGTGCTGGAGCGCGCCCTCTCCGTAGACCTTCCGGACGTTCTCGACGTGGATCATCGCTAACCCCTGAACACCATCGCGGGCTCGACCTTGCGGATGCGCGCGAGCGCGAGGGTCGAGGCCCCGATGCACATGAGCGTCATGCCGGCGAGCGTGGCGGCCATCACCCACCACGGCATGCCGAGCGGCAGCTCGGCGTCGCGCGCCCCGGCGATCATCCGCCCGACCAGCGCCTCGCCGAGGGCGACCCCGACGAAGGCGCAGAAGATGGCCTGCGTGACGAGCAGCTTGGCCAGGTCGCGGTTGGTCGCGCCGATGGCCTTGAGCGTCCCGAACTCGCGCACGTGGTCGACCACGGCCGAGAACATCGTGAGCGCGACGATGATGAAGCCGCAGAAGACGGCCATGAAGACGCCCATGCCGATCGACTTGCCGATGCCGCTCTCCGCGAGCACGAAGTCGACCGTCGCGGCGCGCATCTCGGCGCGCGTCAGCACCTTCTGGTCGGGGAAGCGCGCGGCGAGCTCGCGCTGCACGCGCGCGACGTCCGCGCCGGGCGCGAGGCCGACCATCACGTAGTTCACGTCGTGGTTGGCCCGCCGCAGGATCTCGCGCGCGGTGTCGAAGCTCGCGAAGGCGTAGGACGGGCCGAACGGGATGAGCCCCGAGGTGAAGCCGACCACCTGCACGCGGTGGCCGCCGAGCTCGCGCACCGAGCCGAGGTTCAGGCCCCCGAGGCGCTCGCGCCGGGCGTCGTCCACGAAGATGGCGTCCGGCAACATGAGCGAGGCGGTCTCGCCCTTGACGATGTGGAAGGGCCCGCCGTGCGCGGCCGGCAGCTGCGTGCCGATGAGGGTCACGGGGCGCTGGCCGCCGACCGGCAGCCGCAGCGGCGCGGTGCCCATGATGAGCGGCGCGCTCCAGGCGACGCCCGTCACGGCGCGCGCGGCCGCGACGGAGGTGTCGGAGAAGGTGCCGTCGCCGCCCTGCAGGACGTTGGTCTGCGGCGGGACTATCCAGACGTCGGCGTCCGCGCGGTCCACGAACATCGTGTTGCGCAGGAGCAGGCCCAGGAACAGCGACGTCTGGAAGTTCGACATCACCACCGAGAACACGACGCCGATGAGGATGCCGGCGAGCTTGAGCTTGTCGTGGAGCAGCATGGCCACGCCGATGCGCGCCATCGTGCGGAAGCTCTTCGGCGGCAGGAGCGGCGCCGGCTCGGCGACGACGGCGCGCGCGGGGCGAGCCGGGGCGAGCGGTGGGGGCGGCTCGGAGGTCTCGCTGTAGGGGGCGATCGACATGACGGAGGGAGGCCTCTTCAGGCTTCGTGCCAGCGCGAGAAGCGCGGGATTTGCGGGCTTTTCGCGCGGCGAGGCGCCGGCGCTGTCGGCCGGGCGACAGGCGGCTGTCGGCCAGCCGACACCCCGCCCTCCGAAACGTGGACGTGGACGTGAACGTGGACGTGGACGGTTGTTCTCCGGATCGTCCACGTCCACGTCTACGTCCACGTCCACGCTCGGAAAGTCGGAGATCCGCTGGTTCGCATAGACTGGAGGTACGAGCCCACGAAGCGCTGGCGCGGAAATGGCAATGGGGGGCACGGAGGGAACAGAGGCCATGGCGATGACGACGACCGAAGAGCCGCTCGACAGCGCGCACATGCGCGAGGTCGAGGCGCGGATGAAGCGCCGCCGGCCCCTCTATGGCCTCGCCATGACCACCTACGCCGTGACGCTGCTCGTGTGGTCCGGGTTCCCGCTCGGCCGCATCGCGCTCGGCGCGGGGACCTCCGCGCTCGTCATCGCCTTCATGGTGGGCCAGAACCTCGTCCGCCACGACGAGCGGCGCGCGACCTTCCACGCGCACCTCGCGCTCACGGTCATGAAGGCGTGCATCTGCGGGCTCACCGGCGGCCTCGCGAGCCCGTTCGTGCCCGGCATGTTCACGACCGGCTTCATGACGATCCTCACCTACGGCAAGAGCCGCGAGACCAGCGTGCAGGTCGGCACCATGCTGGTCCTGACGATCGGCCTCGCGCTCATCCCCGGGCAGTACCTCGTCCAGGTCGCGTACCCGTGGAACGTGGCCATCACCGCGGGCACGATGGTGTTCACGCTCGGCGTGTGCCGCGACGGCATCCTCACGGTGATGCAGGCCAAGGCCGAGGCCGCCAGGAGCGCCTGCCAGATGCGCGAGGACGTCCTCGAGCAGGTGCGCGGGCGCGCGCGCAGCGTCGAGCAGGTCGGCGCGAAGGTCGCCCACGAGCTCAAGAATCCGCTGGCGGCGGTCAAGGGCCTCGTGCAGCTCCTCGCGCGCGGCGCCACCGAGGCGCGCACGGCCGAGCGCCTCGCCGTCATCGAGGGCGAGGTCACGCGCATGGAGGGCATCCTCAAGGAGTACCTGTCGTTCTCGCGCCCGCTCGAGGACCTGCAGGCCGAGCCCGTGGAGCTCGGGCCGCTCGCGCGCGACGTCGCCGCCGTGCTCGAGGCGCGGGCCGAGACGAGCGGCGTCGTGCTGTCCGCGCGCGGCAACGCGGCCGTGGTCGGCGATCGCCGGCGGCTCAAGGAGGCGCTCCTCAACCTCGTCTCGAACGCGATCGAGGCCACGCCGCCCACGGGCAAGGTCGGCATCGTCGTCGAGCCGCGCGAGAGCGGCGCCGAGGTGCGCATCGAGGACACCGGGCGCGGCCTCGACTCCGCCGAGCTCGAGCGCGTGGGCACGCCGTTCTACACGACGCGCGAGGGCGGCACGGGCCTCGGCGTGGTGCTCGCGCGCAGCGTGGTCGTCCAGCACGGCGGCGAGCTCTCTTATCAGAGCATCGTCGGCCGCGGCACCACCGTGCGCCTGTCCCTCCCCGCGCGCCCGGCCGCGGCGTAGTGTCGACCTAGTGCCGCTCGTCAAATGTTCGACCGGTCTTGCACCTGGAGGGAGCCATGCGACCGTGGTGCAGGCGGCACTCGCGAGCGCGGAGCGCGAGCCAACGAGACACCTGGTGCTGCCCGTCCGGGATTCCCCAGGCTTCCAGCTGGTCCGACGAGC
>CAZQJC010000003.1:0-12314 GCA_964593795.1 uncultured Myxococcales bacterium | reverse complement strand
CCGGTCACTTTGCGCCGGCCTGGTCCTGGCCCTGGTCCTGGTCCTGGTCGAAGCCCCCAGAACCACGCAGGCGAAGACCAGGACCAAGACCAAGACCAGGTGGTCAGCGGACGGATTCCGTCATTATCCGACCGGCATTGGTCCTAGCGGACTCCTCCGAAGGGCCGACCGCCCGGCCGTGGCTGCCGCTGCGCAACGGCGACCGCCGCCCCTTGAATGTTCGCCGGCCACTGGCCGCGACGGCCCAGCGATTCCGGCTGGCGTGCCTGGCGGCCCTGGCGTTCTCTTCTCCGAGGAGTGCTCTACAGGAACGAGGCCATGTAGGCGGCGTCCTCGACCGCCACGGCGGCGGCAGTCGACTGGATCGGCTTGAACGTGTCGATCATGACCGCGAGCTCCTCCGTGCGCGTCGTGCCGATCGAGGCCTCGTAGGCGCCCGGGTGCGGGCCGTGCGGGATGCCGTACGGGTGGTACGAGATGCTGCCCGGCGCGACGCCCTTGCGCGAGGTGAAGTTGCCCGCGCAGTAGAAGATGAATTCGTCGCAGTGCGGCGCGCTGTGCGGATACGGGCACGGGATCGCCTCCGGGTGGAAGTCGACCACGCGCGGCACGAACGAGCAGACGAGCGCGCCCCTGGCCGCGAACGTGCCGTGGTACGTGGGCGGCAGGTGCACCTGCCCCGCGCGCGGCTGGAACGCGAGGATCGGAAACGCCCAGGGGTACACCGCGCCGTCCCAGCCCACGACGTCGAGCGGCGAGGTCGCGTACGAGAAGCCGTGGAAGCGCTGGTCGCGCCGGACGACGCCCCTTCGGATGCCCTCGTCCATCGGGCCCACGAACAGCGGCCGCTTGAAGTCGCGGTGGCAGTACGGCGCGTCCATCTTGAGCTGGCCCGCGTCGTTGCGGAACTGCTTGAGGAGGCCGAATCCCGCCGGGAACTCCATCGACAGCCAGGCCTGCGCGCCCTCCCCGGGCAGCAACCGAAACGGCAGCCCACGCGGGATGAACACGTAGTCGCCCTGCGAGAAGGCCAGATCGCCCAGCGGGCAACGCAAGAGGCCCCCGCCCTCGTGCACGTAGAGGAGCTCGTCCGAGTCGCCGAGCGTCACGTAGACCGGGTCGGGCCTGTCGGGGTACGCGACGGAGATGACGACGTCGTCGCCGAACATCATCGGGACGCGCGCGTCCACGGGCGCGCCGCCGCGCCGCGGCAGCGATTGCGAGCGGAAGTGGCGCTTGGCCAGCGGCCCCGCCGGCGCCGGCACCGGCGCGGCCCAGCCGTGCTCGGCGGCCGCGAGCTGGTGCGTCTGCGGGCGCTCGCGGTGGTAGAGGATCGTGTACGGCCCGTCGAAGCCGTCGCGCGTCAGGCACTCCTCGTAGCGCAGCTTGCCCTCGGCGTCGCGCAGCGCGATGTGGTGCTTCTTCGCGACCTCGCCGCAGCTCATCCGGTCCAGCATCAGAGCCTCCCCTGCTTCTGCTGCTCGCGCTCGATGCTCTCGAAGAGCGCGCGGAAGTTGCCGGCGCCGAAGCCCTGGTCGCCCTTGCGCTGGATGATCTCGAAGAAGAACGGCCCCGCCGACGGATCGCCGTACAGGCTCGCCGAGTCGTGCAGGAAGATCTGCAGCATGTAGGCGTGGTCGTGGTCGCCGTCGATGAGGACCTCGAGCTCCCGCAGCGTCTCGATGTCCTCGTCGATGCGCGCGATGCCGCTCCGGGCGATGCGCTCGGGCAGCATGTCGTAGTAGCTGCCCGGCGTCGGCATGAACTTCACGCCCGCCGCGCGCAGGCCCCGCACCGCAGAGAGGATGTCGCCGACGGTCATCGCGACGTGCTGCACGCCGTCGCCGCGCAGGTCCTCGTGAAAGAGGTTGATCTGCGAGGCCTTGTAGAACGGGCGCGCCGGCTCGTTGTTGGCGAACTTCGTGCCCGACTGCGGCTCGTGCATGACGATCGACTTGAGGCCCGAGCCGGTCTCGCGCTCGGGTGCGACGTCGCTCGTGTGGAACGCGACCTGCCAGAACGGCTCCATGCCGAGCACGTGCTCCATCCACAGCAGCGCCGGCTTCATGGTCTGGAAGTTCGACGTGACGTGGTCGAACTTCTGGAAGCCGAAGCGGTTCGTCTTCGCCGGCGGCGCGATCGGCTCGAGGCCGGGGAACAGCGTGCGGAAGCCGCGACGCTCGAGGAAGCGGAACGTGGTGTCGCCGAGCGGCGTCGCGATCGAGAACGTGGCGTACGTGCCGCCGCCGTCCTTCGAGCGCTGGATGTCGGTGATGGGTGTGCCGCCGCGCTCCTCGAGCAGGCGGAACGTGCGCTCGATGTCCTCGACCTCGAAGACCAGCGTGCCGATGCCGTCGGGGTGCTTCTTCAGGTAGCGCGACGCGCGTCCGCCCTCGCCGAGCGGCTGCGAGCAGACGATGGTGCAGTCGGCGGCCTGGAAGACCGCGGAGCGCTGCTTGCCGTCCCGCTCGAGCGCGGCGCTCGACCGGCCCACCTCGGCGAAGTCGAGCAGCTCCGTGTAGAAGCGGCGGCTGCGAGCGAGGTCGTGGACGTAGTAGTGGATGCCCTCGAGGCGCTTGATCCCGAGCGGTGCGAGCTTCTGCGTCATGACTTTCCCTCGGCGTCTGGCTGGTGGTCGGCGTGCGCGGCGTCGAACGCGGGCAGGCCCGTGCAGTGCGCCTCGATCTCGACGAGCCGCGAAAACGGCTCGAGGTCCACGCCGAAGCGTCGGGCCGCGTTGAGCTGCGGCACGAGGCACACGTCGGCGAAGCTCGGCGCGTCGCCCACCGAGAAGTGCCCCGCCACGTCGGCCGCCGCCGCCTCGTAGGCGTGCAGGCCCGCCTCGATGAAGGCGCGCGCGAACGCCTTGTCGTCGCCGCCGAGCGCCCGGATCTTCGCCAGCGTCGTGAGGTTCTGGAAGGGCTGGATGCCCGAGTTGACGATCTCCGCGAGCATGCGCGCTCGCCCCGCGAGGTACGGATCGCGCGGCAGGAGCGCGGGCGAGGGGTGGCGCTTCTCGAGGAACTCCAGGATGGCGAGGGACTGCGCGAGCTGGCGCTTTGTGCCGTCCTCCTCCCACTCGAGGACGGGGACCTGCTCCATCGGGTTTCGCGCGCGGTGCTCGGCGCCGTGCTGCTGGCCGCCCTCCTTGACGAGGTGCACCGGCACGTAGGTGTACGCGAGGTCCTTCCAGGCAAGCGCGATGCGCACGCGCCAGCTCGCGCTCGAGCGGAAGTAGTTGTAGAGGGTGTAGCTCACGAGGCCTCCGATCGCGGGGCCACGACGCGCTGGTCGATCGCGCCGAAGATGCTCCTGCCGTCCGGTGCGAGCATCTCGATGCGCACGGTGTCGCCGACCGCGAGGAAGGGCGTCCTCGGCTTGCCCTCCTCGATGATCTCGATCATGCGCCGCTCCGCCAGGCACGAGATGCCGCGCGCGCGGTCCTCGTTCGACACCGTGCCGCTGCCGAGGATCGTCCCCGCCACGTACCGCCGCGTCTTCGTCAGGTGCGCGATGAGGTCGTGAAACGAGAAGTGCATCTCGGGCCCCGCGTCGCAGTCGCCGACGAGCGCGCCGTTGTGCGTCGTGCGCAGGCGCAGGTGCACGCGGCCGTCCCGGTAGTGCGGGCCGAGCTCGTCGGGCGTGACCGCGAAGGGCGCGAACGCCGTGGCGGGCTTCGACTGGAAGAAGCCGAAGCCCTTGGCGAGCTCGTCGGGGATGAGGTTTCTGCAGGTGACGTCGTTCGCGAGGCACACGAGGCGCACGTACGGCGCGGCCTCGTCGGCGCGCACGCCGCGCGGGACGTCGCCGAGGATCACGCAGACCTCGGCCTCGAAGTCGAGGCCCCACGCCGGGTCGGTCAGCTCGAGCTCGTCGGTCGGCCCGAGGAGATCGCCCGAGCCGCCCTGGTACACGAGCGGGTCCGTCTCGAGCGTCGCGGGGGGCTCGGCGCCGCGGGCCCTGCGCACGAGCCGCACGTGGTTCAGGTACGCGGAGCCATCGACCCATTCGTAGGCGCGCGGGAGCGGCGCCGCGAGGCGTCGTGGATCGACGGGCTCGCCCGCGATCGCCCCGGACGCGAGCTTCTGCGCCTGCTCCTGCAGGACGGGCACGGCGCGCGTCCAGTCGTCGAGCGCGGCCTGCAGCGTGGGCCAGCGCCCGTCGGAGGGGATGGCGCGGGTGCCATCGGGAGAAGCGACGAGCAGTCGCCCGTCGCGCGTGCCGTCGCGGAGCGTCGCGAGCTTCATGCGCGGAGCATTAGCACGGCGCGCGGACCTGGCGCATGCCGTCGTGATGACACGGCGCGTAGTCGCGGGGCGTGACGCGCGTCAGGGCTGGGGGGGATACCAGCGCGCGCCGTCGGCGGCGTACATGACGCCGTTCTGGATGCGGTAGTAGCCGCCCCAGAGGATGACCGAGTCGGAGAGCGCGGCGCCGACGGCCTGACCGCGGTTGCTCGGCGCGCCGACGGCGGTGACCGGCAGCCACCGGTCCTGGTCGGGCCTGTAGCGTGCCCCGCCGGGGGCCGTCGTCGGCAGCCCGCCGGCGGGCAGGCCCGAGCCGCCGAAGACGAAGAGCTCGTCTCTGAACCACACCACGAAGGGGATCGCGCGCGGGCTCGGCGCATCGACCGTGGACATCGGCGTCCAGCGATCGGTGCCGGGATCGTAGCGGCCGCCGTCGCCGAGGAGCCCACCGCCAGGGCCGATGCCGCCGAAGACGAGCATCTCGGTGCCCGTCCAGACCGCCGCCGCGTAGCTGCGCGGGCCCGGCGCGTCCGTCATCGACATCGGGTTCCACACGTCGCCGGTGGGGTCGTAGCGGGAGCCGTCGCCGATCGGCCCGAGGCCGGCCTCGCCGCCCCACACCACCATCTCGCGGCCCGACCACACGGCCACGTGGCGCGCCCGCGGGGACGGCGCGCCGCTCGCGGGGAGCTGGCTCCACCGCGCCCCGGCCGGCGCGATGCGCCCGCCATCGGAGAGCCAGGCGCGCTGCCGGTCGATGCCGCCGAAGACGACGAGGTCGGTGCCGGTCCAGACCGCGGTGTGATCGACGCGGGCCACCGGCGCGCCCATCGCAGCGAGCGGGGTCCAGGTGAGCCCGACGGGATCGTAGCGCGCGCCGTCACCGAACGTGTCGACCCGGGACTGGCCGCCCCAGACGATCATCTCGGTGCCCGTCCACACGACCGCTGGATAGGCGCGGGCGGGGATGCTCGCCGAGGGGACGGGGCCCCAGGTGTTGGCGAGCGGCACGTACTCGAGGCCGTCGTCGAGGTGGACGTCGTTGCCGCCGTCGATGCGCGCTCCGCCCCAGACGAGGAGCCCTCGGCCCGTGAACACGCCGACGTGGCCGGAGCGGCCCGAGCTCGCGGCGGGCACGCGCGTCCAGGAGCCGCCGTCCGCGGGGATCCCGCCTGTGCCCCCGATGCCCGCACCACCCGCGGTGCCCGCACCACCCGCGCTGCCCGCGCTGCCCGCGCTGCCCGCGCTGCCCGCGCTGCCCGCACCGCCCGCGCTGCCCGCGCTGCCCGCGCTGCCCGCACCGCCCGCACCGCCCGCGCTGCCCGCGCTGCCCGCGCTGCCCGCGCTGCCCGCGCTGCCCGCATTGCCGCTCCCGGCGGCACCGCGCGGCGGGGCCGACTCGGCGAGGAGCTGGCAGCCGATCGACAGCGAGATCAGCCAGGCGAGCCCGCGCAGCACCTCCGCATCATACCGCTCGCGCGCCCCGGGCCCCCCGCGACTCGCGTCACACCGGTCCGCGGGGCGACTCGATACATCCGCGTATGCAGATGCATCTCGGGCGTCCTACTGGCCCTCCCACCTCACGCCAGCGTCTCCCACTCGGCCATGAGCTCGGCGAGCCTGGCCTCGAGCGTCTTCTCCTCGGCGACGAGGCCGTGCAGGCGCTGCCAGTCCCCGCCGTGCTCGCTGCCGAGCTGCTCGCGCAGCTTGCCGATCTGCAGCTCGACGGCGCTGATCTCGTCCTCGACCTTCTTGAGCCGGCGCTCGCGCTTGACGCGATCCTTGTTGGCCTCGCGCGCGGCCGCCGGATCGGCCTTCGGCGGAGACGCCGTCGCGAGCGGCGTGTGGCCGGCCCTGGCTCGCTCCGGGGGCCTCGTCGTCCGCTGCGGCGGCTCGCTCGGCTTGCCCTTGCCATCCGGTGCCTTGGCTTCCGCCACCTTGCCCGGTGCTGGCCTGCCCGGCGCCGCCTTGCTCGCCGCGCCCGCGCGCCGCGCCTTGTAGTCGGAGTAGTTGCCGAGCTCGAGCTCCGCACGCCCGTGCTCGACGTGCAGGATCTTCGTCGCGACGCGGTCGAGGAAGTAGCGGTCGTGGCTCACCACGAGGAGCGTGCCCTCGTAGGCGCGCAGCGCGTCCTCGAGCACCTCGCAGGCGGGGATGTCGAGGTGGTTCGTCGGCTCGTCGAGCGCGAGGAGGTTCCGCGGCACGAGCATCATCTTCGCGAGCGCGAGGCGCGACCGCTCGCCGCCCGAGAGCCCGCGCACCACGCGGAACACGTCGTCGCCGAAGAAGCGGAAGCGCGCCAGGTACGCGCGCGCCCCGTCGACGTTGAGGTCGCCGCGCACCGTGCGGATCTCGTCGACCAGCGAGTGCGTGTCGTCGAGATCGCGGTGGCGCTGGTCGTAGTAGCCGATGCGCACGTTCGGGCCGATCGTGACGAGCCCCGCCCGCGGCTCGAGCCGGCCGACCATCGTCGTCAGGAGGGTCGTCTTGCCCGAGCCGTTCGGGCCGATGATGCCCACGCGATCGCCTCGGAACACCGTGAGGTCCACGCCGCGCACGACCGGCTCGGGCGCGCCCCGTGGCGCAACGTCGAGGCGCTCGGCGCGGATGGCCTCCTTGGCGCCCGCGTGATCGCCGACCGAGAAGCGCGCCGCGATGCGCCCGGCCTCGCCCCAGATGTCCTCGGGCCGCGAGAGACGCTCGACGCGGGCCAGCAACTTCCGCCGCGACTGCGCCTGCTTGGTCTTCTGCCCCGCGATGTTGCGCCGGATGAAGTCCTCGGTGCGCGCGATCTCCTCGCGCTGGCGCTCGAACGCCGCGCGCTGGCGCTCGAGCCGCGCCTCGCGCTCGACCACGTACTTGTCGTAGCCCATCGCGTAGCGGTCGAGCTCGCCGCCCGCGAGGTCCACGAACTCGGTGCACGTGCGGCGCAGGAACCAGCGGTCGTGCGACACGATGACGAACGTCCCCGACCACCCGGCGAGGCGCTTCTCGAGCCGCTCCACCGCGTCGACGTCGAGGTGGTTCGTGGGCTCGTCGAGGAGCAGGAGGTCCGGCTGGCTCGCGATCACGCGCGCGAGCTCCACGCGCCCGCGCTCGCCGCCCGAGAGCGACCCGAGCGGCCGCTCGAAGTCGGCGTCGGAGAAGCCCACGTCCGCCGCGAGCTCGCGCACCCGCGTCTCGATCGCGTAGCCGCCGAGCTCGCCCCAGCGCTGGTCCGCCCGCGCGAGCGCCTCGACGAGCTCGTGCGCGCGGTCGGCCTCGCCTTTGTCGAGCTCGGTGTGCAGCCGCTCGCGCTCCTCGCGGAGCGCCACCACCTCGGCGAACGGTTCGAGCAATGCCTCGAGCAGCGTCTCGTCCGGCCGGTCGTGGACCGACTGCCGCAGGTAGCCGATGCGCAGGCCGCGCCGCTTGGCCACGGTGCCGCCGTCGGGCGCGAGCTCGCCCGTCATCAGCTTGAGCAGCGTGCTCTTGCCGCAGCCGTTCGGCCCGACGAGCCCCACGCGGTCGCCTTCGTTGACCTGCCAGGTCAGGCCCTCGAGGAGCTCCTGGCCCTGGTAGCCGAACGTGACGTCGGTGAGCTGCAGCAGCATGGCGGCGGAGTCTATCCGACGGAGCGCCCGGCGGTGTGATGGCGCACACCAGACGTCGCCCGCACGGGCGGTCTATACTGCCCGATCGTGCGGAGGCTCGTCGCCCTCTGCGCGCTCGTGGTCCAGGGCGCGCTCGGCTGTGGTTACGACTGTGGCGCCGGGACGGTCGCCCGTGGGGACCAGTGCCTGCCCGAGTCCGTCGTCACGCCTGACGCCGGTCGGCCGCCCGATGCGCGCCCGCCCACGCCCCCGGACGGCCCGATGATGGCCGCGCCTCCGGCCACCCTGCGCGGCGCGGTGCGCGATCTCGGCGACGACCCCGTGGCCGGCGCCGTCGTGTCGATCGGGATGGCGCGCACGACGACCGACATGGACGGGCGGTTCTCGCTGATGGACGCCCCGAGCGGCGCCGTTCAGCTCGTCATCGACGGCCGCGAGCTCAGCGACGCGAGCGGCCGCAACTACACGCGCCTCGCGAGGAGCCTGACGCTGCCGGCCGGCGACGAGCGGACGCTCGAGCGGCCCATCGTGCTCCCCGCGGTCAACGCGCGCGTCGAGCTCTCGGGCGACCTCGACGCCGATGGCAAGCTCGCGCGGGACGTGGTCGTGCCGCTGCCCGGCCTGCCCGGCGGCCACGCGCGGTTCACCCGCGGGACGCGCTTCGGCACGCCGGCGGCTCGCTCCGGCCCGGTCATCCTCGGCGTGCACGCCACACCGTCAGATCGCGTGCCCTGGCCCTTGCCCTCGGGGATCGGGCCCGCCTGGCTCTACGGCCTCGAGCCCGCGGGCCTTGCCGTCGACCCACCCGCGGAGGTCGTGCTGCCCGCGCCCGCGGGTTTCGGCGCCGGTTCGCGCGTCCGTCTATGGCAGATGGATGCGGACACGGGGGTCTATGCGCCGTTGCCCGGCAGCTCGGCCGGCAACGCGACCGTGGTCGAGCGCGACGGGGTCCTCACCGTGGTCCCCGACCCGGGCGCGCGGCTCTCCCGGCTCGGCACGCTGCTCGTCGTCCCGCCGGATGCGCTCACCGTCCGCGGCTGCGCCGCCGACACCGCCTCGGGCACGCCGATCGTGCAGGCCGACGTGAGCGTCCTCGACGCGGTCGGCACGCCGCTCGAAGGCAGCCCGGTCATGACCGAGACGCCGAACGGCTGCTTCGTCCTCGGCGGCCTCTACTCGCCCACGTACACGGTGCTCGTGCAGAAGACGGTGCAGGGTGGGGTGCTCGCGGCGGCCGCGGGTCCGCACCGGTGGTCCGAGGGCGATCGAAACCTCGGCGTGCTCGGCGCCGAGTCGCTGGACCCCTCGGTGCGCTTCGATCTCGTCGTGACGCTCGAGAGCTCCCTGGGCCTGCGCGCCGCGTACATGGACGTCGAGGTGACGCCCTGCGTGGCCGGCACCTGTCGCGGCCGCACCAACGCCCAGGGGCAGGCCCTCGTGCACGTCCTCTCGCGCCCCGGCATCAAGCTGGACGTGGCGGCGGCGGGCTGCTCGGCGCCCACCAAGATCGACTCCCCGCGCCACTCGATGACGATGCCCGTGGAGGTCGCGGTGCCCGACCAGCGCGAGGCCACGCCGGCCGTGACGGAGGTGTGGCCGTCCTCGCGCGCCGCCGGGCGCGGCGAGTTCACGATCTCGGTGTCGGGCCAGGGCCTCTTCATGCAGGGGGCCACGATGCGGCTCGGCGGCATCGTGCTGCAGACGACGCTCGTCTCGGTCGACGCCTGTGATCGCCAGACCATGCTCGCCATCGTGCCGGGCGTCGCGGTCGCGAACGCCGGTCCGCTCGAGCTCGTGGTGGACAACGGCCTCGGCCGCACCGCCCGCGCGCCGTTCCTCGTCACGTCGGGGCGCGCCCAGATCACGGCGATCTCGCCGCTCGAGGGGCGGGCGGGCGACCCGGTCACCATCACGGGCAGAGGCCTCGGCTTGCGCGATCGCACCACCGCCGTGACGTTCAACGGCGCGCGCGCGGAGATCGCGAGCTGGGCCGACGGCGCCATCGTGGTGCGCGTGCCCGCGGACGCGGTCGACGGGCCGGTCTCGGTGCAGCTCTACGACACCACGGCGACGAGCGCGCCGCTCGGCGACGCGGGCACGTTCCACCTCGAGCGCCCCGATGGTGGGGTGGCTGACGCCGCCGCGGACGTGGCACCGGATGGAGCGCCGCGCGACGGCGCGATGCGGGACGGGGCGCCACGCGGCTAGCTCGCCGCCCGGCGCGCATGAACGAAAAGGACGCTCGATGAAGATGTCGATCAGGATGGCCTTCGCGCTCGGGCTCCTCGTGGCGTGCAGCGATGACAAGGCGCCACCGGGTGGCGCCGGGCCTTCGGACGGCGGCGCGGGCGCGGGCGCGGGCGACGGCGCCGTCGGCGGCCAGGTGACCGTCGAGGGCCAGGTGCGCGACGATCACGGGCGCGCGGTCGCGGGTGCGCGCATCGTGCTCGGCGGCGGCTCCGCCGTCACGAGCGGCAGCGACGGGCGCTTCTCGGCGAGCGGCGCGTCCGCGGGGCGCACGACGCCCCTCGTCGTCGATGGCACCGCCGCGGCTCCCTCGCCCGACGGCAAGCGCTACCCGAGGGTCGCCGTCGGCGTGACCGTCGCCGCGGGCGCGACGCGCCGGCTCGAGCGTCCGGTCTATCTGCCGGCCCTCGATCCCGGCATCGACCTCTCGGGCCAGCTCGATCCGAGCGGCACCACCGCGAGCGGCCTCGGCATCTCGTTTCCGCAGGAGGGCGCGCCCGACGTGGTCACCGTCGAGTCGTCGTCGGGCATCCCCGTCGGCGAGAGCGCGGATCCGGGCATCGTCGTGAGCCTGCCGGCCGGCACGATGGTGAGCTTCCCCGAGGAGCAGAGCAGCGTGGGCGGGCTCTTCGTCCGCAACGACGCAGCCTCGCGCACGCTGTCGCTGACGGGCGTACGCTTCGATCGCCTGCCGGACACGCTCGCGGGCGGCGCGGCCTCGCCGCTGTTCTTCACCGTCCAGCCGGCCGGCATCGAGTTCTCGAAGGGCATCCAGCTCCGCCTACCGAACGTCGACGAGTTGCCCGTGGGGACCCGGCTCGAGCTCTACGAGCTCGACGTCGAGACCGAGGAGCTCACCCGGCCCAGCAATCCCCAGCCTGCCGATGGCGACGCCGTCGTGGTCCCGGTCTGCCACGACGCCGCCGACGAGCCCCGCGCGGGCTGTCCCGCAGGAGGCGTGGCCTCGGAGCAGGGCACGCGCATCACCCTCCTGCCGGGCGTCGAGCTCCGTCGCCTCGGCTGGCACCTGCTGCGCTGTCGCGGCGGCAAGGTCTCGGGCACGGTGCGGGACGGGACGGGGACCGCGGTCGCAGGCGCGCGCGTCGAGATCGAGGCGCGCACCGATGACGGCGAGCTCGTGGCGATCGAGGACGACGCGGGCGAGCCCATCGTGGCGACGACCGCTGCCGACGGGAAGTTCGCGCTGCCGGCGGTCGCGGCCTGCGCGGCGCGCCTGGTCGTGCGCGCGGGGGGCACCGAGACGAGCGGCCCCGACGCGATCGGCCAGCGGCCCGATCAGGCTCATTTTCCCACCGATCCGGAGGAGGCGGAGACGTTCGCGCTCGACGGCGACGTGACGCGCGACGTGGTCGTCGATCGCGCCGCGGGCTTCGCGGTGCGCGTGCTCGCCTGGTCGGCGCTCGGACCCGAGCTCGACGAGTTCCACGTGGCGCCGTGCCTCGCGCCAGGGGACGCGTCGTGCGCGGGCGAGACCGAGGCCAGCGCCGCTGGCGTCGGGGACCTCTTCCTCGGCGGGCTCTTCGCACCGACGAGCGCGAGCGGCGTCACGGCCGAGGTGGACATCGTCGTCGGCGGGGCGGTCGGGGGTCGCATGCTGGCCTGCTACGAGCCGACCGACAAGTCACCCCCGCTCGCGAGCGGCAAGGGCAAGGACCCGAGCCGCCAGCGCTTCAACCTGCGCACCTTCGAGTCGCCCGTGGAGGACGCGTTCCACAGCACGAGCGCGCGCCTCTTCTGCCCGCGCTTCGAGGACAAGCGCCCAGCGGAGCCGTCGGCCCTCACGGTGCTCGGCCAGAACGGCGGCATGCTCGGCGGGCGCATCGCGTACGAGGTCACGAGCGGCTTCGACCGCTCGCGGCACTTCATCGACGGTGCCCCGATCGAGGCGGTGCTCGATCAGGTGTCGTGCGCGCAGAACCGCTCGCGGTTCGTCGCGAACCACGGGGTCCTCGCGCCGGGCGAGCACGTCCTGCGCGTCGAGAACTGCATGCACACGCTGGCGGTGCCCACGACGTGTGCGCCTCCGGGCATGGACGAGGGCGCCGCGCCCGATCCCGACTGCGTGCGGGGCATGCGCGTGGGCACGGAGGTCCGCTTCTCGATCTCCTCGATGCCGGGGGGTGGCGGGTTAGGCGGCGGTGGGCTCGGTGGTCTCGGTGGCGGGGGGCTCGGCGGCATGGGAGGGCTCGGCGGTCGGGGCGGAATG
>CAZQJC010000002.1:0-19109 GCA_964593795.1 uncultured Myxococcales bacterium | reverse complement strand
GGGCTTCAGGCCTCGGGCTTCAGGCTCCGGATCCGGGTCAGAGACCCGAAGCCTGAAGCCTGGAGCCTGAAGCCTCTTCGCATGACAGCTCGCAAGTCCGCGTTGCAGCACACGGTTCAACATGATCGGTGCTCTAGGGGGGTGGCTTGCGCGTCGTCAGGAGCCGGTTCCCGCTCGACTGCGGCTGGACCGTGGGGCTGCCGCCGCCGGTGCTGGACGGGCTCGACGGGCTCGGCGAGGGGCTGCTCGGCTGGATGCGGCTCGGCGAGGGGGACGGCGACGGGCTCGAGCTCGGCAGGCCGCTGACGTCGCGACCGAGCGTCTTCTTGACCTGATCGCCCTTGGAGGGGGCCTCGACCTCCGGCCACGGCAGGCTCTTGAGCGAGCCGTGGAAGACCACGTCGAAGGCGTCCTCGTCGCTCATCGCCTCGAAGAACGCCGTCATCTTGCCGAAGAGCGCCTCGGCCTCGTACGGGTTGAAACCGAACGGATCCCAGCGCAGGAGCACCTTGATGCGCCCGTCCAGCGCGCGCAGCCGCGTCGCGAGCAGCTCGCGCAGGGAGCCCTGGCTGGTCTTGTTGTAGAGCGCCTCGAGCGCCGCGGTCTTCTTCGCGATCATCTCGAGCTCCACCGCCAGGGGCTTCTCGAGCAGGGTCTCCACCTTGCCGAAGCGCTTGCTCTCCGCGCGCAGCTTCTCGCGCGACTTGCCGTGGCGCTTGCCGCCGCCGAGCCAGTCGTCCACCGCGGCGCGGAGCTGCTTGTCGATCGCCAGGCGGAGCTGCGCCACGTCGAGCAGCAGGCGGAGGGCATCGATGAGGTCCTGCTCGCGCCCGCGCTGCCCGGCCTTGCGGATGGCGGCGTCGAAGTCGCGCACCGCGTCGGACCGCCCGAGCGTCACGAACCCCTCGTGGTAGGCGGCCACCTTCTTGTCGAGCGCCTTGGTGTCGTCCGAGCGCACGAGCAGCGTCACCTTGCTCTTCTCGAGCCAGTCCGCGTTGCTCGTCGCCTCGCTGCGCAGCAGCCGATCCCGCACCTGGACCAGCGCCCTCGCGGTGAGCTCGACGACCTCCACCTCGCCCGAGCGCGGGCGCGTGTCCGCGTCGAGCGCGCCGCGCAGGGACTTCTCCACCGCGCGCGCGAGCGTGAGGCGCTTGCACAGGTGCCCGAGCAGCGCCTGGCGCCGCGCCTCGATTGGCTTTGCCCGGAAGTCACTCGTGAGGAGCGCCGTCGTCGCGTCGGCGCTGTCCGCGGCGTGCGCGGCCTGCGCGTCGGCAAAGCCCGCCGGCAGCGCCTGGTTGCGCGCCTTGCGCATGCTGGAAAAGCGCTCGAGCGCGAGCAGGAGGCCCTCGTCGCTGCACAGGAACGTCGGCGTACCCGCGACCACGGTGGGCACGGAGTCCACCGCGAGCGTGGCGACGTACGCCACGTTGTCCTGCGCCGTCGAGCTCTCCTGGAACACCGCGGGAACGCCCTCGCCGTCGTGCCAGAGCGCCCAGCACGCGCGGCCGAACGCGCGGGCCGCGCGCGCCTTGTCCGTCTGCGCGAGGCGCTCGGCCTCGAGCACGGCCCACACGAGCTCGCAGTGCGGGCCGCTGTCGGGCTGCGGCGTCGCCACCTTGCGGCACATCTCGAGGATCTCGAAGAAGTGGCGCAGCCAGAAGGACTTCCAGCGATCGAGCTTGCTCGCCTGCTTGTAGCCGAGGAACAGGCGGCGCACGTACGACAGCGTGTCGGTGCCGAGGATCTCGACGACCGAGCGCGTGCGCACGAACGTCAGGCCCACGCCGAGGAACACGGTGACGAGCGGCGCGACCTGCCAGCCGAGCTCGAGCGACACCTGGCCCTTGGACACGCCGAGCGGGCGGAAGACCTCGGGGACCCAGCGGTCCACCCAGCGCGGCGTCGAGCCCCCCGTGAGCGCGCGCTGCGTGGCCAGGCGGATCACGCCCGCGCCCGAGCGCTGCATCGTGCTCGTCACGCCGGTGAGCACGTCGCCGACCCCCGAGAAGGAGCCCGCGAAGTCGCCGAGCGCCTCCGTGATGCCGCTCGTGGGTCGGCCCCACGCGCGCGCGATGGGGTTGTCGTCGCCGAGCGCGTGCAGCTTCGTCGCCAGGTCCCCCGACGACTGCAGGAACTGGAACGCGTAGTTGGCCGCCTTGTCCTTCTTGCCGGTCGGCGCCTTGCCGAACATCGCGAGGAGCGCGGCGTCGAGGCGCTTCAAGATCGCGGCCTTGTCGACCTCGGGCCGGGTCCCGCCGCGCGGGTTCTCGAGCGGAGCGATGGCCTCGGCGTTGAGCGTCAGCGCCTCGGGCAGCACCGACTCGGCGTCGGCGCTCCAGCACAGGCGGGAGAGCGCGTGCAGCGACAGCGGCGTCGGGGCGACGTCCCCGAGCTTGGCGAATTTTATCTTGGCCTTGAGGGGGCCGAGGTCGGTCGTCGACTCGGCCGTCAGCTGGCTCGAGGACAGGTACTGGAGCTCGAAGTAGCGCCGCAGCACGGTGCCCCCGCCGTCCTTGAGCGTGTGCAGGATGCCGTAGGTCGCCATCGTGCCGACGTCCTTGAAGATGACGCCCTTGTCGGCGAGTTCCTCCTCGAGGACGCCCGCGAATTTCTTCGTCGCGCCCTGGTGGACCGTGATCGCGTACTCGGCCTTCTTGGTGTTGCGGTCGTAGACCTGCACGTCGGGGCCGGCCTTGACCGACACCTCGACCTGCACCTTGCCGTCGAGCGCGACCGCGAGCGGCGGACGCGCGTCGCGCAGCGCGGCGACGAGGCCCTTGTACTTCTCGTTGCCCTCGCGCGCGAGGAAGCGCGCCGTGAAGTCCTGCATCACGTCGCTCGTGGGGTCCCACTTGGACTCCTTGAGGTACGCGATGCGCTTGGCCAGGCGCGCGGCCCAGAACGTCGCGAAGTGCTCCTCGTCGTCGTAGAGGTCGCGGCCGTGGTAGTCGAGGAGCGGCACCCCGACCTCGACCTCGGCCTTGGCGAGCGCGGCCGGGATGGGCAGCGCGCCGACGACGCCGTCGCTCGTGCCGCTCGTGCGGAGCTCGGCCGCCACCTTCGTCGACAGCATGAGCTTGACGTCGTAGCCGCACAGGAACTTGCCGCCCTCGACGACGCCGATGCGCCCCCCGAGGATGAGCGTCAGCTTGACCTCGGCCTGGAGCTTGGCGAAGCCGAGGTCCGGGCCCGCCCGCACGCCGACCTCGATCGCGAGGTAGATCTGGATCTCGCCCGTCGCGTCGACCTCGTCGGCGTCGGCGCCCCTGACGAGCTCCGCGATGGCCTCGAGCCGCCCCTTGAGGTCGTCGGCCAGGCGGATGAAGAAGACGAAGGCCTTCTTGTCGCGCTGACCGGCGAGGAGGACCTCGACCTCCTTCTGCGCCGCGGCGATCGTGTCGAGGTTCTGGACCGAGAAGGTCACGACCTGATCGATCTCGTCGAGGAGGAGATCGCGGGCCGCGCGCTTCTCGGCCAGGCGCGCCACGAGCACCGCGCGCTCCGCGACGAGCGCGGCGCGCTCCGCGTGCACGCGGATCCAGGTCTCCTCGGCGGCCTCGAGCTCGAGGTTCTGCGTCTTCGACCGCCCGTCGAGCGCGGTCAGGACCCTGATGCTGGCGGCGGCGCCGTTGAGGTTCGCCTCGGCCCTGCGGATCTTCTCCTCCACCGCCGTGAGCGCCGCCTGATCGCGCTCGTCGAGCGCGACCGAGGCCTTGGCTGCTTCGCGCTTCCTGGCGAGCAGCTCCATGAACTCCTTGATCTTGGCCTTGTTCGACGCGTAGGCCTCGCGGATCGAGCTGATGCGGTCGGCGATGTTCGCGACCTCGCCCTCGATCTCCTTGCGCCGCTCGACCGCCTTGACGAGGCGCGCGATCTCCTCGCGCATCGCCGCGATCTCGTCCTCCGTGAGCGCGGCCAGCTTGAGGCGCGCGTCGCGCAGGATCGCGGAGCACGTCGCGTGGCTCGCGCGGATGTCCGACGGGACGAGGCTCGCGTAGTGCAGGGTCAGGATCTTCTGCGCGGCGTCGAGCTTGTGGACGCTGCTCTGCATGCGGCTCGTGAAGGAGAGCGCCTTGTAGCGCTTTCGCACCTGCACCGCGGTCTCGAGGCCGACGAGCCGGCCTCGCACCTCGGGATCCGATGCGAACTTGGTCTGCGCGGTCCGCAGGACGGGCAGGAGCTTCTCCGTGGTCGGCGTCTTGGACGGCTTGACGTAGACGAAGCCGCTCCGCCCCGAGAGCGAGACGAGGTACGCGACGACGTCGTCCTTGAGGTCGGCCGACAGCGGCATCAGGCAGGCGATCGCGCTGTCGAGCTCGACGAGGACGTCACGCCGGCCGACGAGGCGCGCGTCGGCCGCGCGCAGGGCCGCCGCGAACGTCGCCGCGGACGCGTGCACGTCGCGCACCCAGCGCTGCGGCCGCAGATCGGTGATGGCAGGGTGGGCGCGGAAGAACTCCATCGCCTCCTGCTTGGCGTTCATGACGTCCACCTGCTCGAGGAGCAGCGCGTCGAGCTTGCTGTCGAGCTTGCGCAGGACCTGGAGCTTCGGGTCCTCGGGCTTCGGCTCGGTCGGCGTCGGCGTGGTGACGGACAAGCAGCCCCCTTGAGGACCACGCGAGGGTGCGTGGCACCGTCATCCTAGCAGCGGGAGCCGCCGAAGCGGTGCGGCGTGCGCAGGCTCCACACGTGCGGGTGGCTCGCTACGGCAAGGAGCGCTCCTTGAAGAAGTCCCAGAGCAGGTCGGCGGCGGCGAGCGGGTAGTTCGAGCCGTTCGGGTAGACGTGGAACATGTCGCCGAGCAGTGCGAAGCGGAAGGTCGCGCCGGGGGCGGCGACGGTGCTGCGCGTGTAGAGCCACGTACCGACGGTGTGGTTGCCGACCATGCGCTGCTCGTAGGTGTAGACGTCCTCGAGCTGCAGCGCGGTGCGGAAGCGATCGATGAAGTACGACTTGAACTGCGGCAGCATGACGGTGGACTCGGCGACCGGGGGCGGCGTGGTGCCGAAGAACCGGTCGTCGTTCGAGCCCACCCAGTGCAGGACCGGGATCGCGCGCGCCGCGATGGGCGTGGGCACGACCGAGAGTCCACCCGAGCCGGGGCCGGCGGCGGCGAACTCGGTCGCCAGCTCCACCGCCACGCGGCTCGTGAACGCGCCGCCGTTCGAGAAGCCGGTGACGTAGCGGCGCTTCGGGTCCACGCGGTACTCGCGCGCGAGCAGGTCGTTCATCGCGCGCACGAACGCGAGGTCGTCCTGCAGCGGGTGATCCGCGCGCGCCCGGCGGTCGGCCGGGAACGTCGCGAGCTCGGCGGGCGTGCAGAGCGGCAAGCGGTTGCCGAGGCCGCCGTCGGTCCACTTGGTGGTGATGGAGCGCTCGCCCGGGTCGTCGAAGTCGCCGTCCCCGTTCTCGTCCTCCTTGTAGCAGTAGTACTGCGCGGTCGGGAACAGCGCGAGGAAGCCCTCGGCGTCCGCCTTCTCCTTCCAGCGCGACTCCGTGTAGAAGTGCTCGCCGTCCTGCGAGGTGCCGTGGAAGACGAAGACCGCGGGCACCGTCTGGCCGCGCGCGCGCTCGGGCACGTAGACGATCACCTCGCGCATCGCGCCGTCCACCATCAGCATGCGCACCTGCTTGCCGGGCTCGTTGCTGCCCGTGCCCATGCCGCCCGAGCCCGCGCCGCCCGAGCCTGCGCCGCTCGCACCCGCGCCGCCCGAGCCCGCGCCGCCCGAGCCTGCGCCGCCCGAGCCTGCGCCGCCCGAGCCTGCGCCGCTCGCACCTGTGCCGCTCGAGCCTGCGCCGCTCGCACCCGCGCCGCCGCTGCCGGCCGCGTCGCTGCCCGCACCACCCGAGCCTGCGCCACCGACGCCGGCTCCACCCTTGGCGTCGCTGCCACAACCCGCCGCGTAGAGCGCGGCAACCATCGCAAGTCCTCGAAATCCGGTCACGGTCGTCATCTGGATCGGCCTCCTGAGTGCTGGGACGAGGTTCCGCGCGCCAGGGTTCCCGGGCGCTGCGCAGCGTGCCGCGTTGACTGATACCGTTCCGGCGTGGACATCAAGGAGCTTCAGGCGCGCGTCGCCCACAGCCAGGAGACGCACTTCGGCGCGACCTCGCTCAAGGAGCGGCTGCGCGATCTGCACAACGAGGTCGCCGAGCTCGTGCACCACCGCGACCCTGCGAACCTGGTCGAGGAGATGGGCGACGTCGGCTGGAGCCTGCTGCAGCTCTGCAACGAGCGGAAGGTCGACCTCGCGGAGGTCGTGGGCAACACCATCCGCAAGCTCGACGCGCGCGCGCGCGGCCGGCGCGTCGCGCTGATCGGCACCTCGGCCAACCCCATCACGAACGCGCACCTGACCATGGGGCTCGAGGTACTCGCGCTGACCGAGGTCGACGAGGTCTGGTTCTACCTGGCAGGCGAGCACCCCTGGGGAAAGAAGCTCATGCCCGCCGAGCACCGCATCGAGATGGTGCGGCGCGCCATCGCCCGCTACCCGCGGCTGCGCGCCTGCGACTTCGAGCTCGTGCACGGCGCGGAGATCTACCAGCGCACGCGCGAGACGGCCGAGATCCTGCGCGACCACTTCCTGCCGCTCTATCCGGGGCATCGCTTCTCGTGGGTGATGGGCTCGGACGTCGCGCAGACCTTTCACGAGTGGGGCGGCGCCGAGTGGATGGCGTCCGCGCTCGACATGCTGATCATCCATCGGCTCGGCTACGACTTCGACAAGGCGACCTCGCTCCTGGCGGCCGACCGCCACGTCTACCTGCGCGACAACGTGGTGACCAGCAACATCTCGTCGTCGCTCGTGCGCGAGCGCGGCAAGAGCTACGACCCGACCAAGCTGGTGGCGCTCGTGCCCGACGTGGTCTGGGAATATCTCGTCGAGTTCCGACTGCTCGATCCGGGGGTGATGCGCTGAAGCATGGATCCCGACGGCAACAACCTCGAGGCCGTCGTGCACGAAGCCCGCTGAACCAGATCAGCGCGCCTTGCGCGGGCCGAGGTCCAGCGTTCCGTCCGCGCCGATCACGACCGCACCGTCCTTGAGCAGACGCCCCACGGCTCGCTTGAACGCCTTCTTGGTGATCCCGAAGTGCGCGCGGATCTGCTCGGGGGCCGAGCGATCGCCGACCCTCGGCGGGCGCGGACCGGCGAGGACCTCGAGGATCCGCCGGCCGTCCCCCTCGAGCTCCTCGTGCGCGGGCCGGCGCAGCGACAGCTCGATCTTGCCGTCGGGGTGGACGTGCGTGACGCGAAAGCGCGCGCGATCGCCCCGGGCCAGCGCGTGCGGCTCGTGCGCGGGCACGAGGGCCAGGAACGCGCGCAGGACGATCACGAACAGGCCGACCCCCGGCTCGTCGCGCCAGGCCTCGCCGTCGACCCACTCGCCGAGCTCGAAGGTCCCGGTGTCGCGCAAGAGCTCGCGGATGCGCATCGTCCCGGCCAGCCGGCCCGTGCTGTCGACGTAGAGGCCGATCGGGTGCCGCTCCCCGCGCGCGAGCTCGCGCGTCTGCTCGCGAAACGGCACGAGCAGCTCCTTGGGCAGGCCCCAGTCCACGAAGGCGCCGATCGCCGTGACGCTCGTGACCTCGAGGAATGTCACCTCGCCGCGCACGAGGGCCGGCGACCGCGTGGTCGCGAGGAGGCGGTCCTCGGAGTCGAGGTGGACGAAGACCTCCACCGCGTCACCCTCCTTGGCGCCGTCCGGCACCTCCGCGCGTGGCAGGAGCAGCGTGGGCGCGTCCGCCGCGGCCCCCGCGCGCGCCAGGAACGGGCCGGGCGGCCCGAACCGCCTGATCTGCAGGGTCGTCAGGGTGCCGAGCAGATCGTCGAACATGCCGGGCAACCTACTGCCGGCCCTGCTCGCCGCCTGCGCGCGCGGGCTCGCCGGTGGGGACGGGCGCGGGGCCCGCGTCGGGCCCCTGCTTGACGCCCTCGCGCTCGCGCTGCTGCGCCATGGTCTTGAGGAGCACCTCGGGGTCGGCCTTCCCGGAGAAGGTGACGACGACCCAGTTGACGTGCCCGGCGTCGTCCTTCTGCGTCACCTTCACCACCGCCTTGGCGCCGTCCGTGGACGCGCCGGTGCAGTCGAAGGTGTCACCGACCTTGACCTTGCGGCCCTCGGGGCACGTCACGGTCGTGAGCTCGATGCCGAGCTGCGCCTTGATGCCCGCGCGGATGGACGCCTTGATGGGCTCCTGGTCGAGGTTCCTGGTGCAGCTCGCGAGGGCGAGCAGCGCGACGACGAGCGCGGTCTTCAAGATCACTCCCTGCCCGGCCGGCGGGCTCCGGCACCATACCCCACCGCTCACGCGCCTGGGCCGCGCGCGTTCCGTATGATGGAGGGATGCAGCGCAAGGTCCCGTCCGTCGCGCTCGTGCTCCTCGCGCTCGCCGGGCCCGCCCCCTGGGGGTGCGGAGACGGCGCCCCGGCCTCGTCGCCGCGCGATGCCCGCCCGGCCCCCGACGGCGCGACGCGCGATGCCGCCGCCGCGGATGCGACCGGACCCCTCCGCGACGCCGCCGCCGCGGACGCCACGCCTCGCCGTGACGGCACCGCCGCCGATGGTCCGCGGGCGGACGGCGGCGCGCCCCTCGCCGAGGACGCCGACTACACGCCCGACGACGATCCCGACCTCCTCAACCCCGAGCGCGGCATCTACTACTGGAGCCCGGAGCCCGGCGATCCGCACACGCTCGTGGCCGAGTGGCTCTACCTCGACGCCGCGTGCGGCGAGGAGCTCGTCTGGAACGGCCACGGCGCGGCCGGCACGAGCGCGCTCCTCGACGCCTACGCGACGCGCCTCCTCGAGCACCGCGCGGCGGGGCGCAAGGTGCTGTTCCGCCCGCGCTACGACACGCCCGCGAGCGACGCGATCAATGGCTGCGGCGTCTTCCAGGCCGACACCGACGAGCGGCAGCGCCGGCACGTGGGCGCCGTCGCGGCGATGCTGGGCGACTTCGTCGACGTGATCGCGTTCGTCGAGGCGGGTTACCTCGGCCGCTGGGGCGAGTGGAACCACGCCGGCTATTCGGCCGCCGAGGCGCCCATCCTCACCGATCCGACGCGACGGCGCGCCTTCATCGACGAGGTGGTGCGCGCGTACCAGGCCCGCGGCGTCGATCGCTTCGTGGGGCTGCGCCGGCCCCTCTTCGCCAGGGAGCTCGCGGACGCATTTCCGCCGTCGGGGGCCCGCGCGGGCTTCTACGACGATTGCTTCATGACCAATGACTCCGATTACGGCACGTATTCGAACTTCGAGGACGGCAATGCGTCGAACTTCGCCGACGAGGCCGCGGCGCGCGCCTTCGCCGAGGCCCTGACGGCGGGGGCGCCCTTCGGCGGCGAGACGTGCCCGTTTGCGGGCGCGCGGTGGCAATCGTGCGCGAACATGGTCGGCGCGGCCTCCGAGCCCGCGCGATTGCATCTGTCGTATCTTCACGGCGGCTACGCGCCGGACGCGCGCGCGACCTGGGAGGCCGGCGGCTGCTACGACGAGATCAAGCGCCGCCTCGGGTACCGGTTCGAGATCGAGCGCGTGACGTATGCGCCCGAGGTCTCCCCCGGCGAGACGGCCACCGTGCGCGTGCGGATCCGCAACACGGGCTGGTCGCGACTGCACAACCCGCGCCGCGCGTTCGTGGTGCTCCGCAGCGCGACGGGCGCGCACCTCGTCGGCGGCACCGCGCCGGGCTACGCGACGATCCCCGCCACCGTCGAGACGCACGTGCAGGTCGGCGACTTTGCGCCCGGTCAGGCGGTCGAGCTCGAGCAGTCCTTCGTCGCGCCGGCCCGAGGCGACTACGAGCTGCGCCTCCTGCTGCCCGATCCCGTGCGTCCGGAGGTCCCGGGCTACGCCGTCCGGATCGCGTCGCGCCGCGGCGGAGGCCCGCTCTTCGATCCCGCGACCCGCGAGAACGGGCTCGGCGTCCGGCTACGCGTGCGGTGACGCCGCAGGCCCGCGGGCGATGCGCCAGGCGCCCACGCCTACGACCAGGGTCGCGACGAGCATGAGCGCCAGCGCGAAGAGGACGTTGTAGAGGGACTCTCCCACGCCGACGAGCGCGAAGTGGCGCTCCGCGGGGCCCGCGGTCTCCTGGTGCAGGAGCGTGCTGATGACCCCGCTCGTGAAGCCCAGGCCGCCGCTGAGCAGGGTCACGAAGCCGCAGCTCAGGACGAGCGGGAGCTGCCGGCCGGGCCACACCGCGTACCAGGCCGCGGCCGCGATCATGAGGACCCCGAAGCCCAGGGTCGGCCACATGCCCCAGCCGCCCAGCACGAACGCCTTGTCGATGTGCATCGTCTCCTCCTCGTGGAATCCTCGGACAGACACCGCGCGCGGGCAAAGGTTCCCACGTGGAGTATGGTCCCGCGCAATGCGGGACTTCGACGTGATCGTGGTCGGCGGCGGGCCGGCGGGCAGCACGGCGGCGCGGCGGCTCGTGGCCTCCGGCCTGCGCGTGCTCGTCCTCGATCGCGCCGACTTCCCGCGCGAAAAGCTCTGCGCCGGCTGGATCAGCGAGCCCATCTGGGACGCCCTCGAGCTCTCGCCCGCGGCGTACCCGCGCGGGCTGTGGACCTGGGAGCGCTGCCACGTCCACTACCAGGGCCGCCAGGCCGCGGTGAAGACGCGCGGCTACTTCATCCGGCGCTACGAGCTCGACGACTTCCTGCTCCGTCGCAGCGGCGCCGAGCTCGTCCGCCACACGGTCGCCTCGATCCGCCGCGGCGAGAAGGGCTGGGTGATCGACGATCGGTATCGCGCGCGATATCTCGTCGGCGCCGGGGGCACGCACTGCCCCGTCGCCCGCCTGCTCGCGCCGCGGCGCACCGAGCGCCCCGTGGGCGTGCAGGAGATCGAGTACGAAGCGGGCGAAATGGCCGTGGCCGCGCGTCGCCTCGGCCGCGACGGCGAGCCGGAGCTGCTGCTCCACGACGACGTCGGCGGCTACTCCTGGAACGTCCCCAAGACCGGCTGGCTCAACGTCGGGTGCGGCACGATGGACGCGCGCCAGGTCCGGCAGGCCTGGGCGCACGCCCGCGAGCACTTCCGGGACCACCTGCCCCCCGACGCCGCCACGCGCCTCGCGGAGGCCAAGGGGCACTCGTACTACCTGTTCGATCCGGCCCACCTCGAGCGGTGCGAGGAGGACGGCGCGCTCCTCGTCGGTGACGCGCTCGGGCTCGCGCAACCGATCACCGCCGAGGGCATCCTCCCCGCCGTGATCTCCGGCCGCCTCGCGGCCGACGCGATCCTCGCGGGCGACACGGCCGGGTTTCGTGGCAGGCTCGCGCGTCACCCGGTGCTCCAGGACTACGACCTCTACTACCGGCTGCGCATGGCGGGCAGCCGGCTCAAGGACCGCGCGAGTGGGCGCCCGGGGCGCTCGCCGATCGCCCTGCCAGCGCCCCTTGCGGCGCTCTTGCACACCGCGGTCGCGCGGGGCTTCGGCTGGATGTTCGCGGGCCGGCCCGTCCCCGGACGCCGCGCCTTGCAGCGATGGATGGGAGCCAGCACATGAGCACGATGCTCGACGTACCGGTCGACGCCTGGCGCACCTTGCGCCGGGCCCTCCTCAACGACGACGCCTCCGAGGGCTACGTCCGCGAGCTCCTCCTCGGCGCCGGCGTCACCGTCGGCGGGGACGCGCCGCACGACCTCGTGGTCCACGACAAGCGCTTCTACACGCGCGTGCTGCGCGACGGCTCGCTCGGCTTCGGCGAGTCGTACGTCGAGGGCTGGTGGGACAGCGCGGCGCTCGACCAGACGCTGACGAAGATCCTCGCGGCGCGCCTCGACGCCGTGGTGCGCGGGAACTGGCCGATGGCCGCGCACGTCGTCCGCGCGAAGGTGCTGAACCTCCAGAGCGTGGTCCGCGCGTTCGAGGTCGGCGTCAAGCACTACGACGTGGGCAACGACCTCTACGAGGCCATGCTCGACCCGCGCATGCTCTACACCTGCGCGTACTGGAAGGACGCCACCACGCTCGACGCCGCGCAGGAGGCCAAGCTCGACCTCGTCTGCCGCAAGATCTCGCTGCGCGCGGGCATGAAGGTGCTCGACCTCGGCTGCGGCTGGGGCGGCTTCGCGAGGTTCGCCGCCGAGCGCTACGGCGCGGAGGTGGTCGGCTACACGGTCTCGAAGGAGCAGGTCGCGCTCGCGCGGGAGCGCTGCGCCGGCCTCCCGGTGACGATCCACCTCGCCGACTATCGCGAGGCCCGCGGCACCTACGACGCCGTCGTCTCGATTGGCCTCATGGAGCACGTGGGCTACAAGAACTACGGCACGTACATGAAGCTCGTGGACCGGTGCCTCGCGCCCGGCGGCGTGGCGTTCATCCACACGATCGGCGGCAACAAGAGCGAGACCGCGATGGAGCCCTGGTTCCACAAGTACATCTTCGCGGGCGCGCTCCTGCCGTCGATCGCGCAGCTCGGCGCGGCGATGGAGGAGCGCTTCTCGCTCGAGGACCTGCACAACATCGGCCCGCACTACGACCCGACGCTGATGGCGTGGCACGCGAACTTCGAGGCCGCGTGGCCGCGCTTCAAGGACCGGTACGGCGAGTCGTTCCGGCGCATGTGGCGCTACTACCTGCTCTCGAGTGCGGCGGGCGCGCGCGCGCGCTACTGCCAGCTCTACCAGATGGTGCTGACCCGCATCGGCACGCCCGCGCCGGACTGCCGGCGGAGCTGAGCGGGCTGCTGGGCGACTTGCACCGTCAGATCCTGCACACCCCGGGGCGCGCGCCGAGCGGGATCGATCGCTTGCACGAGGCGTGGCCTGGTCCCGCGCCTGCATCGTTCGACGATCAATGATCGATGCCGCGCTCGAGGCCACGAATCGCGGCGCGCGCTAGCGCCCGCAGCCCTGAAGGCGGCGCCCCGCTCACTGCACGGGGCCGCAGCGCTCGAGGAGCGGCTGCGGCTTGGACGGGGACGCGTCTCCGTCGCCGGGCGCGGCGGTCAGGCGGGCGGCGGAGAAGCGCGCGCGGACGGCGTCCCAGACCGCGTCGGGCAGGAACGACGTCGAGAGCGTGTGATCGCCGCCGAATCCCCCGGCCATGAGGTGCTTGGGGCTCCGCACGCGGCGCTTGAGGAAGAGGTCGTACGCGGGCCCCGGGAGCTGCTCGGTGCCGGCCGGCGCGTGGTTCTCGCCGAGCAGGTGCACCATCTCGTGCGGGATCGACGGGAAGTCCACGTCCGGCGGCAAGCTCAGCGTGGCCCAGCCGGCGGTGCCGCCGACGGCCGCGTTGCCGAGCCAGCCGCTGCGGTTCTGGTGCGCCGTGTTGACCGCGCCCGAGAAGATCGAGAGGCCGAGGCGGATGGCCTCGGTGCGCTGCTGTCTCGGGATGGCCAGGCGCTGCGCCTCGATCTCGGACGTGAGGCGGTTGAGGAAGTTGGTGATGCGGTTCGACATCGCGCTGTTCGACCCGGCGGCCGCGGTGCAGCGCGCGACCTCGATCGGATCGAAGACGCCGTTCCTGTTCGTGTCCTCGGGCCCGGTGAAGTTGGTGGCGAGCCAGCGCCCCGTCCAGGCCACGGCCGGGACGCGCGCCGAGCACGCCGAGCCCGCGGGGTCCTGGCCGATCCCGACGTTCATGTCGGACAGCACGAACTCGCGCTCGAAGTTGCCGAGGCTGCCCTGCGCCGGCAGCGCGACGGCGTGCACGTACTCGTAGCGCAGGCCGTCGGCGCCGCGCGTCGAGGCGCCCGCGGGCAAGAGCGCGCCGTGCGAGTCCTTGACCGGCAGCACGCGCGCGGTGTGCGAGAGCACGCCGACGAAGCGGAAGAACGCCGTGAGGTCCGGCATCGCGCCGGTGTCGTAGTCGACGAAGGTCATCGGCAGGCCCGCGTTCTCCGCGGTCGAGATGCCGGCGAGGAGCGTCTGCGAGCGATCGCTCGCGCCGCTGCGCATGCGCAGATCGAACCGGTAGCGCGCGTCGCCCGCGAGCAGGCCGCCGGGCACGAAGAAGTGCACGTCGTCGCCGAGGTGCATCGGCGCGGTCGAGCGGGTCACGTCGTCGGCGGCGATCGACTCGCCGCGCACGCTGCCCACCTGCACGCCGGTGTCCTCGCGGACGACGTCGAGCCACGCCTCGTCGAGCGGGACGCCGCCGTCGGGGGTGCTGACGGTGGCCCGCACGAGCGCGCTCTTGCCCGCGACGAGCGGCATGGGCGGCAGCGCGCGCGTCACCAGGCCATTTTGCGTGAGCCGGACGTCGCGCAGCGACAGGGCGAAGCCCGCGTTGCCGAAGCGCAGCTCGATCTCGTCGAGCGAGTCGCCGTCGCCGTCCCAGCCGAAGCGCACCTGCCGCGCCGTCACCGGCTGCCGCAGCCGCAGCCAGTCCGAGAAGCCGTAGGGCACGCCGCTCCAGGCGCGAAGGTTGTAGGGGCTGTACGTCTCCCAGCCCTGCGAGCTTGCGTGCGTGACGTCGGTGAAGGTCCGGCCGTCGCTCGACAGCGACACCGTCTCGCCTTGCAGGACGCGGCGCGGGCGACCGGCGGGATCGGTCATCTTGCGGCGCAGCGCCGTGACCTGCACCGGGCAGGAGAAGCTGAGCGTGACGTACTGCCAGTCGTTCCAGCTGCTGCGGAAGCCGGTGGCGACGTTGCGATCGTAGACCGCCGCGGCGGTCGAGCCGTCGCGGCTCGGCTTGTTGGCGGTCACGGTGACGGCGCACGGCGGCGAGTCGGCCTTGCCATCGCCGTCGGGCTCGGCGGCCGCGGCGGAGGCCTCGTCGGGGCCCTCAGGCGCGTCCTCGACGCAGGCGGAGAGGCAGAGCAGCGGCGCGAGCGACCAGCACGCGAGCCGGTGGAGGGAGCCATTCGAGCGATTCATGAGCGGTGTCCTTTCGAGGGGCGCGCCCATCCTTGGCGCGCGGCGACCGGCCCTCTCGCAACGTCCGTACCGGCCCGCGGCGGCGCGACTTCGCGGGGTTGCCGCGCCCGCGCCGCGGCGACACTTGCCGCTCGGCAGGATCCGCCGGCAAGGTCTGCCGCTCCGGGTCATGTGCCCGCTGCGCGGACCTCCAGGAAAGGGGCCTGCGACGGCACGACGTGCGCACGGCACGAGGCAGTAGGGGGTCGGCGGTGGCGGGCTTCCGAGCCGGCCACACGCGGACTCAGCGGGCGATGGCCTCGAGGGTCTCCTTGCCGGCCGGGCCGCCGATGGTGACGGCCTGCGCGCGCGCGGGCGCGAGCGCGCGGCGAAAGGCCTGCTTCTCGGCCGGCGCGAGCGTGACGACGGAGACGCCCCGGGCGCCGAGCGCCTGCACGAGCTCGTCCTCGAGCTGCTCGCCGACGCGCGTCGCCCTGGCCTCGAGCTCGGGCCGGCGCACGAGCAGCGCCTTCTGCGCGCCCGCGGGGAGCGCCTCCAGGGCCCGTCGGTTGACGAAGAGCACCGCGCTCTGCAGGACGTGCCGGGTGGGCGTGTAGTGGCGGATCTGGTCGGCCAGCGACGCCGCGAAGATGTACAGCGCGGGCAAGTCGGTCGCCTCGACGCGACGATCGCGGAACGCGTCGGGGACCTGGGGCAGCGAGACCTCGACGAGGCGCGCACCGAGCGGCCGCCACATCGCCCGGTGCAGGGGCGAGGCCTGGATGCGCAGCGCGAGGCCTCGCAGGTCCTCGGGGCGGCGCACCGCCCGGCTCGTCGTCGACAGCGCGCGCCAGCCGATGAAGCCCATCCCCAGCTGGGTGAGGCCGCGCTCCCGCAGGTGCGCCGTCATGCGCGGGCCGCCGAGCACGTCGCGGGCCATGATCTGCTGGAACGCGGCCAGGTCCTCGAACAGGTACGGCGTGTCGAGCACCGAGAGCGCCGGCACGCTGGCCGAGGCGGCGCCCGTGCTGCCTGCCCACATCTGGATGCGGCCCTGTCGGCACAGCTCGAGCGTCGAGGCCTCGTCGCCGAGCACGCCGCCGTGGCGTGGTCGCACGCGCACGCGCCCTCCCGCCGAGCGCTCGATCGCGCGGGCCACCTCGTCGAGCACCGACGCGCTCGGCGAACCCTCCGGCGCCATCGACGAGAAGATCCAGGTCGCGGGCTCGACGCCACCCGCGGCGCCGCTCCCGCCGACCGCCACCGCGACCGCCACTGGCACCCAGCGCCACCGCACGGGGCCATTGTACCGCCCGCGCGCTATCCTCGTTGCATGCGCACCACGAGGTCCGCCGTTTTCGTGCTCGTCGCCTTGCTGCTCACCGCGCTCGCGCGGCCGGCGCTCGCGGGCGGGCTCTCCGAGACCCAGAAGATCGAGGCGCTCATCGGCGCCGTCGAGAGGCTGGAGGGCGCGGTGTTCATCCGCAACGGCAGCGAGCACGACTGCCGGGCGGCCGCCAAGCACCTGCGTGACAAGTGGAAGGGCGGCCGCAAGGAGATCAAGACCGCGCGGGACTTCATCCGCCTGGCGGCGTCTTCCTCCTCGACCTCCGGCAAGCCCTACTGGATCCGCTTGAAGGACGGCAAGCAGCTCAGGAGCGCCGACTTCTTCACGGCGGAGCTCGAGAAGCTCGAGAGGTAGGCGGCCACCGTGACCGGCTCGGTGTGCCGCGGCCGCGAGCCGCGCTGGATGTGGGACGGCATCCACTTCGACGGCTGCCCTGCCGACGCCGGCGCGGGCGGCTGACGAGCGCGGCATGGGCACGGTCCTGTGCGGCTCGATCGCCAGACACGCGGGCACGCTCGGCCAGCACCTCCACCGCGCGGGGTACGCGGCGCTCGGGCTCGACCACGCGTACGTCTCGTTCGGCGTCGAGGACCTGGCGGGCGCGATCACGGGCATGCGCGCGCTCGGCCTGCGCGGGCTCGGCGTGTCGATGCCGTACAAGGAGGCCGTGCTGCCGCTGCTCGACGCGCTCGATCCGCTGGCGCGCCGGATCGGCGCCGTCAACACGATCGTCAACGACGACGGGCGGCTCACCGGGCACAACACCGACGCCCTCGGCGCGTCCCGCGCGCTCGCCGAGGTCATCGACGTCGCCGGTCGCCGCGTGCTCCTGCTCGGGTCGGGCGGCGCCGCGCGCGCGATCGCCCACGCGCTCTCGGACGCCGGCGCACGGCTCCACGTCGCGGGCCGCACCCTCCCCCGCGCCGAGGCGCTCGCGGCGGCGGTGGGGGCGAGCGCGGGCCCGCTGGCCACCGTCGATCCGGCGGAGCACGAGGTCGTCATCAACGCGACCTCCGCCGGGATGGCCGAGGTCACCGCGACGCCCGCCCTCGATCCAGCGCGGCTCGGGCCCGATCACCTCCTCATGGACATCGTCTTCCGGCCGCTCGAGACCGCGCTCGTCGCGGGCGCGAGGGCGCTCGGCGCCCGCGTGATCACCGGCGACCGCATGCTGCTGCACCAGGCGTGCGGGCAGTTCGAGCTCTACACCGGCCACCCGGCGCCGATCGACGCGATGGCGGCAGCGCTCGCGGCGCGGCTCTGACGCCACCCTGCGGTCGGCTACGCCATCGGCGGCGGGTCGGACGCCCGGCGCGCCTTCGAGACGAAGAGCGGCGCGGCCTGCGCCTGGACCTCGAGCGCCGGCGCGAGCGCGAGGTCCACGACGATCGGGTTGTGGTCCGCGATGCGCTGTCCCTCGTGCGTGGGCCGCTCGATCACGGTCGCGCTGCGCGCGGTGACGCCACGGCCGGCGAACCAGTCCACCTTGAGCGGCACCACACCGCCCCACGGCTCGAGGCGTCGCTCGAGCCAGCGCAGGAGCGGGGCCGGCACGTAGTCGTGCGCCTTCGTGATGAGATCGGCGTCGCTGATGTCGTAGTAGATGGTGCCGCGCCCGCGATCGTTGAAGCCCTCGGTCGCGTACCCCCGGCGGCGCAGGGTCTCGAACAGCCTGCGCTCGAACACCTCGTCGGGGCGCATGTACTGGTCGAGCGTCCCCTCGAAGCCGAACCGTCCGAGCTTGTGCACGCAGTTGAGCGCAAAGCCGAGCGGCCCGCCGAGATCGTACGTGTTCGTGTTGAGGTCCCCGCCGAGCAGCACGCGCCGCGCGCCGAGCTGCTCGATGCGCGCGATCACGCGCCGGAGCTGCGCGGCCCGGTGCTTGGGCGGCGAGAACGGATCGAGGTGCACGACCGCGCAGAGGAGCGGGCCGTCGGGGAGCTCGAGCTCGACGAGCAGCGCGCGCTTCTCGCCGAGCCGCTTCTCGAGCGCGTGGAACTTGTCGGTGTACTCGGGCAACGTGACCGCCTCGAAGCGCCGCACCGGAAAGCGCGTCAGGAGCGCGTTGCCGTGGAGCGAGAGGCCGTTGGGCACGCCGTGCTCGCGCTCCGCCTTGTCACCGGGAGCCAGCACGAGGTGGCTCGTCGCGAACACGTAGCGCATGCCGAGCGCACGGGCGAGCTCGCGCGGCACGTTGCGGTTCTCGCTCCGCCCCATGCCGATGTCCACCTCGTTGAGCATGAGCACGTCGGCGGCGGCCAGCGTCGCCTCCTCCGACAGCGCGCCCACGAGGGGCGCGAAGCGCTTGCCCCGCTCGACGTTCCACGCCACCACCCGGGCGGTCCTGTCACCGAGCGCGCGCGGCGCCAGGGCCTCCGGCTCCGCCAGATCCCACTCGAAGCCCGCGAGGACGCGCTCGACCTCGCGCCTCCGCGCCCGGTACCCGCGATCGCGCTCCAGCGCACGGCGCGAGCGGATCTGCGCCCAGCGCGGCAGGTCGGGCTCGAGCTGGTGCACGAGCGCGAAGCGCTCCGGCAAGCCGGCGGGGGCGGTCCTCGGATAGATCTGCTGGGACACTGGCGGCACCTCGGGGAGCCGAGATGTACCCGGTTCGTCGCGATCGGTCAAACCCGGCTCGCGCCGGGCCAGCGCCGCACTCTGATCATTGATCACATCTGCCAAGGCGCATGGATAGGGCGGGAGCGAGGCCCAAGCGATCGATTTTTCTGGCCCCTAACACCACGCCCGGCCTCACCCCGTCGTGGCGTCCACCGCGGTCAGTCGCCCCTCTCCCGCCGGGCCCGTCGGGAGAGGGGCCCCGGCAGGCGCTCCGACAGCAGTCGGCGGACCCGTCGCACCACCTCTTCCGGGCGCGCGAGCACCTGCTCATTGGTGACCCGCAGGACCGCGATGCCACGCGCCCCCAGCCACGCGTC
>CAZQJC010000001.1:0-41624 GCA_964593795.1 uncultured Myxococcales bacterium | reverse complement strand
TCGTGCTCGTGCTCGTGCTCAGCTCCGTTCCTGCCCCTCACATCCCGAGCCGGACGATCCGCGCACTCTGCACGCTGAGCGCCTCCACTCCGCCGCCCGGCACCAGCGCCAGCCTCCGCACGATCCCGAGCCCGCCGCGCGGCGCGCCCGGCAAGCCCCCGCCTCCCGTGTACGTCGCGATCCGGCTGCCGTCCAGGTCCACCCGGTGCACGTCGTCCCCGCTCGCGACCCACGCCCCGCCCGCGTCCACCGCGAACGCCGAGAGGTATCCCGGCGGCAGCCTCCGCGTGCCCACGACCTCGAGCGGCGCGCCGGGCCTCACCGCGAGCTCGACCAGCTCGGCCTGGTTCTGCTCGTCGAAGTAGGCGATGCGCGCGACCCATACGCGCTCTCCCGCGCGGAACGTCCCCTCGACCTGGTGCCACACGCCCGCGCCGAGCGGCAGCGCCTCGAGCAGCGCCCCCGCGTGATCGAAGCGAAGCACGCGCGCGTTGCACGAGTCGACCACGAGCACGCTCGACGCGTCCGCCGACAGATGCGACGGCCAGCACAGCGCCACGCCCGCCCACTGCCGTGCGAGCTCCAGCCGCCCACCGTCGCCGAAGCCGCGATCGAGCGCGCCGTCCTCGCGCCAGCGCAGCAGGCTCGATCCTCCGATCGCGAGGATGTGGCCGGCGCCATCCGCGGCCACGTCGCCCACGCCGAGCCCCACCGGCGGCTGCTCGAGCAGGCGCGGCACGCCTCGCTCGTAGACCACGACGCGCGAATCGGTGCGCACGATCAGGCGGTCCTCCCCGAGCCGCTGGAAGTCCCACGGCGACTCGCCCTCGCCGACGGCCTGCTCCTCGAGGGCCGCGATCCGGTCGTCGACGAGGAGGCTTGGGCCCGCGAAGCGCCGCACGAACGGACCGGCCTGCGCCTCGATCTCCGTCGCGTGCTCACCCGCTGCGAGGCCCGCGGTCGGAAGCGGAAGCTGGAAGCCGCCGTCCGCCGTGAAGCCGCCGGCGTCCGACGTGCGCACCGGCAGCTCGATCACGGGGCCGCCGGCGATCCGCAGCCGCAGCGCGTCCACCGGCAGCGCCGTCTCCACGCGGCCGGAGAGGTTCGCGATGCCCGCGGCCGGGTACGCCGGCCGGTTCGTCGCGCGCGCCTCGATCAGCGCCGGCGCGAGCCGCACGTGGTGGTCGCGGCCGTCGGCGTTGTCCCAGGCCACCTCGCCGCCGGCCTCGAGGCGCAGCGCGAAGTCCACGGTCTCGGTGCGCGCGGCGTCGCCGGCAAAGGCGATCGCGAAGGCCAGGTCGCCTCCGTCGATCGCGGCCTCCACCTCGGCGAACGACCGCCACGCGTCCATCGAGTAGCGCACGAAGACGCGCCGGGGCACGCCGACGTTCAGGGCGCGCACGCGGCCTCGCACCACGGGACGCCCGCCCTCGAGCGCGGCGGTCGCGGCGAGCAGGCGCAGCGGCCGCGCCGGCGTCACGCCCTCGTAGATGTAGTGGTTCCGGAAGGGCGACCACGCGGTCTGCCCGTTCATCCGGACGAACGCCGCGTACTCGATCTCGCGCCGCGGCTGCCACCCCGCCTGGGCGACCGCATCGACGACGTCGAGGCCCCAGCGCTCGCGCCCGCCGCCTTGCGCCCCCTCGTACCGCGCCATCGTCGTGGTCTGCGTGGCCCAGCGGTCGCTCGTCCAGACGATGCCCACCTCCTTGGTCGAGGCGTCGCTCCTGACCGACAGATCCACCCAGAAGCTGTCGTACGCGGCGCCGTGATAGATGTAGCGCCCCGGGTAGGTCCCCGAGTCGAGGACGGAGACCGCCGCGGCGCGGGCTTCGGCCTCTGCGAGCGCCGGCGAGGTGTGCGTGACCGGGGTCGACGGCTCCGCCGAGCAGGCCCCGAGGGTGAGCAGCGCCAGGATCGGCGCGAGCTTGCGATTCGTCATGGTGACTCAATACTGAGTTACTAATGATCCTGCAAGAGGATCATGGTCGCCGTGCGCGGGAACCTTTTCGCCGGCCCCGCGTGTAACGCTTCCGTGGGGACGAGCCCGGCCATGCAGCTGCCCGCCGATCGCGAGCTCGACGAGCTGACGCTCCGGCGCGCGCAGCGGGGCGAGGCCGCCGCGTGCAGGGCGCTGGTCGAACGCTACGAGCGCCCCGTGTTCGCCCTGGTCGGCCGCATGCTCGGCCGCCGCGACGGCGTGGAGGACCTGGCGCAGGAGACCTTCCTCCGCGCCTTCCGCGCGCTGGCCGACTTCGATCCGCGTGGTCCGGCGCGCCTGTCCACCTGGCTCCTGACGATCGCGACGCGCCTCTGCCTCGACGCGCTGCGCCGCCGCGCCCACGAGCCGCTTCCGCTCGAGGCCGCCCGCACGCTCGACAGCGGCGCGCGCACCGACGCCGCCGCGGAGCGCCGCGCCCTCGGCCGCGCGATCGAGCTCGCCGTCTCCCGCCTGCCCCCCGATCAGCGCGCCGTCGTGGTCCTGCGCGAGTGGCACGAGCTCGACTACGACGAGATCGCGCGGGCGCTCGAGCTCGATCTGGGAACCGTCAAGTCACGCCTGTCGCGCGCGCGCGCCGCGCTCCGCTAGGCCCTCGAGGAGGTCCATCGTGCACAAGCGGGATGACGATCCGGAGCGGCTCGGCCGCGCCGCGCTCGACGCCTACGAGGCGCCGGAGCCGCCCGCCGGCTTCGCCGATCGCGTGCTCGCCGCGCGCACGGCACTGGTCGTCGCGCCGCGCCCCCGGTCCGCGCGCCCATTTATCCGCGTAGGCGGATTCGTCGCGGTGTCCGTCGCCGCCGCGGCGGCAGCGCTCGTCCTGTCGACGCGCGATGGCGGCGTGCGCGAGGGGGTGCGCCTCGCGGCGGCGCGCGAGAGCGTCTCGCTCGGGGCGCGGGGCGTGATGGTCCTCGAGCCCGGCGCGGACGTCGCGTTCCGCGTGGCCGAGGGCTCGGCCCGCATCGAGCAGCGCACCGGGCAGGTCTTCTATCGCGTCGACCGGTCGAGCCGCGCGGACGCCACGTTCGTGGTGGCCACGCCGGCCGGTCAGGTCCAGGTCGTTGGGACGTGTTTCTCCGTGGAGGTCATGCCGATGATGCCGTCGAAGTCAGCCATCAAGGGCGCCGCGATCGGCGCCGCCATCTCGAGCGCCGTGCTCGTCACCGTCTTCGAGGGGCGCGTGCTCCTCGCGAGCCCCAAGGGGCAGCTCGAGGTGGCCGCGGGTCAGAGCGGACGCGCGAGCCCCGAGGGCGCTCCGTCGCTCGCGGCCGAGGTCGCCGAGGCGCCGCCCGCCGCGGGCGCGACGGTGGAGGAGCTGCGCAAGCGCGACGACGAGCAGCGCCTCGAGATCGCCACGCTGCGCGCCAAGGTCAAGGCGCTCGAAGGGCAGGGCAAGGCCGCGCCCGGCGAGGGCCACCCGCTCGACGACGTGATGCCTGGGCAGCCCGGCAAGACGCCTTTCTTCGATCCGAGTAAGGAGGAGCTGGCCCTGATGGCCAAGGAGTGCCGCCTCAAGTGGGACTCGCCGCCGCTCGGCGCCGAGCCCGCGCGCATGGGCCCGAAGACGCAGAAGGAGGCGGGCCTCAGCGACGAGGAGCGCGACGCCTTCAACAAGGTGTCCGCCGAGCTGCACGGGCGGATGGCCGCCGACCTGCGCGGCTACTACGCCGAGGTCATCGGCGACGCCGCGGCCGCCAAGGATCTCTCGCCGAGCACGATGATGCAGGAGATCGAGGCCAAGAGCCCCGAGGCCGACGTGCAGGAGACCTTCCGCCGCCTCTCGGCCGAGCGCGCGGGCCTCGCGAAGCCCCCGACGCCCGCGGAGCTCAAGGCGCGCTCGCCGGTCGAGCGGATGATGCGCCAGGTGACCACGCTCGGCGACGCCTTCGAGCGCGAGCTCGCCGCCTCGCTCGGCAAGGACCGCGCCCACACGCTCCGCGCGAGCAACGGCGGCTGGGGCAGCCGGTCCGTGTCGAGCCACGGATGCCCGGGGGGGGAGAAGGGCGAGTAGGGGGCCAGCTCAGGGCCCGAACGCCGCGCGATCGAGCTGCTTCCTGATCTTCTGCTCGCCGATCCAGACCTTCTTGCGCGTCTCGACCTCGATGAGGTGCATCGTCACGACGTAGGCGCGGATGTCCTTCTTCTCGGTCAGGTCGTTCTGGGTGTTGATGACGCCGCCGAGCAGGAAGTCCGCGCCGGTCGCGTTGCCGCGTGACTTCACGCTGTCGTCCGAGGCGTTCTTCTTCTGGTCGTCGAGCTCGGCCTCGATGTCCACGAGCTCGCCGGGCGTCGCGACGACGTCCATGCGCCCCGACGTCAGCAGCGCCCGCTCGATCTGCGCCGTGAAGTACTCGTCGTTGATCTGCTCGGAGGAGTGGTTCTTGACGCGATAGAGCCGCACGACGGGCTTGCGGCCGCCGTGCGCCGCGGCGAACCAGTGCCACCACGGCTGCCCGGCGGGGTAGGTCAGGCAGCTCGGCACCATCGTGCGCACGACCTGGTCGGCGTCCTTGTCGTTCCAGTATCCGGACTGCGGCGGCTTGCCATTGCAGCTCGCCAGCAACACGCCCACCGCGACCAGCCACGCGCGCATCCCCGGATCCTAGCTGCTTCCAACCGGCCCGGCCGTGCCGCCGCGCACGGCTCGATCTATACGCCCAGGCGAATGCGTCGGCGAGCACCCGGGATCGCGAGGACCACGAACGCGAGCGCCAGGAGCGCGAGGCCCCCCGCCGGCGCGTCGCCGCCCTCGGCGCAGCCTCCTGACGAGCCATTGCCCGCATTCGAGCCCGCGGAGCCCGCGGAGCCCGCAGCGCCACCGCGCCCCGCACCGCCGCCACTCCCCGCACCGCCGCCACTGCCCGCGCTCCCCCCACCCGCGCCCGCGCCGCCGCTGCCCGCGCCTCCGCTGCCCGCACCGCCGCTGCCCGCGCCGCCGCTGCCCGCGCCGCCGCTGCCCGCGCCGCCCATGCCCGCGCCGCCGCTGCCCGCGCCGCCCATGCCCCCCGCGCCCTCTTCCACGAGCGGCGCCAGCGCCATGAACGTCAGGTAGTTCGAGATCCACGTCTGGTCCTCGTCGTCCATCCGCGCCACGGAGCCCGGGATCCCTCCGTCCACGTCGCCGTCGTCCGTCACGAGGCGCGCCGCGATGTCCTCGAACGCCTGCCGGTGGCGCATCCGCGCCGCGCCCGTCGTCGCCCGCGACGCCGCCAGGTGCCCGAGCATGTTCCACGCGCTGTGCGCGTTGCGCCAGTCGCGCCACGTCGGATCGTCCGGCAGGCCCTCGACGAACCCACCGAGCGCCGCGCCCGCGGTCTCGGCCCACGCCGCGTCCTCCGGGTGCGCCTCGAGCCACGCGCCGACGACGCCGTGGTAGAGCGTCGCGCCCGACGCCGCCCACTCGCGCGACGGGATGACCACCATCGCCCCGCGCTGGTCGATGTAGTCCTTGACGCGCTTCGAGAGCGAGAGCGCGAGCTGCTCGGCCGCCGCATCCCCGCGCTCGCGCGCATACTCATAGAGCCCCGTCGCCGCCCAGCTCGCCACGGCGGGCTCGATGATCGACGTGTCGGCAAACGGCAGGCTCGCGCGCCCCAGGAACTGCACGCACTGCGTGAGGTAGTCCTCGTGCGCCGCGTCGCCCGTCGCCCGCCGGTACGCCAGCGCCGCGCGGATCCCCCAGCCGCAGTTGTAGGTGCGGTAGTAGTCGTCCGCGCCGCCCTCCTCCATCCAGCCGGGGTGGGCGCCGAGGTACTGCCACGCGCGCGACAGGTTCTGCGAGACGTCCACCCGCCCGCCGAGGCGCTGGTAGGTGCTCCACACCCAGACCGCCTCCTGCGTGTTGTCGCTCTGGATGATGACGTCGCACGGAGTCTTCTCGCACTCGATGATCCCACCGAGGCACTCCGGGTCCATCGGCATCGCCACGCACTGCAGGCGCTGCTGGAACATGATCGCGCGCTCGAGCTGCGCCCGCGCGTCGAACGTCACGCGGAGCGGCACCGCCGGCGCCCGCCAGGGCTCGCCCACGACGAACCCCCGCGACGGCGCCAGCGGCGTCGCCATCGAGATGCCAGGAATGGTCAGGAAGAGAACCCCAAGGACCCACGCCGAACGCATGGATCCATGGGTATCACGCTACATCGTGCTCGTGCTCGTGCTCGTGCTCGATCCGAGTCCCCCGCTCAGAACCCGCGCTTGTCCACCGCGGCCCACGACACGTTCGCGAAGAAGTCCTCGAGGTACTTCGCCCGCTCCGTCGGCTTGAGGTACACGCTCCAGGCGTGCTCCCACAGGTCGAGCACGACCACCGGCACGTAGCCGGCCGGGTGACCGACGTCGTGGCGGTCGATCCAGAAGTTGTCGAAGACCTTCCGCGACGGGTCGAAGTACGTGACAGCCCAGCCCACGCCCGGCATCTTCGCGACGCCCAGCATGTCGGCCTTCCACGCGTCGAAGCCGCCGTACTGCGCCGCGACCGCCTGGCCGAAGCGGCTCTCGCCGCCGTTGCCCTTGCCGCCGGGCGCGAGGTTGTCGAAGTAGAGCTCGTGCAGGATGACGCCGTTGTTCTCCCAGCCGGCGCGGCGCTTGAGCTCCTGGTACTCGGCCGTCGCGCTCTTGCCGTCGCCCAGCATCGCCTCGAGCTGCTCGGCGAGCTTGTTCGACCGCGTGACGTAGCCGTTGTAGAGGGCGAGGTGGACCGTGATCTGCTCGTCCGAGATGGCCTGCAGACCCTTGAGCGCGGTGTAGTCCTTGGCGGTGAAGCGAGGGAGCTTGCTCACGGCAGTCTTCTTTCTGGCGGCGCGCGCCGATGGTTTGTCGAGGCGCGCAGTCTAGCACCGCGGCGGCCGCGGTCGCGGTCGCGGATGCAAATCGTGCGGCTTCGTTCGCTGCCTTGGAGCGGACTCTTCCTGGTGGCCGGCGTCCGAGCCGGCCACTCGTCAGCTAGGCCGCGCCGGCGCTGGTCTCGTTCGGGGGCGCGAGCGTCGCGCGACGGCCCACCCCGTGCTCGCCGGGCAGCGCGATGCACGTCTCCTTGTCGCCTCCCGCGCCGCCGATGGACACGTGCAGGTCGATGAGCGCGTCCCGCACCTGCTTCATCAGGTACTCCACGTCGCCGAGTCCGAGGCCCGTGGTCGCGATGGGCTCGCCGATGCGCAGCTTGACCTTGCCAGGCCGCAGCCGGAAGCCGCCCGCCGGCAGGACCCTGTCCGCGCCCTCGATGGCGAGCGGCACGACCGGCACCTGCGCCTGCACGGCCAGCATGAACGGGCCCTTCTTGAACGGCATGATCGCGCCCGTGGTGCTGCGCGTGCCCTCGGCATAGGCGAGCACGACCGCGCCGCGCCTGACCTGATCGCCAGCGCGCTTGAGCCGCGTGATGGCCTGCACGCGGTTCGATCGGTCCACGAAGATCATCCTCGTCCGCCACATGTACCACCCGAGGAACGGGATGTACTTGAGGACGGCCTTGGCGACGAAGCGGAGGTTGACCGGCACGAGCGCGAACGCCGTGACGATGTCGAACATGCTCTGGTGGTTCATCACCACGACGTACGGCTTGCCGCGCTCGAGCGCGGCGCCTGGCGCGCGCTCCAGGTCCGCCATCGCGGCCCAGGCGAGCCCCGGCGCCCACGCGTGGCGCGCCAGCCAAAGGGGCAGCTCGCTCGAGAAGACGCTGACGACGAGCGCGGTGCTGATCCAGAGGACCGACCACCCCGCCAGGAACAAGGCCTGGCCGGTGTTGACGAGGGTCCAGCCGAACGACCGCACCCCTGGATCCTAGCACCCGACGTGCCCTCGGGGCACGGTCGGCAGGACGATCAGAAGTTGATGCCGACGCCGAACAGCATCGAGTACCAGACGGGCGCGGCGCCGCTCTGGGCGGAGCCGACGGGCCAGAAGTCGAGGCGCATCGGCTCGAACGAGAAGTTCACGAGGTTGTTGAGCACGTACTTCACGCCCACGCCGAGGTTGAAGGCGAAGGCGAAGTCGGCGTCGCAGCCGCGACAGTTGCCCGCCGTCAGGATGCCGAGGCCGAGGCCTGCGCGCGGCGCGAGGTAGAGCGGCACGCCGACCGGCAGGTGGACGTCCACCTCCACCGCAGGCTCGAGCTGGATGCGGCTGTAGCCGCCACCGACGCCGAACTCGAGCGGCAGGATCAGGTACACGCGCGAGCGCGAGCCCGCGGACATGAGCGTCCCGAACTCGAGGCCGAGGAAGAGCTGGCCATTGGCGTCATTGACGCCGATGGCGGGGCCGAACTTGAAGTTGGCGAGGTAGCCGCCCGAGGGCTGGGCGTTCGCCGCCGACGCCGAGCCGACGAGGATTGCGAGCGCGATGAAGAGGCGCTGACAGAGCTTTCGGGTCCACATGCGCCCCGTTTAGCACGCACACGGACCGTCGGAGAAGCAATCCGGCGCTGGGACGTGGCCGGGCTCATCGGCCTCCGCAGTGGTGGTGCCCTGGGCTACGCGCCGATCAAGGGGTGACGGTGGCGCTGAGCTGGAAGTTCCCGCAGTTCGATTGCGTGCCATACGAATCCACCACGAGGTAGTGGATGCCGCCCGACGCGCCGAGCGCCACGTTGCTGATCGTGGAGCAGTACCGCCCGCTCACCGTGTCGTCGTTGCAGCCGGCGTCCGCCGCGACGCACGTGAAGTTGCGGGCATAGAGCACGGTGTCGGTTCCGCCCGTCGCGGGCTGGGTCAGGCACGTGTCGGCTGCGAGTCGCCTGCCGCCCGAGACCGGGCACGTCAGCAGGTAGAAGGCGCGCTCGCCACCTGTCGCGGCGCTGCCCGTCACGCACGATTGCGGGTTCGGATCGAGCTGCGACGTCCCGGCGCCGCTGCAGTTGGACTCGGGGTTGGTGGCCATGCCGCTCGTCGCGAGGGTCGCGCCGCCGCACGCCGCGCCGCTCCGCGAGACGCGCAGCGTGAAGTTGCCCGAGGCCCCGCGCGCCGTGTCCACCGCGAGGATGTAGGTCCCCGCCTGGAGCTGCGCCACGAAGCGCGACGCCTTCGCCTCGGCGCCGCTGCAGCCGGAGTCGTCGTTGCCGCCGTTCGTCACGAGGGCGCCGTTGCAGTCGTTCTGGATCAGGTAGGCCGTCGTGTCGATGGCGCTGCCGAAGGTGTCGACGTACACGAGCTCCGGCGCGGTCAGCGTGAACTTGTAGAAGACGTCCTCTCCCCCCGAGCCACCGAAGTTCGGGCTCTGCGTCTCGTGGCCCGCGTTGGCCGTGCTCCCGCGGATGTCCGCGACGACACCGCTCGTCAGGCTGAGCGTGGTGGCGTTCGCGCAGAGCGAGTTCGTGGGGACGGCCGGCGCATCGGGGGGCCGTGGCGCGTCGGGGGGCCGCGGCGCGTCGGGCATGCGCGGCGCGTCGGGTGTCCTCGGCGCATCGGGCATGCGCGGCGCATCGGGCGCTGGGGGCGCGTCGGGCATGCGCGGCGCATCGGGCATGCGCGGCGCGTCGGAGCCGGCGTCCATCCGGCGGGCGTCGGAGCCGGCATCCTCGCTGCTCGCACCATCCTCCGTCGCGTCGAGGGCGTGCCGTGCGTCGGGGCCGGCGTCGTGCGCCGCCACCGGCCCATCGGCCTGTCCCCCGCCCGTGCCGCCGCTCCCGCGGAGCGCCCCGAGATCCGCCTTCGCGCACGCGGCGATCGAGATCACCGCGAGACTCGCGTACGCGAGCGCACACGATGCTCCCCTTCCCATGACCGGGCTTCCTAGCACGGGCGGTGGGGCGCGTAAATGACCAAGCAACTCTGGTGACGGCGACTACAGGGAAACGCTACGGCATCTCGCACATGAGCCCGTGGCCGTGCAGGCCCGGGCCACGCGGCAGCGTGCGCTCGAAGCCCCCCGCCGCACCATCGCGCGGTGCACCGGCGTCCGGCACGGACGAGGGCGGCGCGCCCGACGAGCCCATCCCCTCGCACGCACCATTCGTCGTGTTGCAATTGGTGTCGGTCGGGCAGACGGGGTTCGACGCGGTGCACGTCGGCGCGATGTAGATGCGGTAGGTGCCGGTCTGGGCCTGGTTCCCGCCGAAGACGACGAGATACACGCGGCCCGAGGACGTCGCCGTGAAGCGGACTTCCTCGGCCACGTCCTGCGGGCGCGACGAGTCCACGATGCGCCCGCCGCTGAGCGACTCGCCGAGGCTCTTGACCGTCGGATCCACCACGGACATGTCGAGGTCGCCGAGGCGCTTGTCATAGATCACGACCGTCCGGTAGCTCATGCCCACCTCGACGTCGAAGCCGACGTAGTCGACGTCGCCGATCGGGCAGACCGAGAAGTTCGTCCACGTGCCGAAGCCGGTCAGGATGTCGCCCCCGATGAACGACCCGTGATCGTCCGCCGCTTCGGGGCAGTCGTTCGGCTCGAGGTCGCGATCGAGGCAGTTGTTGTCGACGGCCTTTGCCGCACAGTTGGCCTCGGTGCAGTTGTAGCCGACGCCGTCGAACACGCCGCCGTCACCGGCGCGCACGCCCGTGATCGGCCGCAGCGACGACGAGCAGGTGCGCTTGACGCCGGGCTTGACGCAGAGCGAGCTGCCCCCCGAGGTCCGGCACACGTACCCCTCGGGGCACTTCGGCTCGGAGTTGCCGCACTTGAACGGGATGTCTCCGAGCTTGGGCTCGAAGCCGTTGCACGCGCCGAACGTGAGCGCGAGACCAAGGAAGAGGGACGAGGTGAGCGCGCGCATCAGAAGGAGACCTGTCCCGCGAAGCCGAAGAACCCGGCGCCGACGGCGGGCGCCGCGATCACGCGGGCGGTGCGCTTCGGTGTGCCCTCGGCGCGCTCGCCACCGTGCCCCGCGCGGTAGTCGAGGTAGAAGAGCGTCCCGGCGGCGACCGCGAAGCCGATGCCGAAAGACGTCATGAGCGTGGCCATCGACTCGCCGTCGCGGCCCTCCTTCTCCTTGTCGGCGAGGGCGCCATTGAAGAAGCTGCGCGGCTCGCCGTTCGACATCTGGCTCTTGGCCGCCTTCTCGAGCTCCTCGCCCGCGCTCGCCGCCGAGCTGTTCTTGGCGATCGCGACGACGAAGCACAGCACCGACGCGCCCGCGGTGCCGTACTTCGCGTACGTCATCCACGTCGGTCCGCCGGAGGCCGAGGGACCGGACGGCGCTGGCGTCGGGGCCGGCTGGTTCTTGGCTGCGAGCGGCGACTCGGTGTCCTCGCCCTTGGCGGGCTTGGGCGGCTCGGTGGGCTTGGGCGGCTCGGCGGGCTCCGTGCCCGTCATGCCCTCGCCGAGGTCGGCGTAGAACGCGGGCTTGGCGCCCTCGACCACCAGGACGAGGTTCGGCTGCGTGGGCGAGCCCGCCTTCGCGTAGGTCTTGCCGGCCGGGTCCTTGACGATGAGGTAGTACTGCACGCTCTTGCCGCCCATCGCCGTCGCGGGGATGCGGCCCACGTACTCGAAGTACCGGCGCTGCATCTCCACGATCGTGAAGTCGGCCTGCCCCGCGGCGCGCCAGTACATCATCAGCTTGAAGGGGCCGCCCTTCTCCGGGACCATCGCGCGGATGTCGAGGGGCTTGCCCGGCGGCGTCTCGTCCGGCGGCACGTGCTCGAACTTGTCGACCGTCTTCCACTGCGGCGGCGCGGCGGGGCCCGAGGGCGCCTCGGGCGCGGCGACCGTCGCGCCCTGGCCCTTGAGCTCGACGAGCTGCTTCTCGGCCTCGGCGCGGTTCGGCGCCTTCGCGTCCGCTTCCTTGAGGAACTTGTCGAAGTAGAGCGCGGCGAGATCCTTCTCGTCGAGCTTGCGGTAGCAGACGGCGATGTTGAAGAGCAGCGCCGGGGCGGCCTTGAGGCCGTAGGCCTTCTTGAAGCCCTTGACCGCCTCCATGAAGTTGCCGGCGCTGAACAGCTCGGCCGCCTTCTGGTACTCGGCCTTGGCCGCCGCCGTCTTGTCCTCGGCGCCCTTGTCGCCGGCCTTCTCCTCCGGCTTGGCAGCCGGCGGCGCCTTGGACTTGTCCTCACCTTGCGCGCTCGCCACGCCGCTCGAGAGCACGAGCGCGAGCGGCAGCGACCTGCACCAGAACCGTCGGAACGTCATGGGATTCGGACCTTATCGCCCGAAGCCGGGCGACGGGCAAGTGGAACAAGTTGCGGGGTCGAACGAGGGCTACGGGCTGCGGGCTCCGGGCTACGGCCGGACCCGGATTCCGGGTCGGGCGCGATTTCAGAACCCGGGATCCGCGAGCTCGTTCTTCTTGGCGGGCGCGGCGGGCTTGGCGGCCGGCGCGTTCTTCTTCACGGGCGCCGCGGCCGGCTTCGCCTTGACGGCGTGCGGCTTGACGGGGGCCGCCTTGGCGGCCTTCACGGGCGCCTTGGCGGGCGCGGGCGCGGGGGCCGCCTTGACGGGGGCCTCGGCCTTGACGGGCGCTGCGACGGGCTCGGCCTTGGCCGGCGCGGCCTGCGCGGGCGCCGGCTGCGCCGCGGCCGGGAGCTGCTCCACCGCGGGCTTGGTCGGCTCGGCCGGCTTGGCCACCGGGGCCGCCTCGATCTTGGCGGCGGGCGGCGGCGGCTCCTTGGCCGAGAACTTCACCACGACGACCGCGATCACGGCCGCGAGGACGCCCGCTGCGGCGATGGCGCCGAACAGGATCCCGTACGAGATCCCCGGGGCCGGCGCGCTCTGCGGCGCCGTCGTGATCCGCGGCTGGCTGGCCGAGATCGTCGGGGCGGGGATCGCCGACGAGAGGTGCGAGAGGCTCGAGTCGACCCGGGGAGGCTCGACGACCAGCGAGGGCTGCGAGGCCTCGGGCGCGGCGTCGAGATCATCTGTGGTCGGCCCGGCGGCCTGGCGAACGAAGTCGTCGAGCGATTGCTCCACGGAGTCGTCGCGGCGTGCGGTTGCGGTCCCGTTCAAAGTCTTGCCACCGAACGGTCGGGCGGCGCTCTCTTCCACCTGTTGCATCTTATCCGTCCGCTCTCCTTCCTCATCCTTGCGACGCGCCATTGTGAGTCTCCAGCCTACAATGGCCGAAACCAGCGGGGAGTCTAGCGGATCCGTCGCGATTTGCCTAGATGCCTTCGTATCCTGGCTTTCGATTAGGGTGGCGCCGCCATGACGACTCCCCCCCGCGGCAAGGGTCCAACCCGCCGTCCTCCCTCGACGCGGGCACCCCGGCCGCCGGTTTCGCGGGCCGTTCCCACGTCCGCGGGGCTCCGCCGGGGCCAGGTCCGCATCGCCCCCGAGGCCGTGATCCGCGTCCGCGCGGGGCACCCCTGGGTCTTCAAGGACGCGCTCGGCGGCCGGTCGCTGCACGACGCACCCGGATCCCACGTGGACGTCCTGGATCCGGACGGGCGCTTCGTCGCCCGGGCGCTCGTGGATAACGCCGGGGCGATCGCGCTGCGAGTCTTCTGTCGGACGCCCGGCCAGGAGGTGGATCCGCCGTACCTGCACGCGCTCATCCGACGCGCCCAGGCGATGCGAGCGGCGCTCTTGCCGCCCGACACCGACTGCTACCGGCTCCTCGCCGGCGACAGCGAGGGCCTGCCGGGGGTGACGGTCGACCGCTACGCCGACTACGTGATCGTGACGGCGCTGTCGGACGCGATCGTGCCGCACCTCGACCTGCTTCACGACGCGCTCTTCGAGCTGCTCGCGCCGGCGGCGATCTACGAGCAGCGCCGGCTGCGCCCCATGTCCGGCGAGGGGCCGCCCGAGCCCGCGTCGCTCGTGCGCGGCAAGGCCGCACCGACCGAGGTCGTCGTGCGCGAGGGCAAGGTCCGCTACGGCGTCGACCCGACGGCGCCGCTGCACGTCGGAATGTTCCCCGACCTGCGCGAGGGGCGGGCGCTCGTGGGCGCGCGCGCCAGCGGCCGGCGCGTCCTGAACCTGTTCTCGTACTCGGGCGGTTTCTCGCTGCACGCCGTCGCGGGCGGGGCGAGCGAGGTGGTCGCGATCGATCTATCCGCCAAGGCGAATGCGAGGTCGCGCCGCAACCTGGAGCTCTCGGGGCTGGATCCCGAGCGCGTCGAGCACATCAGCGGCGACGTGTTCCCGACGCTCGCGCGCATGGCCGAGCGCGGCCGGGCGTTCGACCTCGTGGTGTGCGATCCGCCGTCGTTCTCGCAGCAGAAGGGCAAGTCGTTCGTGGCCACGCGCGACTGGGCCGAGCTCGTAGCGACCATCGCCCCGGTGCTGGCGCCCGGGGGCCTGCTCGTCGCGTGCTCCAACACGGCCAAGCTGGCGCTGCCCGACCTCGAGCGCGCGATCGGCGAGGGTGCGCAGCGCGCCGCCGCCGACCTCGTCGTGGTCGGCCGCGCGGGCCTGCCGCCCGACTTCGCGCTCGCCCCCGCGTTCACCGAAGGCGCGTACCTCAAGGTCGTGCTGCTGTACAGGCGCTAGGGTCGTCGCTCCAGACCAGGGGCGTGAACGACGGAACAGATCAATAGAACAACAGAGCAACAAGGGACACGGAACCCGGCCCAGATCGGCCCGGATCCGCTCCGGCCGCTCCGTGCTCCGTGTTGCCTGTTGCTTGTTGTTCTATTCCGTCGCTTGCCCGGCCCCGTCAGTCCAGCCCCAGCGCCGCGAGCCCCTCTTCATCGAGCCCGAAGAAGTGCCCCGCCTCGTGCAGGATCGTCACGCGTAGCTCCTCCTGCGCCTCCTCGGCGGTGTGAGCTACGCGGTGGATGTTCCGCCGGAAGAGCACGATCACGTCGACGCCCGACGGGCCCATCGAGCTCTTCTCGGTGATCGCGGTGCCCGAGAACACGCCGAGCAGGCGCGGGTCGAGGCCGTCCTCGATGAGCTCCTCGGACGGGTAGTCGTCGATCTGGATGGGCACGTTCTGCAGGCGCGCCTTGAAGACGTCGGGGAGCTTGCCGAGCTCCTCCTCGGTGATGCGCGCGACCTCGCTCGCGGACAGGGCCCACGCCTCGTCGGGCTCCGCGAGGTCCAGCTTGCGCACGCGCAGCATCGCCGCGGTGCGGTCGTCCTCGCGCCCGGCCTGCTCGTGCACGAGGCCGAGGCCATGCCAGGCGTCCGCGAGCGACTCGTCGGCCGCGAGCGCTGCGCGCAGGCGCTTCTCGGCGTGCTCGAGCTCGCCGAGCTCGAGCCACAGGTGCCCGGCGCGCATCTCGTAGGTCGCGTCGGGCAGCGCCACTTCGTCGGGCAGCTCGCCGAGCGCCGCGGCGGCCGCGTCGTCGTCCTCGGCCAGGAGCGCCACCTCGGCGCGCAGGAGGAGGGCATCGACGTACTCGTCCTCCTCCTCGGCCAGATCCAGCGCCTGCTCGGCGAGGCGCTCGGCCTCGTCGAGATCACCGAGCGGGCCCATGCAGAGCTCGGCCGCGTAGAGCACCGGGTCGAGGTACTCCGGATCGGCGTCCATCGCCTTTCGGAAGTGCTCCATCGCCTCCTCGGGCTCGCCGCGGGCCGACGCGACGGCGCCGAGCAGCGTGTACGCCTCGGGCTTGGCCTGCTCGAGCACCTGGCGCGCGGCCTTCTCCGCGCCCTTCAGATCACCTTTTTCGATCAGCTCCCAGCCGCGGTCGATGTGCGCGGTCACCGGGTCCATGGGCGGCATGGGGCAAGATAGTGTCAGCTACGTGCGGGGCGTCAATGTTGGATGGCAGGTGATCTTGCGTCGACAGGCGTCGCGTTTCGGGGATCATCCCCGCATGCGCCGGGCCCTCGGTTGCCTCGTCCTCGTCCTCTCGAACTGCGCGGCGCGCTACGACGTGTCGGCGCCGGAGGTGCCGAAGAGCGCCGATCAGGCGGCGGAGCAGGCGTTCCGGCAGGCCCGCGCGAAGCACGATCAGGGCGACGTCGCCGCCGCGCGCCAGGGCTTCGGCGACTTCATCGCGCGCTTCCCGGACGATCCGCTCGCGCCGGTGGCCGCGCTCGAGCTGGGCCGGATCGAGCTGCAGGGCGACCGGCCGGAGGCGGCGCGACCGCGCTTCGAGGCCGCAGCGACCTCGCGCACCGAGGGCATCGCCCGCGCCGGCCGGTTCTGGCAGGCGGTCGCCGACGCCCGCCTCGGGCAGTGCGACAAGGCGGAGACAGCGCTCGCGCCCTTCGCGGGGCAGGTGGACAAGGAGCCCGCCGCAGCCGCGCTCGGTGCGCTCGCCGAGTGTCGCGCGCAGGCGGGTCAGCCGCGCGCGCTCGAGCTGCTCGCCCAGGTCTGGGAGTCCGGCACGCCGGCGGACCAGACGTACGCGTGGCAGCGCGCCGGTGACGTCGCCTCGAAGCTGACGCTCGACGACGCCCTCGCCGCGTGGACGCGCGCGCAACCGGGCTCGCTGGCGCGCGGGGCGCTCGGCGCGCGGCTCTCGGCGCTCCTCGCGCCGAAGGGCGATCCGAGGGCCCCCGGCTTCGCCGCCGAGGGCGCCGACGCGGCGCGCAAGTACCAGCCGCCCGACGACGCGGCGCCGGGCCCCGACGGCTCCGACCGCGGGGCGCGCCCGGACGTCGTCGGCGTGGTGCTCGAGCAGGCGGGCGCGGTCAAGGCGCTCGGCGAGCAGGCGCTGCGCGGTGCGCTGGTCGCGGCGGGCGCAGTGGGCGAGCCGCAGCGCGCCCGCACGCAGGTCGTCACGCGCGCGGCCGCGGCGCCGGCCGACGTGACCGCCGCGGTGGGCGAGCTCGTCTCGAGCGAGCGCGCGATCGCCATCGTAGGGCCCATCGATCGTCGCGCGGTCACGCACGCGGTGCAGGCCTCGGATCCCTCGGGGACGGCCGTGCTCTCGCTCGCGATCACCGAGGACGTGACGGGCCACGCCTTGCGCCTCCTTCACGGGCCGGCGGCGCGGGCGCGCGCGCTGGCCGGACACGCGAAGCGAGTCCGCGTGGCTTCGGTGGGCGTCCTGGCCTCGACGGGCGCGTACGGAAAGCGCGTCGCCGACGCGTTCGTGGACGCGGCGAAGAGCGAGGGCGTCACGATCGCCGTGGACCTCCGCTACGACGCCAAGGAGACCTCGTTCACCAAGCAGGCGCGCGTGCTCAAGGCCAGGGGCGTGGACGCGGTGTTCGTCGGCGACACGTCGAGCAAGCTCGAGCTCATCGCGCCCGCGCTCGCCGCGGCCGACCTGTGGGCGACGCCGCGGGGCGACAGCGCAGGCCCGAAGCGCCGCGCGATCCTGCTCTTGTCGACGGCCGAGGGCCTGTCGCCGCGCCTGCTGCAGACGGCGGGGCGCTACGTGCAGGGGGCGGTGCTCGGCGCGAGCTACTGGGCCGACGAGGCGGACGAGCGCCAGGCCGAGCTGGTGGGTCGCTACCGGCAAGCGTATGGCGAGGATCCGGGGCAGTTCGCGGCGGCCGCGTGGGACGCCGTGCGCGCGGTGCGCGCGGCGGTCGAGCGTGGAGCGAAGACGGCGGGCGACGTGCGCAAGGCCCTCGTCGCGGGCGGCCACCAGGGCGCCCTCGGCACGATGCGCTTCTCCGAGTCGGGCGAGCGCGTGGACGCCCCGCGCCTGTACGTCGTCGAGGGCGAGCGCATCCGCACCGTCAATTAGCGGGCGGGGGGCCAGTCGATGACGCCGCGGATCATGTGGTCGCCCGGCAGCGGACCGAGCAGGTAGGCGTGGGGGCGCTCGGGGTCGTCGCTCCGGGCCGGACCGGCGAGGCCGTAGAGCTCGCCTTCCACGCGGATGGTCGAGCGCGCATCCCAGGGCTTCGGCCGGGCGCTCAGGATGACGAGCGTCCCGCCGGCTTCGCCCGGCCGTGACACGTCCGGAACCCATCTGCCGAGGCGCATGCGTCCGGGCAGCGTGCGCGCCCCCGCGACGGCCCGCTCCGCGAGGAAGAGCGGCAGGGTCCCCACGGCCTCGCGCGCCGCCAGCCCCGCGAAGGCGCGCGCCAGACCCTCGGCGAAGCCGTAGGCGCACGCGGCGCCGAGCGGCGTCAGGGTGAACGCGAGGATCGAGGCGAGCCCGAGGCCCATGAGCTGCGCCTCGCTCGAGCCCTGCTCGAGGACCCTGTCACCCGCGCTCTCGAGGACCGCGCCCGAGAAGCGCCGGAAGGCGTAGAACGCGATCGCGAGCGAGCCCAGCGCCTCGAGGACGCCCGACAGGGCGGTGCCGCGCGCGAGCGAGAGCCCGGCAAAGCGCTCGCGCCACGGCTCGGGCAGGAGCGACAGCGGGATCGAGAGCAGGAGATCGACCACCGGGCCCGCGGTCTCGAAGGCGACCCTGGCCGCGACGTGCGAGACAGGCACCGGCTCGACCGGAGCAGGAGGCGCGGACAGCACCGCCGCGACCGGCCGCGGCGGCAGTGCGAGCGGCCTGTCGAGCGTGAGGTGCGTGTCCGCGCCGTCCGGCGCGTCGAACGCGGAGTCCGGCACCGCGCGCGCCTTGGCCTCGTCCTCCACCGGCGTCCCGTCCGGCAGGAGCAGCTCCATCGAGGGCTGGTCCTTCTCCTCCGCCACGCCCGCATCGTCGCATGCCAGGGCTCCCCCCTTCGTGCTATCTCCCGCCCGTGCGCTACTCCCAAGCCCTGATCCCGACCCTCAAGGAGGCGCCCGCCGAGGCGCAGGTCGTCTCTCACGTGATGCTCGTGCGCGCCGGATACGTCCGGAAGCTCGCCGCCGGCATCTACAACCTCTTGCCGCTCGGCTGGCGGGTGGTCCGCAAGATCGAGGAGATCGTGCGCGACGAGATGGACCGCGCCGGCGCGCAGGAGGTGCTCATGCCCGCCGCCGTCCCCGCGGAGCTGTGGCAGGAGTCGGGCCGCTGGCAGGCCTACGGCGCGGAGCTCCTGCGCTTCAAGGACCGCAAGGGCGCCGACTTCCTCATCGGCCCGACGCACGAGGAGGTCATCGTCGACCTCGTGCGTCGTGACGTGAAGAGCTACCGCCAGCTCCCGCTCAACCTCTACCAGATCCAGGCGAAGTTCCGGGACGAGCCGCGCCCGCGCGCGGGCATCATGCGCGGCCGCGAGTTCATCATGAAGGACGCCTACTCGTTTCACGCGAACGAGGACGACTGCAAGGCCACCTACCAGCGCATGTACGACGCGTACATCGCGATCTTCCGGCGCTGCGGGCTCGAGTTCCGCGCCGTCGAGGCCGACACGGGCAACATCGGCGGCACGCTCTCGCACGAGTTCCAGGTGCTCGCGACGAGCGGCGAGGACAACATCGTCGCGTGCGAGAACCCGAGCTGCAACTACGCCGCGAACGTCGAGATGGCACAGGTCGTCCCCGCCGTGAAGGCGACGCCCGCGTCGGCCGCGCGCGAGCAGGTGGCCACGCCGGGCAAGCGCACCATCGAGGAGGTCTCTGGCTTCTTCGGTGTCCCGGGGACGGCGCTCGCCAAGACGCTCATCTACCGCCGCGACTTCGACCCTGAGACCTTCAAGGGGGGCACGTTCGTGGCCGCGATGGTGCGCGGCGACCGCGAGATCAACGAGGCCAAGCTCAAGCGCGCGACGGGCGCGAGCACGCTCGAGCTCGCGAGCGACGCCGACGTCACCAAGGCCACCGGCGCGCCGGTCGGCTTCGCCGGGCCGGTCGGCCTCTCGATCCCCGTCGTCGCGGACTTCGAGGTGCTCGCGATGGCCGAGGCGATCGTGGGCGCGAACGCCGCCGACGCGCACCTGCGCCACGTGGTGCCGGGGCGCGACTTCGAGGCGACCGCCGCGGACCTCCGCGCGGCCGTCGAGGGCGACGCGTGCCCGCGCTGCGGCAAGGGCACGTTCAAGGCCTACCGCGGCATCGAGGTCGGCCACGTGTTCTTCCTGGGCACGCGGTACTCGAACAAGATGCACTGCGTGTTCCTCGGGGAGGACGGCAAGGAGCACGTGATGATCATGGGCTGCTACGGCATCGGCGTGACGCGCACCGCGGCCGCCGCGATCGAGCAGAACCACGACGAGGGCGGCATCATCTGGCCGATGGCGATCGCGCCCTACCAGGTGACGCTCCTGTCGCTGCAGCCCTCCGACGCGGACGTCAAGCGCGTGTCGGACGAGCTGCACGTGGCCCTCGAGGCCGCCGGCGTCGAGGTCCTCTACGACGACCGCGACGAGCGGCCGGGCTCGAAGTTCAAGGACGCCGACCTCGTCGGCATCCCGCTCCGCATCGCGGTCGGCAAGAAGTCGCTCGCCGAGGGCGCGGTGGAGCTCAAGCACCGGCGCGACAAGGACGCGACCAAGGTGCCGGTCGCGGACATCGTGGCGATCATCAAGGCGCGGGTGGCGGAGGAGCTGGCCAAGGGCCGCGCGTGAGGAGGCTTCAGGCTTCAGGCTTCAGGCTCCAGGCATCCGGAGCGTCGGCGTGACGGCGAACGACCGGCTGATCTTCGCGCTGGACGTGGAGTCGGCGTCCGAGGCCCGCGCGCTCGTCGGGCGGGTGCGTGGCGCGGCGGGCTGGCTCAAGGTCGGGCTCGAGCTGTTCGCGGCCGAGGGCCCGGCCGTGCTCGCGGGCCTGCCCGCCGGGCGCGTCTTCCTCGACCTCAAGCTGCACGACATCCCCGAGACCGTGGGCCGCGCGGTCGCCCGCGTCTCGCGGCACCCCGAGGTGGGCATGCTGACCGTGCACGCCTCCGGGGGACGGGCGATGCTGGCGCGGGCGGTCAAGGAGGCCGGCGCGGTGAAGATCCTCGCGGTCACGGTGCTGACGTCGCTCGACGCGACGGACCTGCGCGAGATGGGTGACGGCGGGCGGGTCGAGGACCTCGTGGTGCGGCGCGCGCGCCTGGCGGCCGAGGCCGGCTGTCACGGCGTCGTGTGCTCGCCGCGCGAGGCGGCCATCGTCCGCACGGAGGTGCCGGCCGACTTCCTGGTGGTGACGCCCGGCGTGCGCCCCGCGGGCGGGCCGTGGGGAGACCAGAAGCGCGTGGCGACCGCCGCGGAGGCGATCCGCGCGGGTGCGTCGCACGTGGTGGTGGGCCGGATCATCCGCGACGCGGCCGACCCATGCGCCCAGGCGAATGAGATCGCCGCGGAGATCGCCGGGGCGCTCTCGTGAGGCCCGACGGGCCCGCGCCCGCCCGCCTGGTCTACGGCATCAACCCGGTGCGCGAGGCGCTGCGCGCCAAGCGCGCGCGCACCGTCTTCCTCGCCGAGGGCGTCAAGGCCGCGCTCGTGCTCTCGGGCGAGGCGCGCCAGGCCGGCGCGCAGGTCGAGCAGCGCCCGCGCGAGGAGCTCGACGCGCTCGCGCCCGGCGCCCCGCACCAGGGCGCGATCGCGCTCTGCGGCGAGTACGAATACGCCGAGCTGGAGGACCTGCTCGCGCGCGCGCCCAGGCCGGCGCTGGTGCTGGTGCTCGACGGCATCCAGGATCCGGGCAACCTCGGCGCGCTCGTGCGCTCGGCGCACGTCCTCGGCGCGCACGGCGTCGTCATCCCGAAGGACCGCTCGGCCGAGGTGACGCCCGCCGTGGTCAAGACCTCGGCCGGCGCGACCGAGCACGTGCCCATCGCGCAGGTGGTGAACCTGTCGCGCGCGCTCGAGCAGCTCAAGGAGGCGGGCCTGTGGGTCGCGGGCGCCGTGCTCGGCGAGGACTCGCAGCTCCCGTGGGAGATCGACTTCACCGGCCCGATGGCGCTCGTCATCGGCTCCGAGGGCAAGGGCATCCGCCCGCTCGTCGAGCGCCACTGCGACTTCCGCATCCGCATCCCCGTGCTCGGCCAGGTGAGCTCGCTCAGCGCCCCCGCCGCGGGCGCCGCGCTCCTCTACGAAGCCGCGCGCCAGCGCGCCTCGGCGGAGTAGGAGGCCTGATGAGCGCCCAGGCGCTTGCGGACCTGCGGTCGCTCGGAGAGCTGCTCGAGCTCGTGTGTGCGCGCCACGGCGGCTACGACCTCCTCGCGCACTGGACGCAGGGCGAGTTCCACCACGACGTCGTCCTGCGCGTGCCCTCGGGCGAGGTGCTGGTCGTGGCCACGAACTGCAACGGCGGGGTCAAGGAGGTGCTGCGCTTCTCCGCGCTGCCCGAGCGGTCGGCGCTCTGGCACTGGCGCTGCCCCGCGTCGCCCGAGTTCTCCGGCGAGCTGCCGCCGCTCCTCGAGCGCGCCGTGACGCCGCACTTCTTCGACCCGTGCGAGCTGCTCGCCGACGACGCGCGGAGCGAGCTCAAGCCAGAGCACCGGCGGCGCCAGCCCGGCGGCGGCTGGGAGATGGTCGAGGACGCCGCGTCGCGGAAGCGCTGACGCGAGGACGCGCGGACGGAATGCCGTCCACGCGGACGGTGGGCCGGACGGCTCGGACGGTACACCGTCCGTTGCGCCTTCGCGGTGCTGCGAACCCAGCGGAATGCGTCCGGCGGCCCCTGGCGCGGCGAGTGCTAGAATCGGGGTGCATGAGCGAGGGCAACAGCGATCTCACCGTGCGCATCCTGCAGCGGATCCAGGCGGAGCTGGTCGGCATCCGCGAGGACAACCGGGGCATCCGTGAGGACAACCGGGGCATCCGCGAGGAGATGCAGGGCATCCGCGAGGACAACCGTGAGATGCGGTCTCAGCTCGCCGGGCTGCACGAGGACAACCGTGGCATCCACTCGGAGCTCGAAGGCTTGCGGCAGGACGTGCAGGGGCTCTCGCGGCGCATGGACGGTGTGCTGCACATCGTCGGCAGGCACCACGAGGCGCTCGCGGATCGGGTGAGCGCGGTCGAGGCGCGGGTCGACGCGCTCGAGTCGCGCTGAACGGCGCCGATCGTCAGGGGGTCGCGGGCTCGTCGCGGACGTAGACCTCGTGCCGCACGCCGGCCGTGATCACCGGGATGAAGTAGATTCCGCTCCCGATGAGCGTGCTGTCCAGGTAGCGCTGGCGGAGCGCTCGCAGCGAGGTTGCGTCCATGCCGTCGAACTGGTGCGGGGCGTCGCTCGCAGGGGCGGTCGGCAGCGGCCAGGCGAGGGCGCCGGCGTCCCACGCGGACGGCCACTCGCCTGCGGCGGGGATCACGAGGACCTTGACCGCGCCGGTCACCGGGGTGCCCGCGGCCAGGAGGGTGCGGAGCCACCGCGAGTAGGCCTCGGCGATGGCCCGGTAGACCGGCGGTACGCCATCGAGGGAGCAGCCTGCGAGGCAGTTGATCGCGCTGGTTCCGTCGGTCAGGACGAGCGTCGAGGCGTCGGAGATACCGCCGGTGGAGGGCGTCCCCGCGAGGGCCGCGAAGTCGCCGTAATGGAGATCGAGGGACAGCGAGCGCTCCTGCTCGCTCGTGAGCTGGCCCTCCCGGACGACGCCGTACTCCTGACTGTCGCTGACGCGATAGCTGCAGTCGCCGCGCACCTCGAGCAGCGAGAAGCCGCGCTCGGCGAGGAAGGCCTGGCCGGGCGTGATCTGTCCGCCGCCGCCGACGGTGCCGCCGAGGCGCACCGCCCGCGTGCCGTCGCAGATCCGCGCGAAGGTGGCGCTACCACCCGCGCCGCCCGCGCCCGCGCCGCCCGTGCCACCCGTACCTGCGCCGCCCGTGCCCGCGCCGCCTGTGCCCGCGCCACCCTGTTGCTGGTCGCCGCCGCAGCCGGCGCCGAGAAGCGCCGCGAGGGTGAACGAAGACGTGAGGAGAACGATCTTTCGCATGCCGCTGGCCCTCTGCACCCCGTGCGCCCGCGGCGGGGCTGCGTACTTGCCCGGAATCCCTCGCGCCCAGATGCCAACGTGTGCCAGCCCAGGGCAGGATTTGCGCAGGCCCGGAGAACCTCAGGCCACGGCCGGTGGCGGCTCGGTCGGGCGGTTCGGCGGCATCGCCGGATCGAGGGGCGGCAGGGCGGGCGGCGCGGCACCGAGCACCGCGCCCCATCGCACGCGCGCGGTGAGCTGCATGAGCAGGCCGAGCGTGCCGATCGAGAGCAGCGTCAGCGTCAGGCCGGTGTAGCCCTCCCAGAAGTGCGCCAGCGAGAATCCCACGAGGTACACGATCTGCCCGAGCGCGGCCTCCACGAGGGCGAAGCGCGCGCTCACCACGACGCGCAGGTACGACACTACGAGCGCGACGCTCACCGCGCTCGAGAGGCCGAACGCCCAGCCGACCGAGACGCGATCGACCACGTACGCGAAGAGCAGGTGGAACGCGAAGAACGAGGCCGCGACGAACACGTAGTGCATCGGGTGCAGCTCGATGCGCTTGATCGTCCCGAGCACCATGAGCAGGAAGAAGAAGAAGAGGAGCGAGATCGGCGCCGAGAACGACAGCGCGCTCGCGAGCTCGCCCGGCTGGATGCGCTCGGGCATCTTCATGCCGATGCCGTGGCCCGTGACCACGCGCGCGAACCGCCACTCGAGGCGCATGCCCTTGCCGAGGTGCTCCTTGGACGACGGCGACAGCGTCGCGCTCGGGAAGTCGATGTCCGAAAAGTCCGTCTGGAGGCCGACGCGAAAGCGCTCCAGGCTCGCCACGCTCTCGGCCGGCGCGTAGCGCCACTCGCTCGCGCCGCGGCTCTTGTACGACACGCCGAGCGCGATCGTCTGCCCCGCGGACACGGGCACCCGCGTCGTGACCTTGCCCTTGTCGGGCACCATCGCGCGCGCGCGGTCCTGGCCGTCCACCACGAAGCGCAGGTCGTCGTACAGGCCCTCGGCGTCGGGGAAGTCGAGCTCCACCCGCAGGAATCCGTCCTGCGCCTCGCGGTGCTCGTAGCTCCACTTGCCCGCGAACGCGACGTCGTAGAGCGAGTACCAGACGAGGCCCTTGAGGCGCTGATCGAGCCGCAGACCGACGTCCACGTCGGTCGAGGCCGGGGTCACCTCGCGCTCGTGCGACTCGCGCACCGTCTCGCGGATGACCTTGTCCTTGCCGTCCACGCGCTCGGTGCGGAGCGCCTCGCGGAACGTCACCCACTCGAAGACCAGCTTCGGGGCGCGCTGCCGCTGCGGCCGCCCCCACAGCTCCGAGACGCTCTGCGAGAGCCGGTAGCCCTGCTTCTGCGAGCGCATCGACGTGGAGCCGCCGAGCGTCACCCACGCGATGCTCGTGAGCCCGAAGATCGCCATCACCGCCACGACGTGTCCGATCCGCATGTGTCCGCCTCCTCCGAGCACTCTCGCGGAGCGGCGTGGCGCGGCCGTGGGCCGTGCGTGAAACGTCCGTGGCTGGATCGTGCAGAAGGCGTGCAGAGGTCCGCAATGGGATCAGACGCGCGGCGTGAACAAGGAATAGATCAATAGAACAACAAGCAACACGGAACTTGGAATGCTCGGAGCCAAGGCCTCCGCCGTTCTCGTTCCGGCGTTGCGTGTTGATCTATTGCCTGTTCCTTGTTCCCCCCGGGGCGCCGTTCAGTCCTTGGGCTTCTTGACCGCCTTGCGCTTGTTGCCGATCGGGAACGAGGGCTTCTTGCCGGGATCGCACTGCGGACCGAAGCCCGTGGCGTCGAACTCGTGCTCGGCGCGGCCGGTCTTTCCGTCCTTCCTGGCCTCGACGGACAGCATGTGCTTGCCGGCCCGCGACGGCGAGCAGTAGCCGAGCAGGTAGTACTTCCTGGCGCTGTTCTCGATGCGCGTCGCGATGTCCTCGAACGCCTTGTTGAGCTTGCCTTGATCCTCTGCCAGCGCGAACCCCTGCTTGCCCATGCGCTCGAGCTCGCCCTTGTCGATCTCGCCGCCGAGGCCGATCGTGAAGATGTCGATGTCCACGTCGTCGAGCTTCTCCCTGAGCTGATCCGCCGTGACGTAGCCGGAGTGGTCCGTGCCGTCGGTGAACACGACGAGCGTCGCGAACCGCAGCGGCACCGGCGCCGCGTCGCGCACCTTGCGCAGCTCGTCGATGGCCTTGACGATGGCGCCGTTGAGGTTCGTGGAAGGGTCGGTGCCCTTCTTGTTGCGCATGCTCTGCAGCGCGCCCTTGACCGAGCCCGCCGAGCTCGTGAAGGGGACCAGCTTGCGGATGTCCTTCGATCCGTCGAAGGAGTACACGCCGACCTGGTGCATCTTCGCGACCTTCTCGGTGAAGGTCTCGGAGGCGGTGGCGATGCTGTCGAGCTGGCCGGACTCGGTGACGCTGCCCGAGAGATCCACGAGCAGCATCGTGTAGTGCGCGACCGAGACCTCGGGGTTCAGGATGACCTGCTTGGACTCGTGCTCCGAGATGGGCTTTCCGTCCTCGAAGATCTTGAAGTCGGTCGCGGCCAGGCCCCCGACGGGCTCGCCGCTCGAGGTCTCGACCGAGAAGTAGAGCGCGACGTTCGATGGCCTCTGAACGCTCGTGTCGACGAGGTTCACGTTCAGCCCGGAACAGGCACCGACGAACAAGGGCAGGAGGAGGGGCACGAGGCCGGGTCGCCGCATCGCCGGATGGTACCTCCCGTGGGTGCCGAACCCACACGAGTTTCCCCGATTCCCCAACGACCTCGGACAATTCCGGGTCAAAAAATTGACGCGTCAAAACCCGCGGAGCACTGTGGCCGTCATGGCGCTCTTGGAGCTCGAGGAAGAGGGTACGCAGGCCAAGATCAAGGTCGTCGGAGTCGGGGGTGGCGGGTCGAACGCCGTCAACACGATGATCCAGTCCGGGCTCGACGGGGTCGAGTTCGTCGTCGCGAACACGGACGGTCAGGCGCTCGAGGCGAGCCTCGCGCCGACCAAGATGCAGCTCGGGTCGAAGCTGACGCGCGGCCTCGGCGCCGGCGGCGAGCCCGACAAGGGCCGGAACGCTGCGCTCGAGGACGTCGAGAAGCTGGCCGCGATGTTCGAGGGCTGCGACATGGTCTTCGTGACGGCCGGCATGGGCGGGGGCACGGGCACCGGCGCGGCGCCGGTCATCGCGAAGGTCGCGCGCGAGTGCGGGGCGCTGACCGTCGGCGTCGTGACCAAGCCCTTCACGTTCGAGGGCGCGCGCCGCCGCCGCCAGGCCGTCTCGGGCATCACCGAGCTGGCCAAGGCCGTCGACTCCCTCATCACGATCCCGAACGACAAGCTGCTCGTCGTCGCGGGCGACGACATGTCGATGCTGGATGCGTTCCGCGAGGCCGACGAGGTGCTGCTCAACGCGGTGCAGGGCATCTCGGACCTCATCCAGGTGCACGGCCTCATCAACGTGGACTTCGCCGATGTCCGGGCGATCATGTCCAACCAGGGTCGTGCCCTCATGGGCACCGGGCGCGCGTCGGGCAAGAAGCGCGCGATCGAGGCCGCGAAGATGGCGATCGAGAGCCCGCTCCTCGACGAGGTGACGGTCGACGGGGCGACGGGCCTGCTCATCAACATCACCGGCGGGCCGGACCTCAAGCTGTCCGAGGTCAACGCGGCGACCGCCATGATCCAGGAAGCGGCGCACCCGGACGCGAACATCATCTTCGGCAGCGTGATCGACGCGAACCTCGGCGAGGAGGTGCGCATCACGGTCATCGCGACCGGGTTCGAGGGCGCACGCAGCGCGGTGATCGAGGAGCCGCGTGGCAAGGGCACGCCGACCGGCAGCGGCCGCGGCCAGGCGGCCTCGCAGATGGCGCTTCCGGGCACGCAAGCCGCGCACACGGTGCACATGATCGCGGACGAGCCGCCGACCGGGCGCATGCTCGCGCACGAAGGTCCGATCCCGCAGCCGATGTCGCGCATGGACAGCGGCGAGCTGCCCATCTTCGTCGAGCGCGTGGTCCAGGAGGCGTCGCCGAGCTTCCGCCAGCAGGGCTCGGAGCGTCGCAGCGCGCCGCGCCAGACCACCGGCGTGCCGGTCACGCCGCGCCCCGAGTCCATCACGCAGCGCATCCCCACGCAGACGCCGCCGCCCGCGGGCCCGCAGTCGCTGCGCGGCTTCTCGTTCCACGAGCCCGAGGACGAGATCGAGATCCCCGCCTTCGTCCGTCGCCAGTCCATCGCCCCCCGCGAGTAGGGGCTCCTCTGCGGCCTCCCGGAGGGAGATCAAGGAACTAGGGACAAGGATCAAGGAATGGGAACACGGTCCGGATCCGACGATCCGTGTTCCTGTTCCTAGCTCCTTGGTCCTAGTTCCTTGATCATGGCTGCCTTGAGCCAGACCCCTCCGCCCCCCGATCGCGACAAGAGCCTGTGGATCGTCCTCGCGATCCTCGTGTTCGTGGTGCCGCTCGGCTTCTTCGTCTACCTGCGCCTCAAGGGCGAGGATCGCGGGCCGGGGCTCTTCCCGCGGCCGGCGATCCAGCGGCCCGACGCCTCGCAGCCCACTCACGCACGCTGATTCCCTGACGCGCCGCGCCGCGCCATGATGGGCGCGCGGTGCGCACGATCCTCCACCTCGATCTCGACGCCTTCTTCGCCTCGGTCGAGCAGCGGGACGACCCGACGCTGCGCGGGCGGCCCGTGCTCGTGGGCGGCCGGTCGCGTCGGGGCGTGGTGGCCGCCGCCTCGTACGAGGCTCGTCGCTTCGGCGCGCGCTCCGCGATGCCGATCATGGAGGCGCTCCGCCGGTGCCCCGAGGCCGTGGTCGTGCCCCCGCACATGTCGCGCTACGCGGAGGTCAGCGCCGACGTGTTCGGGATCTTCCGGCGCTTCACGCCGCTCGTCGAGGGGCTCTCGCTCGACGAGGCCTTCCTCGACGTCACGGGCTCGCGCGCGCTGTTCGGCGACGGGCCCACGATCGCGCGTCGCATCAAGGACGCCGTGCGGGACGAGGTGCGGCTCGTGGTCTCCGCCGGGGTCGCGCCGTGCAAGTTCGTGGCGAAGCTCGCGTCGGACCTCGGCAAGCCGGACGGCCTCTTCGTGGTGGGCGAGGCGGCCGTCGCCGAGACGCTCGCGCCGCTGCCGATCGAGCGCATGTGGGGCGTGGGCGAGAAGACCGCGCCGCGCATGCACCGCCTGGGCTTCCACACCTTCGCGGACCTGCAGCGCGCGGATCCCGAGCTGCTCGCGGGGCTACTCGGCGAGTGGGGTCGTCACATCTGCGCGTTCGCGCGCGGCATCGACCCGCGCCCGGTCGAGCCGGACGGGGCAGCGCACAGCGTCGGCGCCGAGCAGACCTACGAGGAGGACCTCGTCGAGCGCCGGGCCATCGAGCGCAAGCTGCTCGGGCAGTCGGAGCGCGTCGCCGAGCGCCTGCGCGCCGCGGGCGTCTGCGCGCGCACGGTCGTGGTCAAGCTCAAGGAGCACGACTTCAAGCTCCACTCCCGCCGGCGCACGCGACCGGATCCATTCGCCGACACGGATACGATCTACGAGACGTCACGCGAGCTGCTCGATCGCTTCGCCCTCGAGGGCCGGCGCTTCCGCCTGACCGGCGTGTCCGCCACCGACCTCCTGCCCGGTCCGCCGCCGCCGCTCCTGTGGCCCGACCCGGTGCAGCGCCGCCGCGAGCGCCTGCAGGACGCCACGAGCGCGATCCACGAGCGCTTCGGCCGTGGCGCCCTGCGCAGGGGCGCGGCGCTCGAGGACGAGGACGACGACGGAGGGCAGGGGTAGGGCCGCGCGCGCGGCGTCAGGTGCAGGCGCCCTCGGCCAGCGTGTCCGCGCCGGCGTGGCCGCACAGCGTGATCGCGCCGGGGCCCACGTGGGCGCGCACGTCGATGTCCACCGAGTCGTGCGCACCGTCCCGCGCGCGCGTGGCGTCGAGGTCCCCGCGCAGCGTCACGTCGAGCGTGTCCTTGGTCGCGGCGGCGGCGAGCGTGAGCGTGCCGTCGATCTCGATCTCGTCGTCGCCCGCGCGCACGAGGAAGCGCTCGAACGTGACGTGGATGGTGAGGTTGAAGACGGTGCCGAGGAGGCTACCGCTGCCGTCGACCTTCACCTTGCCGCCCGCGGTCGCCACCTCGCCGTCGAAGGAGAAGAGGCTGCCGGAGCCGCGGAGCTGCACCCCGGACGTGGGCCCGTCGCCCTTGGTGGGGCGGCCGATGCCGGCCCCGGTGCCGGGGTTCGCGGCGTTGTTGCTGACGGCCGCCGCTTGCACCTGGCCCGCCGCGGTGAGCGCTGCCTCGACGAGACCACGCCCGCCGACCGGCAGCTTGCCCTCGCCCCCATCGCTGCAGCCCGTCGCCGCTGCGATCATCATGATGCCCACGAATCCGAGGATGACCTTGCGCATTTAGCCTCCGCCCCTCGCCGTCTGCACGCTCCGCGCCACGGGTGGGCGCATGTGGTCTTGCACCTTTTTGCGCGTCCGGGGGCCCGGCGAGCCCCCGGGTGCTTGGTGGAGCAGGTCGCAGCCCCTGGGGGCCGGGTGCGGTCCGCGGGTCCGCGGCGGAGGGTCGGCCCCCAGGGCACTTGCTCGCAACCACTTGGACTTGTGAGCACTTCGAGGCCGCGCACGCTGGCCCGCCCCTTGCGATGGCGACCTGCATGCGCGTGTCCCTGCCCGGCCTGCTCGTGTTGACGCTCACCGCCTGCTCACCGGGATCGATCGACCTCGGACCCGCACCCGGCACGGGCGGCAGCTCCGCCGGCTCGGCTGGCGGCGGTGCTGGCTCCGGAGGCGTCAGCACGAGCGGCGGCGCGGGTGCGGCGGGTCGGGCGACCGGGACAGGCGGCGGGACCGCCGGCGGTGCGGCCGGTGGCACGAGCGGCGGCGCGGCAGGCGGCAGCGTCGAGCCCGGTGGCTCGGGAGGCCCGGCCGGCGGCAGCGCGGGCGGCAGCGCCGGTGGCAGCGCGGGGGGCGAGGCCGGTGGTGCGGCGGGTGGCAGCGCCGGTGGCGCGGCAGGGGCCGCGGCAGGAGCGGGCGGCTCCGTCGAGCCTCCCGGACCGACCGGCGACTTCACGATCTCGGCGGCGGTCGACAGCCCCTCGTCGGCGCTCGCCGAGACGCACCAGGTCCAGATCACGATCACGCCCACGGGCGGCTTCGAGGGCACGGTGACGCTGTCTCCGGGCACGCTGCCCGCCGACTTCACGCTCACGTTCGATCAGCCCACGATCGTCGTGACGGCCACCGGCGCGATGGCGACAGGCCGCCTCGTCGTGCCGGCCGCGGCTCAGGCCGGCACTGCCACGCTCGGCATCCACGCGGAAAGCGGCACGCTCGCCCACGACGCGACGGCGCAGCTCACCGTGCGCGCCGAGTTCACCATCCGCATCGCGCGCGGTGTGGCCACGAACAACAACCCCGACGCCTTCGGCGCGAACCCGCTGCGCATCCCCATGCTGCAGGCCGGCACGAAGATCACCTGGGTCAACGAGGACTCCGTCTCGCACCGCATCCACGGCGACGGCGTCAACGGCTTCGACCACGAGGGCGGCAACCTCGCGGCCGGCGCCAAGTACAGCGTCACCATCACCGCGCCAGGCACCTACGACTACCGCTGCCACATCCACGAAGGGATGCAGGGCACGGTCATCGTCTCGCGCTGACCCGGCGGTGTGGAAGCGCGTGCTAGGGTCGCGTGATGCGCGCGCTCGCCTGCTGCCTCGCCGTCCTCGCCTCGCTCGCGGCCCCGCGGCTCGCGGAGGCCTGAGGCCTCGCCCCGCCCGTCGGTCCGACGGGCCTGCCCGGCACCTGCGACGGCAACCACGACGGCGGCGCCCCGGCCGGCTACCGCGTCGTCGCCAACTTCGCGCGCGTCGACACCGAGCTCGCGCTCGGCGAGCGCGTGGGGCTGCACGCCTTGAGCGTGGGGGCGGCCTTCGAGCTCCGCCGCTCGCAGGCGCTGACGATCCAGCTCGCCGCCGGAAGCCCGGTCGGCGGCCACCTCGACGTCGGGGGCAACCGCCACGACATCGGCGCGGGGGTGCTCCTCGCGGCCGGCGCGTCGTATCGCCTGGTCGACGGCGCCGGGGCGGCGCCCTTCGTGCTCGTCAGCGGCGCGCTCGGGGCGTCCACGTTCTCGACCGACGGTCCCGCGGGCGAACGCTCGCGCATGAGCGCCGGCGACGTGCGAGCGGGCGTCGTGGTCGGCAAGACGTTCTTCGACGTGGTGTCACCGTACGTCGTGGCGCGCGGCTTCTTCGGGCCGGTGTCGTGGCGCGCGCGCGTGGCGGGTGCGCCGAAGGACCTGGGCGGCGGCGACGCGCACCACTACCAGGTGGGCGGCGGCTTCGTGACGGGGTATCGCGGGATCGATCTCGCGGTCGAGGCCATGCCCCTTGGCGAGCAGCGCTACGTCGTGGCGGTAGGGGTCTCTTTTTGAGGGCTACTTCGGAGGGGTGACGGCGCCGCCGCCCTCGACGAGGAAGGCGCCGGTGCGGTGCGCGACCTTGCCGCCCGCGGCCCGGGCCACGTCGACTGCGACGAGGTGCGAGCCGGCCTTCTCGGCGGCGAGCGAGAACGTGAGCGTGCGCTTGCCGTGCGCCCGAACGCCGCGCCACACGCCCTCGCGCTTGCCCTTCTTCCAGGCCACCTCCGCCGGCGGACGGATGACGACCGAGAGCTCGTCCGAGTCGTCGCTGCTCCAGACGGTGACGTCGACCTTGAGGGTCTTGCCCACCGGGTGGCTCGCCGGGTAGGCGACCTCGAGGCCGAGCGGCCCCTCGGTCTTCGCCGGCGGCGTCACCTTGATGATCGGCTCACCCGCGCGCACGACCGCCGGTGTGCCGAGGAGCAGCATCGCCGGCAGGAGCAGCCGGACGAGGGGGCGGAGCGTACGCATCACCGCCCCGGCAGCACGACGACCAGCCGCCCCGTGCTGTCGCGCTCGAGCCGCCCGTGCGGCTTGGTCGCCGCGGCCGCGCCCGGCGCGCGCACCTCGAACGCCCGCGACGACTCCACGGTGCGCCCGCCGACGTCGAGCCGCAGGTCCACCGTGACGAGGCCCGCCTGCTGCGCCGAGGCGACCAGCGTCACCGGGATGCGCACGGCGCGCCCGGCCTCGCAGGTCTTCTGGCGCTGCCACGCGCTCGCCCGCACGTCCACGCCGTCGACGCCGCGCACGCGCGTCTCGAGGGTGACGCAATCGCGCGTCGGCGTGACCACGATGGTCGCATGTTGCGTCTTGCCCGCGAGCACGCGGCCGGGCAGCTCCGCGCGGACCTCCGCCGGCACGGTCTGCTTGCCGCCGTTCCACGGCTCGCCGTCCTTCGCGCGCGCGTCGCCGGCCCAGAGGCCCGCCACCACCAGCGCGAGCGCGCCTGCTCCCCTCGCGATGCTCATCGTCATCCTCCTCATGGCGTCACCATCAGGTCATAGCCCGCGAGCGCGCTCATGCCGCCGCGCGCGAGGTTCACGGTGATCACGTAGGCCTTGCCCGCCTCGGTGGTCATCGAGATGCTCGGGCAGCCCATGTCCTGCACGTCCACCACGGTGCCCGAGGCGTACGCCCACATCTGCACCGCGTTGTCGCCACAGGCGAACCCCTGCGGGTTCGTCAGCGCCACGGTCGTCATCGCCCCCGTGGCGACGAAGTAGTACCAGCGCGAGCCGCCGAGCTTGTTCGTGGGCGTGCCGCCGGCCGGGACGATCTGGTCGTGCGCCGTGGCGGCGTTCGCGCCCGAGTCGAGCTTGCGGTACAGGCGCCAGAACTCGGCCGGGTACATCATCCCGGCGTCCGGGAACACGCGCGTGGTCGCGTACGCCCTGCCGAGGTCGTTGTCCATGTCCCACGGATCGGCCGTGTCCATCATGCCGCTGCACGTGCCCGCGCACAGCGAGTCGTACGGCGACGCGAGGTCGGTCTCCCACAGCATGCGCACGCCCTCGGCGGCTCCGCCATGGAGCGCGTTGTAGTGCGCGGTGAACGTCTGCAGGTTCGTCAGCGCCGGCGTCGTCTTGTTGAAGTCGCGGAGGATGCCGTGGATGCGGTCGTACGAGCCCTTGTTGGGCTCGGGATCGCGCGCATCGAACAGCTTCCAGAGGAAGTACTGCGCGCTCGTCTCGCTGTAGACGCCCCGATCGTTGTCCGCCGGCGCGGTCGCGTTGTTGAGCGAGAAGCCTTGCGCCTGGCCCATGCCGCTCGTGTCCACGTAGATGGGATCGTCGAACGTCATGCCCGACAGGGCGTTGCCGTAGCCCTCGCCGAACGCGACGCGCGGATCGCACATGTCCTTCGACATGTGGGAGCCGCCGATGCTGTCCGAGCGGTACAGGCGCGCCTCGAGGTAGTGGCCGAACTCGTGGGCGATGACGTGGTCGTCGTACTCGTCGGTGTCCACGTCCTCCTTGCCGAGGATGTAGAGGACGCTCTGATCCATCTCGCTCGTGTAGTGCGAGGTGCTGATCTGCCCCATCGTCTTGTCGCCGCCGGTGGGCACGTTGTTGACGCTCCAGTTCACGAGGAGCGACGGCAGCATCACGTTCGGCGCCGCCTGGCACACGAGCTCGAGCTGCTGGACGATCGTGTCGAGGATCGCGAACGGCGCGCCGGAGCGCATCGTGTAGCGGCCGCCCTCGTGGCTGACGGGCGCCTTGACGTGCGCCTCCATCGTGTCCGCGCTGTAGGTCATCGCGCCGTCGACCGCGTAGAGCGCGCGCATCATCGTGTTGTCCACGACGGCGACGTCCCACGCCGCCCCGTCGCAGAAGGCGCCCATCCGGCGCGGGAAGGCCGTGGTCTTGCTGTGCGCGCTCAGGCGCACCTTGACGGTCTTGCCGTCGGGAACGACCAGCCGGAAGGAGCCGCTGTCGTCGACCATGGCCTCGTTGACGACGGTGGTGCCGTCGAGCGCCTGCACGAGGGCGCGACGTGCGGGCCGATCGACCGCCGTGGCGTAGTCGAGCTTGACCCCGCCCTCGGTGACGTCGTCGCGCGCAGGAACCCAGTCGTAGCTGGCGCGGCCGCAGACCACGAAGCTCCCCATGGGCGCCGGCTCGCACGGCATCGCCATGCCGCCCATGCCGCCCATGCCCGCACCGCCCATGCCCGCGCCGCCCATGCCCGCGCCGCCCATGCCCGCGCCGCCCATACCCGCACCGCCGGTCCCGCTCGAGCCGGCGCCGCCGGTCCCGCTCGAGCCGGCTTCCCCGCCGCCCGTGCCGCCGCTGCCGATGCCGAGCGGATCCTCGCTACAGCCGATCGCTGCTAGCGCGAAAAGTCCGATCGCGACCGTTCCCCATCTCGGTGCGCACCGTCTCATGCCTCCTCCTTCGCTGGTGTGGAAAGACCCCGCCGCACTTTAGCCCGGCCGGATCGGCGTCGGAAGGAGAACCGCGCGCGGCGTGGGGCCGCGCACGCGGAGGAGGTTCAGGTTCGGCGCCCGGAAGCCGAGCGCCCGTGCGTGCGGTAGGCTCGGCGCATGTGCCTGCTCGTGGTGCTGCACCGCCTCCTGCCGGGCGCGCCGCTCGTCGTCGCCGCGAACCGAGACGAGTGGCTGGCGCGTCCGACCGAGGCCCTCGGCGTGCTTCGCGAGCGTGACCCGCGCCTGCTCGGCGGACGCGACCTGACCGCGGGAGGCACGTGGATGGCGGTCGGAGAGCACGGCGTCTTCGCGGCGCTCACGAACCGCCCGGCGCAGTCCGGGCGCGATCCGTCTCGTCGCTCGCGCGGCGAGCTGCCGCTCCTCGGTGCCGGTGCCGTCGACGCAGCCGCCGGCGCGCGCGCCCTCGCCGAGGGCGTCCGCGGCGAGGACTACAACCCCTGCTGGCTGCTCGTCGGCGATCGCGCCGCGCTCTTCTACCTCGAGGTCGAGGCCGGCGCGCCCGTGCCTGTCCCGCTCGGGCCCGGCCTCCACGTGCTCGAGAATCGCCCGCTCGGGGCCGCCTCTCCGAAGGCCGCTTTCGTGGAAGCGCGCGCCCGGTACGCGCTCGATCGCGCGCTCGCCGCCGTCGATCCTGCTTGGAGCCTCGGTCAGGATCTCGCCTCGCTCCTCGCATCGCACGAGGTCCCCGCCGACGCCGATCCGGCGCGCTTGCGGGAGGCGCAAGCCGCCTGTGTGCACGCCGGCCCCTACGGGACGCGCTCCGCGATGGTCGTCCTCGTTCCCGCCGCGGGGGCGCCGCGGCTCCATTTCTCCGATGGCCCGCCCTGCACGGCCCCCTGGAGCAACGCCTCTTTCTGACGCCCTGTGGCCCCGACCCCGCACCCCGGGGCCCACGCTCACCGGTGCGCACAGTGTCCTACCTAGAAATTCTGACCAGTTGGCGCTGGCACGCCGCGTGATCAACCGGGGGCACAAGGAGGATCCCGATGCTCGGACGGGCCCTTCGCAAGAAGCATAGAAAACACCTGTTCCTTCTCCTCATCTTGCTCGGTGCCGGCGCGGAGGCGCGCGCCGCCGATGTCCCCAAGGTCGCGGTCAACGCGTTCACCGGGCCGTTCTCTGGCCCGATCCGCCAGGGCGTCCTCTCGGCGCTCGAGGGCAAGGTGGAGCTCACGGGGTTCGTCGGTGCGCAGGCCATCGTCGACGGACAGGTGAGCCCGGGCGGCAAGCGCAAGTTCACACTCAAGGTCAGCGTGCGCGGCAAGGGCGACAAGGTCTACGCGCTCGCCAAGGCCGAGATCGATCCGACCACCAAGGACCAGATCGAGACGGACGTGCTGGCGCTCATCGTGGGGCCCTCCGCGCCCGCACCGGTGCCGGCCGCCGCGACGCCCGCGCCCGCGCCGCGTCCGGCGGGCCTCGACGACGAGCCGCCGAAGGCCGTGCCCGTCTCGGCGGAGCCGCACGTCGAGCAGCGCGCCCCGGAGCACGTGCCAAAGGGCGGCCCCGACGATCCGTATCGCCCCTACCGCATCGCGCTCGGCTACGCGCTCGAGTCACGCTCGCTCGAGATCCGCGGCGACGCCGGCGCGAACCTGCCGAAGTACGACTCCGCGCTCTTGCCCACGATCGCGCTCGCCGCCGAGGTCATGCCCGGCGAGCTGCTCGACGGCAGCGAGGACGTGCGCGCTATCGGCTTGCGCTTCCAGTACGCGCGGGCGCTGCCGAGCGAGAGCAAGATCGCCGCGACCGGCGAGTCGGTCGACACGAGCTCCAACCGCCTCGCGGTGGGGCCGTTCTACCGCGTGCTCGTCGGCGGCCGGGCGCGGCCCACGGTCATCCGGCCGGGAATGGCCTACGGGCGCCGGTCCTTCGACATCGGCGGCGCGACGTCGCCGCTGCCGCAGACGACCTACAACTACGTCGAGGCCGGCGCCGACGTCGAGCTCCCGCTCTTCTGGCGCTTCTCCGCCACGGGCAAGATGACCGTCAACATCGGCACCGGCCAGGCCGGACTCGAGCGCTTCGCCCGCGACGTCAGCGCGCACGGCGCCGACCTCGGGATGGGCCTGCTCGTTCGGCTGCCCTGGAAGCTCGAGCTGACCGCCGCGATGCAGTACAGCTACTTCGCGCTCTCGTTCGACGGCGCGCCCGTGGTGCCGGCCACCGGCGGCCCGACGTTGCCCGCGCCCCCGCAGCCGGGCCAGCCAGCCCCGGCGACGCCTCAGGCGCGCGAGGGCTCCGACGGCTTCTTCGCCTGGGTCTTCGGCCTCGGCTACGCGCTCTAGCCTACGATCGGCGGCCACGGAAGGCCGCCGCAGGAGGGGCACGACTGCCCCTCCCCCAGTTGGGCAAGTGCCGAGTAGCGCGCCTTCGGCGCGACCCAACTGGGCCCCCCTCCCTGCGTCTTCGCTCGCTGCGCGACGGACGCCCTTGCGGCTCGCTGCGCTCGCCTCGACGGCGGAAACCGCGCCTCGGCTGAGAGTCTTCGCTTCGCTCGGCTCGACGGCGGACACCGCGCCCGGCTGAGCGTCTTCGCTTCGCTCGCCTCGAGAGACGGATGCCGCCGCGGATCGCTTCGAACGAGGCAGGGTCGGGCATCGTCGATCGCAGCGGCGATCACGATCGTCCGGCCGAAGCCTGAAGCCTGAAGCCTGAAGCCTGAAGCCTGAAGCCTGAAGCCTGAAGCCCCCTCACGGGTGTCATCCGGATCCTATATAAGGATCCCATGGCCGAGTTCGCGCATCTCCACCTCCACACCGCGTACTCCCTGCTCGACGGCGCGATCCGCCTGCAGGACCTCTTCCCGGCCGTCAAGCAGCACGGGATGGACTCCGTCGCGATGACCGACCACGGCAACATGTTCGGCGCGATCGAGTTCTACAAGAAGGCGAAGGACGCGGGGGTCAAGCCCATCTTCGGCCTCGAGACCTACGTCGCCGCGGGCGGTCGCAAGGACAAGACCAACCGCCGCACCTTCCACCTCATCCTCCTCGCGAAGAACGCGGAGGGTTACAGGAACCTCACGTACCTGTCGTCGATGGCCTGGGTCGAGGGCATGTTCTACCACCCGCGCATCGACAAGGAGATCCTGCGGGCGCGCTCGGGCGGCCTCATCGGCCTGTCGTCGTGCCTGGGCGGCGAGCTCGCGCAGACGCTGACCAAGGAGGGCAAGGAGCGCGCAAAAGAAGTGGCCAAGGAGTACGCGTCGATCTTCGCGCCCGGCGACTTCTACATGGAGCTGCAGCCGAATGGCCTCGCCGAGCAGGACATCGTCAACGACGAGCTGCCGCGAATCTCGCAGGACACGGGCATCCCCATCGTCGCGACCAACGACTGCCACTACGTCAGGCGCGAGGACTCGCGCGCGCACAACATCCTCATGTGCATCCAGACCGGCAAGACCATCAGCGACAAGGGTCGCCTCGAGCACGAGACCGACGCCTACTACATCAAGACGCCGTCGGAGATGAACGCGGCGTTCTCGCACGTGCCGCAGGCGCTGCAGAGCACGGTCGACATCGCGAAGCGCTGCAACGTCGAGCTCACGCTCGGCAAGTCGGTGCTGCCGCGCTACCCGGTCCCCGAGGGGCACGACGCCGCGTCGTACATGCGGAAGATCTCTGGCGAGGGCCTCGAGAAGCGCTTCGCGGAGAAGGCCGGGCGCGGCGAGAAGTTCGATCCCGACCAGTACCGCGAGCGGCTCGCGCACGAGCTCTCGGTGATCGAGAAGATGGGGTTCCCTGGCTACTTCCTCATCGTCTGGGACTTCATCAACCACGCCAAGGACAAGGGCATCCCGGTCGGCCCGGGCCGCGGCTCGGGCGCGGGCTCGCTCGTCGCGTACGCGATGCGCATCACCGACCTCGATCCGATCCCGCTGCACCTGCTGTTCGAGCGGTTCCTCAACCCCGAGCGCGTGTCGATGCCCGACTTCGACGTCGACTTCTGCATGAACCGTCGCGGCGAGGTGATCGACTACGTCAAGCGCAAGTACGGATCGGACCACGTCGCGCAGATCGCCACGTACCACCAGCTAAAGAGTCGCTCGGTGGTGCGCGACGTCGCGCGCGCGCTCGAGCTCCCGATCTCCGAGGCCGACAAGCTCGCCAAGCTCGTGCCCGAGCCGGTGCAGGGCAAGAGCACGCCCATCCCCGAGGCGATCGAGAAGGAGCCGCGGCTCAAGGAGCTCTACGACCAGGACCCGAAGGTCCACGAGCTCCTCGACTACGCCCGCGTGCTCGAGGGGCTGAACCGCCACGCCGGCATGCACGCCGCGGGCGTGGTGATCGCCGACGGGCCGGTGTGGGACTCGGTGCCGTGCTTCACGGCGATCGACCGCGAGGCTCCGAGCGAGGGCAAGGGCAAGGAGGAGCGCCTCCTCGTCACGCAGTTCTCGATGGAGAACGTCGAGGCGGCGGGCCTGGTGAAGTTCGATTTCCTCGGCCTCAAGACCCTCACGGTGCTCGACATCGCGGAGAAGCTCGTCCGCCGCGAGGCCCCGGAGTTCGCGCTCGACAAGCTGCGGCTCGACGACGCCGAGGTCTACAAGATGATCTCGGCCGGCGACACGACCGGCGTGTTCCAGCTCGAATCTTCCGGCTTCAAGGAGCTGCTCAAGAAGCTCAAGCCCGACTGCTTCGAGGACATCATCGCCGCGGTCGCGCTCTACCGGCCCGGGCCGCTCGAGGGCGGCATGGTCGACGACTTCATCGAGCGCAAGCACGGCCGGAAGAAGGTCGAGTACCTGCACCCGTGGCTCGAGGGGATCCTCAAGGAGACCTACGGCGTCATCGTGTACCAGGAGCAGGTGATGCAGGCCGCGAGCGAGCTCGCCGGCTACGCGCTCGGCCGCGCGGACCTCCTGCGCCGCGCGATGGGCAAGAAGAAGAAGGAGGTGATGGAGAAGGAGAAGGCGGGCTTCGTCGAGGGCTGCCTCGGCAAGGGCGTGGACAAGGCGCGCGCCGAGGAGATCTTCGACCTCATCGAGAAGTTCGCGGGCTACGGCTTCAACAAGAGCCACTCGGCCGCGTACGCGCTCGTCACCTACCAGACCGCCTTCGTCAAGCGCTTCTACCCCGCGGAGTTCATGGCGGGTCTGCTCACCTGCGACAAGGACAACACCGACGCGATCGTGAAGTTCATCGCCGAGGCCAAGGACATGGGCCTCTCGGTGCTGCGGCCCGACGTCAACGAGTCCGACGCCGACTTCAACGTCGTGCGGGCGGAGGCGACCGAGGCCAAGGCCGGGGACAAGAAGAAGGGGCGGCACAAGCCGGGCGCGGGCGTGCAGAAGGCGATCCGCTTCGGGCTCGGCGCGATCCGCGGCGTGGGCGAGGGCGCGGTCGAGTCGGTGCTCGCCGCGCGCGCGGAGGGCGGGCCGTTTCAGAGCCTCTTCGAGTTCTGCGAGCGCGTGGACCTGCGCAAGGTGAACAAGAAGATGCTCGAGGCGCTCACCAAGAGCGGCGCGTTCGACAGCCTCGGGCCGACGATCGAGGTCAGGGGATCCAAGGCGCCCGTTCCGCAGCGGGCGCGCGTGATGGCCGCGATCGACGGCGCAGTCGAGCGAGCGCAGAAGCTGCAGAAGGAGAAGGAGAGCGGACAGACGTCGCTGTTCGACGTGTTCGCGCCGCCGCCCGCGCCGGCCGGCGCGGCCAAGGGCGAGGACGTGCGCTACCCGGTGGTCGAGGAGTGGGCGCCGCGGCAGATGCTCGCGCTCGAGAAGGAGGCGCTCGGGTTCTACCTGTCCGGGCACCCGCTCGACCGCTACGCGGCGGACCTCAAGCGCTTCGCCGACTCGACCACGACGGATCTCGACGACAAGGCCCACGGCACGACCGTGCGGGTGGGTGGGATGATCGCCGAGCTGCGCGAGCGGCCGCTCAAGAGCGGAGCCGGTCTGATGGCGTTCCTGGTGCTCGAGGACGCGACGGGGCAGGTCGAGGTGACCGTGTTCTCGAAGGCCTACGCGAAGTCCGCGGAGGTGCTCAAGTCGGGCGAGCCCCTCCTCATCACGGCGCGCGTCGAGAAGCGCGCGGGCTTCGGCAAGGACGCGGACGCGGGCGAGGAGGCCGTCAAGGCCAAGCTCCTGCTCGAGGAGGCTCAGCTCCTGTCGAGCGTGCGCCTCGAGAAGTCTTCCAGGCTCGAGATCCGCCTCAACGCCGACCTCGTGGAGCCAGGGCAGATCGACCAGATGAAGGCGCTCCTCGAGTCCCACCGCAGCGCGTCGCCGCAGGGCAAGTGCACGACGTGGCTGCGCTTCGAGATCCCGAAGCGCTGCGAGACCACGCTCGTCCTGCCGCCCGAGTGGTGCGTGAACCCCACCGACGACCTCCTCGTTCGCCTCGAGCGCCTCTTCGGCAGCCGCGTCGCCAGCCTGCGCTAGTTTCGAGCCCACATCGATGCGCGAGAGGTCCGGTGCTTCGGTGAGCACCTCGAGCGACTCGCGGCTGAGCTGTGGTCTCCCCACTCCGGCGCTCCGGCTCGTCATTGATCACATCTGCCAAGGCGCATGGATAGGGCGGGAGCGAGGCCCAAACGATCGATTTTTCTGGCCCCTAACACCACGCCCGGCCTCACCCCGTCGTGGCGTCCACCACGGTCAGTCGCCCCTCTCCCGTCGGGCCCGTCGGGAGAGGGGCACCGGCAGGCGCTCCGACAGCAGTCGGCGGACCCGTCGCACCACCTCTTCCGGGCGCGCGAGCACCTGCTCGTTGGTGACCCGCAGCACCGCGATGCCACGCGCCCCCAGCCACGCGTCT